>NZ_CAJVAP010000004.1 GCF_910593785.1 Leucobacter soli | reverse complement strand
AGCATGCGGAGCGCACGCTGACGAAGTTCAGGGTCGTATTTGCTTGGCATCGTAGTTCCATCCTTATATAAAGATCGGAACTGAAACCAGGCCAATTCACTCTCTACGAAACTCGACACTTGACAACCAGCTCGCAACGGCTCACGCATCCAACCGGTCACTGGCATTCGATAACGGCTGACCGAATTGCCTGGCAAACCACGCCTTGCAACATAACCCTTGAGCGGGGCGGCAGAGCTGATCAATAAGGGAGAGGTTCAAACCGAATCAAGCGCACTTACTCTTGTTCAAGGTTTGAACCTCTCCCATTTGGGGTGGCTAACGGGACTTGAACCCGCGACCACCGGCACCACAAGCCGGTGCTCTACCAACTGAGCTATAGCCACCATGCTGTCCAACGGGCCGGGGCCCGAAAGGCAACCCCACGATCATATCCCATCCCGAGCCTCAACGCCCAACCGCCGCGAGCGGGAGCTTCTCCGCGTCGCGTGCAGGCGCCGCGGTCGGACTGGGTAGCCTGGGAAGCATGCTCTTCGTCGCCGGTGTCGTCGCGCTGAACCTCTACGCCATCGCCCTCGTCCTGCTCCGCGCAGCGGTGTACCGCACGCGCCTCTACCGGCCGATGCTCTGGAACGTCTGGCTCTCGGTCCTGCCGA
Source organism: Leucobacter soli (assembly GCF_910593785.1). Lineage (GTDB taxonomy): Bacteria > Actinomycetota > Actinomycetes > Actinomycetales > Microbacteriaceae > Leucobacter > Leucobacter soli. Next base: position 133,382 of record NZ_CAJVAP010000004.1, on the reverse strand, counting down.
TCCTGATCCTCATCCTCGGCATGCTCCTCGCCGCGCTGGTCGGGCAGATCGACGGACGCCTTGCGCCTCCCGCCCTCGTCCTCTCCGGCATCGTCTGGCTGCTGCTCCTGCCGAACGCCGGCTATCTCATCACCGAACTCAACCTGTCGCACCGCGACGAGGACGATCCGGTGCCGCTCTGGTACGACCTGATCCTCGGGATCACGCTCGCCATGTCGGGAGTGGTGAACACGGTCGTCAACGTGCTCCTCGTGCACGTCTTCGTGTCGCTCGCCGTCTTCGGCGACGAGGTCGCAGCGGTCAACCGCCCGGAGTCCTGGATCGCGGTCGCCGCGGTGCTGCTCCTGCTGGGCTTCGGCATGTACCTCGGCAGGTACCTCCGCCTCAACAGCTGGGACGTGCGGCATCCGGTGGCATTCGCCCGCAAGGCGGCGGCCCATTTCAGGATCCGCGGAAACCTCCTCGCCTGCGTCGGCTTCAGTCTCACGTACGCCCTCTTCATCGGCCTCATCTATGTGATCATCGCCGGGCTGGTGCTCGGCACGTTCGAGGCGCTCGAGGCCGTCCGGGCGAGCGCGTGAGCCTGCGACCGGCCCCGCACCCGAGCCGAATCCAGAGCCGAATCCCGGGCCGCACCCCGCCCCGCTGTGTAGGGTGAGAACATGCTCAGCGTCACTCTTGAGGAGTTCGAGGCCCTCGTCTCCGAGGGGATCGACAGTCTTCACGAAGGCATGCTCGCCGAGCTCGACAACGTCATCTTCCTGGTCGAGGATCTGCCGCCGGACGGCAGCGACATCCTCGGCGTCTACGAGGGGTTCTCACTCGCCGAGCGCGGCGTCTACGGATACGGCGAACAGCCGGATCGGATCATCCTCTTCCGCGAGAACCTGCTCGATCACTGCCGCGACCTGGACGAGCTCGTCCGCGAGATCCGGGTCACGCTCGTGCACGAGATCGCGCACTTCTACGGCCTGAGCGAGGATCGCATCCACGAGCTGGGGTGGGGCTGATGATCGCATCCACGGAGACCACGAGGCAGGAGCAGCTCGACGCCGACCGAGCACCGGACATCGCCCCCGATCACGGCTGGCAGACGGTGGTGTGGGACGACCCGGTGAACCTCATGTCGTACGTGACCTACGTGTTCCAGCAGCACTTCGGCTTCGAACGCGCGCACGCCGAGCGCCTCATGATGCAGGTCCACGAGGCGGGCAGCGCGGTCGTCGCGGAGGGTCCGCGCGAGGCGATGGAGCTCCACGTCGAGGCGATGCACGGCTACGGCCTCTGGGCGACGGTGCGGCAGGCGGGGGCGTCATGAGGCTGATCCCGATGCCGGAGGGTGCGCTGCAACTGCATCTCGATTTCGATGAGGCCCACCTGCTCGGCCAGCTGGTCGGGCAGCTGATCGACCTGCTCCGCAGCCACAGCGGCACCGCGCTCGATCCGGATCCGCTCTTCGCGAGCCTCGAAGTCGGCGGCACCGAGGCTCCGCCCGACGACCCAGCGCTCGCCCGTCTCTTCCCCGACGCCTACGAGGGCGCGAGCGATGCTTCGCAGTTCCGCCGGGTCACCGAGCAGGGTCTGATCAACCGCAAGATGCAGGATGCGCTCGAGGTGAGCGGCGCGCTCGGGATCGGCGCATTCTCCGAGGAGGACGCCGATGCGGCGCCGGTCGAGGTCGACGTCACCGAGTCGTCCCTGCCCGCCTGGGTACGGACCCTCACCGCGCTGCGCCTTGCGATCGCGGCGAGGCTCGGGCTGCAGGAGGAGGGCGACCATTCCCGTTTGAGCGACGACGAGGTGACCCGCGGCACGGTGCTGATCTACGATTGGCTGGCCGCGATCCTCGACTCGCTGCTGCGGATGGGACGGGCCGAGTAGCTTCGCTTCGCACCGCCGTCGATGCGGGTCGGCGATGCAGAAGCGATGATGCGGAAGCGACGGTGCCGGCGTGGCGATGCGACCGCGGCCGTCGATCCGGATCCGGCGCGCCCGGATCTCAGACCGGGTCCTCGAGCGATCGCGGATCGACGACGTCCCGTCGCGGCTCGAGCAGCCTGGCCGAGGTGAGCCCCTCTCTTCCGAAGCGCCCGCGCACCTCGTCCACGGCCTGATCGAGCGCCCGCCAGCCCTCGTCATCGCTCCACAGCGCGGCGGGGTCGCTGCCGGCCGGGACGAGCTGCTCCGCCCGCACCCCGATGAGCCGCACCGGCCGAGGTGTCCGTTCCGGCGTGCCGCCCAGGCTCTCGAAGAGCTCCTTCGCGGTGAGGTAGATGCGCTGCGTCGCGTTGGTCGCCTCGCCGAGGGTGCGGGATCGGCTCACGGTCTCGAAGTCGAGGTAGCGCACCTTGATCGCGATCGTGCGGGCGTCGAGCCCGCTCCTCCGCAGCCGCTCCCCCGTGCGGGTGGCGAGGCGCAGCAGTTCGCGCTCGAGCACCGCCCGATCGCTCTGATCCACGGCGAAGGTCTCCTCGTGCCCGATGCTCTTCTCTGCCCGTTCGGTCTCCACCTCGCGGGCATCGCGTCCGTTCGCGAGCTCGTGCAGGCGTTCGGCATTCGCGTTGCCGACGATGCGGCGCAGGCTGTCGACCGGTTCGTTCGCGAGGTCGCCCACCGTGCGGATGGCGCGCGAGTGCAGCGACCTCGCCGTCGCACCGCCCACGCCCCAGATCGCCTCGACCGGCAGGGGATGCAGGAACTCGAGCGTCCGCTCGGGCCGGATCTCGAGCACGCCGTCCGGCTTGGCGCGCTGCGATGCGAGCTTGGCGACGTGCTTGGTGCTCGCGAGGCCGACGGATGCCGGCAGGCCGGTCTGTTCGCGCACGCGGGCGCGCAAGAGCTGCGCGATGGTCGTGGGCGGGCCGAAGAGCCGGATCGAGCCGGCGACGTCGAGGAACGCCTCGTCGATGCTGAGCGGTTCGACGAGAGGGGTGAACTCGCGGAAGATCCGCATCACCTCGCGCGAGGCCGCGCGGTACTTCGTGAAGTCGGGGTCGATGAGGACGAGGTGCGGGCAGAGCTGCTTGGCGCGCGCCACTGGCATGGCCGAGCGCACGCCGAACCTGCGGGCCTCGTAGCTGGCGCTCGAGACCACCGAACGGCCGGTGTCATGGGCGACCGCGGTCGCCCGGCCGCGCAGCTCCGGCCGGTCGAGCAGTTCGACCGACACGTAGAACGAATCCATGTCGACATGCAGGATCGACGCCTCGTCCCGCTCACCGGTTCCGCTCATGACTCCATCTCAGCACATCCGCGCCGGTCCCCGAAGAGTCGGCGACCGTGCGGCGACCCGCATTTCCGCGTGTTCTCCGCGGCTCGGGTCGGTACGCGGGTGAGTACGCGGGGCCGGTGCGCAGAGCCGAGCCGGAGGATCAGCGCGGCAGGATCAGCACGCGGGGTCCAGGTCGAGCGCACGTCGGACGGTCCCGTCAAGAGCCGCATGGCCCGCGTCGGAGGGGTGCACCCGATCCGCCGCGAGCAGGCCCCAGGGATCCGGCCCGGTGATGCCGGCGTTCCGGAACCATCCCGAGACATCGACCTGGATGCGTCGCTCGGGATCCTCCGCGGACACCTGGGTCATCGCCTTCCGGTACGCGCTCCACGGCCAGGCGGTGACCTCCGGCCGCATCCGCTGATGCGGGTGCACCAGCACATGGATCGGCTCGTTTCCCGCCATGTGCGCGTCGATGTACTCGATCGACGCACGGAGGCCGTCGATGTATTCGCCAGCAGGGTCGCGATTCAGCCGATAGTCCATCGCCCCGACGACGTGCATCACGATGTCGGGTTCGAGTTCGATGACGTCCGTCATCCGACTCGGAGGTTCGCTGAAGAGGTAATCCTCCGAGGAGCTCGCGCTCTTCGCCGCGTTGACGACGTGGATGCCCGCCGTCTCGCGAGGATCGGCCCACCCGCGCTCGGGCTGGCGGAGCACTGGCAGGGCGGGTCCGCCCGAAAGGTCGTAGTCGGCGGAGAGCGCTGCGGCGAAGCGGTTGAGCCAGCGCGACTGCACCGTGGTCGCCCCGCTGCCGAAGGTGGTCGACGATCCCGCGGCGACGATCACGACCGGTTCGTCGGCGCTGGCGTCGAGGCGTTCGTGGAGCGAGGCCCGCGCGTCTGCCGTCCCGGCGAGCGGCTGGGTGCAGACGGACGGGGCGGTTCCTCGGATGCTGACCCGGTTGCTGACGGGCCGGGTCGCGGTCTTCTGCGCCGCCCGGACCACCCGGTAGACCTCGCGCTCCGGCCCCGCCCAGACCGTGAACGAGAAGCGGCCGCGGGCATCGGGCTCAGCCGTCTTCACCTTCGCCCAGGAGGATCCTTCGCGGCGCTGCAGCATCACCCGCACTCCGTGCCGGATCGGCCGGACCCGACCCTCGATGAAGGTCCGGCCGACGGGCGCGCCTTCGGTCGTCTTCGCGATCTGGATGGTCGAGACCGTTCGCACCCGAATCGTCAGGGTCTTCGATCGCGTCGTGGTCTTCTTGCCAGAGGCATCGGAGGCGGAGGCGATCACTCGGAATCGGATCGCACCGGATGCCTTCCGCTTGACCGTCGCGCGGAACACCCGTTCGGAGCTCCGCTTCAACGTCTTGACCGTCACCCACTTACCGCTGCGCCGCTCCTGGAGCCGCACGCTCGGCCGGGTCGGGAACCCGGTGATCTTCGCCGTGATCCTGACCTTCGCGCCCGGGTTCACGTACCGCTTGCTCGTCGACGCGACGATCTTGCGGCCGTTCGCCGAGCCGGTGGCCCCGAAGATCGCCGCATCAGAACCCGCAGTCGACTCGACGGCGCCGGTCACCCGTGGAGCCTCGACCTCGGCGAGGTGCTCGACGGCCGGTGCCGGGCTCGCGTCGAGCGGCGCCGATGTCAGCACGAGCGCGAGCAGCAGGAGCCCGGTGAGCAGGCTGCGTAACGACACTGCGAACACCCTCGTCAGACCCCTGCGCGCTCCAGCACGAGCTCGCGCACGCGCGCCGCGTCCGCCTGGCCCCGCATCGCCTTCATCACGGCGCCGATCACCGCACCGGCGGCCTGCACCTTGCCGTCCCGGATCTTCGCGAGCACGTCCGGCTGCTCGGCGAGCGCGGCATCCACGGCCTCGATGAGCGCACCGTCATCGGAGACGATCGCGAGCCCGCGGGCCTCGACGATCTCCTGCGCGGTGCCCTCGCCGGCGATGATGCCCTGGATGACCTGACGCGCGAGCTTGTCGTTCAGCGCGCCCGCATCCACCAGCTCGACGACCGAGGCCACCTGGGCCGGCGTGATGAGATCCGCGGGCGCCGTCGAGCGCTCGTTCGCGAGGCGGGCGATCTCGCCGGTCCACCACTTGCGCGCCGTCTGCGGCGGCACCTCTGCCGCGACCGTCGCCGCGATCGTGTCGAGCAGCCCCGCGTTGACGACGTCGCGGAACTCGAGCGCGCTGAAGCCCCACTCCTCGCGCAGCCGGCGCCGGCGCACGGTCGGGTGCTCGGGCAGTCCGGCCCGCAGCTCCTCGACCAGTTCGCGCGAGGGCATCATCGGGGCGAGGTCGGGCTCCGGGAAGTACCGGTAGTCGTCGGCATCGCTCTTCGGCCGGCCGGGCGAGGTCTCCCCCGTGTCCTCGTGCCAGTGCCGGGTCTCCTGGGTGATAGTCCCGCCTCCGGCGAGGATCTGCGCCTGGCGCTGGATCTCGAAGCGCACCGCCTTCTCCACGGAGCGGAGCGAGTTCACGTTCTTCGTCTCGGTGCGCGTGCCGAGCACGCTCATCCCCGCACCCTCGTTGCCGCGCGGCCGGAGCGACACGTTCGCGTCGCAGCGCAGGTTGCCGCGCTCCATCCGCGCGTCCGAGATCCCGAGCGCGATCACGAGCTCGCGGATCGTCGCCACGTATGCGGCAGCGATCTCGGGGGTGTCGGCCTCGCCGCCGAAGACCGGTCGGGTCACGATCTCGACGAGCGGTACACCGGCACGGTTGTAGTCGACCAGCGAGTACTCGGCGCCCTGGATTCGTCCGGTCGAGCCGCCGATGTGGTTCAGCTTGCCCGCGTCCTCCTCCATGTGCGCGCGCTCGATCGGCACGTGCACGACCCGACCCGACTCGAGCTCGATCTCGACCGAGCCGTCGAAGGCGATCGGATCGTCGTACTGCGAGATCTGATAGTTCTTCGACATGTCGGGGTAGAAGTAGTTCTTACGGGCGAAGCCCGAGACCTCGGCGATCTCGCAGCCGAGCGCGAGGCCCAGGCTGATCGAGTAGCGCACCGCTTGCTCGTTCACGACGGGCAGCGAACCCGGCAGGCCGAGGCAGACCGGAGTCAGGTTGGTGTTCGGGTCGGATCCGAAGGCGTTCGGCGCCGAACTGAACATCTTCGTCGTCGTGTTCAGCTCGACGTGCACCTCGAGGCCGATCACCGGCTCGAAGAGCTCCAGCGCCTTGTCGAAATCCATCACCTTGGTCTTGGCCATCAGCGCGCCCCTCCCTGCTGGGCAGTGTGTGCAGCGTCGAACGCGGGGCTCTGCTTCCAGAACGCCCGCCCGTCGCGATCCTCGATGAGCCGCTCGATCGCGGCGCCGGCGCGGTAGAGCCGCGCGTCCTCGAACGCGGGTGCCAGCAATTGCAGGCCGACCGGCAGGCCGTCCTCCTCCGCCACGCCGACCGGCAGGCTGAGGCCCGGGATCCCGGCGAGGTTCGCGGGGATCGTCGTGGCGTCGTTCAGGTAGTCCTGCATGGGGTCGCCCGCATGCTCGCCGAGCTTCCACGCGGTCGTGGGGGCGGTCGGCGAGGCGATCACGTCGACCTGCGCGAAGGCGTTCGCGAAGTCGCGCTGGATCAGCGTGCGCACCTTCTGCGCGCTGCCGTAGTAGGCGTCGTAGTAACCGGCCGAGAGCGCGTAGGTTCCGAGGATGATGCGTCGCTTCACCTCGGCGCCGAACCCGACCTCGCGGGTCGCGCTCATCACGTCCTCGACCGTGCCGCCGCCGTCGGGCGTGACGCGCAGGCCGAAGCGCACCGAGTCGTACTTCGCGAGGTTGCTCGATGCCTCCGCGGGCAGGATCAGGTAGTAGGCGGCGACGGCGTACTCGAAGTGCGGGGCGTCGATCTCGACGATCTCCGCGCCCTGGGCGGTCAGCAGCGCGAGCGCCTCGTCGAAGCGCGCCTTCACGCCGGGCTGCACCCCGTCGAGCATGAGCTGCCTCACCACGCCGACGCGCAGGCCGCGCAGCGAGTCGTCCGCGACGCCGTCCCTGGCGGCGGCGGCCATCGAGGGCCATTCGTGCCGCAGCGAGGTCGAATCGTGGTGGTCGTGCCCGGCGATCACGTCGTGCAGCAGAGACGTGTCGAGCACGGTTCGAGCGCACGGGCCGATCTGGTCGAGCGAGGACGCGAGGGCGATGGCGCCGTAGCGGCTCACGCCGCCGTAGGTCGGCTTGGCGCCTACGGTGCCGGTGAGAGCGGCGGGTTGCCGGATCGAGCCGCCCGTGTCGCTGCCGAGCGCGAGGGGCGTCTCGAAGGCGCCGACGGCGACGGCCGAGCCGCCGCCCGAGCCGCCGGGCACGCGGCCGTGCTGCCACTGGTTGTGCGTCGGGCCGTAGGCCGAATTCTCGGTGGAGGATCCCATCGCGAACTCGTCCATGTTCGTCTTGCCGATGTTCACCAGGCCGGCGGCACGCGCCCTGGCGACCGCGGTCGCATCGAACGGAGAGCGGTAGCCCTCGAGGATCCGCGAACCCGAGGTCGCGGGCATGTCCGTCGTGACGAGCACGTCCTTGACCGCGAGCGGCACGCCGGCGAGTTCGCCGAGCGTCTCGCCGGCGGCGCGGCGCTCGTCGATCGCACGGGCCGCGGCGAGCGAGGCCGAGGCGTCGGTGTGCAGGAAGGCGTGGAGATCACCGTCTACTGCGGCGACGCGGTCGAGGTGCGCCTGCGCGGCGTCGACGGCGGAGACGGTGCCCGCGGCCAGCTCGGCGGCCAGCTCGGCGGCGGTGAGGTGGATCAGCTCAGTCACGCTAGCCCCCTACTGCTCTTCGCCCAGGATCGACGAGACGCGGAACATGCCGTCAGCGGCTTCGGGCGCGTTCGCGAGAGCCTGGTCCAGCGTCAGCACGTCGGCGATCTCGTCCGGCCGGGTCACGTTGGTGATCGGAATCGGATGACTCGTCGCCGGGACGTCGTCGCCCGCGACCTCGCTCACCTTGGCGATGCTGGTGAGGATGGAGCCGAGCTCGCTCGTGAGCGAGTCGACTTCGGCGTCGGTGAGGGCGATCCGTGCGAGACCCGCGAGATGCTGCACGGTCTCGACCGTTATCTCGCTGCTCGCCGCACTGCTTTCAGGCATGCTGCTCCGTCGAAGGTGGGGGCGGATGAACCCCACCATCCTACCGAGTGCAGACGCCGCGCGGATCGCCCACGGTGCTCAGCGCGGCCCGTCCTCGCGCGCGAAGCGCGCGGAGATGTCGCCGGCCAGCGCCATATCGTTCTCGGTCGCGAGCACGCGGTCGGGGCCCGGCTCGAAGGAGACCTCCCCGAGTTCGACCCAGCACACGCTCGGCGATGTCGTCGACTCGAAGAAATAGCGCCGATCCTTGAGGTCGGCGACCGTCCGCCAGCGCGTGGTCGAGACGTTCGGGCGCGCCGCGTCGACGGTGCCGAAGGGGGCCGAGGCGTTGCGGATCACGCTGAACACCTGGGCCGCGGCTTCGCGCGGAGACTCGGTGGCCGGGAGCTTCGCCGAGTAATAGGCCGCGCGCGCGAAACGATCCGGCGAGTCGGTACCGCCGGGGAGCGGCTCGTCTCCGCCGAGGCCCGCGTAGCGGTGCTGCAGCGCGAGTTGCTCTTCATAGGGCGGCGAGTTCGCCATGACGGTGTACTCCGGCCCGTGGTGGATCTCCGTGCGCCCGTCGACGAACTCGACGATCGCCGAGTCTCCGCTGCGGTCGGCCAGCGCGATGTGCCCGGTGCCCGGCTTGCCTCCGATGTCGAGCGGGATCACCTGCACCCCGCTCTCCTCGATCCAGGCGACGGCATCGGCCACTGCGGCGAAGCGATCGAGGAACGACTGGATCGCCTGCTCGAGCGCCAGGCCCGGGCGCGATGGGTCGCGCCGTCCGTAGTCGGACTCCGAGAGATAGAGCCCGCTCACCTGCAGGCCGGCCTCGTTGATCCCGTCGACCGGGATGCGGCCGTACATGAGCGCCACGACGCTCCCGTACTCCGCGATCCAGACGAAGCTCGCGGGGTCCCCTGGAGCACTCGTCCGTTCGGTCCCCCGCGGCCGCACGGCGAGCGCGGTGCTCGTCGGCTCGAACCAATCCATGCTCCGGCCGACGAGCACGCTGCCCGCGCCTGGAGCGCCTGCGGATGACCAGACGAAGCGAGTGCACATGCCCGAATGCTATCTGCGCGTGCCGTCGGCCCGCCAGAGTCCGGAGCATCCCCGGCGATGGCTGTCCACGAGGTGCGCGTCGACGATGCCGATGGCGCTCATCAGCGCGTACACGGTGGTCGCCCCGACGAAGGCGAAGCCTCGCCGCTTCAGTTCTGCGGCCAGTGCGTGCGACTCTGGCGAGGTCGTCGGCACCTCGGCGTCGTCGCGCGGCGCCGGTGAGCGATCCGGTTGGTGGCTCCATACCAGCTCGCTCAGCGACTCACCGGCGTCGTGCAGCCGCAGCACCGCTCGCGCATTCTCGATCGTCGCCAGTATCTTGCGGCGGTTGCGGATGATGCCGGCATCGCTCATGAGCCGTTCGACGTCGGTACCGTCGAAGGCCGCCACCCGACCTGGATCGAAGCCGGCGAACGCCGCGCGGAACGCCTCGCGCTTGCGCAGGACGACGAGCCAGGAGAGCCCCGATTGGAACGCCTCGAGGCTCAAGCGCTCGAAGATCCCGGCATCGTCGGTGACCGGCATGCCCCATTCGTGATCGTAGTACTCGGTGAGCAGCGGGTCGGATTCGGCCCAGCGGGCGCGCACCGGAGTCGTCGTTCGGTTCATCTCGATTCCTCTCTGGCCCGTGTTCCTCCTCCCCGAGCAGGCCCTTGGAACCAGCCTAAACAGCGGGAGCGGCGCGCGAGTGCCGGATGCGGGAATTGTGGATAACTCGTCGGGAGCCTCAAGATCCGAGCATCGTGAGCGCCGGATCGACGCCCCGGCATCGGGCGGCGCAGTACTCTCGCGGCGCGCTGCCCCGCAGGACGAGCCCGGGGGCACGGGCGCCGTGCGTCAGGGCGCCGTGTCCAGGTCCAGCCCGCTCGGGCCGACGGTCACGAGCACCGCGAACTGAGCGGCGTCGAGCACGGGGATGCCGAGGTCTTCGGCCTTCGCGAGCTTCGACCCCGCGCCGGGACCCGCCGCGACGAAGTCGGTCTTCTTCGACACGCTCGAAGCCGCTTTGCCGCCGGCACGGATGATCGCCTCCTTCGCACCGTCACGGGTGAACCCGTCGAGGGAGCCCGTCGCGACGACGGTCAGTCCCGCGAGCACGCCGCCCTCGGCCACCGCCGCGCCCGGCCCCGGATGCCCCGGCGTCTCCCATTGCACGCCCGCCGCAGCCCAGCGATCCACGATCTCGCGGTGCCAGTCCACCTCGAACCACTCCCGGAGCGACTCCGCGATGATCCCCCCGACGCCTTCGACCTCGGCGAGTTCCCCGGGAGTCGCCGCACGGATCGCCTCGAGCGAGCCGAACCAGTCGGCCAGCGCGCGCGCGGCGACCGGACCCACGTGGCGGATGTTCAGCGACACGATGAGCCGCCACAGCGGCTTGCTCTTCGCCCGCTCGAGCTCGGCGAGGAAGGTCTCGGCGTCCTTCGACGGCAGTAACGTGCGGTGATCCTTGCGGAACCCGGCCTTGCGCCGCTCGGCGGCCGTCAACCCCTTGGCTTCGGGCGGGTACCCGACCACGATCCGCTGGAACGGGGCCCGCCGCACGAATTCGCCCGTCTCGGGATCGGTCTTCCGCTCCCCGGTCTCGGGATCCCGCACGATCACTTCGATCGGCACCAGCTGCTCCAGCGTCAGCTCGAACAAGCCGGCCTCGGTCTCCAACGGCGGAGTCGAAGGCGTCTCCGGCTGGGTGAGCGCCGCCGCCGTGATCTCCCCCAGCACCTCGATGTCGAGCGCGCCGCGCGACCCGATGTGCTCGACCCGGCCGCGCACCTGCGCCGGACACGCCCGCGCGTTCGGGCAACGGAGATCGATGTCGCCCTCCTTCATCGGGCGCAGCGCCGCACCGCATTCCGGGCACTCGCTCGGCATCCGCCACTCGCGCTCGCTCCCGTCGCGACGTTCGACGACGGCGCCGAGCACCTCGGGGATCACGTCACCGGCCTTGCGGAGCACGACGGTATCGCCGATCAGCACGCCCTTGGCGCGGACGACCTCCTGGTTGTGCAGCGTCGCCTGACTCACCGTGGAGCCCGCGACATGCACCGGTGCCATCACCGCGTAGGGGGTCGCGCGTCCGGTACGGCCGATCCCGATCCGGATGTCGAGCAGTTCCGTGTGAACCTCTTCCGGCGGGTACTTGTAGGCGATCGCCCATCGCGGCGCCCGGCTCGTCTGCCCGAGCTCGGCGTGCAGTTCGAGCTCGTCGATCTTGACGACGATCCCGTCGATCTCGTGCTCCACATCGTGCCGGTGCTCGCCGCGATCCTCGATGAAGCCGACCACTTCGTCGACCGAATCGAACACCCGCGAATGCGGCGAGACGGGCAGCCCCCACTCGGCGAGCATCCGATAGGCATCGCTCTGGTTCTCGAAGTCGGGGTGCTGCCAGGCGCCGATGCCGTGGACGTACAGCGAGAGCCGGCCGAGCCGATCCCGCATCAGCTCGAGCTCGCGCTCGTTCTTCTTCTCCGCCCGTTGGCGCAGGCTGCCCGCCGCGGTGTTGCGCGCGTTGGCGAAATCCGGGTAGCGCACCGGGATACGGTCCTCAGGTACGCCCTTCGCCGTCTGCTCCGCGGCGAACTCGGCTTGCAGCTGCCGCTGCCGCGCGTTCAACGCGGCGAAGTCGGTGCTCGCGAGGAACACCTCGCCGCGGGCCTCGAAGAACTCGGGGATGGCTGCGCCTCCCGGCGCCCCCGCGTCGAGCCGTGCGGGAATCACGGGGATGAATCGCACGTTCTCGGTGATATCTTCGCCGACGCGCCCGTCGCCGCGGGTCGTCGCAGTCTCGAGCACCCCGTTGCGATAGGCCAGGCTGATGGCCAGTCCGTCGATCTTCAGCTCGCTGAGCCAGCGCACCTCTCGGCCCGCGGCAGCGCGGGCCTTCTCCGCCCATTCCCGGAACTCGTCGAGCGAGAACACGTTGTCGAGACTGAGCATCCGCTCGGCGTGCTCGTGCTCGGGGAAGCCGGCCGAAACGACGGCAGCGCCGACCTCCTGGGTCGGGCTGTCCTGCCCGACGAGTTCGGGGAACTCCCGCTCGATGGCCTCGAGCCGATGGAACAGCTCATCGTATTCGGCGTCGGAGACGAGGCTCGTCGCCTCCGAATAGTAGGCCGTGCGATAGCGCTCGATATCCGCGGTCAGGCGTTCCGCCTCGGCTCGGGCGGTTTCGAAGTCTGCGGGCAGTTCGGGCGAGGTGTTCACATCCACGATTCTAGGATCGGCCGCCGACATCGTCGCGCTCCTTCCTCTTCCTCTTCCCCTTTCCGCGCCGGCTCGTGCACCGCCCGGCTCCGCTCCGCGTGCCGCCCCACGTGCCGCCGCTCATCCTCCTCTGCCCCAGCACTTCGGGCGGATATCGCAGTTCCGGCTGAGGATTCCCGCGTCGACGACCAGCCCGAACTGCGATCTCAGCCGGAACTGCGGGAAATGCGGCCCCGCGGGCCACCGCGCGTAGACTGTGCGGGTGAAGATCTTGGCGGCGATGAGCGGAGGCGTGGACAGCGCCGTCGCCGCGGCCAGAGCGGTCGAGGCCGGCCATGACGTCGTCGGCGTGCACCTGGCGTTGAGCCGGATGCCCGGCACGCTGCGCACGGGGTCCCGCGGCTGCTGCACGATCGAGGACGCGATGGACGCGCGCCGCGTCGCGAACCTCCTCGGCATCCCGTTCTACGTCTGGGATTTCAGCGAACGATTCGCGGCGGACGTGGTCGACGACTTCGTCGCGGAGTACGAGGCGGGCCGTACGCCGAATCCGTGCCTGCGCTGCAACGAGAAGATCAAATTCGCGGCACTGCTCGACAAGGCGATCGCACTGGGCTTCGACGCCGTCGCGACGGGCCACTACGCGACGCTGGTCGACGGACCGGGCGGCCGCGAGCTCCACCGCGCGAGCGCCTGGGCCAAGGATCAGTCCTACGTGCTGGGCGTCCTCACCGCGGAACAGCTCGCCCACTGCTACTTCCCGCTCGGCGACACGCCGTCGAAGGAGCTCATCCGCGCGGAGGCCGAGGAGCGCGGCATCCAGATCGCCCGCAAGCCCGACAGCCACGACATCTGCTTCATCCCCGATGGCGACACGCGCGGCTGGCTGAACGAGAAGCTGGAGCGCGCACCGGGCGACATCGTCGACGAATCCGGTGCCGTGGTCGGCCGGCACGACGGCGCGCGCGGCTATACGATCGGTCAGCGCCGCGGTCTCGCGATCGGGCACCCCGCGCCCGACGGGAAGCCGCGCTACGTCCTCTCGATCCGCCCGGTGTCGAACCAGGTGGTCGTCGGCCCCAAGGATCGGCTCGCGATCGGCCGCATCGCCGGGGGTCGGTTCAGCCTCACCGGAGACCCGGGACTCGACCTCGCCGAACCCTTCGACTGCGAGGTGCAGATCCGCGCCCACGCGGATCCCGTCCCCGCGACCGCGCGACTCGCCCGGATCGACGAGGCTCGGAGGACCGAGCAGCATCGGGCCGAAGCGACCCACGAGATCGTGGCCGACATCGATCTGGAGCACGCCGAACCGCTGCTCGGCGTCGCCCCCGGGCAGAGCGCCGTGCTCTACATCGGCAGCCGGGTGCTGGGCCAGTTCACGATCGACCGCGCGCTGCCCGTCGACGACGGTCGCACCGCATCCGCCTGAGCGTCAGACCAGGCCCGCCGCCCGAGCCCGTTCGACCGCTCCCGGCAATGCGTCGAGGAAGGCCTCGACCTCGTCTTCGCGGGTCTCGAAGCCGAGGGTGATCCTGAGCGCCCCCCGCGCCTCGGCCTCGGGGATGCCCATGGCGAGCAGCACGTGGGAGGTCTCCATGACGCCTGCCTGGCAGGCGGAACCGACCGACGTCGAGATGCCTGCCGCGTCGAGCAGGAACACGAGCGAATCGCCCTGGCAACCGGGGAAGGTGAAGTGCGCGTTCCCGGGCACCCGCGCCCCGGGCGTCCGCGGGTCGGCGCCGCGCAGCACCGCGTCCGGCACCGTCTCGCGCACGCCCGCGATGAGGCGGTCCTGGAGCGCCGCCAATCGCACGAGCCGCGCTTCATGCTCCGGCCCGGCGCATCGCGAGAGCGCCGCGGCGAATGCGACCGCGCCGGCTATGTTCTGCGTGCCCGAGCGCGAGCGCTGCTGCTCCCCGCCGTGGAAGAGCGGATCGATCGCGGCGTCTCGGCGGAGGAGCAGCGCCCCGACCCCCACGGGTCCGCCGATCTTGTGCGCCGACACCGATATCGCCGAGGCGCCAGAGGCGTGCAGATCGATCGGAGCCCGGCCGAGCGCGGCGACGGCGTCGACGTGCACGGGCACTCCGGCGTCCCGCGCGAGGCCGCACAATTCGGCCACGGGCTGCACGCTGCCGACCTCGTTGTTCGCCCAGATGAAGGAGACGAGCGCAACGTTTCCCGGCCCCTCTTCTGCGAGCGCCTCCGCGAGGACGTCGGGACGCAGCACGCCGTCGGCGTCGAGCGGCAGTCGGCGCATCCGAGCGCCCTGCTCCTCGCACAGCCATTCAGCTGCACCGATCGTCGCGTGATGCTCCCCCTCGGCGATGAGCAGGACGGGTGCGGATTCGCCCCCGATACCAGCGCGGCGGCGCGCCCAGTAGATGCCCTTCAGCGCGAGGTTGATCGACTCCGTCCCGCCGGTGTTCAGAATCGTCTCCGCAGGATCGGCACCGAGCAGCGAGGCGATCTGCTCGCGTGCCGCCTCGAGCCGTTCGCGCGCGGCCTGGCCGTGTCCGTGGGTCGATGCCGGGTTGCCGACGCCGCGGAGTGCGTCGAGGTAGGCGGCCAGCACCGACTCCGGCATCGGCGACGTCGCCGCATGGTCCAGGTAGGCTCGCACGATCCTTCCTCCGTCGCCCGTCATCCGCCGGCGCTCAGTACAGCAGGTTCGCCAGCCTCGTGCGTGCTGCGGCGACCCGCGGATCGGCGACTCCGACCACTTCGAAGAGCTCCAGCAGGCGCTCGCGGATCGCGGTGCGCTCATCGGCGTCCTCGCGCGCGGCGAAGAGATCGAGCAGGCGCAGGAACGCATCCTCGATGTGGCCGCCGGAGACGTCGAGGTCTGCGACGCGCAGTTGCGCGGCGATGTCCCCCGGATCGGCCGCAGCGGCCTGGCGGATCTCGTCCGCACCCGCGCCTGCGAGGCGCTCCAGCAGTTTCACCTGCACCAGCGCCGCGCGGGCCTCGTGATCGGCGGGGGCCTTGGCGAGCACCTGCTCGTACGCGTTCACGGCAGCCGCGAAGTCCCCGCGATCGAGCGCCTCGAGCGCCTCCGCGTGGGCGGGGTTGGCCTGGGGCGCATCGTCGGCTCCGGCGTCGCTCTCGCCATCGAGCTCCGGGGAATTCGCACGGCCGGCGACGCCCTGCTGAGCAGCGAGCTGCAGCAGCTGCGCGAACATCTCCCGCACCTGCTGCTCCGGGACGGCACCCTGGAACAGCGGCACGGGTCGGCCGCCGACGAGCGCCACGACCGTCGGGATCGACTGCGCCTGGAACGCCTGCGCGAGCCCCGGGTTGGCATCGACGTCGACCTTGGCGAGGACGATGCGCCCGCCGAGCTCTCGGGTGACCTTCTCGAGGATCGGACCCAGCGTCTTGCAGGGCTGGCACCATTCCGCCCAGAGGTCGACGACCACGGGCACCGCGCTCGAGAGCTGGACGGCCTGTTCGAAAGTCTGGTCGGTCAGGTCGATCACCAGCGAGGGCACGTCGACCACGGGGCCCTGCGATGACGGCTGCCCGTTCGCCGGACCGGTCGCGGAGGAGGCCTGCGCGGCCGCGGCGAGGTGGCTGAGGTCGACGGCGCCGCCGGGAATACGTTCGGGAATCTGCTGTGCCATGGTTACTTCTTACTCGCTCCCACCAGCTCCGTCGTATATCCGAGGAGCTGGATCTTCTCACCGCTGGTCTCGCTCGGCACGAAGAAGAGCAGCTGATGCGCCACGCGGCTCACGATCTGCTTCTGCGCGCCCTTCAGCCCCGAGAGCGCGGTCACCGCGCCGACCGCCTTGGGCTGGTAATCGCCGGTCTGCTTCTCGATCCGCGACTCGACCACCGTGGTGGCGACGAGCGCGCCGCCGACGCCGGTCGACAGGCCGGTCACCGAGGTGTCGGTCTGCGCGGCCTTGACCGAGTACCTCACGTCCACCTTGTCCTTCTGCGCGGCCTTCTTCGCCGCGGCGACCCAGGCCGCCCCGCTCTTCTTGATGATGGTGTCGTCCACCAGGTCGAAGTACTGGGCCGCATCCACTTCGTCGCCGCCTGCGAGAACCTCGGCGTACCGCTCGCCGACCTCGCCGGGCGGCAGCGCGAGCGTTCGGGCGTCCTCGGCGAGCAGAGCGGTGCCCTCCTCGACCGGGGCGGCGCTCGGCATGGATATCCCGCCGCGCAGCGCGAAGATGCGGCTGACCCGATAGTTCTCGTGCGGGCCGGTCTGGGTGAGGACCAGCGCGAGCGACGGCGAGGCGACCGGCGCCACCGACGCGTTCGCACCCTCGTCGTCCGCGGGCTCCTCGTCCCCGGTGTCCGGCGCTTCCGAGGCCACCGTCGCGAAGACCGTCCGCGGCCAGCCGTCCGTGCTCTGCACGAGCTCGTACTCGAGCTGCTCCGTCGTGATCCGGGGCAGCACGACCTCGTAGTCGGCGACCTTCTTGCGGATCTTGTAGTGCGCGGTCCGCTGTTCGAGGGCGTCACCGCTGAAGCGCGGCTCCAGCAGCTTCGCATCGAGACCGTCATCGCCCGCACCGGCCGTCGCGACGACGTCCTCGATGACGCGGTCGATCTGGCTCTGGAGGATGGGGACCGGAGCGACGTTGGCGGCGACGGCATCATCCGCACGCTCCTCGGTCGGCTTCGGAGACGGCGAGAGATCCGGCCAGTAGCTCGACGAGCAACCGCTCAGCACCAGGAGCATGGAGAGGCCGACGACGGGCGCCGCCACCCGCTTCGCGCGCGCGCGATCCACGGGCTTCTCGGATACCGATGAGGCGGTCGGCGGCCGGCGGCGAGCCATGTTGCGCAGCCCGACCAGAGGGCCGGACCGGCCGCGCCGCGGGCCCAGTCCGCGACGATCGTGGTCGACCGCCAGCAGGTAGAGGATCGCTCCGATCAGTGCGAAGAGGCCGCCTGCCGCCAGCAGCGGGCCGGCCCACGGTGTGCGATCGTTCTGCACCCAGACGACCGAGACCGTGCCGCCGTCGCCGAGCTCGGCCAGGACCGACTGGTCGGCGCCGAGGGACATCGCGGCGCGACCGGGACCCTGCTCGCTGAGCCAGAGGTCGCTGCCGCGCGGGTCGAGCTGCTCGAGCTCCTCCGCGCTCAGCTCGGAGGCCTGCGCGGGAACGGGTTCCTCGAACAGCCGCTCCCCCGCCGCATCCGCCGAGAGCACCGCATGGTCGAACGGCGCCACCCACGCCTCGACATCGGCGGTGGATCCGATCGCGGCGAAGGCGTTGGCCCCGCCGACCACCAGGTTCGCCTGGCCGGGCATTGCGTCGAACTGCTCGGCGGAGATGACGGCGTAGGAGACCCCCTGACTCGGCTCGGCCCGGAAGGTGATCTCGTCCGGACCGGCGAAGACGGTCCGCTGCCCGATCCCGAGCAGCAACAGGATGCCCGAAATCACGAGCGAGGCTATGGCAAGCCCGAATCGCACCTGGGTATCTCCTCACAAGTCTGGTTGCCGATCGGCCGGTCGTTCCCCCGAAGGTCCGGCGCCCGCAGGGTCGCGGGAAATCGACGATATGCCGACAACGCTACCCGAGCTTCCCGAAAACGACTGTCAGGGAACAACGAGGACCGGCGGCATTCCCGGGTCTGCGCGAATGCTCCGACGGTATGATGTCCGGGTCAGGGGAACTTCGCGCGCCATCGAGCTCGGCGCGCCCTACCCACCGATCGGCCGGAGGATCCGTGAGCGACGCAGAGTCCCAGTTCTCGACATCGATGCGCGGCTACAACCGCGCCGAAGTCAACGCGCGCGTCACCGCGCTCTCGCAGCACATCGACACCCTGCAGACGCACCTGCAGTCGCTGCAGTCGGCATACCAGGGTTCGGTGACCACGGCCGCCGAGCAGCAGGCGCTGATCGCGGAGCTGCAGGAACAGGTCGCCGAGCTGGGCGCATCGGGATACTCGGGGCTCGGCCTCCGTGTCGAGAAGAGCCTGAAGGTCGCCGAGGATCACGCTCAGAACCTGATGGCGCAGGCCGACATAGACGCCGAGCGGCTGCGCCGCAGCACCGAGGCCGAGACGAAGCGGCTGCTCACGCAGGCGCAGCAGCGCGCGGACGAGATGCTGACCAGCGCGACGGAGCAGTCGGAGACGATGCTGAGCAGCGCGCGCGCCGAGGCCGAACGCCTCACGTCCGGGACCCGCGCCGAGTCCGACCGGCTGCTGCGCGAGTCCCGGGAGACCGCGGATCTGCTCGACACGGGCAGCCGACGGGACAGTTCGGCGGCGCTCGAGGCCGCGCAGGCCGAGGCCCGTGCGTTGATCGCCGAGGCGCAGGCCGAGGCGGAGCTGCTCGCGATCGCCGCCCGCACCGAATCGGAGGAGCTGCGCGACCGCACGGAACGCGCCGCTGCGGCGCTGGCGGCCCAGACCGAGGAGAGCCAGCGCGAGTTCGAGCTCCGTCGCGCGCAGCTCGAGGCCGACGCCGAGGAGGCGCGCGCCCGCTTCGAAGCGCAGACGCAGCGCGAGGAGGCCGAGCGCGAGGAGCGGCACTCCGAGCGGGAGCGCGAGCTCAACGCCGAGATGGACGAACTGCGCCGGACCCTGACGGACGAGATCGAGACGCTGCGCGAGCGGATCGCGCAGGAGCGAGCCGAGCACGATCGCGCGATCGCCGAGGAGTCGGACACGCACCGGCGTCGGCTCGCCGCCGCCGAGCAGGCCCAGACCGAGAGCCTGGCGCAGGAGCTCGCCGAGCACGAGGCCGAGGCGGAGCGCACCCGCGCGGCGCGGCAGGCCGAGTTCGCGACCCTCGCGGCCCAGGCCGACCGCGAACGGGCGCGCGCTGCCGAGCAGTTCGACACGGATTTCGCCCGCAGGCGAGAGGCGCAGGAGCAGGGTCTCGCCGATGCGCTCACGCTGCACAAGCTCGTCATCGGCGACGAGATCGCGGAGCACGAGGCGAAGCTCGCCGACGAGCGCGAGACGCTCGATGCGTTCCTGACCCGCGAGCGCGAGGCGCAGGAGCGCACGGCTGCGGCGGAGGAGGCCCGGCTGGCGCAGGCGCTCGAGACGCACGAGCGGCGCATCGCCGAGGAGAGCGACGCCCACACGGCACGGATCGCCGCCGACCGTCAGGCCCACGACCTCCGCATCGCGGCGGAGAGCGACGCGCACGCCGCTCGGATCGCGTCCGAGAGCGAGGCCCACGAGCTCCGCATCGCGAACGAGAGCGAGGCCCACGCCAAGAGGATCGCGGAGGAGGCGGCCGCGCACACCGCCGAGCTCGCTCGCACCCGTGAGGAGCACGACGGAGCGCTCTCCCGAGAACGCGCGGAGCACGATGCGACCATCGCGCAGGAGCGCGACGCGCACGAGGCCCGGATCGCCGAGGAGCACGCCGCTCATACGGCCGGGATCGCGGCGGAGCTGGAGGCGCACGAGCAGCGGATCGCGGCGGAGACCGCTGAGCAGGCGCGCAAGCTCGCGGACGAGCTCGCCCGGCACCAGCGGGCGCTGGAAGAGGAGCGGATCGCGCAGGAGCGGGCGCTCGCCGACGAGCGCGACGAACACCTCCGACGGCTGGAGGCGGAGCGTGCGGAGCACGACGCCCGGCTCGCGGACGAGCGGATCGTGCAGGAGGAGCGCCTCACGGCCGGCCTCACCGCGCACCAGCAGGAGCTGGTCGATACCGCGTCCGCTCAGGCCGAGCGGCTCCGTCTGGAGCGGGAGGCCGCGGCCTCCGCGCTCGGCATCGATCGGGAGGAGTTCGAGCTGGGCATCGAACGCGACCGAGCACGATTCGCCGCTGACATCGAGCGCGAGCGCGCCGAGCACGAGCGGCAGCTCGCCTCGGCGGCAGAAAGCCACCGCGAGACGCTGCGTCGCGAGCGCGAGGCCGCGGTCGAGGCGGCCGCCCTCGAGGTCGCCGCCATGCGCACGGATGCCACGGAGGAGACCGAACTGCTCCGCGCGAGCACCGCACGCGAACTGGCCGAGACCCGTGCCGCCGAGGAGCGATCGCTCTCGACGCTGCGCACCGAGACGGAGACCGCGATGCGCGATCTCACGGCGCGGATCGCGCAGGAGGAGGCCGAGTTCCAGACCGTCGCCGCGACCCGGGCCGAGCAGCTCGAACGAGAGATCGCCGACCGCCAGGCCGAGGCCGCAGCGGCCGCGCAGCAGCAGCTCGACACCGCACGCGACCTGCTCGAACAGCTTCAGCAGCAGATCGCCGACACCCGAGCCGAGTACGAGGACCTCACCGGCCGCGCCACCGCCGATGCGCACGAGATCCGTCTCACCGCAGAGCAGCACGCCGCTGAGATCGTGCAGGAGGCCGAGCAGCGCGCGCGGACGACCTTCGCCGACGCCGAGGACCGGACGGCGAAGGTGCTCGCGGCGGCCGAGGATCGCATGGCTCAGTTGAAGGTGGAACGCGGTGCCGTGGCCCGCTACTTCGAGAGCCTCGGCGACGTTCTGACCAATGCGCAGAAGATGGAGACGGTCGCCCGGAACGCCACCGATGCGTCGATTTCCGCGGCGCCGGAGGGAGCTTCCGCCGAGCCCGCGCCTGCTGAGGCGCCCGTGCTGGAGCCTCAGCCCGAGAGCTGATCCTCCGAGACCGCGGTCGGCAATGACGTCTCCGCCGTGCCGACCGCGTAGACGATCTCGTCGAGCACGCGACGGACGTGCTTCTCCCCCACCCACAGGTGCTTCGCCTCGTCGACCGCGATGACCCGGGCTCTCGGCACCGCGGCGAAGCGCTCCCGCACCTCCGGGGGCTGCAGGAAATCGTCGTGCTCCGGGACGAGCGCGATCAGTTCGGGCGAGGCGTCGCGCCAGGCCGCGAGTTCGGCGTCGTTCGTGCGCCGCAGCGGCGGGGAGAGCAGGATCGCCCCGCGGATCGGGTGCGCCAGGCCGTGCTTGAGCGCCACCTCGGTGCCGAATGACCAGCCGAGCAGCCACGGATTCGGTAAACCCCGCTCCCGTACGAAACGCATCGCCGCGGCGAGGTCGTAGCGCTCGGCCTCCCCGTCGCCGAAGACGCCGTCGCTGGTGCCGCGCGGCGAAGACGTGCCGCGCGTGTTGAAGCGGAGAACGGCCAGGTCGGCCAGTTCGGGGAGCCTCCACGAGGCCTTCCGCAGCACGTGCGAGTCCATGTAGCCGCCGGCCGTCGGCAGCGGGTGCAGCGTCACCAGCGTGGCGCGCGGCTCCCGATCCGCGGGAAGCGCCAGCTCGCCCACGAGCGCGAGCCCGTCCTCGGTGTGCAGTTCGATGTTCTCGCGCCGTGCCCGCAGCACGGTCCCGCTCCTGATCTCTTTCATCAGTCTCACACTACGGCAGAATGGAAGGCATGACTCTCACCGCAGCCGCAGACGGATCGGCGCTCGGCAACCCCGGCCCGGCCGGCTGGGCATGGTACATCGACGACGACCGCTGGCGGGCGGGTGGTTGGCCCCGCGCCACGAACAATCAGGGCGAGCTGATGGCCGTCATCGACCTGCTGCACGCCACTGCGGATCGCGACGAGCCGCTGCATGTGCTCTGCGACAGCCAGTACGTGATCAATTCGGTGACGCAGTGGATGCCGGGATGGAAGCGGCGGGGCTGGCGCAAGGCCGACGGCAAACCCGTGCTCAACCGCGAGCTGCTCGAGCAGCTGGATGCGGCGCTGCAGGGCCGGGATGTCACCTTCGAATGGGTGAAGGGGCACGCCGGGCATCCGCTCAATGAGGCCGCGGATCTCCGTGCGCGTTCCGCCGCGGAGGCGTTCCAGCGCCGGCTCGAGCCGACTCGCGGCCCCGGGCTCGGAGCAGAGATGACGACCCCTCGAACCGCCGCCTCCTCCGGGCAGGCCCCCCTCCACGTGCCCGCGGGTTCGCCGACTCTCTTCTGACCGGTCGGCGCCTCGAGCGCGGATCCGCGCGCGCGGCCGCATGACCGCGCCGGCACGAGCGTGTCGGCGGCGCCGGGCTCAGCTCAGACGCCAGCAGTGGGTGTGCCAGTGCCGGCGATCCCGTACGGCCGCCTCGTCGCCGAACAGGTGCTCCGCGCTCCAGACGACGAGGTGCGCCTCTCCCGGAGGCACGTCGCGCTCGCACCCCGGGCAGCGATAGACCTTTTCGGCGCGGCCGGCCGGGATGTCCCGCACGAACCATTCGACGCCTCGGCGCGATTCCTTCCGCGCACCGCCGTGCGCGAGCCTGGTCACATCGCGCGGTTCGGCGTCCTGCCACGGCCGGTGCGCGCGCCGTCTCGACTTTCCCCTCACCACCAGTGGTTCGCGACCCAGAAGTCGTAGGCGCCCTTCCAACCGCAATACATTCGGCCGGGGACGCACGTGTTCGCGTACGACGTCGCCCACTTCAGGTTGTCGACCGGGTCGAGGCCGTTCCCGGGAACCTTGCTGCACGGCAGAGCCTGTACCAGCCCGCAGGCACCGGAACTCGCGTTCATCGCGTTGGGGTTCCAACCGCTCTCGCGAGTGACGATGTAGTCGACATATCCCCAGTCGCTCTCGGCGATGCCGGCCGCGGCCATCCACTCGGCCGGCGATCCGCCGCCGGTGTACTTCGGCGGCGACGGGGGCGACGCCGGCGTCTCCGGATCAGAGACCACCTGCGGCTCGGGCTTCGGCTTCTCGATCTTGACCGAAGGCGAGATCGCCAGGTTGATCGCGTCGTTCTCCACGTCCTCCGGCACGAACTGCTGGTGGATCCGCTCGTAGAACTCCACCTCGGCGGCGGCTCGGGTCGGTCCGGTGAAGGGCGCGGCGACCGCGATCGCGAGGAATCCGATTGCGGCGGTCCCGGCGAGCACGCCGCGCGCACGCGCCCACAGGATCGCGGGGCGGGGTTTCGCGGCAGGTGCAGAAGTCACAATGTAACGATTCTATCTCAGCTCGGGGCCGGCGTCGAATGTCCGTCGACTCAACGAGTCGAGAGCATCAGCACGATCACCGCATCGAGCAGCGCGTCCACCTGATCCTCGTTGTATCCGCGCCATTCCGAATGGAACACCACGCCGCGGATGTCCGCCGTCGTGAGCGAGCCCTCGCCGTGCAGCATCGTCGTCACCTGATCGAGGAAGGCGTCGACCTGGGCCCGGCGGTAGCCGCTCGCGAAGAGGCTCCGGCGTCGGAACCTCGCACCCTTCGGACGCTCCAGCCGACCGCGCAGCTCGGAGAGCAGTTGGCGGGTCTCGGCCCACCAGCTCTCTTCCCCGAACTCGGCGATGCGCGCACGCCGCTCTCGCTCGAAGAAGACCTCCTCGAGTCGATCCATCGCCGCATCGACGTGACGGGCCGAATAGCCCTTGCGCCGCACGGTGAAGGCCGTGCGACGGATATCGGCGGAGGTGACCGCGTCGTCGCCGGCGGACGACTGCTCGTAGCTCGCCCGCGCGCGGGAGAGGAACTCATCGACCTGCTCCCGACGGTATCCGGGTTCATTGCGCTCGGCCAGTGGGAATGCGGTGCTCACCCGACTATTCTGCCCTGCCGCGCTGACAAGCGCATATCGCCCGCGATCGACCGAGCGCGATCAGCCCAGCACGCCGAGCGTCAGCGCGACACCGTAGACTCCGACCGCCGAGGGCAGAAGCGAGTCGAGCCGATCGAGGAAGCCGCCGTGACCGGGCACCCAGGAGCTCATGTCCTTCACGCCGAGGTTGCGCTTGATCAGCGATTCCGTCAGGTCTCCCCCGGTCGCCGTCAGCAGCACGACCGCCCCGAGCACGACGCCGACCCACCACGGCTGCTGGAGGCCCGTGAGCGAGATCACGACACCGGCGAGCACCGCGGCCACCGCGGCGCCCGCGAAGCCCTCCCAGGTCTTGTTCGGGCTGATCCTCGGCGTCATCTTGTGCCGCCCCAGCGTGACTCCGGCCGCGTAGGCGCCGACGTCGACCGAGACCACGACGAGCACGAGCGCGAACACCCACCATTCGCCGCGCGGCGCGTCCAGGAGCAGGATCGCGAACGAAGCGAGGAACGCCACGTACACCAGGGTGAACAGCCCCGAGAACACGTCGCGGATCAGCGTCTTCGGCGGCACTTCCCACGCGGGGAGGAGTCCCTCGATGAGGCGCCAGAGCGTCAGCAGGAGAGATCCGGCGAAGAGTCCGAGCAGCATCCCCTCGGCGCCCAGGAAGAACGCCCCGCTCGTGATGATCAGACCGCCCACGACGACGCCGGCACGCGGCACCCGGCGCCCCGCGACGCGGAACGCAGCCGCCAGTTCGACGAGCGCCACCGCGACGAGAAGCACCACCAGCACCGCGAAGACCTGCTTCACGATGAACAGGCTGGCGAGGAATGCTGCGGCGAAGATCAGGCCGGAGCCGATCGCGAGGAAGAGGTTCCGGCCGGCCCGCTGCTCGATCCTGGCGTTGGTCGCTTCGAAGTGGGCACGAGCCTCGTCGAAATGCGCGCGAGCCTCATCGAACTGGGCGCGCAGCTCGCTGCGCGCATCCTCGTCCCGATCCGGCTCCGACATGCAGATCAGACCTCCATCAGCTCGGCTTCTTTGCCCTTCAACGACTCGTCGATCTGCTCGATGAACTGCTTCGTCAGCGCTTCGAGCTCCTTCTCGGCGCGGGCGACGTCATCCTCCCCGACCTCGCTCTTGAGCGCGTCGAGCTGGTCCTTCGCGTGCCGACGCACATTGCGGACGGCGACGCGGCCGTCCTCGGCACGACCCTTGACGATCTTCACGAACTCCTTGCGGCGCTCCTGAGTGAGTTCGGGCAGCGTGACCCGAATCACGTTGCCGTCGTTCGACGGGTTCGCGCCGAGATTCGGCATGTCCCGGATCGCCTGCTCGATATCCTTCATGGCGCCCTTGTCGTACGGCGTGATCAGCAGGCTGCGCGCGTCCTGATTCGACACCGAGGCCAGCTGCGGGAGCGGAGTCGGAGTGCCGTAGTAGTCGACCTGCAGGTTCTGCAGAAGCGAGGGGTTCGCCCGCCCGGTGCGCACCGTGGCGAAACCCTCCTTCGCGGCGTCGACCGCCTTGGTCATGCGATCCTTCGCCTCGGCGAAAACCTCGTCGATCACGGTGTGCTCCTTCGGTAGTGACGTTGCTCCAAGCTTAGAGGTTCGGCGGAACGCGGAACCTCGCCGCCGATCAGCTGTGGACGAGCGTGCCGAGGCGCTCGCCCCGGATCGCCTCGGTGACGTTGCCTGCGGGCTCCATGCCGAAGACCCGCATCGGCATGCCGTTGTCCATGCAGAGGCTGAACGCGGTCGAGTCCACGACTTTGAGCCCCCGGACCAGCGCGTCCGAGTAGCTGATCTCGTCGATCAGGGTGGCGTCGGGATCCTTCTTCGGATCCGCGGTGTACACCCCGTCGACACCGTTCTTCGCGACGAGCACCTCGTCGGCCCGGATCTCGAGCGCGCGCTGCGCGGCGACGGTGTCGGTGCTGAAGTAGGGCAGCCCGGCGCCCGCGCCGAAGATGACGACGCGCCCCTTCTCGAGGTGTCGGATCGCGCGCAGCGGGATGTAGGTCTCGGCGACCTGCGTCATGGTGATCGCCGACTGGACACGGGTCTCGATGCCGGCCTGCTCCAGGAAGTCCTGCAGCGCCAGCGCGTTCATCACGGTGCCCAGCATCCCCATGTAGTCGGCCCGCGCGCGGTCCATGCCCCGCTGCGACAGCTCGGCACCGCGGAAGAAGTTCCCGCCGCCGACCACTACCGCGACTTCGGCATCCGCCATGGCCGCGGCGACCTCGCGCGCGATCTGGCTCACCACATCGGGGTTCACTCCCAGCGTTCCACCGCCGAACGCCTCGCCCGAGAGCTTGAGCAGAACGCGACGTTTGCGGGGTTCGGTCATGGCTGGTGCTCCTTCGAGGTTGCGATTGTACTCAGCTTAGTGGGCCGGGCAGAGGAAGGGCCCGGGTCGAGAACGACCCGGGCCCACCTGTTCGGGAAGTCGTGCTTACGCACCGACCTTGCCGCGTGCGAAACCGGTCACGACGATCCCGGCGGCCTCGGCCACCTTGGCGACCGAACGCTTCTCGGAGTCGAGGGCGTGCTCCTGCTCGCTCAGCACGATCTGCTTGAAGAACGCGTTCAGACGGCCCTCGATGATCTTCGGGAGGGCGGCCTCGGGCTTGCCCTCGTTCTTCGAGATCTCGGTGACGATGTCGCGCTCCTTGTCGACATCCGCCTGCGGCACCTCTTCGCGGCTCACGTAGAGCGGCTCCGCGAACGAGATGTGCTGGGCGATGCTGGTCGCGACCTTCTCGTCAGCGCCCTCGTAGCCCACGATCACGCCGATCTGCGGGGGCAGATCCTTCGAGGTGCGGTGCAGGTAGACTGCGGTGCTCGGCGCCTCGACGACCACGACGCGGCGCAGCTGGATCTTCTCGCCGATGATCGCCGACTCGTCGGTGATGGCCGACTCGACGGTGCCGTTCTCGAGCGGGGCCGCGAGGGCCTCCTCGAGAGTCTTCGCACCGGCATCCGCGACGGCCGCGAGGACCTTGTCGCCGAGCGCGAGGAACTTCTCGTTCTTCGCCACGAAGTCGGTCTCGCAGACCAGCTCGATCAGGGTCGCCGCGCCGTCGCGCTGCGCGACGGCGACGAGACCTTCGCTCGCCTCGCGGCCCTCGCGCTTGGCGACGCCCTTGAGGCCCTTGAGACGCAGGATCTCGATGGCCTTCTCGATGTCGCCATCCGCCTCGACCAGGGCGTTCTTGCTGTCGACCATGCCGGCGCCGAGGCGCTCGCGCAGTTCCTTCACAGCGGCCATGCTTACTGCAGCCATAGTGACTCCTTCGATTGTCTTGACGTCCTGCGGCGACGCGACCGGCGCTCCGCCGCAGGACCTACATGCTTACGGTGTCCCGAAATGCTCGGGTGCTTCGCTGCTTACTCGGCAGCCGGAGCCTCGGCGGCGGGAGCCTCCTCGGCAGCGGCCTCCGCGACGGGAGCCTCGGCGGCAGGCGCCTCTTCAGCGGCCGGAGCCTCTTCAGCAGCCGGGGCCTCGGCAGCGGCGTCGCCCTTCTCGGCGTTCAGCAGCTCGACCTCCCACTCGGCGAGCGGCTCGGCCGCAGCCTCGTCACCGGAGCTCTTCTGGTGGCGCTCCATGAGGCCCTCGGCAGCGGCGTCGGCGATCACGCGGGTGAGCAGCGCGACCGAACGGATCGCATCGTCGTTGCCCGGGATCGGGTAGGTGACCTCGTCGGGATCGCAGTTCGTGTCGAGGATCGCGATCACGGGGATGCCGAGCTTCTTGGCCTCGTCGATGGCCAGGTGCTCCTTCTTGGTGTCGACCACCCAGAGCGCCGACGGCGTCTTCGTCATATGACGGATACCGCCGAGCGACTTCTGCAGCTTCTCGAGCTCGCGCTTCTTGAGCAGCAGCTCCTTCTTGGTGAAGCCGCTGGTGCCACCCTCGAAGTCGAGCTGCTCGAGCTCCTTCATCCGCTCGAGACGGCTGGTGACGGTCTGGAAGTTGGTCAGCAGACCACCGAGCCAGCGCTGGTTCACGTAGGGCTGGTTGACGCGATCGGCCTGCTCGGCGATGGCCTCCTGCGCCTGCTTCTTGGTGCCGACGAAGAGGATGTTGCCGCCGCGTGCGACGGTGTTCTTCACGAAGTCGTAGGCCTCATCGATGTAGTGCAGCGACTGCTGAAGGTCGATGATGTAGATGCCCGAGCGCTCGGTGAAGATGAAGCGCTTCATCTTCGGGTTCCAGCGGCGGGTCTGGTGCCCGAAGTGCACGCCGCTGTCGAGCAGCTGGCGAATGGTGACGACGGCCATGGCCGTTCTCCTGTTCTGCGCGCCGATGGGCGCGCGATTGCGGTTGTCTTCCGTGAGCGGATGCTCCGAAACCTGGTGCCCCGGGTCACCACCACCGATTCGACGTTGCGCTGAATCAGCGGTGTGTCGGATCGGACCGTCGGCGGTTCGCCTCGTGCGGGCACGCGAAGTCACCTCTTTCGAGGTGCGGAACCAGTGTAGCACCAGGAGAACGGCTCCGCTGCTCGATTCGGTCCTCGATTCAGTCCTCGATTCGGCGCCGGCTTCGGCGCTCACAACCGGGGAGTTCCGGGCCTTCCAGCCGGCTCTCCACAGATCCGCGGATCGACGGCCTCCCCGCTCCTCCGTGGTGAGAGCCTCTGAGGCATGGAGATCCTCAATCGCGGAGCGGCGCTCGCGGTCGCCGCATGCACGGCTGCCCTCATCGCCGTGCTCATCGCCCCGGCGGGCCCGGCACCGCCTATGGCAGCCGCCGCCTCCCCCGAGTCGCGTCCTCACCCGCACGCCGCACCGCACCGGTTCGCCGAGATCGCCGCTGCGCGTTCAGAGCCTTGGTTCCCGCCGCTCGGCGAACCGTTGCGGGTATCCGCCGCCTTCTCGCTGCCGAACGGGCCCTACCGCGCGGGGCACCGCGGAATCGATCTGCCCGCGTCGACAGGGGACATCGCCCGCGCCCCCGCGTCGGGCACGGTGTCGTTCTCCGGCACGGTGGTGGATCGCCCCGTGCTCTCGATCCGCCTCGACGAGCGGACCGTGGTGTCGTTGGAACCGGTGGAGAGCCCTCTGCGCGCGGGTGATCCCGTCGCACGCGGCGACCGGATCGGCGCGGTCGCCGCGCGCGCTCCGGGCGAGGCCCGAGCTCCGACCGGCGGCCACTGCACCGAGCACTGCCTGCATCTGGGCGTGCGCGTCGACGGCGAGTACGTCAACCCGCTGCGCTTCCTGCGCACGCGCCCGATCCTGCTGCCGTGGTGATCAGGCCCGGGGGTGGGCCTGTCGATAGGTCTGGGCAAGTCGCTCGGTCGAGACGTGCGTGTACACCTGCGTGCTGCCGAGGCTCGCGTGACCCAGCATCTCCTGCACGACGCGCAGGTCGGCCCCGCCGTTCAACAGGTGCGTGGCAGCGGTGTGCCGCAGCGTATGCGGGCCGCGCGGGCCGCCTCCCGGCTCCTGCGCGAGTTCGCGGGCGACGAGGCGGTAGACGGCTGCAGGTGTGAGCCGTCCGCCGTCCGTGCCGAGGAAGAGCGCGTCCTCGGCGCCGACCGAATTCCGGGCGTCGGTGCGCTCGCGCAGCACCGGCCTGGCGCGCTCCAGATAGTCCGAGACGGCCTGCGCGGCCGGGAGGCCGAGCGGCACGATCCGCTCCTTGTTCCCCTTGCCGACGACGCGCACGGTCCGCTCGCGCAGATCAAGCCCGCTCCGCTGCAGATCGCACAGCTCCGAGACGCGCAGCGCGGCGGCGTAGAGCAGCTCCAGCACAGCCAGATCGCGGATGTCCTTCGGCTCTCCGCCGCCGGCGCGGGTGCCGGCCCTGGCGAGGATCTCGCCGATCTGATCTTCGCTGAGCACCCGGGGCAGCGTGCCGGCTTTCTTGGGCGCGCGCAGCCGGGACGCCGGATTGCCCGGCACCAGCCGTCGGTGCTCGAGCCAGGTGCCGAAGGACTTGAGCGCCGCCACGTTCCGGGCGAGGGTGCTCGGCGCCAGTCCGCGCTGCTGGCGCTCCCACAGCCAGGCACGCAGCAGCTCGAGGTCGAGCGTCTCCAGATCGATCGCGCCGGGCTCCGCATCGGGATCGTCCGCCACCGCGAACTCCGCGAGATCTCGCAGATCTCGGCGGTACGCCTTGATCGTGTGCGGCGAGTACCCGTACTCGAATTCCACAGCGGCGAGGAACCCGTCGATCGCCTCGTTCAGCCGCATACTCTCATTCTCGAGGCACCGGCCGCTCTCCGGTGGCCTCCGCCTCCGGCGAGTCGCCGTCCCTCTCGTCGCGCTGAAGCGATGAGGATCCCGGTCTCGATGCCGCGCCGACCTCATCACCGGCCTTCCCGCCGCCCTCAACGGCTCAACGACCAGCGCAGCTCGCCCCCTCCTGCGGTCTCCGCGTTGCGCACGCGGCCGAGCAGCTCGAGCTCGGCCAGCGCTCCCCGCGTCTCCGTGGGACTCAGGCCCGCACGCCTGGCGATGTCGTCCGACGTACGTCCTCCGCGAAGCGGGATCGCGTCGAGCACCCGTTCGTGCACCGGCGGGACGCGCTGCTCGCCGGCCCCGGCGGCTCCGCCGACCCCGTCGAGCCGCTCCTTCCCGAACAGCTCCAACTGGTCGCCGATGTCGAGCAGTTCGCAGGCCTCGCGGGCGTTCGCGACCAGCATGGCGCCGTACTCGCGGATCAGCAGATGGCAACCGGTCGACGCCGCAGAGGTGACCG
The DNA here is from genome assembly GCF_910593785.1 of Leucobacter soli. Classification (GTDB taxonomy): domain Bacteria; phylum Actinomycetota; class Actinomycetes; order Actinomycetales; family Microbacteriaceae; genus Leucobacter; species Leucobacter soli. The sequence goes on along the minus strand of NZ_CAJVAP010000004.1, from coordinate 102,646 downwards.
GCCCCGGCACCGCGCCCAGCGCCCGACCGAGCGTTGCTGCGTGACCGGCGGTATTGATCGAGCCCGAGCGGATTCCCGCCTCCGTCACGAGCGTCGCCGGGGTGAGCGCGGCGATCAGCCGGTTCCGCGCTCGGAAGCGCCATTTGGTCGGCGCTGATCCGGGGATCATCTCGGCGCAGACCAGACCTTCGCGTCCGATGCGTTCGAGCAGGGAATCGTGCGCCTGCGGGTACGCACGATCGGCTCCGCCGGCGAGCACGGCAACGGTCGGCGCCTCGGCGGCGAGCGCCGTGCGGTGGGCGACCGCGTCGATCCCGTAGGCCGCACCCGACACGATCACGATCCCGGCGGCGCAGACCCCGTCGACGATCTCCGCCGTGACGTGGGAGCCGTAGCCCGTAGCCGCCCGTGCTCCGACGACGGAGAGACCCGGCGCTCTCAGGAGTGCGGGGTCGCCTCGGGTCCAGAGCACGGTCGGGGCATGCGCCCCGAGATCCGCGAAGCCCTCGGGCCAGCAGGAGTCGCCCGGCATGATCACTCGGAGCCCGGCGGCGATCGCCCGCTCGATATCGCCGAGCGTCGCCCGGCGGTCGAGTCGTGGCCGCCAGCGATCGAGCGCCTCGTCGAGATTACGCCGGGCGAGGTCGGCACCCGCAGCTTCGGCGCGCTCGGCGATGGCGCGAGAGGAGACGCCTTCGATGAGGAGGCGCAGTGCCGGCGCCGGGCCGAGCGCGGCGAGGAGCGCGCCGGCGGTCCCGTCGCCGGGCTCCACGAGTCGGGACCAGGCGATACGTGCGAGCAAGGTGTCCTCGCAGCTCCGCTCCGACTCGTCTTCCGTATTCGGCTGGTCCGGGCTTCTCAGGCGCGCGAGCTTCGCCCGGAGCCGGGGGTCGACCGCCAGTTGCGGCTCGACGCCGTGCCCGGTCATAGGGTTGCCCCTCCGCGCAGTGCGAGCGCCTGCGCGAGCTCTCCACGCCCCGGCCGCTCATTGCCCGCCAGGTCGGCGAGGGTCCAGCCGAGACGCAGCGCTCGGTCGTAGCCGCGCATGGTGAGGGCGCCTCGCGCCAGCGCCTGGTCCAGGACCGCGGTCTCCGCGCGGCTCGGCCGCGCGCCCGGTCCGCGCAGCCAGCTTCCGGGAACCTCGGCGTTCACGCACCACGGGGTTCCGCGGAGCCGATCTGCGGCGCGGGCGCGGGCCTCGACCACGCGCCGACGCAGCTGGGCGCTCGTCGGTCGCGGCTCCTCCGCCAGTGCGGGCAGCGCACTCGAGATCCGTCGCACGGAGAGTCTCAGGTCGATCCGGTCGACGAGCGGCCCGGACACCCGACCCAGGTACCTGGTGCGCATCAGCGGGGTGCAGCGGCACTCCGCAGCGGTCTCAGGAGAACCGGCGTTGCCGCAGGGGCAGGGGTTCGCTGCGAGGATCAGTTGCACCCGGGCGGGAAGGAGCGCGCGCACCTTCGCGCGGTGGATCTCGACCGTGCCGCTCTCGAGCGGTTGCCGCAGTCCATCGAGCACGGCGCTCGGGAACTGCGGAGTCTCGTCGAGGAAGAGCACGCCGTGGCAGGCGCGGGTGATGGCCCCCGGGCGCACGGCCCCGCCGGCGCCTCCGCCGATGATCGAGACCGAGGAGGCGGTGTGGTGCGGGCTCTCGAAGGGCGGGCGCGTCACGAGTTCGGTCAGCGGGTTGCCGCCGAGCGAGGCGATACTGCTGGCGACGATCTGCTCGTCTTCATCGAGATCCGGCAGGATGGTGGGCAGTCTGGTCGCGAGCAGCGTCTTGCCTGCTCCCGGGGGCCCGACCATGGAGAGGTGGTGCCGCCCCGCCGCTGCGACGACCATGGCCTCGACGGCCTCGGGCTGCCCGATCACCTCGGCCATGTCCGATCGATCGGCACCCTCGGGACGTTCAGCCGTGTCCGAGGGGTCGTCGTCGGACGCGCCCACTCGCCAGCCGTCGGCGTCGCCGCGGTACCAGGCGAGCGCACCGGCGAGATCGCGTACCGCGATGACCTCGATCCCGGGTACGAGCGCGGCCTCCCGCGCGCAGCTGTCGGGCACCATGACGCGTTCGAACCCGAGCCCTCGGGCCGCCAGTACCGCGCCGAGCAGGCCGGGCGGGCGGCGCAGCCCGCCGTCGAGGCCGAGCTCGCCGAGATGCGCGGTGACCGGCATTCCCGCCTCCGGCGCCTGCCCGGCCGCCGCCGCGATGGAGAGCGCGATCGCGAGGTCGAACCCCGAGCCCTGTTTCGGCAGGGCCGCCGGGGAGAGGTTGACGACCACGAATCTGCTCTGCGTGGTCACCCCGGCGCGTTGGATCGCGAGCCGCACCCGCTGCTTCGCCTCGGCGATCGCCGGATCCGGGAGCCCGATGATCGCCATCCCGGGCAGCTGATTCGAGAGCGCGGCCTCGACCAGTACGGGCGTGCCCTCCAAGCCGGTGAGGGCGATCGCGGCGGCACGTGCGACCGTGCTGCTCATGAGATGCCCTGCAGATGATGGATGTCGGGTGCGCGATCCGGGCGCAGCAGGATGCCGATCGCATCGATTCTGAGCGCGGCGCCCCGCTCATGGTGCGCATGCGCCCAGTCGAGCAGCAGCCGGCGCAATCGACGCGCCTTCGCGAGGGTGATCGCCTCGAGCGGGTGACCGGCTTGCAACCCGCTGCGGGTCTTCACCTCGATCGCGACGATCTCGTCCCCGTCACGCGCGATGAGATCCAGTTCGCCCGCTCGGCCGCTGCGCCAGTTCCGAGCGAGCAGATGGTAGCCGATCCCCTCCAGGTACTCGGCGGCGAGCGCTTCGCCGCGCGCGCCGAGCGCCCGGTTGTGCCCGGGTCCCTGCCGGCGTGCGGAGTCGATTCGGTGCGGATCCGGTGCTCGGTCCGGCGATGCGGTGCGGTTCATGGACCCAGCATGATCGGCCGGGGAGCGCAGTGTCGGACGGTTGGGCGGATCTGTGGAGAAGTCGCGGGATCCGTGGATTTCAGCCGATTGTGCGCGCCGAACCGGGGAACGGCACGGCCCCGCCGGCCTCAGTCTTCGATCGAGAGCTCCTGCGGCAGCTTGAACTCGCGTGCCGAGAGCTCCTCGACGTTCACGTCCTTGAACGTCAGCACGCGCACCGACTTCACGAAGCGGTCGGCGCGGTAGACGTCCCAGACCCACACGTCGCTCATGCTCAGCTCGAAGTAGAAGTCGCTGCCGGCGTTCTGCTGCTTCAGATCGACCTCGTTCGCCAGGTAGAAGCGGCGTTCGGTCTCCACGACATAGCGGAACTGGCCGACGATGTCACGGTACTCGCGGAACAGCGAGAGCTCGGCTTCGCGTTCGTAGTCGTCCAGGTCGTCTTCGTTCATCCCTCCCATCTTAGACCGGTGCCCGCGGACCCGCTGAGGTCGCTGAACGGCGCCTGTGCGCCGCGCCGAATCCGACTTGACTTATTCGAACATACATTCGAATATTGCTCCATGAATCAGCTCGCAACCGTCCGCACGCTGCAGCAGCGCATCGCCGGGATGCAACCGCTGCGCCTCGACGAACGCGCGCTGCCCACCGCGCGGGGACTGGCCCCGCTGCTCCCCGAGGGCGTGCTGCGGAAGGGCTCGAGCTACGCCGTGCAGGGCTCTCGGTCGCTGGCGTTCGCCTTCCTCGCCGAGGCATCGACCTCCGGGCTCTGGTGCGCGGTGATCGGCTGCTCGACATTCGGGGCAGAGGCCGCCTCGGGGCTCGGCATCGCCCTCGACCGCTGCATCGTCGCACCCGACCCCGGAGATCACGCACTCGGGCTGACCGGGCTGCTGAGCGAGGCCTTCTCGATCGTCGTGCTGCATCTCCCCGGCGGGAGAGGATCGCGCGGCGTCGGTCCGGGCGACGCCGCGCGACTCTCCGCGCGCCTGCGCGAGCACGGCTGCGCACTGGTCGTCATCGGCGAATGGCCACGGGCAGAAGGCTCGCTGCGCGTGACCGGTTCGCGCTGGAGCGGCCTCGGGCAGGGCGGTGGGATCCTCGAGACCCGGGAACTCGTCGTGCGATCGCAGGATCGTCGCGGTATCCGGCGGCACACCGTGCGCTTCGACCGCGGTGCGATCTGCGACGGCGGCAGTGGCGTCGACTCCGCGAGCACGGCCGGGCGGACCCCGCCCTCCACGCCCCTCCACGGCCGGGAACCGGTGGCGCTGTGATGTCGTCGGCAGAACGTGTGATGGCGCTCCGGGTCCCGGACTGGCCGATCCGCGCCCATCTGATCGAGCGCAAGGCGGGGGTGCTCGAGCAGAACGAGTCGGGAAGGATCGAATGCGACGATTCCACCGAACCGCGAACAGCCCCTCTGGCCCTCGTCGCCAATCGTCTGGTGGTCGCCTGCGACGAGGCCGCCCGCATGGCAGGGCTGCACGTCGGGCTGCGTCAGCGCGAGGCCCAGAGCCGCTGCCCGGACCTCGAGATCCACCCGCACGATCCCGAGGTCGACGAGCGCCGTTTCGCACCGATCCTCGTCGCACTCGAACGACTCATCCCCGGCATCGAGCCACTACGTCCCGGGCTCTGCGCAATGCGGGCGCGCGGGCCCGCGCGCTACTACGGCGATGAACGTCGCGCTGCGGGCGCGATCCTCGATCTCCTGTCGGATCTCGGACTGCCCGAATCGCTGATCGGCATCGCCGACGGCCGCTTCGCCGCAGAGCAGGCGGCGCTCGCGGGTCCGGGCGACCCCGGCATCGCCGCACCGCTCCCGGGGCTGCGCCTCGTACAGCCGGGCGATTCTCCGGCATTCCTGGAGCCGTTGCCGGTGGATCGCGCGACCGACGGAGACTTCGCCGAGGTGCTGCGCGGCCTCGGCATCCGCACCTTGGGGGCGCTGGCCGCGCTGCCGGAGGAGGCGGTGGGGCAGCGTTTCGGGGCCGCCGGCCTCTCGGCCCATCGCCGGGCGACAGGCCGGGGCGCCGCTCACGGCACCGAGATCCGCCCCCGCGACCCGGCTCGCGAGCACGTGATGGAACTCCCCTTCGAGCCACCGGTCGAGACCTCGGAACAGCTCGCCTTCGCCTGCATGGCGCTCGCCGAACGTTTCATCGGCGGACTGACCGAGATCGGGCTCGTCGGCACCGCGCTCCGCATCGAACTCACCGACGACACCGGGGCGAGATACGAGCGCGTCTGGCTCCACCCCGACCGTTTCACCGCGGCCGACACCGTCAACCGGATCCGCTGGCAGGCCGATGCGCTGCCGCGAGTCGCCGAGCGCGGAGGTTCCGGGATCGCCCGGGTGCGGCTCTCCCCCGCGCATACCGATCGCATCGCCGCCCATGAGCCTGGTCTGTGGAACACCGGCGCGGACGAGCGCGTGCATCACCACCTCAGCCGCGCCCAGAGCCGGCTCGGGCGCACCGGGGTCGGCACGATGGAGTTGACCGGCGGGCGGCTGCTCGCCGACCGGCAGCGCTTCGTCCCATGGGGCACGGGCCGTCGGGCGCAGAGAACGCGCGATGCCGGCCCCTGGCCGGGTGCCGTACCGGGCCCCGCTCCCGGGGTCGTGTTCCCGGACCCGATGCCGGTCGGAGTCGTCGATGCCGAGGGCCGGACCGATCGCATCGACGACGAGGATCTGCTCACGGCGAAGCCGGCGCAGCTGCGAATGGGCGGTGCTGCCGATGCGGTGCCGGTGCGCGACTGGTCGCTCCCCTGGCCCGTCCGCGAGCGCGGGTGGACGGGTGCCCCGGCGCGTTTCAGGCTGCAGTTGCAGCTCGAGGACGGCGACGCCTGGCTGGTCTTCCACGAATCGGGATCGTGGTTCGCCGAGGGCAGGTACGACTGATGAGGTGGAACAACGCTCCGATGCCCTGGACCGAGTTCGAGCGTCGGCTCTCCTCCCGGCTGCCGACATCGAGAACGCTGCAGGGCACGCAGGCGGCGGATCCCCCGGGAGCGGAGTTCTCCGCAGCGTCCGCCGCCCCGGACCCGGATGGGCCCCGCATCCCCTACGCCGAGTTGCACACCCACTCCCATTTCAGCTTCCTCGACGGGGCGTCCTCTCCCGAGGACCTCGTCGCCGAGGCGGCTCGTCTGGAACTCGCGGGGATCGCGCTCACCGATCACGACGGTTTCTACGGGGCGGCCCTCTTCGCCGAGGCCGCGGCCGCGCACAACCGGGAGCACCCAACACTCCTCACGGTCTACGGCGCGGAGCTCTCCCTCGGGCTCGATGCCCCGCAGCTCGGCGCGGCCGACCCGGCCGGCACCCACTTGCTCGCGCTCGCTCGCGGCGCTCCGGGGTACCACCGGCTCGCCGCCGCGATCACGAAGGCGCAGCTGGAAGGCGGGGAGAAAGGACGGCCGGTCTACGACCTCGAAGAACTCGGAGCGGCGAGCGGGGGCGAGTGGGTGATCCTCACCGGATGCCGCAAAGGCGCCGTGCGCAGAGCGCTCGACGCAGCGAGCAACCGCCACGACGGCGAAGCCGCCGCGAGTGCGGAACTCGAACGGCTCGTCGCGCTCTTCAGCGGTGAGAACGTGTATGTCGAGCTCACCGATCACGGGCACCCCGATGACGATGCGCGGAACTCGCGACTCGCCGCGCTCGCCGAGAGGCATCGCCTGCCCACTCTCGTCACCGGCAACGTGCACTACGCCACGCGCGAGCACGCGGCACTCGCCGAGGCGATGGCCGCGGTGCGCGCCCGGCGCAGCCTCGACGAGATGGACCCGTACCTGCCGGCCACGGGCGGCGCACGGCTGCGCAGCGGCGCCGCCATGCTGCGACGCCATGCCCGCCATCCCGACGCCATCGCCCGGACCGTTCCGCTGGCGGAGGAGCTCGCGTTTCCGCTGCAGGCCGCACGCCCCAAGCTGCCGAGACTCGATCCGCCGGAGGGGCGCACGCAGATGAGCTGGCTGCGCGAGCTGGTCTGGGAGGGTGCCGAGCATCGCTACGGCGCGACGCTCGATGGGCATCCCCTCGGATCCCTGCGCGGGCCCGCACTCGCCGAGCACCGGCGCTCGCGGATCGAGCGCGAGCTCGCGGTCATCGAGCAGAAGGATTTTCCCGGCTACTTCCTCATCGTGCACGACCTGGTGCGCGAGGCGCGCGAGCGGGGCGTCCTGTGCCAGGGCCGGGGATCCGCGGCGAACTCCGCCGTCTGCTACGTACTCCGTATCACCGAGGTCGATTCGATCCGCTACGATCTGCCCTTCGAGCGCTTCCTCTCGAGCATGCGCGACGAGGAGCCCGACATCGACGTCGATTTCGACTCCGAGAAGCGCGAGCAGATCATCCAGTACGTCTACGACCGCTACGGCCGGCAGAACGCGGCCCAGGTCGCGAACGTCATCAGCTATCGGCCGAAGGCCGCGATCCGCGACGCGGCGAAGTCGCTCGGCTACAGCCCTGGTCAGCAGCGCGCCTGGACGAAGGGGCTGGAGCGTTGGACCGGCCTGGAGCACGATCCGCAGAGCCCCATCCCGCAGCCTGTGCAGGCACTCGCCGCACAATTCCTCAAAGCCCCGCGGCATCTCGGCATCCACTCGGGCGGCATGGTGCTGACCGAGCGCCCCGTGGGCGAGGTCTGCCCGATCGAGCACGCCCGCATGGAGCGGCGCACGGTGCTGCAGTGGGACAAGGACAGCTGCGAGACGATGGGGCTCGTCAAGTTCGATCTGCTCGGCCTCGGCATGCTGAGCGCGCTGCAGAAGACGATGGATCTCGTCGCCGAGCGCACCGGCGAGCGGTGGACGCTCGCCACCGTGCCGCAAGAGGAGCCGGGAGTCTACGACATGCTCTGCCGGGCGGACGCGATCGGGGTGTTCCAGCTCGAGAGCCGCGCGCAGCTGAACACGCTGCCCCGCCTGCTGCCCCGAAAATTCTACGACCTCGTCATCGAGATCGCGCTGATCCGCCCCGGACCCATCCAGGGCGGCGCGGTGCACCCGTACCTCAGACGGCGCAGCGAGAAGGATCCGATCACCTACCCGCACCCGGCGCTCGAACCGGTGCTGAAGCGCACGCTCGGCGTGCCGCTCTTCCAGGAGCAGCTCATGCAGATGGCCATGGCGGTCGGCGGCTGCAACGCCGAGGACGCCGATCTGCTGCGCCGCTCCATGGGGTCGAAACGCGGCGAGGAGCGCATCGGCAAGCTGAAGGAGAAGCTCTTCGCGGGGATGAAGGAGAACGGGATCGAGGGCGCCGACGCCGACCTCATGTACGAGCAGATCGAGGCATTCGCGAACTTCGGCTTCGCCGAGAGCCACTCCATCAGCTTCGCGCTGCTCGTCTACGTCAGCTCGTGGTTCAAGCTGCACTACCCCGCGGCATTCCTCGTCGGCCTGCTCCGCTCCCAGCCCATGGGCTTCTACTCGCCGCGCACCCTCGTCGAGGATGCGCGGCGGCACGGCGTGACGGTGCTGCCGCCCGATGTGCAGCACTCCGGCGCACACCCCGACTTCGAGTCGCTGCAGCACGGGCAGGGCGCTGCGGCGCCGCACCGGGAGACGTGCAGCGGGAGCCTCGCCGATGCCTGCCTCGAAGCAGAGCAGCCACCGGTCGGCCCGTTCGACCCGACGGCACCCGACGGCAGCGGCGCCCACCGCCGCGACAGCGCATTCGCGGTCCGACTGGGGCTCAGCGGCATTCGCGGCATCGAAGCGACGGCGGCCGAGCGGATCGCCGCGGCTCGGGAGCAGGGGGGAGCGTTCACCGATCTCGCCGACCTCGCACGCCGAGCCGACCTCGGCCGCGCGCAGCTCGAGGCGCTCGCCGCCGCAGGCGCCTGCGACGGGCTCGGAGTCGGGCGCCGCGAAGCACTGTGGGCCGCGGGCCCCGCGGCCGACAACCGCGAGCGCTTCCTGCCCGGCATCGCCGTGCACGTGCAGCCGCCGCTGCTGCCCCTGCTGAGCGCCGAGGAGCAGAACGAGCTCGATCTCTGGATGACCGGGATCCCTCTGGGCGTGCATCCGTTCGCGCTGAAACGGCCTCAGCTCGACGCGCGCGGCGTGATCCGCTCGGACCTGGTGCGGCACACCTCTCCCGGTATGCTCGTCGAGGTGGCGGGGATCGTCACGCACCGGCAGCGCCCGGGCACCGCCGCCGGTATCGTCTTCCTCACCCTCGAGGACGAATCCGGCAGCGTCAACATCGTGACCTGGCGCGACGTGTGGCTGCGCTATCGTCCCGTCGCGCGATCCGCCTCCGCGCTAATGGTGCGGGGCGTGCTCGAGCGCTCGCCCGAGGGAGTGGTCAATGTGATCGCGCAGCATTTCGAAGCGCTCGACGCTCCCGCGGGCGTCTTCTCCCGCGATTTCCAGTGAGGATCCGATCCTTCGGCTGCCGTGCTCGGTAGGCTGGCGAGGTGCACACTTCGACAGCGTTGCTGACCGACCGCTACGAACTTACGATGATCGACGCCGCCCTGCAGGCGGGGACCGCCCATCGGCGCAGCGTCTTCGAGCTCTTCGCCCGTCGGCTCTCGGGCGCCCGCCGGTACGGCGTGGTCGCGGGCACCGGCCGGTTCCTCGAGGCGCTCGAACGCTTCCGCTTCGGCGACGACGAGCTCCGCTTCCTGAGCGAGAACCGCATCGTGAGCGATGCCGCCGTCGACTGGCTCGCAGACTACCGATTCAGCGGCGATATCTGGGGCTATCCCGAGGGCGAGGTCTTCTTCCCGGGATCGCCGCTCGTCACCGTCGAGTCGAGTTTCGCCGAGGGCGTGCTGCTCGAGACCCTCGCGCTCAGCATCTTCAACTACGACTGCGCAGTCGCCACGGCGGCCTCGCGCATGAGCCACGCCGCCCACGGCAAACCGCTCGCCGAGATGGGCTCGCGCCGCACGGGCGAGCACAGCGCCGTCTCCGCCGCCCGCGCGGCCTACATCGCCGGTTTCAGCTCCACCTCGAACCTCGAGGCCGGTCGCAGGTACGGGATCCCGACCATGGGCACCGCCGCGCACAGCTTCACCCTGCTGCACGACAGCGAGCGCGAGGCCTTCGAAGCCCAGGTCGCCGCCCTCGGCACCGGCACCACGCTACTGGTCGACACCTTCGACATCGAGCAGGGGGTGCGCACTGCGATCGACGTCGCGGGGACCGGGCTCGGCGCCGTACGCATCGACTCCGGAGACCTGCCCGTGGTCGTCGCACGCGTACGCGCGCTGCTCGACGAACTGGGGGCGCAGGAGACCCGGATCACCGTCACCAACGATCTCGACGAGCACACGGTGGCGGCGCTGGCCTCATCGCCCGTCGACTCGTTCGGCGTGGGCACCTCGGTCGTCACCGGCTCGGGCACCCCGGCCATGGGAATGGTCTACAAGCTGGTCGCCCACGAGGACGCGGACGGCGAGTGGGTCTCGGTCGCGAAGAAGTCGGCCGACAAGGCCTCCGTCGGCGGTCGGAAGAGCGTCCGACGGCTCTACAACGATCAGGGCGTCGCCCGCGCCGAAGTGTGCCTCCTCGGCGACGGCCCCGGCGGCGAATCCGAAGGCGAGGACCTCGGCGGTCGCTCCCGCGAGGTACTGGTACCGCTCGTGAGCGCGGGAGAGACGCAATCGGGGCACGTCGGCGTCGAGGGCATCGCCGCCGCGAAGGAACGGCATCGCCGAGCAGTCGCCGAGCTGCCTCCCATCGCGATGAGCCTCACCAGAGGGGATCCCGCGATCCCGACGCACTACCGCTGAGTGCCGGCTACTTCTTCATCCGCTCGTAGACCCGCTTGCAGTCGGGGCACACCGGAAACTTCTCGGGGTCCCGCGACGGCGTCCACTTCTTGCCGCAGAGCGCGCGCACGGGCTTCCCCGTGATCGCCGACTCGACGATCTTGTCCTTCGGCACGTAGTGGGAGAAGCGCTCGTGATCGCCGTCCTCCACCTGATCCTGCTCGAGCAGTTCCTCGAGTTCGCGATCGAGCACGTCGAGGCCGCCGCCGCTCGACTCGTCCGTCCGTCCGCGCGTGAAGATACCCATGCTTCGAGTGTACGCCGGTCGCGCGCGCATCAGTCGAACGTCTGCGTGAGCGCGACGAGTTCCGGGGCGCGGCGATCGTAGACGAAACCGCCGACAAGCACGCCGAGGGCGAGCAGGACGATCCCGTACCCGGCGCCGAAGAGGAGGGCGAAGACGTTCGCGCTGAAGCTCAGTTCGACGATCGCGGCGGCCGAGACCCAGACCGGCGGGATCGCGAGCAGGAGCGCCGTGAACATCGAGAGCGTCTGGGCGAGTCCTGCACCCGATCCGGTCACGCTCGGCTGCGCGAAGGGGCTGTCTCCCGGCCGCGTGGTCGGGTAGGGCATGGCCGCGGAGAAGACGCTCGAAGCGGCGCAGGCGACGAGCAGCACGGCGATGTTCAGCCCGAGCACCGCCGGCAGCACTCGCCAGTCTCCGGCGATGGTCACGCTGACGCTCGAACCGATCAGCACGATCGGCAGGCCGAGCAGCAGCACGGGCAGCAAGCGTCCGAAGCGGTCGTCGCGCCCACGTGTGCCGCTCGCGACATGCAGCCATACCGCGGTCGAGTCCATCGCGACGTCGTTGTGCAGCGCCCAGCCGAGCAGCAGCAGGATCACCGGCACCGGGACCAGCGTCGTGATCTCCGGTGGCACACCGGCGATGAGGAGCGCGAGCACCATCACGACCGGTGAGAGCGGGATGGCGAGCAGCGCGATCCGGTATCGCGGATCCCGCGTCCAATAGCTGAGCGAGCGGGCCCCGATCGCCGATGCCGGGCGTGCGGACAAACGCTCGAACCATCCCAATCCGGCACGGGCCGCAGACGCATCCTCGGGCTTCTCGACGCGCTCGAGCGAGATCTTCACGAGGGGATACCAGAGCAGTACCAGCAGGAGGATCGCGGCGCCGGCGATCCCGAACCTCAGCAGCGCCCCGGAGAGATCTCCGTCAGCGGCGAGCGCGGCACCGGCGAGCGGCGCGCCGAAGGGGGTCCATCCCAGCACCTCCGCCGCGTCGGCCGTCATCGTGTTGTTCGGCGTCCGCAGCGCCTGCGCCACGACGAAGACGACGACGGGCAGCGCGGCGATGAGCACGAGCATCCCGATCACGCGCAGCCCGCCTTCGGCCCGCCGCGACACGATGAGCTTCGAGAGCGCCGACCAGAAGACCGAGCCGACGACGGCGAGCAGCAGGAGCAGGACGAGCGCCGCGATCAGCATCCAGCGGGAGTCGCTCTGCTCCGGGCGCAGCGAGCCCACCGCGATGAGCCAGACGACGGCCCAGAGGCCGGGCCAGGTGAGCGGGGCGGTGAGGAGCAGCGCGGTCGCCACGCTTGCGGGGCGTTCGGGCAGTCGCCCGAACTGCCGAGGCTCGAGCCTGCGCCGGTTGGCGAACAGCGGCACGGACCAGGCCGCGACGATCACGGTCGAGGCGAAGAGCACGTCGAGAGCGCCCAGTTCGGGCGATCCGACCGGTCCACCGGCGACGAGCTCGGGCAACCAGGCGAAACCGACTGCGGCGGCCGCAGCGAGCACGCCGAGCACGATCCTCCGGAAGACCTCGGCCGGGCGGCCGCGGAAGGCCGCGCCCAGGAGGGCTAGTCGGAGTCTGAAGAGCCGTGCAACCATGCCAAGCCGTTCCCTGCGTCGTCGACCTGAGTCAGGTGCCGGAATCGCTCCTCGAGGCTCACCCCGTCGCGAACCGCGTCGACGGTGCCCTGCGCGATCACCGAGCCGTCGACGATCACGGCGACGTGGTCGCAGACCCGCTGGATCAGTTCGAGACTGTGGCTCGACATCACGACGCTGCCGCCACCGGCGACGAACTTCTCGAGGATGTCGGTCACGTTCGAGGCCGAGACCGGGTCGATCGCCTCGAAGGGCTCGTCGAGCACCAGCACCTCGGGTGCGTGGATCATCGCGCAGGCGAGACCGATCTTCTTCTGCATGCCCGCCGAGTAGTCGCTGACCGGGCGATCGAGGGCGGCCTCGAGCCCGAAGGCCTGAGCCAGGTCCCTCGCCCGTTCGGCGACGGAGGCCTCCTCGACGCCGTGCAGCACGCCTGCGTAGTAGAGCAGCTGGGCCCCGGTGAGCCGGTCGAAGAGGCGCAACCGGTCGGGCAGGGTACCGATCAGCCGTTTCGCCGTCGGTCCGTCGGCCCAGACGTCGATGTCGCGCACGGTGATGCGACCGGAGCTCGGTCGGTTGAGGCCCGAGATCATCGAGAGGACGGTCGTCTTGCCCGCGCCGTTCGGTCCGACGATGCCGGTGAAGGATCCGGCGTGCACCGCGATCGAGACCTCGGCCGCGGCGAGCAGATGCCCGTAGCGCTTCGTGAGCTGCTCGGTGCGCAGCACCACCGGATTGCGTTCGGCCGCGGCGCCGCGTTCACGGGCGCGCTGCACCGAGGGAACGGGCACTTCGGTACGTGGCGGCGTCGCCCCCCGCGCAGCCGACTCCGTCTCCGTCTGGAGGTCGTCGTCAATGGGGGTCCGCGTCACCCCTCTAACCTACCAAACGCGACAGGCCTCGGATGCCGGTCATGGGAGGATGGACGGGTGGATCTCTCCCCGCTCAGCGAACTCCCCGGTGTCAGCTATGTGATGCCCGTGCTCAACGAGGAGGACTATCTCGAGGACGCCGTGCGCACGATCCTCGCGCAGGACTACACCGGAGAGAAGGAGATCGTGCTCGCGCTCGGTCCGTCGACCGATCGCAGCGATCGGATCGCCGAGGATCTCGCAGCGCAGGATCCTCGTGTCGGCCTGGTGCACAATCCCGGGCGGGACATCCCGATCGCCCTCAATCTCGCCATCGCGGCGAGTCGGCACCCGATCGTCGCCCGCGTCGATGCCCACAGCGAGCTCACCCCCGACTACACGCGGCGCGGGATCGAGGCGCTCCGACGCGAGGGAGCCGTGAACGTCGGCGGCGTCATGCGCGCCGCGGGGCGCACACCGGTCCAGCGTGCGATCGCTTCGGCATACAACAGTCCGTACGGGCTCGGCGGTGGCGCCTACCACGGCGACGGCGAGGCCGGTCCTGCGGAGAGCGCCTACCTGGGCATCTTCCGGCGCGAGGCCATCGAGGCGGTCGGCGGCTACGACGAGGGCATCAGGCGGGGCGAGGACTGGGAACTGAACCTGCGGATCCGGCGCGCGGGCGGGCTCGTCCTCTTCGAGCCCGCGCTCGGCGTCGTCTACCGTCCACGGGCGAGCTTCGGCGACCTCGCGCGGCAGTTCTTCGCGACCGGCGCCTGGCGGGCGGTGCTCGTGCGACGGCACGTCGGCGAGACGCCGTGGCGCTTCTTCGCGCCCGGTACGCTCGTGATGGCGATCGCGATCAGTCTGTCGCTGCTGGTGCTGCAGGTGCTGGGCGCGGTGGGCTGGAGCTGGTGGTCGCTGGTGCACCTCGCCCCGGTCGCCTATGCGGCGGGGATCCTCTTCGCCGCTGCGCGCCTCCCGGATCTCCGCGGGCCGGTCGACCGTCTCCTGGGTGCGGCGACGCTCGTGACGATGCATCTGAGCTGGGGATCCGGGTTCCTCGCCGGGATCGCGGGCTTCGCCGGGCGCACGGTCGACCGCTCCCGCATGTAGCACGGACAGCCCGGGTGGTGACCCTCGCGCGGGTCAGCGGTCCTCGGTCTCCGCCGCTGCGCCGGCCGGCAGCACCCTCCGCTCGATCAGCGCGTCGACGACCCGCTCGGACGCGCCCCCGTCCTCGTGCGGCAGGAACCGGGCGCACCACGCGTCGTACCGCTCGGAGCACGGGTACGCGCGCCAGTCCCCGCTCCTCACCGCATCGACGAGCTGGGCGCGGGTCGCAAGCAGCGGCCCGGGCGCGCTCGCCTCGAAGTCGAAGGTGAACCCGCGCTCGCGGTCGCGGTAGTCGACGAGATCCGGCACGAAGAACGCCATCGGCACCCGCGCCACCGCCGCATCGAACATCACCGACGAATAGTCGGTGATCAGCAGGTCGGCCGCGAGGATCACGTCGTTCACGTCGGGATGCCGTGAGGCGTCGATCACCCGGGACTCCCCGATCCCGTAACCGCCGGCGTCGTGCGTCCGCGTGTGCCCTCGTGCGACCACGAGCCACTCCTCGCCGGTCTCCGTCGAGGCGGCGGCCAGTTCGGCCGCCAGCGCGCGCACGTCGAGCAGGTCGACGGCGCCCCCTCCGGTTCCTCCCACGGGCACGTCCTCGCGCCAGGTCGGAGCGTAGACCAGCACCCGCGCCCTCGTGGGCACGCCGAGCGCACGACGTGCCGCATCGATCGCGAGTCGGATCCGCTCGGGGGCCCCCTCGCGGCCGGCCGGCGGTGCCGCTGTCGCCCGCGCCAGCCGGTCGTCGCGCGGGTACCCGAGCTCGAGGATCTCTCCGCGGTAGGCGTACTCGCTGCGGAAGCGTTCGCTCGAGTGCCGGTTCTGAGAGAGGAGCAGATCCCAGCGGCGGCTCTCCCGATGGATTGCGAGCCGCGTCCGCAGGCCCACGCCCGGCCGCCCGAGCGCGAGATGCTTGAGCATGGTGCCGTGCCAGGTCTGCAGGACGGTCTGCCCCGTACGGCGGCGGAATCCGAAGCGCAGCCAGTCGTTCACGACGAGCAGCCGGGAGAGCCGCCGGGCCGCGATCCAGTCGGGTCCGCCGACGAGCAGTGGCGTGGCCCCGTCCGGTACGGCGATCCGCTCGTCGTGCACGCTCCAGTAGCGCGGCAGCTCTGGCAGGCGCGCCGCGATCTCGCGGTCGATCGCCAGCGGATTGCAGGCGATCTGGCGGCCGTAGAAGCTCTCGAAGAAGACGCCGCCGGGCCGGATGCGTTCGTGCGCGGGGAGGCCGAGCCGCAGCACCTCCTCGACGACCCGGGCGGCCGAGCCGCCATCCGTGTACGCGTGGAAGCGCTCGGCCAGTGCGCGGGTGTCGGCCTGAGCCGCGGCCCGGGCGGGTTCTCCGGCCGCGACGACCTGTTCGAGGCGTTGCAGCACCCCGCTCCAGGCGCGTTGGATACGACCGGTCGCGGTGACCTCGAGCGGTTCGTACAGGCCTCGGCTCGCGGTGTAGCGTTCGAGGTCGGGCGCGAACCAGACGATCGGCTCGCCCAGCAGCGAGAAGTCGACCGCGAGCGACGAGTAGTCGGTGATGACGGCGTCGAAGGCGCCGAGTACGGGCGTGACGTCGCGCAAGAGGCCGGGACCGAGCGCGTGCACGCGCTCCCCCAGCACGTGCTCGTAGGCGCCGAGCCCGAGCCGGTGGGGCCGGATGGCCAGGCGCGCCCCTCGTCGTGCGAGGAACCGGTGTATCTCCTCGACCTCGGCGGCGGTCGGCACGCCGGGGTCGGGCTCCCCGTCGCGCCAGGTCGGCGCGTAGAGGATGATCGGTTCGTCGCGCGTGACGCTGGCGGTCTCCTCCTCGACTGGCAGCTCGAGCAGCCTCCGCACATCCGCTCGCGCACGAGCGGCGAGCCGCGGATCACGGGCCTGATCCGCCACGACGTCGTCGCGAGGATCTCCGAGTGCGCGTACCCGGCCGGGTGCGACGCGATACGCCGTGCGCAGCCGAGCGGCCCCGGCGGCAGAGCCGGCGACGTAGAGGTCGACGCTGCGGGAGCCGAGCAGATACATGCGCCGCAGGAGTGCGCGCAGCAGTTCCGGCCCGCCGATGGTCGTCGTCACGGATGCGTCGAGATGGAGGAGCTTGAGCGGAGTACCGTGGCCGAGGTGGACGATGCGCGCGCCCGTCACGCCGAAGCGATTGACGTCGCCGAGCCCGTGGGTCACGACGATCACTCCGGCCCGGAGCGCGGCCCGGAAGCCGGCGCGTCCGTGGCGGAGCACCGGCTCGAATCCCTCGGAGCGAGCGGACTCGGCTTCTTCCTCGTCCGCGACCGCCCAGACCACGCGGGTCTCCGGATGCCGTCGCTGCAACTCCCGGGCGACGGCCAGCGCACCCTCACCCACGCCGATCCCGCTGCCGAAGATCCAGCTGGATCGGTCGCGCGGCACGAACCAGGAGAGGATGAAGCCGAAGACGTACTTCGGCACTGCCCAGATCTTGGCGAGATTTCCGCTCGCGAAGCCGAATCGGGCGGTCGTGGTCATCCGACCAGTCTACGCAGCGGGCGCCGCCCACCTCGAGGATGGACGGCGCCCGCTGTCGCGAAGTCGCGGGCTACCAGTCGAGCTCGCCGAGGGTGACCTGGGTCTCGAGCTGCTGCCCGTCGCGGTTGTAGCCGATCGTGATCTCGGTGCCCGCGGCGTACATCCGCACGAGAGCCGTGACCGTGGTGAAGGAGTCTGCCCGTACGCCGTTGACCGAGGTGATGACGTCGCCCGCCCGCAGGCCGGCGTCGTCGGCCGGGCTGCCCGAGGTGACCTCGCCGATCACCCCGCCCGCGGCGGTCGAGTTGCCGCTGTCGCTCGTCTGCACGACCCCGAGCAGGCCGTGCGACGGGCGCTCGCCGGCGATCAGCGCGTCGGCGACGCGCACGGCGAAGTTCGCGGGGACCGCGAAGCCGAGGCCGTCGGAGCCCGCCGCTTCGCTGCTGCTGCTCGCCGATGCGAGCGCAACGTTGATGCCGATGAGCTCGCCGTTGGCGTTGAGCAGCGCACCTCCCGAGTTGCCGGGGTTGATCGACGCGTCGGTCTGAATCACCGGGATGGCGACGCGCGTGCCGGCGCTCGACTGCTGCTTCTGCTGAGGCTGCTGCTGCTCACCGTTCGGGCCTTCGAACTGGAACCAGGGGAAGGGGCTCTCTTCCTGGTACTGCTCGCCGTCCTGGGACTGCTGCTCCTGCTCGTCGGGCACCATCGAGCTCGATACCGAGATCCCACGGTTGAGCGCGCTGACGACACCGCTCGTGACGGTGTTCGACAGGCTCAGCGGGGCGCCGATCGCGACCGCGAGGTCGCCGACGTTGATCTTGTCGGAATCCGCGACGGCGATCGGCGGCAGATCGGTCGCATCCACCTTCACGACCGCGATGTCGGCGAAGGGATCCGAGCCGACCAGTGTTCCCGGGAGCAGGGTGCCGTCGCTCAGCTGAACCTGGATCTCCGGGTTCGACGTCGCGCCTTCCAGGGTGGCGACGTGCGCATTGGTGATGATGTAGCCGTCGGCCGAGTAGATCACGCCGGATCCCGTACCGGCCCCCGAGCCGCTGGAGACCTGGAGCGTGACGACGCTCGGCGTGGCGACGGCGGCCACGCCCGTGATCGCGGTCGCACTGTCGAGATTGTCGAGGGTCAGCGAACCGCCGGCGCTCGGCTGCGCCTGCACCGTTGTCGAGCCCGAGGAGTTGTGCGCGACGACCGCCGCAGCACCGCCGCCGACCAGTCCGCCGATCAGTGCGCCGATGGCGATACCGGCGACGAGCCCGGCCTGCCGGCGGGGCTGCTGCTGCTGCGAATGCGAGGTCTGGGGCTGCTGCGCCGGCGCCGTCTGCGAACCGGACTCGAAAGCGACCGACTGCGGGTACCGGGGGTCGGAGAAGGCCGGAGCACCCGAATACGCATGCGGGGCCGAGGCATGCTGCGGCTGCGACGCGGCCGAGAAGTGCTGCTGTGCGGGGCTCGCGGGCTCGGCGGCGCCGAAGACCTGCGCTGAGGCTTCAGGCTGCGCAAAGGCCTCGTGCTGCACCGGAGTCGACGCGTGCACCTGACCCGGGTACTGCGACGAGACCGATGCCGCGGGCGCGTGAGCATCCGGCAACGGAGTCGTCTCCTGAGTTGCGAGGGATTCCGGGGTCTGCGGCGTGTGCTGAGCCGGGACTTCTCGCCCGTCCACCGGCTCGCTGCCGGCGGGTGCCGGGGGCTGAGTGTCCGCCTGAGTGCCGGGCTCCGTCGGGGACGGCGATTCTGGCTGCGGCTGCGGGTCCGCCTGCGGCTGCGGTTCTGCCTGAGGCTCGTCGGGGGTGGTGCTCATCGGGTCTCCCTTTCTCGTGCTGCCAGCTTGCCGGGCAAACCTATGAATGGGATATACGACCTCTGCACACTCCCTGGATATCCGGACTCCGGATTCCTCGAAGCGCACGATTCGTGGACGGGGCGTGCTGCGGTGACGATTGCGCGACCATCGACGCTTCGCAGTACTGCCCGGTTCACGCTCCCGTGCGCACGGCGGGGGTTCGCCCACCCCTGCCGTGCGCACGGCCGTGTTCCTCAGCGACCGGGATGGTGGAGTCCGTAGTGGCGCGCCCCTCCTCTCGAACGCTGTCGCAGCAGGCCGCCGAGCAGCAGAGCACCGGCTCCGGAACCGAGCAGCCCGAGTCCGACGAGCGGCACTCCCGCGCTGAGCATCGAGTCGCCATCGGAACCCGTCAGGGCGAGCTCCGGATCATCGGGACGCGCGGGCTCCTCGGGCTGCCCGGGTTGCTCGGGCTCCGAGATGCGCGCTGTCTCCTCCGGAATCCCGTAGTCGTCGCACCACTCCTCCGTGTAGCCGCGCCAGCGTTCGGGCTGGTCCTCCGCGTACAGGCACGCCTGCACCGTAACCCACCCTCGAGTATCCGAGGGCAGCTCGATCGGATCCACGACCACCCCGCCGTCGACCGGCCGATCCACCTCGACGCGGGCCTCGGTGAGTCTTCTCGCGTCCTCCGGTGCCGTCGCCGCCCGAGCGGGCTCGGTATCGGATCCGTACACCGTGAGGCGGATGACCGCGGGGATCCGGTCGCCGGACTCGTCTCTCAGCCAGACCCCTCCGTGGGGCTCGACCGTGAGCCGGTCGCGCAGCACGGCATCGCCCGCATCGAGCACCCGCTCTTCGAGCTCGGTGTCCCAGCGCAACCCGGTCGGGACCACATGCCCCTCGTCCACCAGTCCGAAGTCGTCGCTGAAGTCGTACCCCTGCGGCAGCAAGTCCGCCTCTCGCAGTTCCGCGGTTTGCTCCTCCTCGCGGATCCGCCAGACCCAGTAGTAGTAGCCGGGTCCGGTGGGGCCGGCAGTGCTCTCGACGCGATACTCGCCGGGACCGTGCTCGGCGATCACTGCAGCGTCCCCCGCGGTCGGGGCATCGTCGGGCACGTCGTCGCCGGGCTCCTGGGGGGCCTCGAACGGACCGTACACTGTGCCCTGTGCGAGTACCGGTGCGTACTCGATCTGCCCGTCGTCCCCTTCCCGGCTCGGCCAGGGTGCCGAACCGTCTGCGATCTCGAACTCGACGGTATCCGAGAAGCGGTCGCCGTCGGCGGATAGCATCCGTTCCTCGACCAGTGTGGAGAGCACCGGCTCGAAGGCGATATCGGTCCGCTCGGTGGTGGAAAGACGCCCGGAGAAGGTGCTGGTCACCGGCCCGATCCCCGCGGCGAGCCGTTGCTGCAGCGCGACGACGGGCGGCTGCACGCTGACCTTCGCCGGCCACCCGGCGGCCTTGAGCTTCCAGTTGCCCGTGATCGACACGACCTGCTCCCCCTGCCACTCCTCGTCGTGCGGAGTCGCCGTCCACGTGGCCCGGCCGGCCTTGCCGCCGCTCACCTTCAACAGTTCGCCACCGTTGTCGAAGGCACCGCCGTCGATGCGCAGTTCGGTCGTGCCTGCCGGGTAGGCGACGGTGCCGGTCGTCGGATCCGCCTCGTCCGGCTCGATCCGGAGCGGCTTCGGCTTCGGTGCGACTGCGACCACCGCCTGCGCCTGCGCCTCGGCGACGAGCTCGCGAGCCCGATCGATGTAGGCTTTGCCGCCGTTGGCCCGCACCCAGCCGAGGTGGTGATCCAGCCAGGCCTCCGCCCCTGGGTCACCGCGCAGCATCCAGACCGCAAGCTGCACCGCGACCGCTTTCGCCTTGCTCTTCGTGCGCCCGTGCTCCCAGAGCACGTAGTTGATCTGCCGGAGCCGCTTACCGCTCAGGGCTCCGCTCGTGACCGTGCCCTTCCAGCCGGATTGGTCGAAGGTGTAGGCGCTGTAGGCCGGGAGCGAGCTCACCGTCCGCGCAGACTTCTGCGCACCGCTGGGCTCGACGGCCCCGGGCTCGACGCAGTAGACGTACTCGCCGGACGAACTGCGGAAGGCGCCGACCGGCCAACCGCCGATCTCGAGCATCCGCCCCTCCGTCGCCGCCTCGGCGGATGGTGCACCGATTACCGGTGCGGTGAGCAGGCCGAGGCCGATCACCAGGGCGAGTACCGCGGGCAGCGCAATCCGTCTGCGGCGCGGGCGTGCGGTCGTTCTGATCATGGGTGTCCCTTCATCGGTGAGCACCCAGGATGCGCGGCACGTGCGAGCACCCGGAGAAGCTATCCACAGCATTGCCCGGCGCTGACGGCGCTCGATTCGCGCAGTCGGTCGGGGCGTGCTAGAGTTATTTCTTGTGCCGCGGGGTGGAGCAGTTCGGTAGCTCGCCGGGCTCATAACCCGGAGGTCGTAGGTTCAAATCCTGCCCCCGCAACGATGAGATTGGCCCCTGATCAGGTGTTTCAACACTTGATCAGGGGCCTTTCGCTTGCCCGCTCCGGCCGGTTCGGCCCACGTACCCCCGGGAGTACCGGGCTACCCGCGCACTCCTCGTATCGGTACCCCCGGCAGCCGGATCAGGCTTCTTCGACCAGGGCGCCCACGCCCCATGTGAGCGGCAAACGCCAGGGCACGTCTGCGCCCTGTGCCGCCCGAGCACAGGGCGCACCCGTGGAGATCGGCCTCACCTGGATGATTCCCGGCCGTCGAGGACTCTGCTACGCCTGAAGCTACGGTGCAGCGAACAGGCGCAGAGCCGGCGCGCACTCGTTCCGGGCGTGCCCCGGCTCATCGGTCGACGGCCGCATCCCGACTCTCAGGAAGACGCGAGGATCCGCTGCTTCTGCACCTCGAACTCGGCATCGGTGAGGACTCCCGCGTCGCGGAGCTGCCCGAGCTGAGTGAGCTGGTCCAGCACGGACGCGCCGCCAGACGACGGCTGCGCGTCGGGCACCGAAGCAGCAGCCGGTGCGGCAGGTGCGGCATTCTGAGCCGCTGCGGCGTCCTGAGCCGCCCATCTCTGCTGCTGGCGGCGATGGGTGCTGCCGATCACGCGAGTCGCGACGGATGCTCGTACCGCGGTGCGGAGAAGACTCATGGCTGCGCCCCTTCTTCGAGCTTACGTCCGAGCTCGTTGACGTCGATGCCGCCGGAGAAGAGTTCGACCCCGCCCGCAGACGCCCACGCATCAGCCGCAACAGCGAGGGATCGGTCTTCGTACACGACCGCAACGGCGATCTGCCCCGGCCGAAGCTCTGCGGTGATGCCCGCGAGGTCGTCCTCATCGAGGATGTCGCTCTCGACGCCGTCGAAGACCGAGAGGTCGATCCCGGAGGCTCCGTCCAGCTCCGAGAACGTGCGCCTTACCGGTGCGCCGCTCCCGTCACGGGAGACGAGCTCGATGTCGAGAATCTCGATGACGCCTTCCTGTACGCGGTCGAGCACCGCCTTGAACCCGGTGCCGAGGTCGGCGTGCTCATCGAACGCGAAGACGAGGTAGTCGACGGGGCCGGCGAACTGCTCGGTTGCCATCGCTCACGCCTTCTTTCCGGTGATCGAGCGGATCACGTTCAACCCGCCGAGCACCACCAGCGCGATTCCGAGGAACCACCACAGGAATACCGCACCCCAGAGGGGGCTGCTCAGCAGGGTGAAGCCCGCGATGACCGAGAGAATGGCGAAGGTGATCGTGAGGGCTTTGGAGCCCGACTGTCCCAGGGTGAAGAGCGAGGTGAAGCCCTCGACCACCCACATGACGCCGACCATGATCGTGAGGAACAGCGCGAGGAATACGGCCGACTGCTTCAGCGAACCGAATGCGTACACGCCGGCAACGACATACAGCACGCCGAGAAGCACGTGGCCGATGCGCCCGCCCGCACCGATGCCCTTGGAGAAGAGGCCGAGCGCGGCATAGACGATGCCTGCGACGACCGCGTACACGGCGATGACGCCGGTGAGCGCGACGGCGGTCTTGGTCGGCCAGACGAGCACGGCGACGCCGAAACCGACAGCCGCGAGGCCGCCGACCAGCAGGGCGAGCCGTGCGCCTTTGGCGGGTGACTCAGAGGCGGTATCGGTCATCGAATTCCTCAGCTATCCAGTCGGCAGTCTTCGGGCGGATTCGCCGTACTCCAGATCCTATCGCTGTGCCGTCGTCCGTATGCTCGATTCCGCCGAAGAAGAGGCCCGGCACGGAGACCCCCGTCAGCCGTGCCGGGCCGGCTGAGCGCGGCGGACCGCCCGGCGGACCGCCGCCCGGCTGTCGTGCGCTACCCCGCCCGCAGCGCGCGCTCGAGGGCGTCGCGCAACCGCTCGTCCGCCTCTCCGTACGCGCTCCAGTCGCCGTCCTTCATGGCGGCATCGCGGTCGGCGATCGCCTGTTCCATGTCGCGCAGGGCCTCTTCCAGATCCGGCGTGTCTCCGCCGGATCCCTCGGATCCCGGATCCTCGGTGCCGGGCTCCTCGCCGGTTCCGGGATCGTCGATATCCCCGTCTCCTGCGGGCGCACCGGAGTTCCCGCCGAACAGTTCGTCGAGCGCGGCATCGAGCGTGTCCTCGAACGCGATCTCCTCGCCGAACGAGACCAGCACCTTCTGCAGGATCGGGAAGCTCGTACCCGACGACGCCCTCACGTAGACGGGCTGCACGTAGAGCAGACCGCCGCCGACCGGAAGTGTGAGCAGGTTGCCGCTGATGACCTTGCTCTCGCCCTGACGCAACAGGTTCAGCAGTCTCGAGACCTCACTGTTGGTGGTGAAGTTGTTCTGCATCTGACCCGGGCCCGGGATACTGGTGCTCTTCGGCAGCGTCAAGAGCTTGAGCTTGCCGTAGTCGCTCGAGACCTTCCCGTCCTCCGAGCCGGCATTGGCGTTCGCCGCCAGGTAGCCGGTGAGGATATCGCGCGCGTTGGCGCCCTCGGCCCTGGGGATATAGGTGGAGTAGATGGAGAAGTTCGGATCCGCGTTCGCACCGGCGGCGAGCGTCAGGTAGTACGGCGGCTGCTTCAACGCATCGCTGCGCGCCGTGCTTGTTTCAGTAGTCGTACCTGTCGCACCTGTCGCTCCGGTCGTGGCCGTGGCGGCGGTCGCCGCCGTCGTCCCGTTCGACACCGGGTTGTTCGGGGTGCGCCAAGCATCCTCATCGGAGAAGAACGCCCCTGGATCGGTGACGTGGTACGTGGCGAGAATCTCGCGCTGTACCTTGAACAGGTCGCTCGGATAGCGGACGTGGCTGAGCAGGTCACCGCTCATCTCCGAGACGCTGTGCAGCGTGTCGGGGAAGATCTCGCCCCAGGCCTTCAGGAGCGGATCCTCTTCGTCCCAGGCGTAGAGCTTCACAGAGCCGTCGTAGGCGTCGACGGTCGCCTTCACCGAGTTGCGGATGTAATTGACCCCGTTCGGGTACTGTCCGCCGCTCGGATTATCCGCGTCGGCGATCATGCGGCTCATGTCGCGCCGTTCGCTGTACGGGTAATCGTTGGAGGTGGTGTAGCCGTCGACGATCCAGACGATGCGGCCGTCGACCACCGAGGCGTAGGGCGCGGAGTCGACCGTCAGATAGGGCGCGACCTTCTGCAGGCGCTCCACCGGGCTGCGATGGTAGAGGACCTGGGAGCCGTCGACCACGGCGCCCGAGAGCACGACCTCCATGTCCTGGAACTTCAGCGCGTAGATGAGCTTGGTGAAGATATTGTCGAGCTTCGGCCCTCCGTCGCCCGAGAACGTGGTGAGGTTCTGCCGGGAACCGTCCGCATCCGCGACGACCTCGACCGTCTCGCCGCTCTCGGCTGTGGTCTCGGACTCCGTCGTCTCGGGCTCCGTGCTCTCGGAGCCCGTCGAATCGTCGCCATCGGCGACGGCGTCGGTGTCATCGGCAGGGGTCTCCGCGTCGTCGGGGGCGGCTTCGTCGTCCGCCGGGTAATCGAGCTCGATCGGCGTGTCTCGTTCACCGCCGACGATGGAGTAGTCGGGCGAGTGCATACCGAAGTAGACGCGCGGCTCGAACTCGCCGAGCTTGCCGCTCGTCGGGATGCCGCTCTCGATGAACACGGGCTCGCCGCCGCTGGTCCGCTGGTTGCCGTAGGCGGCGACGAGGCCGTACCCGTGCGTGTAGACGAGGGTCCGGTTGTACCAGCCGGTCTGGCCGGAGATATCGATGTCGCGGATCCCGGAGACCGTGTCCTCGACCTTGCCGTCGATCTCGTACCGGTCGACGCTCAGCTGGTCCGGGAACTGGTAGTACTGCTTGACCTGTTCGAGCTGGGCGAAAGTGGGCGATACCACGGCCGGATCGATGATGCGGATGTTCGCTGTCGCGACGGCATCGCTGCGCAGCTGACCGGGCTCGGCGTCCGTGGTCGCGTCATAACGCTCGACCTCGACGTGGTCCACGCCGTATGCCGCCCGCGTCGCCGCGATGTTGCGCGCGAGGTACTCGTTCTCCATCGTCTTCTCATCGGGCTTCACCTGGAGCGTCTGCACCGCCCAGGGGTACCCGGCGCCGACGACCAGCGCGGAGACCAGGAGCAGGACCGTGCCGATCACGGGCAGTCGCCACTTGCCGGTGAACGCGGTCACCAGGAAGAGCACCGCGACGAGCACGGCGATCCCGGCGAGGATCTGCTTACCGGGGATCACGGCGTGCACCCCCGAGAAGGTTCCGCCCGTGAACCGTCCCGTCGAGTCGGTCAGCACCGCGTACTGGTCGAGCCAGAGGCTGACGCCCTGGAGCAGCAGGTAGAGCGTGGCGAGCACGGCGCTCTGGATCCGCGTCGCTTTCGAGACCCGCACATCTCGGCCGGAGAAGGTGATCCCGCCGTAGAGGTAGCTCGTCGCCACGCCGACGATCAGGCTGAGCAGGGCCACCGCGGAGGCGAAGCCCACGACACCGCGCCAGAACGGCAGGTCGAACAGGAAGAAGGACACGTCCAGCCCGAACTCCGGGTCCGTCGTCCCGGTGGGTGCCGCGTGCATCCACAGCAGGGCGCGCTGCCACTGGGTCGCGGCGGCGAAGCCGGCGAAGAGTCCGATGACCGCCGGCAGCAGCCACTTGATCACTCGCCGCAGCGGCTCGATGAGATCCTGATAGCGATCGAGCTGCCCGGTCAGTCTCGCGTAGACCGGGCGCTTCCGGTAGGCGATGTCGATGGAGAGGAAGATCGGCACCGCCATGGCGAAGAATCCGATCAGGAACATGACTCCGGCGGCGATCCACTGCGTCGTGAGCACCGGGAGGAAGTCGAGCTGCTGGTACCACAGCACTTCCGTGATGACCGAGGCCGCCCCGAGGAATCCGAGGATCAGCACCGCGACGATCACCACCGTCACGGCGATGGGCGAGATGCGGCGCTTGGCCGGCGGGGCGTCGATGCTCTGGTCGGTCACGTCGAGGATCTCCAGGAGGGGTTCGAAACAGGTCGCCTCCACCCTAGCGGTGGCCTCTGACAATCACCCGGACGGAGACCCCGGGTGGCGAGCAGGTGCGACCCCGGACCGGTCCGGCGCGTCAGTCGGACCCGGTCGCGGAGTCGGCGGCGCAGCGTTCGAGCCCGGCCGGATCCTCGCCGCCCTCGATCGTCTCGAGCGCCGCGATCGCCTCGTCGAGGGTCCCGACCGGCACGATCCGCATGCCGTCGGGCAGCCGATCCGGCACGTCGGCGCAGTTCTCGATCGGCATGAGCATCACTTCGGTACCCGCCAGCGAGGCGCCCCAGATCTTCTGCGTGAGACCCCCGATCGCACCGACGGCCCCATCCGCATCGATCGTGCCGGTCCCGCTGACGACGGCTCCCCCGGTCAACTCCCCCGGTGTCAGGAGATCGTAGATCGCGAGCGCGAAGACCAGGCCCGCGCTCGGCCCACCGATCTCGTCGAGTTCCAGCTCGACGTCGAAGGGGGACGAGTAGTCCTCCGTCACGGTGACGCCGAGCAGGCGCGTGCCATCGGCGCCCGTCTCGGGCTCCACGTCGACCTGCTCGATCGCGTCGTCGCGCATGATCTCAAGGCGCACCGCTCGCCCCGGGGCTGCTCGGCCGAGGACCTCCCGGAGTTCTTCGAGGCCGGTCACCGGCTCATCGTCGGCTCGCCGGATCGCATCGCCTTCGCGCAGCACTCCCGCGGAGGGCCCCGCCTCGTCGACGCCGACCACTCGGAGCCGCGGCTCCACCGGCTCGCCCAGTCGCTTCAGCGCGGCGGCGGTCGCGGAGAGCTGCGAGGCGCTCATCATTGAGGCGTTCTGCTCGGTCCGCTGCTCGGACGTCAGCCCCTCGGGGAAGAGCGCGTCCAGCGGAACGATGGTCCTCGTGGGGTCGAAGAGCGTCCCCACGAGCGAGAGCCAATCGACGGGCCGATCCGGGGTGCCCGAGATCGAGACGCTGAGCACGTTGAGCTCCCCCGAGGTCGGGTAGGTCTCCGCGCCGTCGATACGGATGACCGGGGTCTCCGTCTCGGAACCGACCTCGATCGACCCGAAGGCGTCGACCACGGGCCCGGGCCGCTCGATCGCATAGGGCGAGGGCGTCACTGCGGCGAGCAGGATCAGGATCGCGACCGCTGCGATCGCCGGCCACAGGCGCCCGCGACCGCGCCTCCGTCTCCCGTCGACCTCCGACATGCTTCGCCTTCCCTGTTCGCAGTAAGCGCAACCTGCACTCCGGCGAGCGCCCAATCTAGCAGCCGATTCTGCGGCTTTTCCCGTAGCGTTGAAGCATGAGCCAGAACGACGACGACGCGGCCGCGAGCGACGACGCGATGAACGAGCTGCAGCGGATGCTGCAGGAGTTCCTCTCGGGCGGCGGCGCGGCTTCCGGCACGGGCTTCGACCCGGCGGCATTCGCCAAGGCCGCCGGTCTGCCCGGTGATCAGTCCGCATTGCAGGGGCTGTTCGCCACGCTGCAGCAGGCGATGCAGAACCCGAGCGAGGGCATCGATTGGAGTACGACGCGACGCACCGCGATCGACGTCGCGAGCGAGGGCGGCACGGCCGCCGATCCAGCGCCGGTGCTGCGCGCATTCCCCGTGGCGACGCTGTGGCTCGACGAGGTCACCGAGGTCGGCCAGTCCCCCGACGCCCCGCGCGCCATCTCCCGCATCGAGTGGGTGCAGCAGACCGTGGACACCTGGATCAGCCTGGCGGAGCCGGTCGCGGAGTCGATCTCGCGCGCACTGATGGATGCACTGGAGGGGCAGCTTCCAGAGGAGCTCTCGGGAGCGCTCGGAGGATTCGGGCCGGTGCTGCGCAGCGTCGGCGGCGCCCTGTTCGCGATGCAGCTCGGCCAGGTGGTCGGGAAGCTCTCGCGCGAGGTCGCGGCCGGCGGCGACGTCGGGATCCCGCTCTTCTCCGGCCCGGGGCGCGAGGGCGGAGCCCTCATCCCCAGCGGTGTCGCTGCCTTCGCCGAGGGCTTGGAGCAGGACAGCGAAGCGGTGACGCTCTACCTGGCAGTGCGCGAGCTGGCCCACGCCCGGCTCTTCCGGCACACGAAGTGGCTCCGGCTGCACCTCATCACGGCGATCACCGACTATGCGCAGGGCATGCGGATCGATACCGGCCGTATCGAAGAGCTGGCGCGGGATCTCGATCCTTCGGACACCGCTGCGATGCAGGATCTGCTCTCGAGCGGTGCGCTGATCCCGCCGAAGACCCCCGAGCAGGAGGCTGCGCATGCCCGGCTCGAGACCATGCTCGCGCTGATCGACGGCTGGGTGGATGCGGTGACGGCCGACGCGGTGACCCGGCTGCCCGGGGCCGACGCGATCGGCGAGATGGTTCGGCGACGACGCGCGACCGGCGGCCCCGCCGAGCACGCGTTCAGCACGCTCGTCGGCCTGGAGCTCCGCCCGCGGCGCCTGCGCGAGGCCGCGGCGGTGTGGCGTCTCGTCGCGGAGCGCGGCGGCGTGAGCCGGCGCGACGGCCTCTGGGCGCACCCCGATCTGCTGCCGACTGCGGAGGAACTGGATCATCCCGCCCGCCTGCTCGAGCGTCTGGGACTCAGCGGGACCGAGCCCCGAGGGGCCGAACCCGACGAGTTCGACCGTGAGCTGGCACGCCTGCTCAGCGGAGAGCTGCCGCCGGCCGGGGAAGGCGAAGGTTCTCGCGGTGCGGAGCCCGGCGAAAACGGATCAGACGACGGCGCGCCCGGTGCACCGGGAGACGGGCCGGCTCCGGTCTGATCCGTATCCGGCCGGGCATACCCATCGAGCCCGGTGGGCGAGGGCCGACCATCGGTGCACGCGGACTCGGAGAGGCGCTGACCCGGAAAGGCGCCGACTCGGCGTTCACAACCCGGGCGCACTGGGCGATTTCCGCGCATTCGCGCTCGGACCTGTGCATAGACGCGGTCCGCGAGGATCTCGGGTACAGGCTTGAGACATGCCTCCCACCATCACCCGCATCGATCCCGATCTCCCGCTGTGCTGGGAGGACGAGCGCACGCTGAGACTCGGCTTCGAGCGCGCAGAAGTACGGATCGACCGGCCCTCCGCGACGGTGCAGCGACTCCTCGGTGCACTGCAGACCGGGATCCGCAGCGATCGACTCGAAGAGACCCTGTGCCGTCTCGGCGCGACCCCGATGGATTGGCTCGACCTCGTCGGTCGGCTCGAAACCGCGCTGCGGCATCTGCCCGTCGGAGGGCCGAGGGCGCTGAGCACCTCACCGCCCGCACGTCTCGACGTTCTCACAACCGGACCGCAGCACCTCGCGACGCACTTCCGCGAGGCCTGCGTCCGTGCCGGCTTCGGCTCGGCCCACGACTCGAATCCGAGCGCGACCCTCGACCCGGCTCCCGGATCGCTTGCGCCGACGTACCAGCGGTTCCGGCGACCCGGTCTCGTCATCGCGATCGAGCGCTATCTCGCCCCGTCCTTCGGGACCGATCCGCCACCGCCGAAGGGTCCGCCCCGACTCCTGGTCCGCTTCACCGACCGCAGCATCCTGGTCGGCCCGCTCATCTCCGATCCCGCCGATCCGTGCGCCGCATGCATACAGCTCGGGGACACCGATGCCGACCCGGCGCTACCCGTTCTCGCGGCGCAGCTGCTCGGCGAGATACCGGCGAGCGAGACCACGGCCTGCGCGGAGACCGCTGCGGCGCAGGCCGTCGCCCTCGTCCGGCGGTGGCGCGCCGGCCACGAGAGCCTGGGGAGGGTGCGCTATCGCATACCCGTGCAGGACGGGCTGCCGTTGCACCGGATCGAGGCCGAACCCGTAGAACCGCACCGCGAGTGCGGATGCGCGCTCGAACGGACCGGCTCGTCCAACCCGGCGATCACAGCCTCCACTCCGATCGACGCGATTCGCCCTGTTCACCCGGCGCACGAAGCGGCTCCGGCGGTCACCGCGCGAACGATAACCCGGCTTCCGCTATGAATCGCGAGGGCGCACGTCGCGAGCGGGCTCCACCGGCACTGCCGGAGATGCGGAGCCGATCCCGCGCCCGGGTCATGGCCACGTACGCGAGACGCCGTTCTTCGTCGATCGCCGTCTCCGTATCGGCGTAGACGATGGGCAGCACGCCTTCACTCATCCCGATCAGGTGGACCAGGGACCATTCGAGCCCTTTCGCGGCGTGCACAGCGCTGAGCGCGACTGCGTCGAGCGTCGGTTCGTGGTGCGCCCGGGACCGCGCGAGCAGCTCCTCGCTGAACTCCTGCACGCCGGTGCCCGGCGGCTGCTCGTCGACGAGGGCGAGGATGGCGTTCAGCGCCTGCCACTTCTCCCGCGCGGCGGCTCCCTCCGGCGGGGCGGTCTGCCAGCCGCAGGCGCGAAGCACATCGCTCACGATCTGGAAGAGCGGACGTTCGTCGGCCACCTTCGCCTGCCCGCGCATCACCATGACGGCCTGACGCACTTCGGCCCGATCGAAGAACCGCTGCGCACCGTGCACACGGACGTCGACCCCTGCCCGCTCCAGGGCAGCCTCGATGGCCGCCGACTGCGCGTTCGTGCGGTACAGGACCGCGATCTCGCTGGCCGGTGTACCCGCCGCGACCGCACCGCGGATCGAGGCCGCGACCGCCTCGGCCTCGTCCTGCTCGCTCGCGAACCATTCGCAGGCCGGCGGCGCGTCTCCCGGCCCCGTTGCGCCGTCTACCGTCGTGCTGCGCGCTGCACTGTCCGGCGAGCTGCCCACTGTACGGTTCGCCGCCGCGCTGATCGCCTCTCCGCGTACGGCCTGGAGCACGAGCGCGCCGGGACGGCCTCGCATGAGCCGGTTCGCCACGCGCACGATCGGCTCGGTCGACCGATAGTTCCGTTCGAGTCGGAACTCTCGCGCGTTCGGGTGCTCTCGCCCGAAACGCAGCAGGTACGAGCTGCTCGCACCGGTGAAACTGTAGATCGTCTGGCTCGCGTCGCCGACGACGCAGACGTCGTCGCGGTCGCCGAGCCAGACCCGCAGCAGCGCGTGCTGCAGCGGATTGACGTCCTGATACTCGTCGACCGTGAAGAAGCGATACCGTTCGCGCACCTGCATGACGGCGCGCGGTTCGGACTCCAGCAGACCGGTCGCGAGGATCAGTACGTCCTCGAAATCGATCTGTCGGCGCTCGTCGAGGATACGGCCGTAAGCCTCATGCAAGTCCAGCAGATGCTCGACGGTGACGCCGTCCGGCGGTGTGCGCGCTGCGGCCTCGGCGTCCTCCGACCGGAGGAGCGCGGCATAGCCCTCGAGGCTGAGCATCGAGACCTTGCGCCACTCAATCTCGGCGGCGACGTCGCGCAGCGTGTCGACCGGAAGCGACAGGCGCAGGGATTCCGCTGCCTGGGAGAGCACGGTGACCTTGCCGCCACTGAGGATCTGCGGCGCGGAGCCGCCGACGAACTGCGGCCAGAAGTGGCCGAGCTGCGCGAGGGCAGCACTGTGGAAGGTGTGCGCCGCCACGCCTTCCGCACCGAGCGCGCGCAGCCTCGCCTGCAGCTCGCCGGCCGCCTTTCGCGTGAACGTCACCGTGAGCACTCGATCCGGCGCGTACACTCCCGAGCGCACGCCGTGCGCGATCCGATGGGTGATCGTCCGGGTCTTCCCGGTGCCGGCGCCGGCAAGCACGGAGACCGGGCCGCGCAGGCACTCCGCGATCTGCCGCTGTTCCGGGTCGAGTCCCCCGAGCAGATCCTCAGTCATCCCTGGCCCGCTCCGCTGCGCCCGGGGCCGCGGCCTGCCCCGTGTCCAGGGTCCCCGCGGCTTCACCGGAAGCGTCGTCCTCCGCTACCCAGCGGTCGATGAGCCAGCGGGCGATAGAGACCGGCGCCGGGAGGCGGATACCGGGAGGCGGATCGCGCAACTCGTCACGGGTGAACCAGCGCAGCTCGGAGAGCTCGGTCGTGTCGGGGACCAGCTTCTCTGGATCGACTCCCTCCGCGAGCCGGGCGCTGAAACCCAGCATGAAGGATCGCGGGAACGGCCACGGCTGCGACGCGATGTACCGAGCAGCTTCGACGCGCAGTCCGGATTCTTCGAAGATCTCTCGCGCGACGGCTTCTTCGGCAGACTCCCCCGCGTCGATGAACCCGGCGAGCAGCGAGAAGCGCCCGGACTCCCAGAGCGCATTCGAGCCGAGCAGGAGCCGTTCTTCGTGCTCCACGCGCACGATGACCACCGGATCCATCCGGGGGAAGTGCTCGCCGCCGTGCGGGTCGGTGCGAGACCACCCGCCGCTCGTCGGACTGGTGGGGGCGCCGTC
Organism: Leucobacter soli; assembly: GCF_910593785.1. Classification (GTDB taxonomy): domain Bacteria; phylum Actinomycetota; class Actinomycetes; order Actinomycetales; family Microbacteriaceae; genus Leucobacter; species Leucobacter soli. The sequence continues at coordinate 70,097 of NZ_CAJVAP010000004.1, read as the reverse complement.
GCGCGCCGAGAATCCGGCCGTGCCGTGCCAGGCGAGGATCGCGCACGCCGCCGCCACCAGTTCCGCCTCGAGCGGCTCGAGCAGTCCGCCGAACTCCAGCGGCGGCCTCCAGCCCCCCGGGGGTTCCGGCAACCGGTCTCGACCGGGGGCCTCGGCGTTCTCCGTCGCTTCAGACCCGTCGTCTCCGTCTGCAGCGTCTCCGTCTGCAGCGCCTCCGTTTGCCGCGTCACTCTCGATGGCGATCGCGAACACGGGCGCGCCCGCAGCGCGCCCCAGATACACATGCTCCGTGCCGCGCGCCCCGAAGACCGGGACGAGGTCGAGTCGGGCTTCGCGATCACTCCATGCGCGCAGCGGCATGCGGCCGTCGCGTACCCGCAGCAGGCGTGCCGCGGGATCGGACCACGCCGCATCGAGCGCCGAGGGGCTCAAACGGGTGGGGCCGTCGCGATCCAGGTAGCCGCCGGTCATCGGCGGGTGGATCGAGCGTCCCATCCGTTTCCTCCTCGCCGCGCGAATCCCGTACCGTGCCGGATCCCGTGCGCGTGGCGCTCGCTCTCGCGGGGCACCGCTGCTTACGCTGTCAGTATGTCCAGCACTCCTCTCACTCTAGCCGCGCTCGCAACCTCGGCTGTGCCGGGTCTGCAGGTGGTGGGCGCTCGCGAACACACCCTCGACGGTGAGGGGGCGTTCAGCTCGGCCGTGCTCCTGACGGAGGATGCCGAGCTCATCGTCCGTGTGCCGCGCATCTCGTCGGCGGAGGTCCGGCAGTCGGCTGAGATGCTCGGGCAGGCCGCGCTCGCCGATGGTGCGCGCAGCGCGCTGCCCTTCCAAGCGCCCGAGACGCTCGGGATCACGCGCGCCGGTGAGACGCGCGCCGTCGTATCGACGTTTCTCCCCGGGGGACGCATCGTCGCAGCGGATCTCGCGAGCGACGCCCTCCTGCTGCAACCGATCGCCGAGACGCTGGCGGCGATCCACCGGCTGCCGCTCTCGCTCGTGAAGTCGGCGGGGCTGCCGGTGCGCGAGACGGAGGACGTGCGCCAGGCCGCGGCCCGCCTCGTCGAGCGCGCAGCGGCAACCCGGCTGCTGCCGGGCACCGTGCACGGCCGATGGCTCGACGCGCTCGCTTCGCACCGGTTGTGGGATTTCGCCCCGAACGTGGTGCACGGTTCCCTCGACGCGGACCACCTGCTGGTCGCGGATGAGCAGGTGGTCGGGGTGCTCGGCTGGGATGAGCTCTCGGTCGGAGACCCGGCGGTGGATCTCGCCTGGCTGCTCGAGGCGGGCCCCGAAGTCCTCGACAGCGTCCTCGCCCGCTACATGCAGCAGCGCGGTACCGGAGGCGGGGCCGAGCTCCGCGCGCGCGCGCAGTTCCATCACGAGCTCGGTGTCGCGAGGTGGCTGTTGCACGGGGTCGAGACGCACGACGATGCGGTCGTGGAGGACGCGATCGCGATGCTGGATCGCCTCGTCGACCGATTGACCGGGATGAGCGATCCCGCCCCGTCCCGCACGATCGCCTCGGCGGACGAGGTGGAGCGGCTGCTCGACGATATGCCGGATCCGCCGGAGGATCTCCGTTCCGAGACCGCGGAGCACGAGTCCCTCGACGAGGATCGGATGTTCTCGAGCGACGGCGACTTCGCCGACGAAGAGCCCCAGGATCGGGCGCCTGCTGGCGAGGAGGGACTGCCTGGCGTCGGAGACTCCGGCGGTTCGGGCATCGATCCGGATGACGGCGCGGCCGTGGACCTGCCTGCCGGATCTCCGAGCGACGGGGATGAGGATGGGCTGGAGTCCACGCAGCCGCTCGACGCACTGGAACTCCTCGAAGCCATCGGCCTCGGCGACGAGAGCGACGCGGACCCCCGCGATGCGCCGGCGCGCCAGGGCGAGGAGAACGGCCACGGGAGCGGCAGCGCCAGCGGCAGCTAGGCCGGCAGCGTCCCCGCGGCTTCGAGCCAGAGGCGTTCGAGCTCCTCCAGGCTGCGGCTTCCCTCTCCGCGCAGTTCCACGGCTTCGGACACGTAGAACAGGGACACGTCGATGCGTTCCGGATCGATGTCGGCCCAGCGCGCGTAGGCGTGCCGGTAGAGATCGAGCTGCAGGAAGCGCGAGGCGCGTTCCGCGTCGTTCGCGGGCGGACGACCGGATTTCCAGTCGACGATCTCGTAGCGGGCATCACTGCCGTCCCCGCTGCGGTAGACGGCGTCGAGCTTGCACACGAGTCGGCGGCCGGCGAACGGGAGGGTCACTTCGAGTTCCACTGCGATCGGGCGCCGGTCGGCCCACCGCGAGCGTTCGAAGGACTCGATGAGCGGTTCGAGTTCGCGCTCGAGCTCGAATTCCGCCCGGCCCGGATCCCATTCCTCGGGGTCGAAGCCGAAGAGCGGGAGCGCTGTCCCGGTGGCGGTCGTCGCCCGCCGCTCGACCCATTCGTGGAAGCGGTTCCCGATACGGGTGCGGCGGTAGGGGCGCTGCGGGACCGGTCGCAGTCGCCTCCGTTCCGCCTCCTCCGGGTCTTCCACGAACTCGTGGAAGGCGGAGGCGGTGATGCGTTCGGGCAGGCTCGCTTCCACGCGTCCGCCGTGTTGCGCCGCATCGCGTTCGGCAATCAGCAGGCGCACGGTCTCGTCGATTCCTCTACCTGACGCGTCCTCGTAGTCGATCTCGGCACGGAGGGCATCCGCGGCCCGCAATACGGCACCGGCCCGGGAGCCGAGCGGGTCGAGCGGCCATCGCAGGGTGAACTCGGTGGCCTCGCTCGGGTCCTCTTCGTGCACGCTCCGGACCGGGAGTCCAGTGAGGATGCCGTGCTCCTGCAGTTCGAGGAGATATGGCGAAGGGGCGCGTGCCGCACGCTGCCCGCCCCAGAACGAGCCGCTCAGCAGCAATCGGCCGGCTGAGCGGGTGACCGCCACGTAGGCGAGGCGGCGTTCTTCTTCCGCGTTGCGTGCTTTGAGTTCCGCAGTGTAGTCGTTGAGCCGGTCTTTGAGTTCCTGCTGGGTCGTCGCGATCCGCCAGTTCAGCTCCGGTCGGGCGGCGGCGTCGCCGCGCAGCTCGTCGGGCAGTTGCCCCTTGCGCAGCCATCCGACGCCGTCCCGCGGACTGGAGGGGAACTCGCTCTCGACGAGCCGGGGGACGGCGACGAGATCCCATTCCAGCCCTTTGGCCCCGTGCGCGGTGATGAGGTGCACGGTGCCGGGTGCGGGGGCGGCGACATGTTCGGCGGCTTCGTCCGCTTCGACGGCCCGCTCGATCCATTCGAGGAGCGAGGGCAGCGTGCTCCGGCTATCGATGGCGAGGAAGTTCTCGACGATGTCGGTGAAGGCATCGAGGTTCGCGAGTGCGGCCGCTCCCCCGTCGTGCTCGCGCGTCTCGTTCGCTTCGAGCTCGATATCGAGGCGGAGCGCGCGCACCACTGCACCGATGAGTTCGACGATGTCGCCTCCGACTCCTTGCCGGAGCGAGGCGAGGAGGTCGCCGGCCTCGCGCAGGCGGTTCCGGCCGCAGTCGCTGATTCCGGCGAGTGCGGGATGGTGAGGGTCCGAGATCGCAGCTATCTGGTCGAGCGCGTCGATGAGGGTGAACCGCCGGTCGGGATCCGGCAGCACCCGATCCGCCTCCGCGTCCTCGTCGCTGAGCCGCCGCTGGGACACGTCGCGCTGCGCGAACCAGCGGGCGGTGTCGCGCAGGCCTGCGATGTCGGCGACGCCGATGCGGAAGCGGGGCCCCGCGAGCAGGCGGATGAGGTCGCCGCCGGCGTCCGCGTACCAGAGGCAGCGCAACGCGCTCACGGCATCGGTGACTTCCGGTGTGCTGAGGAGCCCGCCGAAGCCGACGATACGGTTCGGTACTCCGGCGTCGGTGAGCGCTGCAGCGAACGCGCCCATGTGGCGCCGCTTCCGGAAGATCACTGCCGCGCTCGGCAGCTCGCCGTGCTCGGACACGTGCGCGGCGCGGGCCTGCACCATCCAGGCGGCGAGTTGCTGGCGCTCCTCGTGAATCGTCTCCGGGTAGAGCCATTCGACCGTGCCGGTACTCGCTCCCGGTCTCGGTGCGAGCCGCGGTACGTCTATCGGCGAGTCTGCGACGTGCGGCGCGGAGATCGCATTCGCCGAGCCGAGGACGGCGACCGGATTCCGCCAGCTCGTGGACAGGCTCAGGGTGGCCCCACCGGGCGCCGCGGCATCGCGGGTTCGGCCGGGACTCCGGAAATCTCGGTGGAACGATGCCAACCCGTCCGCGGAGGCGCCGCGCCAGCCGTAGATGGACTGGTGCGGGTCCCCGACCGCCATCACGGACGACCCGGCGAAGATCATCGAGAGCAGCCGGGTCTGACCGACCGAGGTGTCCTGCGTTTCGTCGAGCAGCACGACCGGGTGGCGACGGCGCAGAGTATCGATCGCGTCGGGTGAGCGTTCGAGCGCTCGCGTGGCGAGCGCCAGCTGGTCGGAGAACTCGATGAGGCCACGCCGCCGTTTCTCGGCCGCGAACTCGCGTGCGAGCCGGGTGAGAAGCGGCGTCTCGGAGACATTCGCGACGGCGTCGCGGACTGCCGCGTAGTTCTTGCCGCCGGGGCCCCCGATGGGGTCTTTGTCGTTGTAGGGAAGGTCGAGTACGCGCCCGAACTCCGCGACGACCTGCTCGACTCGTTCGAATGAGGTGAGGTGGTCGGCGACGGCATGGTCGATCGCGATCAGGTGCTTGACGAGCTGGGGGGTGCGGAGCCCGCTCGCCACCAGGTCGCCGTCCTCGCTCGTGAGGACGACTTCTCGGGCTATGCGCCAGGCCGTGGCTTCGTCGATCACCGCAGCACCCGGTGCGATACCCGCGGCGACTCCGAACTCCTGCAGCACCCCGGCGGCGAAGGAGTTGTAGGTGCTGACCTCTGGCAGGTCCAGCCCGTCGGCGAGGGCCGCACCGAGGTCGCTCGCTCGTGCGGATTCGGCCGCATCGAGCGTGCCGAGCTCCGCGGCTTCTGCGAGCCGGGCACCGAACCGCTCGAGCCGGCCGGCGATGCGCTCGCGCAATTCTCCCGCAGCTTTCCGCGTGAAGGTGAGGCCGAGCACCTGTTCGGGGGCGACGAGGCCGTTCGCGACGAGCCAGACGACGCGGTTCGCCATCGTCTCGGTCTTTCCGCTGCCGGCGCCCGCGACGACGAGGGCACTGCCGCCGAGCGGGTGCTCGATCACCGCGCGCTGCTCATCGGTCGGGAGGATGGGCGTCGCCGAGGGCCCCGCGAGGAGCTCGGCGACCCGGATGGCCGGGAATACGACGTTCATGCGTGGCTCACCGCCTCGATGATGTGGAGGCGGCATTCTCCGGGGCTGAAGGAGTCGCTGCAGTGGTGCTCGACCCGCGCGGTGAACGACTCTGCGGCCATGACGCGGGCGATCTCGGCGACCCGCTGCACCAGCGCGTTCCGCGCCTCCTCGCTCAGCGGCGCCTGCGCGCGTTCCACGAAGCCTCGGCCCTTCGTCGCCTTCGGATGCACGAAGAGCAGGCGAGCTCCGCCGTTCGAGACACCGTCGGGGTCTATGCCCTCCGCGGCCTCCAGCGCCTCGCTGAACGCACCCGTTTCGATGGCCAGCTGATAGGCCTGCAGCTGTGCATGCCGCTCGGTCGCGGGGCCCGACGGCGGGTTCGCGCCGGTCTTCAGGTCGAGCACCGCGAGTTCCACTCCCTCGGACCGTCGCCGCAGCTCGAGTCGGTCGACCTTGCCTCGCAGCTCCGCTTCGCCGAGGGGCACATTGAAGCCGGTCTCGCGTCCCACGAGTTCGCGGTCGGACGCCTCGAATTCGCGTAGGTAGTCCGCGAGTCCTGCCGCCATCTCGGCGGCGGTCCCGAGGGCGCGCTCGGCGTCCCAGTCCGCGTCGAACGGCAGCTTGCGCCACTCTCGCAGGATGCCGGCGAGCAGTTGCTCCGGATCGTCGCTCTGCGCGGTCTCGAAGGCATGGTGCACCAGCGTGCCGAGGTTCATCTCGACGGTACCGGATCCGCCTCCGAGCGCTCCGATCACCCAGTCGAGCGGGCACGTCTCCGCGCGTTCCATCTGCGAGGGGCTGACCGGCACCCGTGACTCCGGAGCTCCGAGGTCGTGGAGGGGCGCGTCGGTGCTGGGTGCCGACACGCCGTACCATTCGTCCGGGTGGGCGCCCGGTGCCCCGCTGCGGGCGAGCTCGACGAGCGAGCCGAGGGCGTCCCCGTCCTCGGGATCCGCTACCAGTCGCCGCCGCATCGCGGCGGTCGCCCCGCGCAACGTGAGTCGGGAGCTCGGCATCCCCTCCTGGAGATGCGCGCTGCCGAAGCCGAAGAACGGGCTCGGGTGATGATCCTCGTCGCTGATCGCGACCACCAGCAGTTCGTCGCAAGCGCGCGAGCAGGCCTGCGCGTAGAGCCGGAGTTCGTCATGGATCGTGTCCCGCCTGGAGGGGTCGTCGGCCGACCCGCCGCGCAGCCATCGTTCCAGCGCCACCGCGCCCAGCAACGATCCACGAGCACGGGTGTTCGGCCAGGCGCCGTCCTGCGCGCCGACGATGGCCACGAGGTCGAATTCGCGACCTATCGTGCCCTGCGGCGTCGTGACGGTCACCGCGTCCCGCTGCGCGCGCTGTGCGAGGGAGTCCTCCGGCACCGCGCTCTCGAGCAGTTCCTCCAGCAGTTGCTCGATCGGCTGCGAGCTGTCCTGCTCCTCATGCCGCTGGAGCGCGAAGAAGAGCCCCATCGTCGCGTCGAGAGAGCGCTGCGCTTCGTCCGCCCGGCCTCCGCGTCCGTTCAACGCCCGCTCCTGCCATTCGTCGGCGAGTTTCGTCGTGCTCCACAGCGCCCACAGCGTCTCGCGTGCGGTGCCACCACTGCGGTGATCGTCCTCCCCCGCTGCGGCGATGCGGCCGAGTCGCCGCAGCGCGCGGCCTCCTCGGCTGTCGACCAGCGGCTCGGTGCCGGGGTGCGCGAAGGCGTCGAGCAGCACGTCATCGGTGGCGCGAGCCTCCCGGCCCGCATCGCTCGCATCGCGCCGCTCCAGAAGCATCACTGCGCCTCGCAGTCGGCGCACCGCGACCGGGTCGAGACCACCGATCGGCCCGGCGAGCAGGTCGAGGACATCGGAGGCGCTGAACGCGGCGAGTCCCAGCGCATGCTGCAGCAGACGAATCAGATTCCTGACGGCCCGATGCTCGCGCAGCACGATGCCACCGGCCGTGACGCCGGTCGGCACCTGATGCGCGGCGAGACCTCGGGCGAGGCGCGATGCCTCGGTGCGCGATCGGCAGACGACGGCCATCCGCCCCCAGCGCAGGGGCTCGCGACCATCTAGCCCCAGATGCCTGGCGCGGAGGCGGTGCGCGATGATCCCCAGCTGTTCCGACGGAGAAGCCGCAGTCGCGAACCGCACCTCGTCCCCCGTACGTTCCACCGCCGAGGCGGAGGCCTCGCGCTGTCGCGGCATCCCGGCCGAACCGAGCCGCGAGGTGAGCCCCCGGACGAAACCGCGAAGCTCCGCACCGTGGCGGTGCACGGTCTCGAGTACGACCACCTGCTCGGGCTCGCTTCGCACCCCCCGCCGACCGAGCTCGGCCGCGAAGTCCATCAGCACACGAGCACGCTCTCCTCGGAAGGTCTCGGTCGCGATGTCGGGATCGCCGAACAACCAGACACGGCTTCCTGCGGCGGCGCAGGAAGCGATCAGCGCCAGCTCCCCCTCACCGATCTCCTGCGCGTCGTCGACCAGGATCAGCCGGGGCGGAGCCACGCGCCCCGCGTTCACGCACCGGCTCGCCTCCCGGATCAGGCCGCTCGAGCTCAGCTCCGCCGGACGGTCTTCGGCGAGCCGCCGACCGGCCTCCGCCACCAGGCGCAGCGCATACTCCCATCGATCGAGCAGCCCCGAATCCGGCGCTTCGGTCACGGCCTCGCTCGCAGCGCGGTGACGCGCATCGTCGAGCCGCCGCGCGAGCGCATCCGGGTCGAGATCGAAATCGTCGAGCACCCGCCAGAATTCTCGGAGCTCCGCGCGAAACGTCGGGCTTCTGAGCACTTCGGGGACGAGCGCGCCCGTCGCCCCTTCCGACTCGATCATCCGCTCCACCGTCGCTGCGATCCCCTCGTCCTGCACCGTCCCGGTGAGCAGCCGTGGAGCCGGCTCGCCGGTGGCCGCAGCCGCCTCCGCGAGCACGGCGAAGGCCAGCGAGGCCGGCGTCCGCGCGGGAGCACCGCCGAGCGCATGCGGGATCCGTGTCTCGATCCCGGCACGGAGCGACGCCGCCGCGAGGCGATTCGGCGCCAGCGCGAGCACCTCGGATTCCGACCACCCGGGGAGTTCCAAAGCCCTCGCATACACCTCGGCGAGCAGACGTGTCTTTCCCGTGCCGGGAGCACCGAGCACGCGGGCGTGGCGAGAGGCGTCGAGGCCGAGCACGCGCTCCTGGGAGGGATCGAAACGGATCATGCTGCAAGCCTAGGATGCACCTCCGACATCGATACTGATACGCGCCTCGCACGAGCCCGACTCGGCCTCGGGCTGGTTGCCGAGCCCGGCGGTGGAGAGGTCGACGCCGCTAGGAGCGTCAAAGCCTGTTTGTCGAATGCGCACAGGTGCGGCGACGGATGTCGGAGGGCCGTGGCAGACTTGCCGCAGCATCCCCGACACGAGCGAAGGAGCCGCGATGACGCAGCCCGACGGACCGATCAGCGAGGCCGAGGCGACCCAGGCCCGGCCGAAGCGCAAGAAGCGTCGACTGCTGCGATTCCTCGGGTGGACACTGGCGACTCTCCTGGTGCTCGCCCTCGTGGCGGGCGGGTTCGGCGTGTGGACCGTCATGCGCTCCTGGCCGCAGACGAGCGGCACGCTCGACGTCGCCGGGCTGGAGCAGACGGTCACCGTGCAGCGCGACAAGAGCGGCATCCCCACGATCACGGCGACGAACACCCGCGATCTCTTCATCGCGCAGGGATTCGTCCACGCGCAGGACCGCTTCTGGGAGATGGACATGCGCCGTCACGTCACGAGCGGGCGCCTCAGCGAACTCTTCGGCGAGTCCCAGGTGGGCACGGACACGTTCCTGCGCACGCTCGGCTGGCACGACATCGCCCAGCAGGAGGTCGATGCGCTGCCGGCCGAGACGCGGGGATACTACGAGGCGTACGCCGAGGGCGTGAACGCCTACCTGGCGCAGCGCTCCGGAGCCCGACTCTCGCTCGAGTACGCCGTGCTCGGCCTGCAGAACGCCGACTACGCACCCGAGCCCTGGACGCCCGCGGACTCGGTCGCCTGGCTGAAGGCGATGGCCTGGGATCTGCGCACCAACATCGAGGAGGAGACGGAACGCGCACTGCTCGCGCAGCGCATCGGACCGGCCGAGATCGACGCGCTCTACCCCGACTACCCCTTCGACGAGCATCCGGTGATCGTCGACCGGGAGTGGGGCGATACCGATCGGGCCGAGGGCGACGTCCGTCCGCCGCTGTTCTCAGTCGCCCCCGCGGGGGCCGACGCCCAGTCACCAGACTTCACCGGCAGCACGGATTCCGAAGCGGCGACGGCGCTCGACGCACTCGCCGTCGTCGACGCGATGCTCACCGGGCAGGGCGAGGGCATCGGCTCAAACTCGTGGATCGTCTCGGGCGAGCACACCGAGACGGGACTGCCACTGCTCGCCAACGATCCGCACCTCGGGGCGGAGCTCCCCTCGGTGTGGAACCAGATGCAGCTGCGCTGCGCCGACGTGACCGAGGCGTGCCCCTTCGATGTGGCCGGCTTCAGCTTCTCCGGGCTTCCCGGCATCGTGATCGGGCACAACGACCGGGTCGCGTGGGGATTCACCAATCTGACGACCGATGTCGCCGACCTCTACATCGAGCGCGTCGACGGCGGAGACTACTGGCTCGACGGAGAGAAGCAGGCGCTCGACACCCGCACCGAGACACTGAAAGTCGCCGGCGGCGACGACGTGACGTTCGAGGTCCGCTCGACCGGGCACGGCCCGATTCTCTCCGGTCTCACCGCGGACTTCACGGCCATCGCTGAAGATCCCCGATACGCGGTCCGCCACGCCTGGGGACCCGGCGTCTCGGACCCTCAGGAGGACGCTGACGAGCTGGAGCGGGACGCCCCGAGCGGGGACTTCGCGGTCAGCCTGCGCTGGACGGCGTTGGACCCCGGAAGCACCGCGCAGGCGATCTTCGACCTGAACCTCGCGCAGAGCTTCGACGACTTCCGGGTCGCCGCCTCGAACTTCGACGTACCGGCGCAGAACCTCGTCTACGCCGATGTCGACGGCAACATCGGCTACCAGACGCCGGGGCGCCTCCCGATCCGCGGCGCGGGGAACGGCTGGCTGCCGCAGCCGGGCTGGGCGAGCGACTACGACTGGCAGGGCTTCATCCCCTTCGCCGAGCTGCCCACGAGCTACAACCCCGAGAGCGGCTACATCGTGACGGCGAACAACGCGATCGTCAGCAACGCCTACCCGTACGAGCTCAGCTGGGACTGGGACTACGGGTATCGCGCTGCACGCATCGTCGAGCTGCTGGAGCAGCGGATCGCCGCAGGACCGTTGACCGCCGACGATCTGCACGAGATCCAGCTCGATAATCAGATGCCGGCGGCGGGCTCCCTGCAGACCCTCTACGCCGACGTCGCTGCCGACGACCCGGCGGTGCAGCAGGCGCTCGACGGGCTCGCCGAGTGGGACGGCCAGAACGATGCGGACTCGTCCGAGGCCGCGTACGCGAACGTGCTCTGGCGACAGACGGCCGCTCTGTTCGCGCAGCATTTCGGCGACGATATCCCGCTCAGCGACCAGTCGCGGTTCGCCCTGCTGCTCGAACTCGCACTCGATGCGAACTCGAGCACCAATGCGGTCTGGAATGACGCGCTCCCGGACGCCGACGCGCTCGCACTCGCCGCAACCCGCGCCTACGAGGAGCTGAGCGCGACGCAGGGGACGGATCAGTCGAAGTGGAACTGGGGAAAGCTGCACGCACTCCCGCTGACCCACGGCACCTTCGGCGAGAGCGGCATCGCCCCCATCGAATGGCTGTTCAACCGTGGGCCGTACCCGACGGGAGGCGGCTCGGGCGTGGTGAACGCGACGGGTTGGACGCTCGACGGTGAGGACTATGCGACGGAGACCGTACCCTCGCTGCGCATGGTCGTGGACGTGAGCGACTGGGACGCCTCGAACTGGGTGAACCTGACCGGGCAGAGCGGCCATGCGTTCCACACGCACTACGTCGATCAGACGAAGGACTGGGCGAACGGCGTGCAGCGCCCCTGGGCGTACTCCCCCGAGGCGGTCGACGCGGCGACGGCGGACACGCTGACGCTGCAGCCGGCACCGTAGTCGGGGACGGCTGCTACACCATAACCAGGGCAGCCCTACCCGACGCCGCCGGAGACGCCTCCCGGGACGCGGCGTCGCGCGGATCCCGCGGGCAGAGCGGGCAGAGTCTGCTGCGAGCGAACGACGGCTGGTTTCGCATCGCCGGCCGCGTCGGGCACCGTAGACTCGCAACAGCAATGACCCAGCATCGCGCCCGGCGCGGTCGACCCAGGAGGCACCCGTGGAAGTTCGCATCGGCATCGTTCAGTCGCCCCGAGAGATCAGCTTCGAGACCGACGCGGCGGCTGAAGACGTGCGCGCGACCGTGGAGTCCGCGCTCGCGGAGGGCAAGCAGCCGCTCGTGACCTTCACCGACAGCAAGGGCAAGCAGTATCTCGTGCCCACTGCGGCGATCGCCTACGTCGAGCTCGGCGGCGACGCCGGTCGCAAGGTCGGCTTCATCAGCTGAGGCGGAGCCGCCTCGAACCCGTCGATCCCGGCGGCCTGACCCACCGGCGAAATCACCCGCCGACGCGCTCGAGCAGCACCGCGACCTCGAGATGCGAGGTGTGCGGGAACATGTCGAAGACCCGCGCCTCGCGCAGGGCGTACGACGGCATGGCGGCGAGATCCTTCGCCAGCGACTCGGGGTTGCAACTCGAGTAGACGACACGCGGTACGCCCGAACCTTCGAGAAACGCGGCGAGCACCTCGCCGATGCCGCGCCGCGGCGGGTTCACGATCACCAGTTCGGGCAGCTCCTCGGGCGCCGCGGCGAGCGCGAACTCCGTCGCATCCGCAGCCTCGAAGCGCGCCGGGAGCCCGGCTTCTCTAGCGGATCGTCTGGCCGAGTCGACTGCGGCGGCGCTGAGTTCGACACCCAGCACGGCTCGCCCCGGAGCCGCGACGTGCAGGGCGAAGCCGCCGACCCCGCAATAGAGGTCCCACACCGATGCCGGGCTGCAGCCGGCGACCCATGAGGCGACCTGCCCGTAGAGTTCGCGGGCGACGACGGTATTCGTCTGGAAGAAGCTCTGCGGCCTGAGGTGCAGCGCGACCGGGCCGAGGTCCATCCGGAGCGCCGATCCGTGCAGCAGCTCCTCGCGTTCGCCCTCGAGCACGGCGCGGTGCTCGGGCAGCAGGTTGACCGAGATGACGGCCGCCTGCGGCAGCAGTGCGCGCAGTTCGCCCAGACGGGCGCGGATCGTCGTGAGCCCGTGCTCGGTCCGCGTCACGAAGCGCAGCATGAGCTCGCCGCTCGGCGCGAGCGTCACATGCACGAACTTGAGTTCGCCCCGCCGGGCCGGCACGTCGTACGGCGCAAGAGCGGTGCGCTCGAGGAAGGCGGCGAGCACGGGGATTGCCGCGGCGATCTCCGGAGCCTGAATGGCGCACTCGCGCAGGTCGACGCCCTCGCCCGACGGTCCAAGGATGCCGAGCCGGATGCCGCCCGGGCGACCGCCGGTGCCACCCACGACCAGCTTGGCGCGGTTGCGGAACCCGCGATCCCCACCGCTGAAGGCGGGCAGCCACACCGCCTCAGGAGCTCCGGGGAGCAGCGCGCGGCAGCGCGCCTCCTTCGCCGCGAGCTGGGCGTCGTAGGGCGTCTCGATGAGTGCGCAGGATCGGCATTCGCCCGAAGCGAAGTAGCGGCACTGCAGCATCGGCAGGGTCGTCACGACGGCACCGCCTACGCGGTCAGACCGAGATCGTCCATCCGGCGGATGTGGTCGGCGATCAGCTCGGTGAAGACGGGCTCGACCTCGCTCTCGACGAACGCGCGGCCGTCGCTGAGCGCGAGCACGTGCCGGGACACCAGCAGCGTGTCGCCGACGAGTCGACGCCCCCAGAGCGCGAGCCGGTTCGCGAGCGAGGGATCCGCGGCGATCTCCGCCGCGAGCAGGTCCCGCAGCTCGACGCGGCCCGCCGTGTCGTTCAGGATCGCGATGGCATCGTTGCGGTACCCGTCCTTGAGCCCACCTGCGAGCGAGGCGAAGAAGCCGTCGAACAATCCTCCGACGAGGTAGATCGAGAGCACGTACTGATGCCAGTCCGGCGTGTCGATCCGCTCGATGTAGCGGTCGATCATGGGGGTGAACGGCTCCATGACGAGATGCGGTTCGTGGCCCCGGCGACGGATCTCGTCCGTGAGCCGCTGATGCTTCGTGAGGGTCGCCCCGGCGGCGCGGGCGAGCACATCCTTCGATTGCAGTGCGGGGGCGCCGACGACGGCACGAGCAGACGCCTCGTAGAGTTCGAGCTGCAGATAGGCGGCCAGGCCGAGGAACGGCATGATCTTCGGCGCGAACTCGGCGAGCTCGACCCGCTGGGCGTCGTCGGCTGCCTGACGCGAGCCCAGCTTGCGGGCAGGCGCGGCGGACTTCTTGCCCAGCTTCTTGATCCACTCGAACACGTCGCCAGTGTACCGGCGACCGAGGGCGGCTACCGCATAGACTGGAGACCGCAGACGGCGCCGCAATCGTCGGCTGCAGTCAGATGCGGGCGCCGTGGAGCGCTCGCTCGCTACGCCTGGGGATGAGTCAGCGCGTAGCACCGCACCTCACCGACAGGACACCGCAGTGGCAACGTTCACCGAACTCGGCGTCGACCAGGACATGGTCGACGCGCTCGCAGGCCAGGGCATCGTCGATGCCTTCCCGATCCAGGAGCAGACGATCCCGCTGGCTCTCGAGGGCCAGGACATCATCGGCCAGGCCAAGACCGGCACCGGCAAGACCTTCGGCTTCGGCCTGCCGCTGCTGCAGCGCATCGGCGAGAACCCCGAGCCGGGCGTGCAGGCGCTCGTCGTCGTGCCGACCCGCGAGCTCGCGGTGCAGGTCTTCGAGGATCTCGATCTCGCGGCGAAGGGCCGCAAAGCGCAGGTCACCGCGATCTACGGCGGCAAGGCCTACGAGGGTCAGATCGAACAGCTGAAGGCGGGAGCGCAGGTCGTGGTCGGCACGCCCGGCCGCCTGCTCGACCTCGCGGGCCAGCGCCTCCTCGACCTCAAGAACGTGCGCGAGATGGTGCTCGACGAGGCCGACAAGATGCTGGATCTCGGATTCCTCGCCGATATCGAGAAGCTCTTCGCGCAGACCCCCGACACCCGCCACACGATGCTGTTCTCTGCGACCATGCCGGGCACGATCGTCGCGCTGGCGCGCCGCTTCATGCGCAATCCGATCCATATCCGTGCCACCGACCCCGACGAGGGCGCGATGCAGGCCAACATCGAGCACATCGTCTACCGGGCGCACTCGCTCGACAAGGACGAGGTGATCGGCCGCATCCTGCAGGCCGAGGGCCGCGGCAAGACCGTGATCTTCATGCGCACGAAGCGGGCCGCCGCCAAGCTGCAGGAGGAGCTGGTGGATCGCGGGTTCTCCGCGGCCAGCGTGCACGGCGATCTGAACCAGGATCAGCGCGAACGCGCAATGGCGGCGTTCAAGGCCGGCAAGAAGGACATCCTGATCGCGACCGATGTCGCCGCCCGCGGCATCGACGTCGACGATGTGACCCACGTCATCAATCACACGGTTCCCGACGACGAGAAGACCTATCTGCACCGCGTCGGTCGCACCGGTCGCGCGGGCCGCACCGGTATCGCGGTGACGTTCGTCGACTGGGACGACATGCACAAGTGGGCGCTGATCAACAACGCTCTCGACTTCGGCACGCCCGAACCGCGCGAGACCTACAGCTCTTCGCCGCACCTGTACGAGGATCTGAAGATTCCCGAGGGTACGAAGGGCCGCCTGAAGGCGACTCCGGTGAAGGATCGCGCCCCGCGCGACGGCGGCCGCGGGGCGGGCGGGCGCAGCGAGCGCGGCGAAGGATCGCGAGAAGGATCCGGCCGCAGCCGCGAGCGTCGCCGTACGCGCAGCGACAACCCGCAGGGCAGAGGCCGTCACGAGGCGCACGGCCACGAGGGCCACGGGCACGACCTCGAAGGACGCGGCGAGCCCGGTGCTCCGCTGCCGGGCGAGGAGGGTTCGGGCGAGAGCACGGCGCCGCGCCGTCGCCGACGTCGCCGCGGTGGTCGCGGACGCGGCCAGGGTGCCGGTGCGGCTGCCGATCAGGGCGGTTCGCAGGCCGGCGGCGAGGCACGGGAGCCCGAGGCCTCCGTCGCGGAGTAGCTCGGCCTAACGGCTCGGCTCACCCCGGCACGGCGGCGAGCGCGCGGATGCCGTCCCACGTCTCGGCCGAGCTGCTCCGCTCCCCCAGACGGTTCGGCTTGCCCGCCCCGTGGTAGTCGCTCGCACCGGTCGCGGTCAATCCGAGCTCAGCTGCCGCGCGCTCGAGCTCGGGGAGCCAATCGTCCCGGTTCTCCGGGTGCTGCAGTTCGATCCCCCAGAGCCCGGCGGCTGCGAACTCTCGCAGCTCGTCGGAGCCGACCGGCGTGCGCTGGCGGTACGCGGCCGGGTGCGCGAGCACGGGCACGCCGCCCGCAGCGCGCACCATGCGGATCGCCTCGGTCGTGTCGATGGCGGAGCTTCCGAGGTAGTACGGGGACGCCGGATGCAGCGCCTGCGTCAGCGCCGCGGTCCGATCGGTGAAGTAGCCGGCCGCGACGAGGGCATCGGCGATATGCGGCCGGCCGACCGTTCGCGCATCCTCGCTGCCGACGACCTCGTCCCAGGTGATGCGGAAGTCGGCGCCGAGCCGGCGCACCATCTCCCGGGCCCGCGCGACCCGTGAACGGCGTACCTCTGCGAGCGCGTCGAAGAGTTCCCCCGCAGCCGGCTCGATGCCGAAGGCGAGGAGGTGTCGCGAGCGGTGGTCGTGCTTCGTCGTGATCTCGATGCCCGGCAGAAAGTCGATGCGGGCCAGGTGCGCGGCCTCGCGCGCCTCGTCCCAGCCGTCGATGGTGTCGTGATCGGTCAGCGCAAATCCGGCGAGCCCGGCCTCTGCCGCATCGGCCGCGATCTGAGCCGGTCGCGTGGTGCCGTCGCTGTGCACGGAGTGCGTGTGCAGGTCGTAGCGGCGCATACAGCAATGTTAGGCCCGCGTCGCACGCACCCGGCCCAGACCTGGGCGGCGGTCCGCGTCCGCACAGGCAGGGGTGGGAGAATGTACGGATGAGCGAGACACGTACGCACGAGGCCGAGATCGACAACAGCAGCCGCTCCACCGCACCGGGCGGCGATGCGTTTCTCGGCTACATCGGCGCCGGATGGGCCGAGCGCGGGGCTGAGCTTCCGCCGCAGCGGGAGGCCGCCGGGTACGCGGCGGATCGCCGTGCCGCCCTCGGGCGTCTCTTCACCGGCGAACGCCTCGTCATCGAGGCGGGCACCATGAAGCAGCGCTCCAACGACACGTTCTTCCCGTTCCGTGCGCACAGCGCCTTCGCCCACCTCACCGGGTGGGGCAGCGACGCCCAGCCCGGGGCGATCCTCGTCCTCGATCCCATCACCGCCCGAGGCGATGGCGCCACGAACGGTGCCGCGGACAGCACTGCGGACGGCGGCCGGCACGCCGCCTCGGCGAGCGCCGACACCCCGACGCACCGCGCGACGCTCTACTTCCCCGAGGCTGCCGGCCGCGACAGCGACGAGTTCTTCGCGAACCCCGAGGTGGGCGAGTTCTGGGTCGGCGCACGGCCCGCGCTCCCCCAGGTGGCGGCGGATCTCGGTATCGCCACCGCCTCGCTCCACGAGTTCGCGGCGCAGCCGGGCGACCGGACCCTCGCCGACGCCGAGCTCGCGCGTGCGGCGAGCGAGCTCCGCCTCGTGAAGGACGCCTACGAGCTGGCCGAGATGCAGGCCGCGGTCGACGCCACGGCGCGCGGCTTCGACGATGTGCTCGCCCACCTCGGCCGCGCTTCCTCGGCGCCGCGCGGTGAACGCGTGGTCGAGGGCGTCTTCAACCTGCGGGCGCGCCTCGACGGCAACGCCGTGGGCTACGAGACGATCGCGGCGTCCGGCCCGCACGCCTGCACGCTGCACTGGATGCGCAACGACGGCGACGTGCTCCCGGGCGATCTCCTGCTGCTCGACGCCGGCGTGGAACTCGACAGTCTCTACACGGCGGACATCACGCGAACGATCCCGGTTTCGGGCGTCTTCAGTCCGGTGCAGCGGAGGATCTACGACGCCGTGCTCGAGGCCGCCGACGCGGCTCGCGCGATCGTGCGGCCCGGCATCCGCTTCGGAGACGTCCACGACGCGGCGATGGCAGTGATCGAGCGCAGGACGCAGGAGTGGGGCCTCCCCCTCCGCGTCGCCGACGACGTGACCGCGGCGATCGGCGGCATCCCGGAGGGCGAGTCCGTCGCGCTCCACCGCCGGTACATGGTGCACGGCACGAGCCATCACCTCGGCCTCGACGTGCACGACTGCGCGCAGGCGCGCCGGGAGATGTACCTCGACGGCGTCCTCGAGCCCGGCATGTGCTTCACCATCGAGCCGGGGCTCTACTTCCAGCCCGACGACCTCACGGTGCCCGAGGAGTTCCGCGGCATCGGCGTGCGCATCGAGGACGATATCGTCGTCACCGAGACGGGCTGCGTGAACCTTTCGGCCGCGATCCCGCGTACTGCGGACGAGGTGGAGGCCTGGATCCGCCGGCAGCGCGACGCCGACGGTGCGGCTCCGGTATCGCAGCGGTGACCTCGGCACGATGACCGCGGTATGAGGTCGGGGCGCGCGTCTGCGATCGCCCCGACCCGGTCAGCCCGCCGTCGGCTGCGACAGGATGCGGCGCGCCTCGTGGATGAGCGACGGGTCGGCGACGAGGTCGTACCGCGACGCGACCATCTGCATGACCGAGGAGAAGTCCCGGCGGTTGCGGTTCATCGCGTAGGAGAGCACGCCGAAGAGCATGCCGAATCCGGCGCCGATCGCGATCGCCGAGATGAACACCCCGCCGATGGCGCTGTTGTCGGGTTGGAAGATGAAGAGCAGCAACCCCAGGAACAAGCCGAAGTACGCTCCCGAGAGCGCGCCCATCATGGCGACTCGGCCGTACGTGAGCTTGCCGGTCACCCGCTCGACGCTCCGCATGTCGTTGCCGACGATCGAGACCGCGTTGACGGGGAAGTCGGCCCGGGCGAGGCGATCCACGGCGTGCATCGCGTCGGCGTAGCGGTCGTAGGTCGAGATGATCTCGCCCTGCGGCAGCTCGGGCATCTGCGGCATGCGACGAGGAGACGGGCTGTTGGTGCTCATGCCTCGATTCTCCCACGCCTGGATCGAAGCGCGGTGAATGCGAGGATCGCCGGCGGGGCGCCCGATGCCGGCCGTGCCGTCGCGTCCCTCCGCGCCGCGGGGATCCGCTGCGCCTGACGGAAGTGGGGGCATGCCGAGCGGCGCACCCGCCGGGATAGTGGAGAGGACTACGCTAATGGGGTGAGCAGTTCGAGGGTCTTCGTCGGTCGCCTCGCGGGTCGTGGCGTGTTCGATCCCGTCGGCGACCGTATCGGCAAGGTCCGCGACCTCCTGGTCGTGTACCGGGCCGCGACGGCGCCGCGCGTCGTCGGGCTGATCGTGGAGATCCCCGGCAAGCGGCGCGTGTTCCTGCCGATCGGCCGGATCACGTCGATCGCCGCAGGCCAGATCATCGCGACGGGCCTCATCAACGTGCGGCGCTTCGAGCAGCGCGGCGGCGAGACCCGGATGATCGCCGAGATCATCGGCCGCGAGGTGCAGGTCTCCGACAGCGCGAGCGGTGTCGCCGGAGGCACGACCGCGACCATCGAGGATGCGGCCATCGACCGCACCCGATCCGGCGAGTGGGTGGTCTCCGAGCTCTTCGTCCGCTTGCCCAAGCCGGCGGCCCCCTTCGCCCGCGGTGACACCCGCATCGTCCGGTGGTCGGATGTCCGCCTGCCCAGCGACTCGGCCGGAGCGCAGTCGGCGGAACTGCTGATCCAGACGCTGGTCGACCTGAAGCCCGCCGACCTCGCCGAAGCACTGCTCGAACTGCCCCATGCGCGCATGCTCGAGGTGATCGGCGAACTGCCCGATGACCGCGTGGCGGATGCGCTCGAGGAGATGGTCGAGACGGATCAGCTCGCACTGCTCGCGCAGATGCAGAGCGACCGCGCGGCGGATGTGCTCGATCGGATGGAGCCGGACGACGCGGCCGACCTGATTTCGGCGCTGCCCGCCGCACGCGGCGAGGAGCTCCTCGATCTCATGGAGCCCGAGGAGGCGGAAGACGTCCGCAGACTCCTCGAGTACGACGCGGACACCGCCGGCGGCCTCATGAGCCCCTCCCCGATCGTGCTCTCCGGCGAATCGAGCGTCGCGGAAGGGCTGGCACTGATCCGGCGCGCCGAGATCCCCCCCGCGATGGCGTCCGCCGTCTACGTCACCCATCCGCCCTACGAGACGCCGACCGGCGAGTACCTGGGCATGGCGCATTTCCAGCGGATGCTCCGCTTTCCGCCGCACGAGCGCATGTCGGCGCTGCTCGACACCGAGATCGAGGCTCTGCCGGTGCAGGCGAGTGCCGCCGAGGTCGCCCGCCGCCTCGCGAGCTACGACATGGTCGCGCTCCCGGTGGTCGACGACCAGCAGCGCCTGGTCGGGGCGGTCACGATCGACGACGTGCTCGATCATCTCCTGCCCGATGACTGGCGGCATGCCGACGACGAGGTCGAGCGATGAGCTTCTTCGGCAGGCGCTCGGCGGCCACGGGGCTCGACTCCCCGCAGACCGGTGCGCGCGTCTCCGCCAACGACAACGGCGGCAACGAGGTCTTCGGGCGGTGGAGCGAAGGCATCGCCCGCGGCATGGGCACGCCCTGGTTCCTGCTGGTCCTCACGTTCTTCTGCGTGATCTGGCTCGTCTGGAACACGCTCGCACCCGAAACCTGGCGATTCGACAGCGCCGCCCTCGGATTCACCGCGCTCACGCTGATCCTTTCGCTGCAGGCCTCGTACGCGGCACCGCTGATCCTGCTCGCGCAGAACCGGCAGGACGACCGGGACCGGGTGCAGATCGAGCAGGATCGCCAACGCGCCGAACGGAACCTGGCCGACACGGAGTTCCTGGCACGCGAGGTCGTCGCGCTACGGCTCGCGATCAAGGATCTGCCGGATCGCGACTTCGTGCGCGCCGAATTGCGCGCGCTGCTGGCAGACCTGGAGACCGGGCCGGAAACCGCTCCGGAGGATGCGGGAGAGATCGGCGAGGACCAGCTCGCCTCGACGGATCCTGCGGTCCCGAAGAACTCTGCGACCTCTGCGGGACCATCGGACGAGACGCATACGGGTTCGGGCGCGGGTTCGAGCCCGGACGCGGACGACGATGCCGATGGCTGACCGCTCCACCGCGAAGTCGCCCGTGGAGTCCGCGGTGTGGGCGGCGCTCGGCAGGGTGAAGGATCCCGAGATCCTTCGCCCGGTCACCGAACTCGGCATGATCGACGGCATCGAGGTCGATGAAGCGGGCGCGGCGGCCGTACGCCTGAAGCTCACGATCGCCGGTTGCCCCGCGGCGCGACGCATCGAAGCCGACGCGCTGGCCGCGATCGAGGGCGCTCCTGGCGTGACCGCGGCGACGATCGAGGTCGGCGTGATGACGCCCGAGGAACGACAGGCCTTCATCGAACGCGTGCGCGGTGACCGCGCGCTCCGGGCGCCGCAGTTCGGCGAAGACTCGCTGACCCGAGTCATCGCGGTGACGAGCGGCAAAGGCGGCGTCGGCAAGTCGAGCCTGACCGCGAACCTCGCGGCGGCCCTCGCCGCGCAAGGGCGCACGGTCGGCCTGATCGATGCCGACGTCTTCGGCTTCAGCATCCCGGCGCTGATGGGCCTCAGCCGCGACGGACGCGTGGAGCAGCCCACGCGGGTCGACGACATGATCCTGCCCCCGGTCGCCCACGGCGTGAAGGTGATCTCCATCGGCATGTTCCTCGGCGATGCCGATCCGCGCGAGACCGCGGTCTCCTGGCGCGGGCCGATGCTTCACCGCACGATCGAGCAGTTCCTCGGAGACGTGTGGTTCGGCGACCTCGATGTGCTGCTGCTGGACCTCCCGCCCGGAACCGGGGACGTCGCCATCAGCGTCGGGCAGTTGCTGCCGCAGGCCGAGGTTCTCGTCGTCACCACCCCGCAGCCCGCGGCCGCGGATGTGGCGGTACGCAGTGCTCTCGTCGCCCGCCAGACCGGGCAGCGCGTGATCGGCGTGGTCGAGAACATGGCGGGTCTCCCCCAGCCCGACGGCACCGTGCTGGAGCTCTTCGGCTCCGGTGGCGGCGCAGCGGTCGCCGAACGGCTCAGCGCACCCGAGCACGGAAAGGTACCGCTTCTCGGCAGCGTCCCGCTCAGCCCCTCCTTCCGCGCGGCAGGGGATGCCGGCACCCCCGCGGTGCTCGAGCTTCCCGATGACGCCGCAGCGCGCGCCATCACCGGCATCGCCGCGGCGCTCACGCGCCAAGGGCGCGGGCTGGCCGGGCGACCGCTGCCGCTGGATCCTCGCTGAACCGGATCCTCACAGAGCCGGATTCAGGCGGATCCGGATCCTCGCTGTGCTGGATCCTCGCTGCGCCGGATTCAGGCAGCGAGCGGTACTTCTCGACGCGAAGCGCCGTCCCGCTATACGCTCAGGCGAGGCTACGTGCGAGGATCAAGTGGCCTCTTCGTCGTAGTTGACCGCCGCGACGGTCTCGCTGGCGTCGGCACCTGCGGCGTCGGCTGCGGTGGATTCTGCTGAAGCCTCCGCAGCGGCCTCGGCAGTCGCATCTGCACCGGCCGCGGACTCGCCACCGCCCGCATCGTCAGCGGCATCCCCACCGGCGGCCTTCTCCGCCGCTTCCTTCCGCCGTTCGGCGGCTTCCGCCACACGCGCCTTCCGCGCGGCGGCCTGCGCCTCGCGCTCGTCCTCGAGCAGCGCATCGCGGATGATCCGCCGCGGGTCGTACTGCCGCGGGTCGAGCTGCTTCCAATCGACGTCGTCGAAGTCGGGGCCCATCTCATCGCGCAGGCGATCCTTCGCGCCATCGGCCATGTGCTTCACGTTGCGCACGAACTCGCCGAGCTTCTTCGCATACATCGGCAGGCGATCCGGCCCCAGCAAGAACATGGCAATGACCAGGATCACCAGAATCTTGTCGATCGTGAGGCCCATAGACCTTATAGTAGTCGTCCATCGGTGCACCGCGCGCCATCCCCGTCGCCGCGCGCCCGGCTTGTACTCTGGGGTATCGAACCAGAGGGCCCTGAACGACGGAGGAACGGTGAGCCGCCTCGAACGCAACTGGCAGTACGCTGAGCAGTACCCCACCGAGACCGACGCCATGGTGCGGGCCCGGCGGCTATCGCTGGAACTCGGAATCGAGCCGGTCAGCCGCTCCGTCGCCGCCCAGCTGGGCGGCTTGGTCGCGGCCACCGGCGCGCGGACGATCTGCGAGATCGGTACCGGCGTCGGGGTGAGCGGACTCGCGCTGCTGCGCTACGCCCCGGAGGCCACGCTCACCTCGATCGAGATCGAATCGGAGCACCTGCGCCAGGCGCGCACGGTCTTCTCCGAAGCGGGGGTCGCGAACGCCCGGCTGCGACTGATCGAGGGCGACGCCGGGCAGGTGCTGCCCCGACTGAATCTCGAAGCTTACGATCTCGTCGTCATCGACGCCGATCCCGAGCACCTGCTCTCCTATGTCGAGCACGCCCTGCAGATCGTCCGCCCCGGCGGCACGATCGCGGTCCCGGGCGCCTTCGCGCACGGCCGGGTCACCGACCCCGCTGCACGGGACATCATCGCCCAGCACCTGCGCGACCTGCTGACGACCGTCGGCGATTCGCCCGCGATCGCCCCGGTGCTCTCGCCGGCCGGCGACGGTCTGCTCATGCTGACGCGGTTGCAGGTCTGACCGCGCGCCTCGCGGATACGGGCGCGGAGAACAAGCCGCAGAGAGCAACGAACCCCTGTCTTCCGACAGGGGTTCGTCCGATTCTCAGTGAAGAACTCAGCCGTCGAGCGCTCAACCGTCGAGCACAGAGCTCAGCACGTCGCGCAGCTCGGTCGCTTCATCGTCGTTGACCGAGACCACCAGTCGACCGCCACCCTCGAGCGGCACCCGGACCACGATCACGCGACTCTCGCGCACCGCTTCCATGGGTCCATCGCCGGTTCTGGGTTTCATTGCCGCCATTGCGTCTCCTTCATCGTGCACGTACTCTTCCATTGTATCGGGCTGTCGGGCACCGTGCAGGGTTGGTGTGTTCCGTGCGGGATCGTCGGCGACGGAACAGGCGCAGGATCAGGGCGCCGCGGCCGGGCGCAGGATCAAGCCGCCGCGGTCAGCCACCGACCGAGCGCCAGGTGCGTCCGCTCGATCTGGGCGACGGGCACCCGTTCGTCGTCGGCGTGCGCGAGCGACGGGTCGCCTGGACCCAGGTTCACTGCGGGGATCCCGAGCGCCGAGAAGCGGGAGACGTCCGTCCAGCCCACCTTCGCCCGGGGAGGCGCGCCCACGGCTCGGACCAGGGCCTGCGCGAGTTCCGCGTCCAGACCGGGGCGCGCGCCGGGCGCGAGGTCGACGATCTCGACCTCGTCGGCGTCGGAGAAGAAATCGCGGACGAAGGCGACGGCCTCGTCGGCGCTGCGGCTCGGCGCGAAGCGGTAGTTGACCTCGATGTCGCAGCGATCCGGGATCACGTTACCAGCGACGCCCCCGGAGATGCGCACGGCGTTGAGCCCCTCGCGGTAGTCGAGCCCGTCGACCGTGACCGTCTCGGCGGTGTACTCGGCGAGCCGCTGCAGCAGCGGGGCGGCCCGGTGGATCGCGTCGATGCCCATCCAGCTGCGCGCCGAGTGGGCGCGCTTGCCGAGCATGGTCACCCGGGCGCGGAGGGTGCCGTTGCACCCCCCTTCGATGCCGCCGTTCGTCGGCTCGCCCAGGATCGCGAAGTCCCCGGCGAAGAGCGACGGATTGTTCCGCAGCGCGCGGCCGAGCCCGTTCAGCTCGCTCGCGACCTCCTCGTGGTCGTACCAGACCCAGGTCAGGTCGAAGGCAGGCTCGTCGAGCTCGAGCGCGAGCGCGAGCTGCACGGCGACGCCCGCCTTCATGTCGACGGTGCCGCGCCCCCGGATGATCGCCTCGCCGCTCTCTGGGTCGCGCTCGTCGCGCACCGGCAGATTGTCGTTGATGGGCACGGTGTCGAGGTGGCCCGCGATGACCACACGGCGCTCTCGGCCGAGCCGGGTGCGGGCGACGACGGTGTCGCCGTCCCGGATCACCTCGAGGTGCGGGGCATGCACGAGCAGGCGTTCGACTGCGTCGGCGATCCGCCGCTCGTCGCCCGAGACCGAGGCGATATCGCACAGCTGCCGGGTGAGTTCGACGGGGCCCGCTGAAGGATCGAGGCTTGGCGCTTCACTGGTCACTCCGCCAGCCTAGTGCCGTGTGCCGGAGGCTCGGTTGCGATCCGGCGCCTCGAGGCGGAACCTCGGAGCGGAACTTCGATCCGGCACCCCAGCGCGAAACCTCGAGACGGATCGCGCATCGCCTGAGGTTGCACATCGGGCTCGGACTGGACATCGCTCGGGCTGGCCAGAGGGAATGCACCGGCCCCGATACCATTGAGGGCATGACCGGAACACGCGCCGCCTGGGCCCAGGGCCTCGCCACCATCGCCTCCGACGGTTCCACGCTCGACGCGTGGTTCCCCTCCCCCGCGCTGGGTGCGCGACCCGAAGGACTCGATCCGTTCATCGCCCCGGCCGAACTCGAGGCGCTGCTCGGCGAGGACGAGGCCCGCGGCGTCGAGATCCGCTTCGTGGACCGCGAGATCGACCTGGACGCGCCGCCCGCGGACACCGCGGACGCCTACCTGCGTCTGCATCTGCTCTCGCACTGCCTCGTGCGGCCGAACTCGATCAACCTCGACGGCGTCTTCGGCGCGCTCCCGAACGTCGCCTGGACGACCGCCGGCCCGATGGCCCCCGACGAGTATGCGAAGCGGCTGCCGTCGCTGAAGCGCGCGGGAATCACTGCGCTCGGCGTCGACAAGTTCCCGCGCCTCACCGACTACGTCGTACCGCAGGGCGTCAGGATCGCGGACGCCTCGCGCGTGCGCCTCGGCGCGCACCTCGCACCGGGAACCACCGTGATGCACGAGGGCTTCGTGAACTTCAACGCCGGAACACTGGGCGCCTCGATGGTCGAGGGGCGCATTTCGCAGGGCGTCGTGGTGGGCGACGGCTCCGACATCGGTGGCGGCGCCTCGATCATGGGTACGCTCTCGGGCGGCGGGACCGAGCGGATCGCCGTCGGCGAACGGGCCCTGCTCGGCGCGAACTCCGGCATCGGCATCTCGATCGGCGACGATACGGTGGTCGAGGCCGGGCTCTACGTCACGGCCGGCACCAAGGTGCGCCTGCCTCACGGGACCGACGCGTCGGGCGGCGAGCCGGTCGACGTCAAGGCACGGGAGCTCTCCGGCCTGCCGAACCTGCTCTTCCGCCGCAATTCGACGACCGGTGCGGTCGAGGCGCTGCCTCGCAGCGGCGCCGGCATCACGCTGAACTCGGCGCTGCACGCGTAGCGAGGCGGGTGCGGGGCAACCGCGGCGCGGCTGCGGGACGGCTGCGGCGGCCGACTGGGGGCGGCTGCGGCGCAGCCGCGGCTGGGACGGCTGCGGCGCAGCCGCAGATGAGCTGCAGGTCTGCTGCGGGACGCTCTTCCGCTGCATCTCGCTCGGCCGCCCTGACGAAGGGCCCCCTTCCCGACGAACGGCATGCATATTCGCCGAAAGGATCGGGGCCGCTCGTCAGGAAAGGCGCCGCTCGTCAGCAAGGGGGCCGTTCGGCGGGAAAACCCGACCGGAGCCCGGAGCCGGGCCGCACGCCGGAGAGCTTCCGTCCGACCCCGCACCGGGCTCGGAGGGCTGACCCCATCAGATCGCGTTCACAACCTCACGAAGCAACCTCACGAGGAACTGCACCTAGCGCTCGAGCTTGCGCTCGGTGGCTCCGATGTAGAGCTGCTGCGGGCGCCCGATCTTGGTCTGGGCGTCCTCGCGCGCCTCGCGCCACTGGGCGATCCAGCCGGGCAGGCGCCCGATCGCGAAGAGCACCGTGAACATGCGGGTCGGGAACCCCATGGCCTTGTAGATGACGCCCGTGTAGAAGTCGACGTTCGGGTAGAGCTTGCGCTCCTTGAAGTAGTCGTCCTCGAGCGCGATCTGCTCCAGTTCCTGCGCGAGGGCGAGCAGCGGGTCGTTGACGCCGAGCTCGGCGAGCACGCGGTCGGCGCTCTCGCGCACGATGCGGGCGCGGGGGTCGTAGTTCTTGTAGACGCGGTGGCCGAAGCCCATCAGCTTCACCCCGTCCTCCTTGCGCTTGACCTTCTCCACGAAGGTCTGCACGCTCTGCCCGGAATCGCGGATCTGCGCGAGCATGTCGAGCACGGCCTCGTTCGCACCGCCGTGCAGCGGGCCGGAGAGCGCGTTGATGCCGGCCGAGATCGAAGAGAACATGTTCGCCCCGGTCGAGCCGACGAGGCGGACGGTCGACGTCGATGCGTTCTGCTCATGATCCGCGTGCAGGATCAGCAGCTTGTCGAGCGCCTCCACGAGCACGGGGTTCATGTCGTAGTGCTCGGCCTTGTTGCCGAAGTTCAGACGCAAGAAGTTCTCGACGAAGCCGAGTTCGTTCTTCGGGTAGAGGAACGCCTGGCCGATCGACTTCTTGTGCGCGTAGGCCGCGAGCACGGGGAGCTTCGCAAGCAGGCGGATCGTGTTGACCTCGACGAACTCGGGCACCGCGGTATCGAGCGAGCTCTCGTAGTAGGTGGAGAGCATCTGCAGACCGCCGGAGAGCACCGCCATCGGGTGCGCCGTGTGCGGCACGCCCTCGAAGTAGTAGCGCATATCCTCGTGCAGCAGCGTGTGCCTGCGGATCTCGGCGTCGAAGGCCGCCAGCTCGTCGGCCGTCGGGAGCTCGCCGTAGATCAGCAGGTAGGCGACCTCGAGGAAGGTCGACCCCGCGGCGAGCTGCTCGATCGGGTAGCCGCGATAGCGCAGGATCCCCGCCTCGCCGTCGATGTAGGTGATCGCCGACTTGGTCGACGCCGTGTTGACGTAACCGTAGTCGAGCGCGGTGTGCCCCGTCTGCCTGGTCAACGTGCTGATGTCGATGGCCGGGCTGCCGTCCGCCGAGTTCAGCACCGGGAACTCGGCCTCTCGGCCGTTCACCGTCAGCTTGGCGGTGCCGTTCTGGCCGGGGGGTGATGCGATCGGCTTCGAGTCGGTCACGTCGTCTCCTCGTGGGTCGATACGGGTGCTCGGCGCCGGGTGTGGCATTGCGCACTCTTTTCAGTCTAGCCAGCCTCAGGGTCGGGCAGGTCGGATCGGCAGGGCCGCGAATCCTCAGAGTATCTTGATATCGAGAAAAATTCGATTCGGCGCCGAGCGCGCCGAAAGGCGGGACGGGACCGGATCCGCGGCTATCGGAGACGCTCGGCCGCCGCCGCGATGTGCGCATCGGATGCCGTGAGCGAGAACCGGACGTGCTGCGGCGAGTGCGCACCGTAGAAGTGGCCGGGGCCGACCAGGATCCCTCGCTCGGCAAGCGCTGCCACGCTCTCCCAGGCGTCGATCCCGGCGGTCGCCCACAGGTACAGCCCGGCCTCGCTGCCATCGATCCGGTAGCCGGCCGCCTCGAGCGCCGGCCGGAGCACGGTGCGACGGGCCAGATAGCGCCCCCGCTGCTCCTCGACGTGCGCCTCGTCCTGCAGCGCCGCCACCATAGCCTCCTGCACGGGAGCCGGCTGCATGAGCCCGGAGTGCTTGCGCACGGTGATCAGCGACGCGATGAGTGCCGGATCCCCCGCCGCGAACGCCGCCCGGTAGCCGGCGAGGTTGGACTGCTTGCTCAGGGAGTACGCGGCGAGCACGCCGGAGTGGTCGTCGCCGACGACGCGCGGGTCGAGGATCGACGGAATGGGCTCGGCGTCCCACGGCGCCGCCCATCCGAACTCCGCATAGCATTCGTCTCCGACGATCACGGCTCCGAGCTCGCGCGCGCGGGTGACCGCGGCGCGCAGTTCGTCGACGCCGAGCACGCGGCCGTCGGGGTTTCCCGGCGAATTGATCCAGACCAGGCGGGTGTGCGCGGGCCAGTCCGCCGGATCGTCCGCGGCCACGGCTTCCGCGCCGACGAGCGCCGCCCCCATCTCGTAGGAGGGGTAGGCGACGCGCGGGAACACGACCGCCTCGCCCGCCGAGATGCCCAGCAGGAACGGCATGAGCGCCACGAGCTCCTTCGAGCCGATCGTCGGCAGCACGGCGTTCGGTGCGACGTCCACCCCGCGGCGGCGGCGGAACCATTCGGCGATCGCCGCTCGCAGGGCAGGCGCGCCGGCCGTCGCCGGGTAGGCGTGGGCGTCGGTCGCGGCGATGAGCGCGCGGCGCACGACCTCGGGGGTCGGATCGACGGGCGACCCCACCGAGAGATCGAGCATGCCTCCCGGGTGGGCGCGGGCCCGTTCGATGTAGGGGGCCAGGGCGTCCCAGGGGTAATCGGGCAGCGGACCGCGCAGCGTCGGCATGCGCCGGTCAGTCGCCCTGCGGCGGCAGCGCCGCGATGATCGGGTGATCGAAGTCGTAGACGCCGACCTTCGCCGCACCGCCCGGGGATCCGATCTCGTCGAAGAACTCGACGTTCGCGGTGTAGTACTCGGCCCACTCGCCCGGCAGGTCGTCCTCGTAGTAGATCGCCTCGACCGGGCAGACGGGCTCGCAGGCCCCGCAGTCCACGCATTCGTCGGGGTGGATGTAGAGCGAGCGCTCACCCTCGTAGATGCAGTCGACCGGGCATTCGTCGACGCAGGCGCGATCCTTCACGTCGACGCACGGGAGGGCGATCACGTAGGTCACGTCAGGGGCCTTTCGCTCGGAGGTCGGTCCTCTTCAGCTTACCCCTGCAGTAGCGCGCTCCGGGCCGCCGCGGACCCGTCGACTACGCGATGCCGAAGAGGACGAGGTACGCCTGCATGATCCGCTCCCCCCAGATGATCCCGATCCAGGCGCCGAGCAGCATGAACGGCCCGAAGGGGATGGGGCTCCGGCGCTTCGCGCGCCCCATGATGATGAGGCAGATGCCGAAGACGGCTCCCAAGGCGAATCCCGCGAACGCGCCGACCGCGAGCGCGCCCCATCCGATGAAGCCCATCACGATGCCTGTCACCGGTGCCAGCTTCAGATCACCGCCTCCCATGCCGTTCGGCGTGACCATCACGATGATCAGGTACAGGAGGAAGAGTCCCGCGGCGCCCACGGCCGCCCAGATCAGCCGCGGCCATTCCGGTCCGTCGGCGCTCAGCAGCGCGGCGGCGGCGAGCGCGACGCCGACGACGATGAAGGCCGGGCCGACGATCGAGTCGGGCAGCCGATGATGCTCGACATCGATCACGGTGAGCGCGATCCCGGCCGCGGCGAACCAGAAGTAGGCGATGACGGTCAGCCACCAGGCGATCGCGGGCAACGTCTCGTCGCCCGGCCAGCCGAAGGCGCTGACCAGCCACCAGGCGACTCCCGCGAAGATCGCACCGGTCGCGAGTTCGATGAGCGGGTAACGCAGGCTGATGCGCTCGCGGCACCGGGCGCAGCGCCCGCCCAGCACGATCCAGGAGATGACCGGTACATTCTGCCAGGCGCGGATCAGTCGCCCGCACTTCGGACAGCGGCTCCCTGGGAACAGCGATTCGCCGCGCGGCACGCGCAGGATGACGACGTTGAGGAACGAGCCGAGGATGAGGCCGAGGATCCCTGCGGCGAGGACGAACCACGGCAGGATCTCGGCACCGGGGATGCCCAGCACGTCGGTTTCAAGGTGCGCCGCACCCGGGCGTGCGGCACCGATCGCGCTGACCGCACCGATCCCGCTCATCACGCCGTCACCTCGGTGCCGATGCCACGAGCGGTGAAGATCTCGAGCAGCACCGAATGCGGCTCGCGCCCGTCGATAATCGCCGCCTTCGGCACGCCGCCGCGCACCGCGTCGAGGCAGGCCCGCATCTTCGGGATCATGCCGGATTCGAGCGCAGGCAGCATCGCTTCGAGCTCGGTCGCGGTGATGCTCGAGACGAGCGAGTCGCGGTCGGGCCAGTTCGCGTAGAGTCCGGCGACGTCGGTGAGGATCACGAGCTTCTCGGCGCCGAGGGCGGTGGCGAGCGCGGCGGCGGCGGCATCGGCGTTGACGTTCAGCGAATCGCCGGGGCGATCCCTATCGGGGGCGATACCGGCGACCACCGGGATCAGGCCCGCATCGAGCAGGGCGAGCACCGGCTCCGCGCGCACGTCGACCACATCGCCCACGAGTCCGAGGTCGACCGATTCGCCGTCGATATCGATGGGCGGGCGGCGCGAGCCGATGAACAGCCCCGCGTCCTCTCCGGTCGTCCCGGCGGCGATCGGCCCGTGCGTGTTGATGCGGTCGACGAGCTCGGGGTTCACCTTGCCGGTCAGCACCATGCGCACGACGTCCATCGCCTCGGGCGTGGTGACGCGATACCCGGCCTTGAACTCGCTCTCGATACCGAGGCGGCCGAGCATATCGGTGATCTGCGGCCCTCCGCCGTGCACGACGACGGGGCGGATGCCCACCAGCCGCAGGTAGACGACGTCCTCGGCGAAGGCGGTGAGGAGGCCTTCGTCGATCATCGCGTTGCCGCCGAACTTGATCACCATGATCGAGCCGGCGAACTTCTTGAGCCAGGGCAGCGATTCGATCAGCACTTCGGCCTTCGCCGCGGCGTCCTCATGTGCGAGAGCTCTGATCGTTTCACTCATCCGGTCACCCTACTTTGGTCGTTTCCCTGCAGACCCTCGCCGAGCCCCAGGACTTCACTTAACATGAAACATATCGATTCCGCGGCGACTTGCCGGGAAGATTGAAAACACCTTGCACACTTTTGTTCTCGGATCGCTATGATGAGTCAAGGTCAAGCTGAGGATGAAAGTTTAACGTTCCGATAGCTTTTGGGGACGGATCGCTCGGGGGAATGATCCACAGGGGGGTGACGCGATGTTGGACAGCGATATCGCACGGTCGGAGCACGACGAGCTCTTCGCTCAGGTGCCGTCGGGGTTGCTCCGCGATCGAACGGAACTGCGAGCCGCGGGCCGCAGAGCCGCAGAGGCACGCACCGGTGAGCAGCTCCTCGATGGAGCTTCGGCTCCTCCCGCTCCCCCTGCGGAGGCCCGGGCCGAGATCGAAGCCGAGGCGCTCTCGATGGATCGATCGACGCAGCACGACGAGGTGCCGCAGGCCCGAACGGCATTGCCGCCCGAAAGGGTCATCACTGCGGGCTTCGAGCAGCTCCTGATCCCGAGCGGCGAGAAGGATCCAGAGTTCGACGAGATCATCAGGTCCGTCGCGGGGCTGGCGCAGGAGCCGGACTTCGATCAGCTCCTCACCCAGGCGGTCGAGGAGGAGGATCGCTCCGAAGCGGTAGCCGAGGCGGAAGTAGAGGTCGAGGCGGAAGTAGAGCTCGAGCCCGCCTTCGAGTTCGCGGCCGAACCGGTTCCGATCGGGGCCGGATTCGAGTTCCTCACCGAGCAGATGCCGGTCGAGGCCGGCTTGGAGGCGGTCGTCGACCCTGACGTCATCGCCGAGGCGGACGTCATCGCCGAGCCGGAAGGCTCCGCAGAGCCGATCGGCGCCCAGGATCCCGGCTCCGAGCCGGAACCCGCACCGGATCCGCCCGAGCTGCGTCCGCTGCCGACGCTCAACCCGCTGCCCACGCCGGGAGCGCACTTCGACCCGACGCAGAGTTCGGCATCGGATCCCGCTGATCCCGAGCCTCCGACCGGCGAGGCGACGAACGACGCGGAAGACGTCGATGACTTCGAGGACGAGGCCGGATCGATCTCGATGCAGCTCGCCCAGCAGACGCAGCTGCCGGCGGTCGACCTCACGGAGTACCCGGTGCAGGCCGACGCCGTCGCGCTCGTGCCCGAGCAGGTCTGCCGCCGCAGCCGGCTGATCCCCATCACGCGCATGGAGGGCCGCCTGATGGTGGCCATGGTGGACCCGAGCGACGTGGTCGCGATCGACGACGTCTCGCGTCGCACCGGCCTCACCGTCGTGCCGCTCGTCGCCGACGCCCGATCCGTCACCGAGGCGATCGACCGCTACCATCGGGTCGACTCCGAGCTCGCGGAGCTCTCGACGACGATCGCCACCGAGGCCTCCGAGTTCCTCCGCGAGATGAGCTCGATCGAAGACGGGGCGCTCGACGGCGACGACGACGCACCGATCATCCGCTTCGTGAATCTGCTCATCAGCCAGGCGATCATGGATCACGCCTCCGACATCCACATCGAGCCGCGCCGCTCGGGCCTCTTCGTCCGCTACCGCATCGACGGCGTGCTGCACGACGTGCAGCAGGCCTCGCGCGCGATGGTGGCGGGCGTGATCAGCCGCCTCAAGGTCATGGCGAACCTCGACATCGCCGAGCGCCGCCGCCCGCAGGACGGCCGCATCAGCATCAGCCAGGCCGGCCGCTCCGTGGACCTGCGCGTCGCGACTCTGCCGACGGTTTGGGGCGAGAAGATCGTCATGCGTATCCTCGACACGGCCGCCGGTGACCGCAGCCTCTCCGATCTGACGATGAGCGAGCGCAACCTTGACGTGTTCCGCGAGTCGTTCAGCAAGCCGCACGGCATGGTGCTCGTCACCGGCCCCACCGGTTCGGGCAAGTCGACCACCCTGTACACGGCGCTCGGAGAGGTCTCCACGAACGCGGTCAACGTGATCACGATCGAGGATCCGGTCGAGTACCGGATGGAGGGCGTGAACCAGGTGCAGGTCAACCCGAAGGCGGGCCTGACCTTCGCGAGCGCGCTGCGTTCGATTCTGCGCTCCGACCCCGACGTCGTGCTGCTCGGCGAGATCCGCGATCGCGAGACCGCGCAGATCGCGATCGAGGCGTCGCTCACCGGTCACCTCGTGCTCTCGACGCTGCACACGAACAGCGCCTCGGCCGCGGTCACCCGTCTGGTCGAGATGGGCATCGAGCCGTTCCTCGTCGGCTCGGCCGTCGAATGCGTCGTCGCTCAGCGCCTCGCGCGCCGGCTCTGCGAGAAGTGCAAGCAGCCGTTCGAGCTCGACGAGACCCGTCTGAACTCGCTGAACTTCGCGCCCGAGGGCGACGGCGAGGCCGTCTTCTGGCAGCCGGTCGGCTGCCACTCCTGCTCGAATACGGGCTATGCGGGCCGCCTCGCGGTGCACGAAGTGCTGTACGTCGACGATCAGATCGAGCGGCTCGCGGTCACGGAGGCCTCCGCCGGAGAGATCGAGGCCTACGCTCTGACTCAGGGAATGGTCACGCTGCGGCAGGACGGCCTGCGAAAGGCCGCCGCAGGGCTGACCTCGATAGATGAGGTGCTGCGAGTCACCGCGTGATTCGCAGAGGGGGGATGCGATGGCCGATCAGGCAGATCAGAGGCGTGCACGTGCCGACGGCATGACCGGCGGCCTCGAGGATTTCCTGGCCTCGACGCCGGGAGTCGTCCTCCCCGGAGAGAGGCCCGAGCCCGCCGCTGCTGCGGTATCCCCCCTGGCTCCATCTGCTCCGCCCTCGCGCACCGCGATGCCGCCCGCTCCTTCTGCCCCGCCGGCGAGCAGCGCGCCGACGCAAGCGAGCAACGCGCCCACGCAAGTGTTGAGCAGTACACCCACGCAGGCGAGCAGCGCACCTCCTGCTCCGCCGCGCGCTCCGGCGAGGCACCTGGCCGAGCCGGATCGCGCGGTCTCGATCACGCCGCTCCCCGCCGGCGATGCGGGCCCGACGCAGGCCGAGCGCTCGGGCGAGGTCAGGGATCGGCTGCAGTCGCTCGACGCAGGTGCCGATCCGCAGTTCATCCGCGCCATCGAGGCGGTGCTCGAGGAAGGCGCCTCCGATCTGCACATCATCGGCGAGAACATCCCGCAGATCCGCGTGCACGGCTCGCTGAAGCCGGTGCCCGGGGCCACGGTCTGGTCGCCGGAGCGGGTGCAGTCGGTGCTCATGGGCATGGTGAGCGACGCGCAGATGGAGCAGTTCGAGCGAGAACTCGAGCTCGACCTGGCGTTCATGGTCGGCGACCTCGCCCGCTTCCGCGTGAACATCTACCAGGACCGCACGGGCCTGGGCGCCGCGATGCGCATCATTCCCGACAAGATCAAGCCGCTCGCCGAGCTCGGCGTGCCCAAGGAGCTCGAGCGCTTCGCCTATCTGCCTCGCGGCCTGGTGCTCGTCTGCGGCCCGACGGGTTCGGGCAAGTCGACGACGCTCGCGTCGATCCTCGATGTGACGAACACGAATCGCGCCTGCCACATCATGACGGTCGAGGACCCCATCGAGTTCGTGCACAGCCACAAGAGGGCGACCATCAACCAGCGCGAGGTCGGAGCCGACACGCACAGCTTCTCGGCCGCGCTGAAGCACGCGCTGCGGCAGGACCCCGACGTGATCCTGGTCGGCGAGCTCCGCGACCTCGAGACGATCTCGACGGCCCTGACAGCAGCTGAGACCGGCCACCTCGTGTTCGCGACGCTGCACACGCAGGATGCGGGCCAGACGATCGACCGCATCATCGACGTGTACCCGCCGCACCAGCAGGCGCAGGTGCGCGTGCAGCTGGCGGCGACGCTGCGCGCGGTCGTGGTGCAGACGCTGGTGCCGAAGGCCAGTGGCACCGGCCGTGTCGTGGCGACCGAGGTCATGGTCACGAACCCGGCGATCGCGAGCCTCGTGCGCTCGGGCAAGACCTACCAGATCCGCTCGGTGCTGCAGTCGGGAGAGGCAGAGGGCATGCACACGCTCGATCAGGATCTCGCGCGGCTCGTGAAGGCCGGCCAGATCGAGTACGAACGAGCCTACGAGATCGCGCAGGACGTGACCGAGTTCCAGCAGCTCGTCGGCAGCCAGCACATGCACAGGAGCCTGCGATGACGCACGTGACCGCCGCCCCGGCATTCGCGTACAAGGGCCGCACGGCCGAGGGCAAGACGGTGAAGGGCGTCATCGAGGCGCCGAACGAGAAGGCCGCCCGCAATCGCTTGGCCCACGACGGCATCTTCCCCGAGAGCCTGACGCAGAAGGGCACGGGCACGGGCCTCCAGATGGAGGTCAAGATCCCAGGGCTCGAGCCGCGGGTGAAGACCAAGGATCTCGCGGTCGCGTCGCGGCAGCTGGCGACGATGCTCGACTCGGGCGTCTCCCTGCTGCGCGCGATCACGGTCGTCAGCCAGCAGGCCGAGAACAAGACGCTGCAGACGATCCTGCAGGACGTCGCCTCGCAGGTCGAACAGGGCGCCCCGTTCTCGGCGAGCCTGAAGCGGCATCCCAAGACGTTTCCCCCGATCATGACCAGCCTGATCGAGGCGGGCGAGCTCGGCGGCTTCCTCGACAAGGCGCTCGCCGCCTCGGCCGAGAACTTCGAGAAGTCGATGAAGCTGCAGAACGAAGTGAAATCCGCGCTCACGTACCCGATCGTCGTGCTGGTCATCGCCGTGCTCGCCGTCGTCGCCATGCTGATCTTCATCGTGCCGGTCTTCGAGAACATGTTCGCGGACTTCGGCGGGAAACTGCCTGGGCCGACCCAGTTCCTCGTCGATCTCTCGCACGCGATGCCCTTCGTGCTGCCGCCGCTCGTCGTGCTGGTCATCGCGCTCGTGATGTGGTGGCGGGCGAAGAAGAACACGGTCGCCTTCCGATCGGCCGTCGATCCCGTCAAACTGAAGCTGCCCATTTTCGGCAAGCTGTTCCGCCTCCTCGCGGTCGCGCGCTTCGCGCGCAACTTCGCAACGCTCATGAGCACGGGTGTACCCATGCTGCAGGCGCTGCAGGTCGTCGGCGAGACCTCGGGCAACTACGAGGTGCAGCGCGCGCTCGAGGACGTGCAGGACGAGGTGCGCAAGGGCGGCCAGGTCGGCACGGGCCTCGCCCGCTTCCCCATCTTCCCCGAGATGCTGACCCAGATGGTCGCGATCGGCGAGGAGTCGGGCTCGGTCGACGCCATGCTGTCGAAGGCGGCCGACTTCTACGACAACGAGGTCGAGACCATGACGAAGCAGCTCTCCGCGATCCTCGAGCCCGTCATGATCGTCTTCCTGGCCGGCCTGCTCGGCTTCATGATCGTCGCACTGTACATGCCGATGTTCTCGATCTTCAACGAAATTCAGTAAGAACCACGCACATATCTTGTTCATAGGGAACCGTGTCTCAACCTTAACTTGACGGTTCACGGTTTCTAGATCAAGGTAATAGCGGGGGGGGTAATGCGCTCATGCATTAGCTAGACCCGCCGTACCCGAAAGAAAGGTCAGTCAATGATTGAGCGTCTCATTGCCGCCGTTGCGCGCAAGAAGAATGACGAGAAGGGTTTCACCCTGATCGAGCTCCTCGTCGTCGTCATCATCATCGGTATCCTCGCGGCCATCGCGATCCCGATTTTCCTGAACCAGCGCCAGGGCGCCTGGCGATCGGCCGTCGAGAGCGACGTCGCCAATGCCCGCCTCGCCGTCGAGACCGCGCTGACGCAGAACAACGGGAGCCTCACCGGCCTGACCGTCCCCGGTTCGACGGGCCCCGGCCCGACCACGGGCAACATCACCAAGGGTTCGGCAACGGTCGCAACGATCTCCGTGAGCCAGGGCGTTACCGTCGCGTTCGCCGCAACTGGCAACGACTACACCATCACTGGCACTCACGCTGATCTGGGTGCGGACGACTACGTCTACACCAGCAGCAACGGCAGCAGCGCCTGGTAAGCCGCTCGCCAACACGCTGATTGGGGCGTCCGCTCGAACGGGCGGGCGCCCCAATGCTTCGCAGATCGTTCCTCTGCCTCTCTAGGAACCAACTCAATATCTTGCACTCTGGGGGGAGGTTGCACGATGCACCGAAGTCGCTCTGATCGCGGTTTCACGCTCATCGAGGTGATCGTGGCCATCACCCTGCTGCTCGTCGTCACCGTGGCGGCGCTTCCTCTCATCATCAACAGCCTGCAGTTCTCAACCGCGCAGCAGCGCCAGCAGGCCGGCGTCATCGTGACGCAGGAGGCCATGGAGCAGGTGCGGGTCCGCGCCTCGGGCCTCACCGCCGTCGCCCCGCTCGTCGCCGGTCGGCATTCCTCCGACGTCGGCGCGCAGTTCACGCGTGTGAGCACGCATCCCGGTGTCGCCCAGACGAACGCCGCATCCGATCCCGCTGCCGCCTCCGGCTCGGCAGCCGCGCTCCTGCCGCTGCAGCAGAACGTGAGGCGCGACGGCACCGATTACACGGTCGAGACCCTGATCGGCACCTGCACCCAGCAGAAGAACGGCACGGGCGAGTTGCGCTGCCTCAAGACCGGGACCGGCAATGCCATGGTACGGACCATCGTCGTCACCAAATGGACCGCGGGCGACGCCTGCACCGGCAGCCCGGCGGGCTATTGCTCATACGAAGCCATGAGCCTCATCAACCTCGACACGGACCTGGAGTGGAGCGATGCGAGCTAGCATTCCGCATCGGGTTTCCGGAGTCCGCCAGCCGCTGAGCTTGTCGAAACGCCCGGCCTCCTGTGCTCGTCCCCTTCGACGGGCCGAGGGGACACGCACCTCACCGCTCGCAAATGACCACGGCTTCAGCCTCGTCGAACTCATCGTCGCCTTCTCGATCTTCGCGGTGTTCCTGAGCGTCTTCATCGCCGGCCTCATCGGCCTCACCCGCACGACGGCGACGGCGACGAACCGCATCGAAGCCAGCACGAGCGTCGGGCTGCTCTATCAGCGCATCGACCCGACGGTCCGCTTCGCGCAGGAGATCAACGCCCCGGGAGTCAGCGGGGGCCGCGCGTACATCGAGTACTTCACCGGCGCGGACGCCAGCTCCGACGTCAAGAATCATTGCACGCAGCTCCGCTACGACCCGACGGCCGCCACCATCTCGATGCGGCGCTGGTCCTGGACCGGCGGCACGAGCCATCAGGATCCACCTTCGGGCACCGCCTGGCAGACCCTCGCCGCCGACGTGCTCCCGGGCGGCACCGGCGCACCCGCGACCTACCCCTTCACCCGCACGAAGGCGACGCTGGACGCACCGTATCAGCGCCTCGTGCTGCAACTGCGCGTCGGAGCCGAGGGATACAGCGCCGAGACGACCTCGACGAACACCTTCATCGCCCGCAACACCACCGTGCTCTCGGAGACCAACACCGGCGGGCAGGTCTGCGACGGAGGCGGAACGGTGGAACGCCCATGAGACGAACGAGGCACATCATGCACCTCACACAGCGACTGCGCGAGACGACGCGGAACGACGATGGCGCCGCGCTCATGCTCACCCTGCTCACCATCATCGTGATCGCGGGGCTCTCTCTGCTCCTGCTGGGGTCGATCGTCAGCCAGTTCGTGCCGCTGCAGACCGCGCAGAAGCGCACCCAGACCGTGTACGCGGCCGAGGCCGGCCTCCAGGCCGGGCTCGCCGAGCTCCGCCTGCACAGCCGGGTCGCCACGAACGGCAACACCTACGGCAAGCCGGCGGATCTTCCCTGCAGCTCGAACCTCGATCCCGACGGCGTCACCCGCTACTACGGCAAGCTGGCCGGCAGCCTCGACGACGGCTCGTCCTCGGCCTCCGGACTCGGCTATGACATCGCCATCACCTACCACTCCGACAACCCGCTCGGAAAGGGCCAGGCCTGGATCAGCAACCCGGCCAATCAGATCCACTGCGGCCTGAGCACGACCAACCAGCCCGGATACGCGGTCGTGACGGCGACCGGCACCGGCGCCGGAATCTCGGACCTGGACGAGAAGCTCGGCAATCGGACGGTCTCTGCGATCTACGAGTTCCGGCTCACCAACGTCAACATTCCCGGCGGCCCGATCTGGGTCTCCGGCGGCGCGCAGTGCCTGATGGCGGCGAGCGCCGCAGCCAACGCGCAGATCAACTTCGTGTCGAAGGCGCAGTGCGAGGATCCGGCCAACGCAGCGCTCGTGAACTGGGTCTACGACAAGAAATGGCACCTCTCCCTCGCCTCGACCATCGGCGTCACCGGCGTCACCGAGCTCTGCATCACGAACCCCGACACGACCTCGTCGAGCCAACGGGCCAGACTCACAGCCTGCGGTCCAGGCGGCTCCAACCGTGCCGACGCCGGCCAGCGCTGGGGCTGGGACGCCGGCTGGACGTGGAACGGCATGCACTGCAGCCGGAGTACGAACACCACCCCGGTCAGCCCGACGAGTACCAACTGCCAGACGTTGCGGAACAACTCGAGTCTCCGGCCCTACAACAACGGCAACGTCCTGTGGATCGGCGCCACCACCACGCAGTTCGACCCGTCGCCGCGTGTGGGCCCGGGCGCTGCGAGCAAGTCCACCGATCAGCTCGTCAACTACAAGGAGTTCGGCCGCTGCGCCGACGTGACCCACGCCGACATCAACAAGGCGTTCATGATCGTCTACCCCTGCAAGCAGGACCCGACCGGGAACAACGCCTTCGACTGGAACCACAAGTGGAAGTACACGGAACCGTCGAGGAACTACACCAACGGCACCCTCCCGACCATGTGCGCGAACACCGAGGATGCGGCCTGCAAGAACGGCCCGCAGCAGATCAAGGTAACCCCCAGCTCCGACTACTGCTTGACCGTGGCCAGCACGACCGGGGTCTCCGAACTCGTCTTCAAGGCGTGCAACTCGGGCGACGCGAAGCAGAGGTTCACGCGCTACACGCACGTACCGGACCAGGCCAGGTCATGGGCGTTCATCGACAGCTACGGCCGCTGCCTCACCGCCGACGACGACAACAAGTTCGAGGGCAATTGGTCGTACCTGCGCATGAAGCCCTGCGCCTCGGGCTCGCTGGAGCAGAAGTGGAACGCACCACCGCAGAGCTCGGCCTCGTCGTTCGGCAGCTTCCGCGAGGTCTCCGAATGACGAACGCCCGCGAACAGTACGCAGTTTTCCAGGCAGAAGAGGAGGGGGCATCGTGAGCAACGTTGTCGCGGTCGAATTGAGCCGTTCCGGCGTGCGCGCGGTCGAGGTGTCTCGTGCGCACACCCCGTCGCCGGTGATCCAGCGCTACGGCGCGGCTCCGCTCTCGGAGGGAGCCGTCTTCGACGGCGAGATCCAGCACCCGACCGAGGTCATCAGCGCGATCAAGCAGCTCTGGCGCAAGTCCCGCTTCTCGACCAAGCACGTCGTCATGGGCGTCGGCAGCCGCAAGGTGCTCGTGCGCGAGGCGACGCTGCCGATCGTACCGGGCGGCCACACGAATCGGACCCTCGCGTTCCAGGTGCAGGACATCATCAGCGCCCCGGTCGAGGAGACGGTGCTCGACTTCGTCCCGCTGCGCGAGGACCAGATCGAGGACGCCGAAACGGGCCGCCGCTCGGCCGGCCAGGAGGGCCTGCTCATCGCAGCACCGAAGGACGGCATTCTGACGAACGCCAAGATCCTGACCCGGGCGGGGCTGACCGTCACCGGGGTCGACCTTTCCGCACTCGCACTCAGCCGGGTGCTGACCGGTGCGCAGACCACCGGCACGACCGCCATCCTCAACATCGGCGCGAACACGACCCAGGTGGTGCTCGTCACCGACGGCACGCCCCAGTTCGTGCGCGTGATCCCGAACGGCGGCGATGACATCACGCGCACGCTGGCGCAGCTGCAGGATCTCAGCTTCGTGCAGGCCGAGGCCCTCAAGATCCGGCTCGGGCTGTACGCCGTGCAAGGGGACAAGGCAGAGATCGAGGCGGAGAACTCGATCCGCGAGAGCGTCGCAGCGCTGCTCGGCAACGTGCAGGGAACGATCGGCTACTACACGTCGAAGTACCCGGAGCGAACGATCGAACGCATCGTCCTCTCCGGCGGCGGCTCGCGCCTCGGCGGCCTGAGCAGCGTGCTGCAGGACGCGCAGCGGGTTCCCGTCGAATACGCGAACCCGTTCGGGACGTTCACGCTGGCCGGCCGCGTCGATCAAGCGGAGCTGAACGGTCTGGGTCCCGAGCTCGCCGCATTGCTGGGTCTCACGATCGGAGGGGGTGCGCGATGAGCCCGAGGAAGAAGGGCGACGAGTCGCCGAAGTCGCGACGGGGGGCCGACCAGATATCGAAGCCCGTGCTCGCCAGCGTCAACCTCCTGCCGCAGGAGTACTACACCGGGCTTGCCGAGCGACGCGTCCTGCGCGTGCTCGCTCTCGGTGTCGTCGGCCTGCTGCTCATCGGGGCCGCGGGCAGCGTCGCGGTGGCGATGAGCGCGAACGAGGCGAAGGCGGAGCTCGTGGCCGAGCAGCAGCGCGGCGCGGCACTGCGCGCCGAGCGCGCGCAGTACGCCGAGGTCACCGAGGTGAACGGCGAGCTCGAGACCGCCCGTGCTGCGCAGGCGATCGCGCTCTACGC
Organism: Leucobacter soli; assembly: GCF_910593785.1. Lineage (GTDB taxonomy): Bacteria > Actinomycetota > Actinomycetes > Actinomycetales > Microbacteriaceae > Leucobacter > Leucobacter soli. The sequence goes on along the minus strand of NZ_CAJVAP010000004.1, from coordinate 28,445 downwards.
CGAGGTCGACTGGGCGGGTGTGACCCGCGAATTCACCAACGCGCTGCCCAGCGGCGCCGACGCTTCGACGCTCAACCTCGGCCAGCGCCTCTCCCCCGGCGTCGGCTCGGTGGGAGTCACGAGCACCAGCGAGGCGAATCCCCTCAGCTCGCTCTCCGTGATCTTCATCGAGTACCGGGTGACGAGCACCTCGGCCGACACCGGCGCGAAGCTGCTCGACCGGCTCGAATCGAGGATGACCGGCTTCGAATGGGCCACGCAGACCTCGGCCTCCGTGGACAAGGACGGCGGCTACGCCTTCACCGGCCTGATCCGCCTCGGCGTGGATGCGGTCGGCACGAGCCGGGCGAAGGACATCGACGAGGCCACGCTCGACGCACTTCGGGAGTCGCTGACGCAGGCCTCGCTCGATGAGACGACGACCACGGGAGGGGTGCAGTGATGTTCACCGGTTCACGCGGCAGGCTGCTGCTGATCGGCCTGATCCTCCTCGCCGTCGGCGCGGTCGCGCTCAGCTGGCTCCTCGGGGTCGAGCCGCAGCTCAAGGCGCTCGATCAGGCGAAAGAGGCCACCGCGCAGGAGCGGGGCCTGAACGACATCGAGCAGGTCGCCGTCGCCGGTCTGAAAGCGCAGAGCGAGAATCTGCGCGAGTACAAGCGCGACCTCGGGGAGTATCAGGACGCGATCCCCGAGACGGCCCAGCTGCCGGACCTGCTCCGTGAGCTCGAGTCGGCCGGCTCACGGGCGGACGTCACGATCGAGAAGCTCACCACGAGCCCGATCCTCGCCTACACCCCGCCCGAGTGGCAGCAGCCTGCACCGAGCACCGGAGACGGGCGTCTCGTGGGCATCACGATCGAGATGGAGGCCACGGGAGACCAGACCAAGCTGCGCGACTTCGTCTCGCGCGTGCAGAAGCTCGATCGCTACATCACGGTCGGCTCGGTAGCCTACGCCGTCGGAACCGAGGCTTCGAAGGTGCAGGTCACCGGAACGACGTGGGTGCTCATGACGGCCGAGGCCGCGGCCGCCTACGCCGCATCCGACGCTCCGGTCGTGGCGCCCGCAGAGGAGGCCCCGGCGGAGTAGTCGCCCCGCCATTCGGTTTTCTCGGCGCGGTCGTATGCGCCGACGAACACGCACACTGTCAGGGGTCTGCGCAGCGTCAGAAATCGGCGCAGCGTCAGCTGTTCCGCGCGAGAATAGCTGACGCTGCGCAGATTTCTTACCGAGCGGCGGTCAGCAAGCACCGGTCAGCACGCGCCGACCACCCGCACCCACGAGGCCGGGCCCGTCGCGAACCTCAGCTCGAGTACGCGCTGTTCTCATGCACGTAGTCGTGCGTGAGATCGTTCGTGCGGATCGTCGCCGTGTGCTCGCCGGCGAAGAGCTCGATGAGCACGTGCGTACGGCGCGGCGTCAAGTCGCACTCGTCGACCGGGCGGTCAGGCCCGCCCGCGTGGCACAGGCGCACGCCGTTGAAGCTGACATCCGCCGCGTAGGGGTCGAACGCCGCCTCGGTCGTGCCGATCGCGGCGAGCACGCGCCCCCAGTTCGGGTCGTTGCCGAAGATCGCGGCCTTGAAGAGGTTGTTGCGGGCGACCGAGCGGCCCACCTCGACCGCGTCCGCCTCGCTCGCGGCGCCGCACACCTCGATGTCGATGTCGTGGCTCGCGCCCTCGGCGTCGGCCTGCAGCTGGGCCGCCAGATCGTCGCAGACCGCCGTCAAGGCCGCCGTGAACTCCGCCTCATCGGCTGCGACGCCGCTCGCACCGCTGACCAGCAGCGTGACCTGATCGTTCGTCGACATGCAGCCGTCGCTGTCGAGGCGGTTGATCGTGCCGCCGACGGCCGCGCGCAACGCGCGATCCGCGGCGTCGCCGTCGATCCGCGCGTCCGTGGTGATGACCACGAGCATGGTCGCGAGGCCCGGGGCGAGCATGCCGGCGCCCTTCGCCATCGCGCCGATCCGCCAGCCGTTCCCCGCGTGGGTCGCGGTCTTCTCGACCGAGTCGGTGGTGAGGATCGCCGCAGGGGCCGTCGTGTCGTCCTCGGCGAGCTGCTGCACCAGGTCCGGTACGCCGTCGACGATCTTGTCGCGGAACGCCTGGTCCCCGGTGCCGATGAGGCCGGTCGAGCAGACGAGCACGTCCTCGGGCGCAGCGTCCAGCTCGCCCGCGACGGCTTCTGCGGTCAGGCGAGCCGTGGCATAGCCGAAGTCGCCGGTGAAGCAGTTCGCTCCTCCCGAGTTGAGGATCACGGCGCGCGCCGGGCCGTCGGCGGCGACCTTGCGGCTCCACAGGATCGGGTTGGCCTGCGCGCGGTTGCTGGTGAAGACGACCGCCGCCGCGCGGTGCGGGCCGTCGTTGACGACGAGGGCGAGGTCGGGCTTGCCGGTGCTCTTCAGCCCGACGGCGATGCCGGCCGAGCGGAACCCCTGCGGGAAGGTGACGGTCATGGTTTCTCTGTTCTTTCTTCTGCAGCGGCAGCGAGAGGCGAAAAAGTGCTCATGATCGGCGCGATCTGAGCAATTTCTCGCCTTTCGAGAGGGTTCGGGCTCACGGCGCGACGCCGTTCACCGGCAGGCCGAGCGTCTCGTCGAGGCCGAGCGCGATGTTCGTCGACTGGATGGCGGCGCCGGCCGTGCCCTTGGCGAGGTTGTCGAGCGCGGCGACCACGACGACCCGCCCGGCGGCCTCGTCGACGGCGATCCCCATGAGGCAGGTGTTCGCGCCCAGAGTGTCGGCGGTGCGAGGAAAGGACCCTTCGGGCAGCACCTGCACGAACGGCTCGTCCGCATAGGCGGCTTCCCAGGCGCCCCGAACCTGCTGCGCCGTGACGCCCGGGGCGAGCCGCGCCGTCGAGGTCGCGAGGATCCCACGGCTCATCGGCACGAGCACGGGGGTGAAGCTCAGCGTCGGCTCCGCACCGGCGCCCGCGTCGCGCAGAGCCTGCTGGATCTCGGGGATATGGCGATGCGTGCCGCCGACCGCGTAGGGGTTCGCCGTGCCCATGAGTTCGGAGCCGAGCAGGTGCGTCTTCGCAGCCTTTCCTGCGCCGCTCGGTCCCACCGCCAGGACGGTGACGAGATCCTGCGCCTCGATCACGCCGGCAGCGACGCCCGGTGCGAGCGAAAGCGCCACCGTGCTCGCATTGCAGCCCGGAGCCGCGATCCTCGTCGCCCCGCGCAGCGCCTCGCGCTGCTTCACGAGCCCGCCGCCCTGCGATCCACGATCCTGCGACCCGCCGGCGACGATCAGCTCGGGTACCCCGTAGGTCCAGTGGCCGTGGTGCTCGCCGCCGTAGAACGCGGCCCAGTCGGCAGCGCTCCGCAATCGGTGATCCGCCCCGCAGTCGACGACCGTGCCGGTGCGGTGCAGTTGAGCGGTGAGCTCGCCCGAGGCGCCGTGCGGCAGGGCGAAGAAGACGATGTCGTGGCCGTCCAGCAGCTCGGGCTTCGTATCCTCGAGCGTCAGATGCGCGAGCGAGCGCAGATGGGGCTGGTACTCGATCAGCGGCCTTCCGGCACTCGAATGGCCGGTCACCGTGCGGATCTCGAACTCGGGATGAGCCGCGAGCAGCCGCAGCAGCTCACCGCCCGCGTATCCGGATGCTCCCGCTACCGCAACGGAAAAGCTCATCGCCGCCTGCTCCCTGCCTGCCGTTCGTCATTCGCGCCGCTTCGGGCACCCCTCCATTCTGGCACTGCCGCGACGGACACCGGGCCACCGGCCCACGCACCGGGCCACCGGCCGGCGCACTGCCGGGCGCGCCCGGCGCCTCCGGTCCGTGTTCTACGATGCGGTCCACCGATGGAGGCGCAGCGCGCCCCGGCTCATCGCCGCGGCCGGCGCCGCTCGCAGCAGGGTGTCGCGGAGAGCCGCCGAGACCGGGTGAGACGCCTGCGCGACCCTGCCCATCAGGCGCGACTGCCGCCAGACGAGTCGAGTCCGTTTCCTGCGGAGCGCGCTATACCGGGCGAGTGCCGACCCGAGATCGCCGGCGCGCCGCACGCCGCGGAGCAGGAGGACGAGCGTCGCCGCATCCTCGATCGCCTGCCCCGCACCCTGCCCGAGATTCGGGGTCATCGCGTGGGCCGCGTCGCCGAGGAGAACCGTCCTGCCTTTCACGAAGGATGCGGGGAGCGCCGCGAGGTCATGGATGTCATGACGGAGGATCGCTTCCGCGGGCGTCGCGTCGATGCACGAGACGATCGGCGCATGCCAGTCGCCGAAACGGGCGCGCAGCGCTTCGCGTTCGTCGTCGGCGCGTCGTCCTGCGTCCGTGGATTCGGTGGCGAACCAGTAGACTCGCGCATCCGGCAACGGCACGATCCCGAAGATCTTTCCGCGGCCCCAGGTCTCACCGGCCTCTCGCCGCAGGTCCAGCCCGGCAGAGGTCACACCGCGCCAGGCCGTGCATCCCGCGTAGCGCACGCCCCGGTCCAAGCCGAGGCATGTGCGCGCGTCGCTGCGCAGACCGTCGGCAGCCACTACCAGGTCGAACGGTTCCTCGACACCGTCTACGGTCACCACCGGTTCGCCGCTCGCCGCGACCCGGGCGTGCGACCCGAGACGCAGGCTTCCCCACGGCAGCGCCTCCTGGAGCACACGATGGAGTTCGGCGCGGTGAAGGCTGTGGAGCGACGGCACTGCTCCGGGCGGCAGCGAGGCGAGCCAGTCCCCCGAGGGCGCACGCTGGCCCGCGCGCATGCGCGCGACCGCATCGCTGCTGACCTCGCGCACCCGTTCGCCCAAGCCGATCTCATCCAGCGCGCCGAAGGCGTTGCCGAACAGGGTCAGCCCCGCCCCCACCGCTCCCGGGTCCTCGCGGCGCTCGTAGACGACCGCCTCATGGCCGTCAGCACCGAGGCCTGCGGCGACCGTGAGCCCGCCGATCCCCGCACCGATCACCGCAATACGCATGGATCCAGTCTCGCAGGCGGCACCCGCACTCGCACGCGTACCGAAACGACGAAAGCCCCACCTTTCGGTGAGGCTTTCGCTCCGGTGACCCCAGCGGGATTCGAACCCGCGTTACCGCCGTGAGAGGGGAATGGGCTTCCCTGGATTGACGCAGCAGACCCCAATTCGGCCCGTGTTTACGCGAATTTTAAGTGCATCAAGTGCGATACAGAGAACCCTGTCGCCAGTGTTCGTTGCCAGGATGTTGCCACGTTGCCGCCCTGCGAAGGCGGCTGGTGTGGCGGCTCCGAGTGATTATGGAGCGCGGCCCAGAAGCAGCCGCAGATCCCAGACCGCACCCGCCCACATGAACAATCAGAGTCGTATCCGGGGAGTTGAACTAACACCGGCCCCCTCGCGCCTCGAATCTCAACAAAACTTCCTGCTGCACAAGATCAACGTGCTACGGCATCTGATCTGTCTATAGCTCAACCGCGATACCCGACCTACAGGCTACTCAGCACTTTCGTTCGCACTTTTGGTGGCGCGTGTGAGGAGTCGTGCAAACAACAGGGCAGCCATCCCCTTGTCGTCATGATGTGGGGTTTGACTGGTTCTCAGACTGAGCGATCCAGAATCCGGGCGGTGCTGGCTTGTGGGGTTAGGTCGAGCCTGCGTAGCAGCTGGGCGTTGAGGGCGACGACGACGGTCGAGACAGACATAAGGATCGCCCCGATGCTCATCGGCAGTACGAAGCCGATCGGCGCGAGAACGCCCGCGGCCAGCGGCACGGAGACGAGGTTGTAGCCGGCCGCCCACCACAGGTTCTGCTTCATCTTCCGGTACGCCGCCCGGGAGAGCTCGATGACCGACAGCACCGATCGCGGATCGGAGGAGGCCAGGATCACACCGGCTGAACCGATCGCAACGTCCGTGCCCGCACCGATCGCGATGCCGACGTCGGCCTGGGCGAGCGCAGGGGCGTCATTCACGCCGTCGCCGACCATGGCCACCCGGTGCCCCTCGTGCTGCAGCTCGGCGACCTTGGCGGCCTTGTCCTCGGGGCGCACACCGGCGAACACGCGGTCGATGCCGAGATCCCGCGCGACCGTCTCGGCGACTGCGCGTGCGTCGCCAGTGATCATCACGACCTGCACCCCGGCTGCGTGCAGCGCGTCGACGGCCTCGCGCGACTCGGGCCGGATCTCGTCGGCCAGCCGCAGGGCGCCGATCAACTCGCCCTCGGCGAGCACGTGCAGGATGATCGCGCCCTCCTCTCGCCAGGCGTCGGCGACGGGAAGTTCGCCCGTCCCGTGCTGTTCGAGCAGGTAAGGGCCGCCGACCTCGACGGCGGTTCCGCCAACGACGGCCCTGACGCCCACGGCCGGCGAAGAGGAGAACTCCGACGCTGCGGGCACATTGAGTTCCCGGTGCCGGGCTGCACCAACGATGGCTCTGGCCAGAGGATGCTCGCTATCGGATTCCGCGGCGGCGGCCAATGCCAGCACCTCGGCCTCGGAGCGGCCTCCGATGGGTTCGATGCCCGTGACCGTGGGTTCGCCCTTCGTGAGAGTGCCGGTCTTGTCGAACAGGATTGCGTCCACGGTGCGCATGGACTCCAGCGCGAGGCGGTCCTTGATGAGCACGCCGCCGCGGGCAGCGCGTTCGGTCGCGATGGACACCACCAGCGGGATCGCCAGGCCGAGTGCGTGCGGGCAGGCGATCACGAGCACGGTGATCGTGCGGACCACGGCCGTGTCGGGCAGGCCGACGAGCGTCCAGATGGTGGCGGTGATTGCCGCCGCGCCGAGGGCGAACCAGAACAGCCACGCGGCCGCGGTGTCGGCGATCCGCTGCGCGCGGGAGGAGGACGCCTGGGCATCGGAGACGAGCTTCTGGATGCCGGCGAGTGCGGTGTCGTCGCCGGTGGCGGTGACCTCGACACGCAGGCCTGAGTCGGTGGCCACGGTGCCGGCGACCACCTGGTCGCCAGCACCGCGGCGCACCGTCTTGGACTCGCCGGTAACCATCGATTCGTCCATCGATGCCGCCCCGTCGACGATCTTTCCATCAGCGGGCACCGAGGAACCGGGCCGGACAATGACCACATCGCCGACGGCCAGATCAGCAGGAGCGACCTTTACCACATCGTCGCCGTCAACCTTCTCGGCCTCGTCAGGCAGCAGCGCGGCGAGCGAGTCGAGTGCGGACGTGGTCTGGGCGAGCGAGCGCATCTCGATCCAGTGGCCCAGCAGCATGATGACCACCAGCAGCGCCAGTTCCCACCAGAAGTTCAGCTCGTGGTGCAGGATGCCGAGGCTCGCGCCCCAGGAGGCGAGGAAGGCGACGGTGATGGCTAGCGCGATGAGCAGCATCATGCCCGGCTTGCGGGTGCGGATCTCGTTCAGCCCGCCCGTCAGGAAGGGCCAGCCGCCCCAGAAGTAGACGACCGTGCCCAGCACAGGCGACACCCACGAGACCCACGCGCCTTCAGGCAGATGGTAGCCGATGAGCTGGGCGAACATGTCGTTGAACGCAACGACTGGAACGGCGAGGACCAGCATGATCCAGAACAAGCGGCGGAACTGCCCGACATGGTCTCCGTGTCCGGCATGCCCGTGATCATGTCCGCCATGGCCCTTGTGGTGCGCGTGAGTATCATGGCCGTCGTCGTGGTGGCCGGAAGCCTCGTCATGACCCTGGTGGTGGTCGTGCGAATGGTGCCCCGAGTGGGGGTTCGGTTCGTTGTGGTGCGCGTGCTGGACTTCCACGTGCTCAGGATGTGCGTGCGATCGTGTCGAGGGATCGTTGCTCATGGTCTCGTTTCCTTCGTTCGTCACCCCAGTCCAGATGTGAAACAGGGGCAAGGTTCCGCGGTCCCGTGCACGTCTGCTCGTCGGGAGCGCGGAACCAGATGCCATCAGGCGGCGTTCGCGTAACGGTCAGGATCGGCGTCGAACAGCGGGCCGCAGGCCGCGCAGCAGAACCAGTACCGCTGGCCTTGGTAGTCGCGGTAGAGACCGGCTTCCTCCGCCTTCGCCTTGACGACTGGGGTGCCGGCCATGACCTTACATTCGGTCATCTCATCGGCCGGAGCCTGGGCGATGGCCTCTGCACTGGGCTTGTGGCCGCAGCAGCTCCGACCCGTGGTGGAGGTGTCGGTAAGGCTCAGGTTCTCGTGTGCAGTCATCCGGTGGATCCCTCCTGTTTGGATTGATGACGATTCGATCAGACATGGACCGGCTTGCAAGCGGGGCACCTGGCGGATCGTGGTTTCGCATTTCCACTACTCATCTTGGTTGCCTGATCTTGCGTTTTCTTCGCGTTCCTTCCCATCTTTCATTTGAGCATGCCCCCTCCAACACAATACCCCTTAGGGGTATTCCTAGCTGGCGTGGGCCTCTTGGGCGGGCTGCTGCGCTTCACCGGCGGGTCGGACGTGATGCAGGCGAGTCGCAACAATGATCGCTGCCAGACCAGCGACGACGGCCGAGACGACCGCAGCCATGTTGAGCCCACCGGAGAAGGCTGCCTGTGCAGCGCTCACCAGTTGCTCGCCCAGTGCGTCCGGGAGATTGGCCGCGGCCGCGAGCGCGCCGTCGATGCTGTCCGAGGCGGCTGCCGTGGCCTCCGGGGAGAGACCCTCGGGCAGGTTGCCGTTGATGCGGTTGCGGTAGGTGGCGATGCCGACGCTGTCGCCCGTCCGCATTCGCGAGTTGCACGTGGCATCGGAAGCCCGCATGCACCCTGCTCAAGCGCGGACAGGACGAGGGGCGTTCCGGCGGGATCTGCCGGTCGGATGGCTACTCACCACCGCACATGTGGTGATGAACGGCGCCGTCGAGGAAATCACCTCCGGGCGAATCGATCCTGGCGAGGTCATGCGGCTCTGCGTCCGGCGAGGATACCGCCGCCCAGGAGGAACAACCCACCCATCGGGTAGCCGGCGACGAGATCAATCCAGCCCTCAGGCTGGGTGGGGCCGAATGTTTCGAGGTGCGCGAGCCAGTGCACGATGAGGATCACCGCACCGAGCAGCATGAGCAGTTGGCCCAGGCGCACGAGGCGGCGGTGCCGGCGGTAGGCGGGATCGGGGCCAGGGATACCGGCCGGCTGCTGAGATTTCATGAGGGTGCCTACTTTCGTACTGCGGATGGGGCTACTGCTGGTAGGCGATGGTCGCCATCATCCCGGCTTCGCCGTGGTAAAGGTTGTGGCAGTGGGTGAGCCACCGGCCGGGGTTATCAGCATCGAACTCAAGGCGAAGGGACTGCCCGGGGAGCACGATCGAGGTGTCCTTGCGGGGGCCGCCGTCTGGGTGCTGGTACGTGTGTCCATGCAGATGCATGGGATGCCACATCGTGGTCGAGTTCGTGATGGTAAGAGCGATGCGTTCCCCCTCACTGATCGCGAGGGCATCGCGAAGGGGGTTATCCATATTCATGCGGGTACCGTTGATCGCCCAGTCGTACTTTTCCATGGTGCCGGTGAGTTCCAGGGCGATCGTGCGATCCGCGCGCTTGGAGCCCAGCGCCACGTCATCCGCCGCCGTCAGATCGGCCGCGACCGTGGGGGTGCGGGCCTGCGGGAGGGCCGTGCCGGGAGGCGGTGGGGAACCAGCCCCGGTGGAGAGGATCGCGACGGCCTGATCGACTTTGCCGAGCGCCTCGGCGATGACGGCGAACACGCCGTCGCCGGCGGTGAGGATCGCGTCGTAGCGTTCCCCCATCCCGATCACGACGCTCTCCGCCTCGTGCGGGGCCACGGGGTACCCGTCCGTGTGTGTGATCGTGAGCTGGTGCCCGGTGACCCCGAATCGGAAGGCGGTGTCGCCACCGGCGTTGATGATCCTGAGCCGGATCCGCTCCCCCGGTTTCGCGGTGAACGTCTCCGGGTCGAGCCGGGGGCGTCCATTGATGAGGTAGAGCGGATAGTAGACATCTCCCGCGTCGCCGCCGAGGAGGTCGGAGGTGGCGCCCATGAGGGTGTTACCCATCCGCATCGGCATGCCGCCATGATCCATGCCACCCATCCCGCCCATGCCGCGGCTGAGTTCCGCGAACACGTCGTCGGGGGTGGCCGTGACGCCGTCGAGCCAGTCGTCGAGCACGATCACCCATTCCCGGTCGTAGGCTGCCCGCTCACGGGGGTCGTCGATGATGAGCGGCGCGTACAAGCCCCGGTCGAGCTGCGTGCCGACATGCGGGTGGAACCAGTAGGTACCTGCGTGCGGCAACGCGAATTGATAGGTGAACGTGTCGCCGGCCTTGATGGCGGGCTGCGTGAGACCTGGCACCCCGTCCATGTCGTTGCGCAGAGCGAGGCCGTGCCAGTGCACGGTCGTCGGGTCGGGAAGGTCGTTGGTGAGGGTAACGCGGAGCAGGTCACCGACGTTGCCGCGGATCGGCTCCGCAGCCGAGGCGCCCCGATATCCCCAGGTGTTGACGGTCTGCCCGGCGAGATCCAGCGTGACGGGCTCTGCGGTGAGCGCGCGTTCGATCGTCGCCCCGGTGGTCAGGCGGCCCGCCTCGGCCGCATCGACCGCATCCGCCGTGGGCGAGAGGAACGCGGAGCCCTGCCGGGGAGTGCAGGCGGCCAGGCCCACGGCGGCGAGGGTCAACGTGCTGGCGGCGAGGAACTGGCGGCGATTCAGGGAGACGGTCATCCGAGGCCTTTCCGGGGTCGACGAGGTGCGGGGATACGGGGCAGGGGTCATTGCGCGTTCGCTTCGATGAAGGGGAGTGGGTCGATCGGCTCACCGTTCAGGCGCAGCGCGAGATGCAGGTGTGCGCCGAAGGACATGCCGGTGTTGCCCACGCGCCCAGCCTCGTCGCCGATGCGCACCCGGTCGCCGACCTGATAGGCATGGGACTCGCCCTCCATGTGGCAGTAGCGACTGGTGAGGTCTTGCCCGTCGACGAGATGCTGCACCTTGAGTGAGAACCCGCAGCCGTCGCTCGCCCAGCCTGCTTCCACGACTACCCCGTCGCCGATGATGCGGATCGGGGTGCCGTTGGCGGCAGCGATGTCCTGGGCGTCGTGGAACTGCGCCACGGGAGCAGTGCGATATCCGAAACCGTCGGTGAGGGGCATGGTCTGATCGAAGGGGTAGCGAAGCTTCGTATCGGTCAGCTGCGAGGGATCGACGAGGCCTTGCTCGGCGTTCACGCGCTGCGGTGCGACGGGGGCGGCCTGTACTTCGACGGCGCCGATCGCGTCCAGGGCCGCGGCCTCGAATGCGGCGGGGCCGCTCACGAGCTGCTGCGCGGGGAGCTCTGCGGCCGCGGCCCCCGGCACCGGGGCGAAGGGGGTGGGGAAGACGACGGGGCTCATCATGCCGGCCACGCTGAGCGCTGCGGTCGCGGTGGCGATGATGCTGCGTCGCGTCCGCGGCTGGCTTACGGTGCCGCCGGTACCGCCCGAGAGGAAGCCGAATGGCGGCATAGGGGTGAGGTAGGTCTGTGGGGTGTTCATGCGAAGAGCCCCTCGATGATGTAGTAGTTGCCGATCGCAACCGCGATACTCAGGGCAAGCGTGCTGGGAATGAAGACGACAGGATTCTTGAATGGGTTTCGACGGGTAGGCATAACTGTTCCATGAGTGGGTGGCCAGGGAAGCGAGGGGTCCGAGGCTGCGGCAGGGAAGCCGCAGCCTCTCGGTTACACGAGCGACAGGCAGACACACCGGCGGGGTGGGAATGTGATCGAATTGCCCGACTCAACCAGATGGCCGGAAGACGATCGCATGGCTGCGACAAGGGCTATGCACGCGCGGCATGCAAGACCTTCGGGCAGCGTCAGCGTCCAGGAAGCTTGACCTCGGACGAGGCCGGGCGTCAGTCGATCAGCCGCACCGCTCGTCGCGGCTCAGCGCCGGAGTGCGCGGGCAAGCTCGTGCCCAGATCCTGGCTCAAGTACGGCTGATCGACAGCGCGAACAACGACGGCGGACGGGTCGCCTGAGGCGCGGGAAGCGCACGGTTCAGCCAGCCGGCCGACTGTGCGGCGGCGCGGGAGAGACGAAACAGAGCGGGCCTGAGCAGGAAGAGCACTCCGGTCAACAGGGCCAGCATGCACAGCATGAGCATGCCCAGGTGCCCGTGATCAGGAGCTGTGCCGTGCGCGCAGCTCGCGTCACAGTCAGCGGACGCCCCGCTCACCGAGCCGTCCAAGGTCAACGCGTCGGCCGCGCGTACGGTATCGCTGGCGGTAGCTGTGCTCGCGGGCACGAGCGCTTCGCGCGCTGTAGCGGTGCCGGACAGGGAGTGCATCGCCACCAAGCCGAAGATGAGCATCAGTACGATCGCGAAGACCGTTCCGACGCTCGAGAAAAAGGGGCGCTTGGCCGTACGGTTCACCGCATCTCGCACACCAGCCCCTTTCGTTACAGTTTTGTTACCATACCATGCGCACCGGAGCTGCCGCCAGACTCCCATCGCCAGCATGTCGTGTGACCCGCTCAGGGATTGCGACTCCCAGCCTGTGCCACCTGGAATGCCTTAGCGTAGAACCAGGGCGCTCCCTCGATCTGCAGGCGGGTGCGTGGCGAGGGAGAGGAGGTGGCGATGCTGACCAGTGGTGAAACGCCGCGCAGAGACTCACCTCGCTGCCTAATCTCTTTCGGTCTGCTCGCTTTGGTGCTGGCAGGGCTCTTCGGCATGCATGTGCTGGGCGGTTCGGCCGGGCACGGCAGCCACGACACGAGACCCCTTGCCGCACTCATCGGAGGCGATCACAAAATCGCGGACATCGGCATGAGCGGCAGCGTGGTCATGGCGGTGGAGAAGCACGCATCCGGCATGATGGCTGCGCCGGATCCCGCACCCGGGGATACCCGCTGCCCTGGCCCGTGCGGGGATTCGGATCCCGGTCACGTCATGCTGATGGTCGGGTGCGTGCTCGCCCTACTGGCGAGTGTCATGCTGCTAATCGCGCCGCTCGTGCGCAGGCACTCCTGGTGCTCCCTCGTCCTCGCGACCCGTTCCCTGCTGCGTGCGGGCACCGTCTTGCCGCGGCCGAGGCCGCCGTCTCTTCTCGTTCTGTCGATCAGTCGCACCTGATTCGCGCCCGCTCCGGCCCCGGCTGGAGCCTGGCTGCGCCCTGCTTTGGGCGCGAATCTCTGATCTTTTAACTGAACGAAAGGACGCATACTCATGCGTATTCGCACGCTTACGCTGGCTTCGGCCGCACTGTCCACCGCCCTCCTGTTGACCGGCTGCTCTCCGAGCGGAATGTCGGATGGGATGCCCGGCATGGATCACGGATCCACCTCATCCAAGGCTCCGACCGAGTCCGCAGCGCAGTTCAACGCTGCTGACCAGATGTTCGTGACGATGATGATCCCGCATCACGAGCAGGCCATCGAGATGGCCGACATGCTGCTCGCCAAGGACGGCATCGATGACCGAGTGGTGACCCTCGCCCAGCAGATCAAGGACGCCCAAGGGCCCGAGATCAAGACCATGCAGGGCTGGCTCGACAACTGGGGCGTCTCCGCCGATGAATCATCGATGGGCGGCATGGATCACGGCGGTGGCATGATGTCGAAAGACAGTATGACCGCCTTGGAATCAGCCACCGGAACCGAGGCGACGCGCCTGTTCCTCGAAGGCATGATCGAGCACCACACCGGCGCGATCGAGATGGCCCAGTCCGCCCTCGATGGCGGCAAGAACCCGGACGTGCTCAAGCTTGCGCAGCAGGTCATCGACGACCAGAGTGCGGAGATCACCACGATGAAGGAACTCCTGGGCAACCTCTGATACCGGCCCAGACAGGGGATCCCCGCCCACGCAGTGGCGGGGATCCCCAACCTGATCTTCGCAGCTCGCACCGCTCTCCGGCGCCACCTGCATCCCTCCGTTGACCGGGCAGCCTGCTCGCGTCCCACAGAAAGGCATTCTCATGCCCGCATCTCTCCTTCCCCGCAGGCCTCGCCTGCACGGACGGCTGTTCATCGCCGTGGCGACGGCTGCCGTCACCACCGTCCTGGCCGGCTGCGCCGCCGTCGCCCCGACTGCGCCAGCATCCTCGCCGCCGACCTTCGGCCACATTCATGCCGTGATCCCAGAAGCCGAAGGAACCTTCCTCGTCGGCACCCACACCGGTCTCTACCGCGTGAACGGGGCCGGCGCAGTGGAGGGCCCACTCGGCGACTACGACTTCGATCTGATGGGACTTACCGACTCGCGAGGTGCGCTGATCGCTTCCGGGCATCCGGGTCTTGAGACCCCGGCGGAGCTGGGCTCCCCGAATCTCGGCATCATCCGCAGCGACGATACCGGGAAGAACTGGCAACCGGTCGCGTTCACCAACACAGAGGACTTTCACGTCCTCACTGCCAGCCCGGACGGTCGGCTCTACGGCATCGGGTCAACCAGCCCTGCGCTGCGGGTCAGCGACGATCTGGGTGCCACCTGGGAGTCCCGCTCCGAGCTCGACGCCGTTGATCTCGCAGTGACCGCAGATGGCACGATCTACGCGGCCACGCCAGAGGGCGTGCGCACCAGTACCGACGGCGGCGTATCATTCACACCGCTCGGAGATGCGCCGCTGCAGTACCTGCTCGAAGCCGCCGGTGACACGGTCGTCGGGGTCGACACCGACGGGCAGATCCGGCAGCGAGCCGACAAAGGCGAATGGGAGCTGATCGGATCAGCGACCGGCACCGTCGAAGCACTGGGGCTCTCCCCGGCCGGAAGCGTCATCCTCGTCGACGAACGCGGCATCGTTACGCTCGACGGCGATGACGCCAGGATCATCCTGCCCGCACTATCGAGCCCCTGATCGACAAAGAAGGAGGCACCACACCCTGAGCATCCAGACCCCATCAACTGTTTCCGCATCCCGGCCTCGTCACTCCGACACAGCCCCCTTGGCATCACACATGACACCACTGTTCTCTTGAATGAACGTATGCTACGATGACAGCAGCCATCTTAGATTGGAGTCGAGATGCATGGCGGTGTGATCCTGTTCCGCGGAACGGGTGCGGACGCGCTGCGCTATGTCGAGGCAGATCGGTCCCGTGCGGATGACTACTACACCCGCGACGGCGCGAACATCCAGTACACGGTCCTCGATGGCTCCGGGAACGTGACTGGTGCGTGCTCATTGTCGAACGATGAGTATCACGGCTGGGCCGACTGGGTCAGCCCGGACACGGGCGAGAGCATGGGGCGTCCGCGCCATGCGGGCGCGGATCGGCTGGGGTCTCCCCGGTTTGCGGAGATGACGATCAACGGACCGAAATCATTGTCAATCGCCGCCGCCCTTCACCCCGACGTCTCCGACGCGCTGGATGCCGCGCAGCAGGATGCGCTCAGGGAGATTCAGCGATGGCTCGCCCAGCATTCGGTGACTCGTGTGGGCCCGCTGGGCCGTCAGGAGGTGGTGCCGGTCGAGCGGATGCAGGTCGTCGGCATCTCGCACCGCACATCCCGTGCGGGTGATCCACATCGGCATATCCATATGCAGATCGGAACGAGGGTGTGGGCGGCAGGCCGGTGGCGGGCGCTGGATACGGGGGCGCTGTTCAAGCAGCAGGGTACGATTCGTGCCCTGGGCACCGCGATCCTTGCCGCGCACCCTCAGCTTGCCGACGCACTCGATCAACACGGTCTCACCCTCGACCCCGTCACCGGTGAGGTGGTCGAGTTGGAGCCGTTCAATGCGCTCATGAGCAAGCGCGGCACCCAGGTGCGCCGGAACCTGGAACGCCTCGAAGCCGAATGGGAGGCCGCGCACCCCGACGAAACCATGGGCCCCGTGGTCGCCTCGCGTCTCACAGCGCAGGCCTGGGCGCATGAGCGGCCAGCGAAGAAACTGACCACGCTCCGCGAGGAGGCGGCCTGGCTGACCGAACTGCGCGAGGCCGGCTACGACCCTGACCGCTTGGCTCGTGCACCGAAGCCGCGCATCGTGTCGCTGGATGCACTGTCGGTGGAGAAGATCGCGTCGCGGGCGCTGGATCGGTGCGCGTCAGAAGCGTCGACATGGACGCGGCACACGGTCCAGGAGCATGCCGCACGTCTGGTCACCGAGTACGGAGTCCGTACCGCCCCCGCGGGACTTGCGCAGTTCACCGAGCTTGCAACCCGCCTCGCGCTCGGTGATTGCTTCTCCGTACTGCCACCCGGAGCGCCAGCGCCGGAGCACGTCGCGCATTTGGCGACCGTTCGGGTCGTCGAGGCCGAAACCGCACTCCGCGACCTCCTCACCCAGCAGGCCCCCAAGACGCAGGTACCGCACCCGAGTGTCGAGGCGCATGCTCGGGCGCTCGGGCTCGGCCTGGATGGCGGTCAGCTCGACTCGGCGGCTGCGGTGGCATCGGTTGATCCGCTGGTGATTGTGGAGGGGGCTGCGGGGTCGGGGAAGACGACGATGCTGCTGGCCGCGACCCACGCCGCTGAGCATGCGGGACGGGCGACGAGACTGGTGGCACCGACGCGGAAGGCGGCACTGGTTGCAGCCGAGAAGCTGGGGGTTGCAGCGGAATCCGCCGCCGCTCTCGCGCACGCGCACGGCTACCGATGGAACCGCGACGGCGTCTGGACTCGCCTCAGGCCCGGGGATACCGATCCCGAGACCGGGAACATCTACGCCGAGCCGCCCGAAGCCGCTCGCCTCGAGGTGGGGACACGGCTGGTGGTAGATGAGGCGGGCATGCTCGATCAGGACACCGCAATCGCACTCCTCACCATCTGCGCGGAATCGGGAGCGTCGGTCGCGCTCGTCGGGGATCGCGCGCAACTCGCCGCCGTCGGGCGCGGCGGTGTGCTCGACGCTGCGGCACAGGTTCGGGGCCGTATCCACGACATGGCTGAGGTCCACCGCTTCACCGACCCGGCGTATGGTGCGCTGACGGTGCGGATGCGTGACGGCGACGCCCCCGGCGACATCTACGACGAACTCACTGCTCTGGGACTCATCCAATTGCATGCCGACGCGGATGCAGCACGCGCAGCCATCGCCGCCGAAGCAGCCCCGGACGAGTCGGTCACGGTGTCCTCGAACGAGGAAGCCGCCAAGCTGAACGATCTCATCCGCGACCGCAGAGTCACCGCTGGCCTCGTCGATCCCAAAATGACCACGATGGGCAGCGATGGCCTATCGATCGGGGCGGGCGACCTCGTGCAGACCCGGAAGAACAACACCCGAATAAGGGTGTCGAACCGGCAGACCTGGATGGTGCAACAAGTCGAGCAAGACGGGTCGATCTGGGTGCAAGAGCTGGAGAACGGACGCAAGCACCAGGCGAGCGTCCATCTGCCCGCCGACTACGTGGCCGCGCACACCCACCTGGCGTATGCGGCAACCGCGTACGGGGTGCAGGGCATCACCATCGCACGATCCCGCACGCTCCTCACGGACAGCACGACTGCGGCGCAGGTGTATGTCGGGATGACGCGCGGTGAAGATCAGAACGTGCTCCACCTGATCGCGGACGACCACGCGGATGGGAGGGCGCAGTTCGTCGCGGCGATGGAACGCGACCGCGCAGACCGCGGCCTCACCCACGCCACCGGACAGGCCATCCAGGAAGTTGCGGGCCTCATCGAAGACGGACCTGCCAAGCGCGTGCGGTCGGCGGTCGCCCGCCTGACGCGTCGCGCGGAGGAAGCCGAGCAGCGTGCGGCCCGGTTCGCGGAGTACGCCGACGAGTTCGACCGAATGCGGGAGCAGCATCAGCACGAGCTTGCGGCTGCGGCAAGCGTCGCGGCTTCGGCGTCCGAGACCGCAGTTGAGCTGCGCGAGTACATTCGCGTGCCGCTGCGCGACGCCGCCGTCACGGACGCGCAGGAGATGCTGGCGCTCGCTGACGCACTATCGCGGGCCGAACTGCGCGCCCGTACGGCAGGGCCATTCGCGCGGCGCAACGCCCGGAAGGTGCACGCCGAAACCCGGCGGCACCACCTTGCCGCTCGTGATCGTCTCTCCCACGACTGGGGCGAAACGGGCGTGCTGCATGCGGGAAACGGGGAATCGTGGGCAGACGCCGCAGCGGGGCGCCGCACGGACGCCGATGCTCGCGTGGCCCAGGCAGAGACGACCGCCGCGACCGCGCGTGCGCGAGTCCTGGCGATCGAGCAAGAGCAGCGGCAGGCGAAACAGCAGCTCGCCGCGCAGGCCTACTGTGCAGAACAGGTGCGGCGTGATCCGTTGCGTGCGGAATTCAACATGCCCCGCCGAGATGCCACCGCCTGGACGCAGAAAGCGCAGCGCGCCCGGGCCGAAGTCGCGAAACTCACCTCGATGACGCCCGCTGAGGCGGGGCAGTATCTGGATGCGCGCGCGGCCGCAGCCAAGGAAGCACGAGAGGCACGGACGCGTCGGATACGCGAAGCGGCCCGCACCCACGAGAGCAGTGATCCACAGCGGTCACGGCCCGGACGCAGCCTGTGAGCGCCAGCAGCCGGGCGGCCTTATAGGCCGCGTGCTGGCGGTTCATTGCGGGGCGGATCGCTCGGCATCTTGACCGGCGGCAGTCGCCTCCCCGATGGAGTGCGGGGCCTCGGTCGCAGATCGGGAGGGAGCACCCGTTCGAGTACTCGTTGCCGGGCCGCATGTGCTTGCTCAAGTTCCGCGAGCGGTGCACCGGGAGTGAAGGCCAGCGAGCGGATCATCATCCGCGCGTCATCCTGTAAGCGCAGGAACGCCGGGGCCGTGTTCGGGCCGAGGTAGGCGGGCCTGGCCGACGCCTGCCGGAACACGATGCTGTAGTCGCGCAGCCACCCGAGCGCGGCCAGGGGTGCGAGCGGTCGATGCTGCTCAAGCGTGAGCACCCGCGAAGCCTCGGGAGCTGCCGCCCATTCACCAGTGACGGTGCGGGCGTTCTCATACAATGGCCCTTCTCGGGAGAACACGCGCACCCGGCCCACTTGCGGGAGTGCTTCGAGTGCCGCCAGCACGCCCGGGGAATACCGCAGCGCGGTCTCATGCGCCTCCGGCGGCGTCCACCGCCCCACATTGGGGTATCCGGAGCCTTGGGATCGCATCTCGGCCGACAGCCGCGATACCGCAGCCGGAGTGGCGACCGCGACAACTTCGACCCGGTAGCCCGCGTCCGCGAACCGGATCGCGTTCCGGGTGACCATGCCGGCATCCCGAAACGTGCCCTCCAGCAGCACCGAATAGCCGTGCTCGCGGGCGTAGTCGAGGGCGAGGCGAACCAGGCCACCCGACACCGGAGCGGTCTGTGCGGGCATCTCGAATGGTGCTTCGTCGGCGAGGAGGTCGTATTCGGGGTGGAATTCGCGAAGATCATCACCAGTGATCTCGACCAGATCGTCCGCGCCGTGTTCGGTCAGGATCGCGTGCTGGGCTCGAGTTTTCCCCGCGGCCGGCTGTCCGCCCAGTAGCACCAGCACCGGCACCGGCTGCGGCGTGTGTCCGTCGAAGAGTTCGTGGCGCACCTTCTCGGCGAAGACCCGGGCCAGCCACGCCTCCGAACCGATTTCCTCCGTCATGCCGTCCTGGCTGTTACGCGGTGGTGAGGGCGAGCTTTTCCAGCAGCCACACCTCGTCCTGCGCGATGATCTCGGCCCGGACTTCCGGGTTCAGGACGCGAGCCTGCTGCTTCACCAGACGACGACGCGCGGCCCAGTGCTCGCGCATCTCGTCGCTGTCGGCGGCATCGCTCAAGCGCATCAGCTTGGCCGACAGTACGGAGGCGTTGTGGCGGGCGATGTCGTAGAGCATGGCATCGGAGACACCCGAGTAGTCCGGCCGGGCCTGCGGTGCAGGGGCGGTCAGGATGGTCTGGCTCATGGGCTGTTCCTCCGTTCCTGAGCTACCAGTTTACCGCCACCATCTGGACAAGCCCAGAGCAGAGGATTCGCGCAATTGAGATGCACCCCCGGCGGGCTTCCCCTGTAACCTATTATCCTCTGCGCCCAGGAGGCAGAAGTCCCCGCGCGCGGGTTCGCACGAGCCACCCCTGTGCGGTGGTGTGGGCGACGCCGTTGATCTTGCCCATCGTGACCGCAGGTGCCTCATCCCCCTGCGCGACAAGCTTGCCGTACTGGAGCGCGACGAGTTCGTAGAAGTCCGGGGTGCGCTTCGGGTTTCCGAGCGGTTTGAGGAGGTCACGCTCGCTGATTTTCCGCCCCGAAGGCAGCACGATCTTTCCGCCCGTGATGGTCACCGTCCGCTTCATGGCGAACAGCCGCTCATTGATCGCGGCCTCGATCCGAGCGGTCGGAAGCGAGCGAAGGTCTTGGCTGGAGATCGGGTCGCCCGGTCGCCACGGGAGGTAGACGACGCCCGTGATCTTCACTTCCTCGGGCACCGCGAACGGCTGGCGCTGGAGCCGGATGAACACACGCGTCGCAGTCGCCGAGTGCTCGATGTAGCGCCAGCGCCCGTCGGCGGTCTCGTTCTGCTCCGAGTCGCGTTGCGCCTGTCGCTCCCCCGCAGTCATCAACTGGTCGTTGTAGCCGAGCGCTTCATCGAGGAATGCGCTCGTGTCCTCGGTGCGCTCTCCCGGAAAGCGATCAGGCAGGTGCCACCCGTCCGGCAGGTCTTCCGGCGTCAGCAGCCCGTCGTAGGACTGATCGCCGGGGCGGTAACCAGTGGGTGTAGCCATGTCCCGATTCTAGCGAGCATCACGAGCAACTAAAACACTTGCTGTCATCGGCGTGTTGTGATTTAATCTAAAATACTCGCAGCCATCGCAGCTGATACTTGAGCTTCTTGGAGGTCGCCATGGGCCAGAGCACCGCACCCACGGACGAGCACGAGGCTGCCCCGCTGTTCTATTCCGAGCAGGAGACGGCTTCGCTCCTCGGCATCCATCGCACGACCCTTCGCACTCTCGCGCTTGCCGGGAAAGCTCCTGTCGAGCCGATCCCTCTCACTGAGCACAAGCGCGTCTATCGTCGCGTCGACGTGCAGCGTCTCGCGGGCCTCACCAAGTAGGCAGTCATGGGCAGCGTCGAGGCATACGAGACCACGAAGGGACGTCGCTACCGGGCACTCTATCGCCGCCCCGACAAGAAGCAGACCCAGAAGCGCGGCTTCACCACAAAGAAGGCTGCCGAGCTGTTCCTGGCAACGACCGAGGTGAGCATCGCGCAGGGCCGCTACCTCGATCCGGGCCGGGCAAGGGTGACCGTTGCCGAGTGGTTGCAAACCTGGCTTTCCGCACGGGGTGACCTCCGAGCGACGACACGCAGCCGCGTCGAGAACATCATCGACAAGCACATCACCCCCGAGCTGGGCAGCATTCCCATCGGAAACCTCACCCGGCTTCGGGTGCAGGAATGGGCGTCTGCGCTCCCAGGAGCACCCGCGACGGTCCGGAAGATCGTCAACGTACTCTCCGGCGCACTCCGATTCGCAGTCGAAGACGAGCGCCTGCCGTCCAACCCCGCCGCCAGGCTCAAACTCCCCAAGCCGACGAAAACGCGCAAGCGCTATCTCTCACACGATCAAGTCGCGGCTCTCGCTGGGGCCATCGATGAGATGAAGGACGGCAAGGACTACGGGTACGGCCTCGTCGTGCTCACCCTTGCGTATTGCGGTCTGCGCTGGGGCGAGTTGTCCGGGCTTCGCATCTGCGACCTCGACCTCGACGCGAAACACCCGCGCCTCACCGTCGAGCAGACCGTCGTGGCCGACAAGGGATACCAGCGAATCGAGCCGCCGAAAGACTACGAGCATCGGAGCATCCCGATCCCGGGATTCCTGGTCGAGTTGCTGCGGGTGCAGATCGTTGGGCGGGACGCCGACGCGCCCGTGTTCTATGGCATTCGCACCGGAACCTGGCTCCGCAATCACGTCTTCCGGGTCGGCTGGTTCGATACCGCCGCAACATCCATCGGACTCAAGGGGCTCACCCCGCACGAGTTGCGGCATACAGCCGCATCGCTCGCGGTCAGCGCTGGTGCGAACGTCAAGGCGGTGCAACGGATGCTGGGGCACGCCTCAGCCGCGGTGACCCTGGACGTCTACGCGGATCTGTTCGATGATGACCTCGACGGCGTTGCCACGGCACTCGATCGGGCGGCGATGGAATCGGATGTTGCCAATCTGTTGCCAAAAGCCGCGTAGCGCTCTTCTAGAGCAACCTCCGAAAAACAAGAAAACCCCCGCCTAAGCGGGGGTTTTCTCACTCGGTGACCCCAGCGGGATTCGAACCCGCGTTACCGCCGTGAGAGGGCGGCGTACTAGGCCGCTATACGATGGGGCCGTGTGCTTCGCCTCCGGTTTTCACCGGAATCTCGGCAACCCGTCTATCTTGCCACAGCCGAGGCCGACACGCAAAATCGGGCCGTCGTCGAGCGCTCGAGCGTCGGGTCGGCATCCTCGTCGGCCGACTCGGTACACTCACGGCATGCGATGCTTACGCCTCACCCATGCCGGCCTGGTCGTCGAACGCGACGGCGCGTCCCTGTTCGTCGACCCGGGCGATTTCTCCGACAGGGGCGAGATCGCCGCGGCGATCGCCGCCGTCCACGCGGCTTCCGCCCCGCCGGCGGGCATCGTCATCACGCATGAGCACCGCGACCACTGGACTCCCGAGAACGTCACCGCGATCCGCGAGGCGGCACTCGGCATCCCGATCCTGACCACGCAGGCCACTGCCGAGACCCTTGCCGAAGCCGGCATCGACGGTGCCCGGGTCGTGCTGCCGGGCGACCGCATCACCGCCGGGCCGTTCGAGCTCGAGTTCTACGGCGGCCGCCACGAACTGCTGCATTCGAGCATCCCGGTGATCGAAAACGTCGGGGTCCGGATCGACGACACCCTCGCCTGGGGCGGCGACTCGCTCGTACATCCGCCGTTCCGCGCCGACGCGCTCGGCATCCCGATCGGCTCGCCCTGGTCGAACCTCGCGCAGGTCCTGGACTTCACCCTCAACGCCGCCCCGCGCCGCGCCTACCTCACCCACGACGGCATCCTGAGCGAGCGCGGGCTCGGCCTCTTCACCCAGCGCGTGCGGGCCTGCCTCGAACAGGCCGGCGGCGAGCTGATCCGGCTCCCGCATGTCGTGAAGGATCCCGGAGCACGGCTCGAGCTCTGACCCGGGCCGTCCCACCTGCGTGCCGGCGCGCCGGCTCAATACTCGGCGGCTCTCCGGCGCACCTCCGCGCGGTCACGCGGCCGCGCACGCTCCCGGCGTGCGGTCGCGATCGTACGTGATCTCCGTGTAGCCGTGCGGCGCGGGCCGGCCGTCCTCCCCCAGGTTCACGAACACGATCCGCTCGATGGTGAGGATCGTCTTCCGCGTGATCATGTTCCTCACCTCAGCGCGCATCGTGATCGACGTGCGCCCGAAGTCGGTGGCGATAAGCCCCATCTCGATCAGATCGCCCTGTCTCGCGGAGGCCTCGAAGTTGACCTCCGAGATGAGCTTCGTGACGATGCGCTCGTTCCCGAGCTGCACGATCGCGTAGATCGCCGCCTCCTCGTCGATCCAGCGCAGCAGGCTCCCGCCGAACAGGCTGCCGTTCGCGTTCAGGTCCTCGGGCCGCACCCACTTGCGCGTGTAGAAGTTGATGCCCCGCGTCCGGCCGCGGTCGCGCACCCGCTCCCCCGCGTCCCTCGCGTCGCCCCGAATCCTGATCCTGCCGTCGCCCATCTCGCTCATGCGTGCAGTGTATGGGCGCCGTGTTTCGGGGCCGTGTCCCGACGGCCACCGGAGTGTTTCGCGGATCCGGATGCGCGATGGAGCGGCCGTCAGCCAACCGCGTCGCGCGACGCCGGCAACCGCTCCCGGCCGTAGGTGATCCCGGTGTAGCCGTGCGGCGCGGGCCGGCCGTCCGCGCCCAGGTTCACGAACACGATCCGCTCGATGGTGAGGATCGTCCTGCGCGTGATCATGTTCCGCACCTCGGCCCGCATCGTGATCGACGTGCGCCCGAAGTCCGTGGCGATGAGCCCCATCTCGATCAGGTCGCCCTGCGTCGCGGAGGCCTCGAAATTGACCTCCGAGATGAGCTTCGTGACGACGCGCTCGTTGCCGAGCTGCACGACCGCGTAGATCGCCGCCTCCTCGTCGATCCAGCGCAGCAGACTCCCGCCGAAGAGGGTTCCGTGCGGGTTCAGATCCTCGGGCCGTACCCACTTCCGCGTGTAGAAGTCGATGCCCCGCTCTGGGTCGCTAGCCTCGCCTCGGTGCGGCTCTTCGCCGTCGTGCGGGAACAGTCCGCCGCTCTCGTTCGATCCGTCCATGCCTGCAGTGTAGGCCGAACGCCCGGCGATCGGCGCCGGACTCGCTCACCCGGGCGGCTCGGGCGCCCTTCGCTCCCGGGCGCTCCCGCGTTAGGCTGCATCCATGACCGCAGCGCCGCACCACCACCGCATCGACTACGTCGAGCTGACCGTGACCGACCTCGCCGCCGCGAAGGCCTTCTACCACGCGGCCTTCGGTTGGGAGTTCACCGACTACGGGCCGGGCTACGCGGGCATCAGGGCCGGCGACGGCACGGAGGCCGGCGGACTCCTCGAGGCTTCGCGGCCGCGGCCCGTCGGCGGCCCCTTCGTCATCCTCTACTCGGAGGATCTCGAGGCCAGCATGCAGGCGATCCTGGACGCCGGTGGAGCCATCACGGAGCAGCCGTACGGGTTCCCAGGAGGCCGGCGGCTCCACTTCGCGGATCCGAGCGGGAACGAGCTCGGCGTATGGACCGCCGACGGCCGCTGACTGTCAAGGCTCGTGGCCGTCAGGGCTCGGGATCGTCGCCGCGACCCCAGGCGATGTCGATCAGCCGCCGCAGCACACCCTCGTCCACGTCCTCCAGCCTCTTCACGTAGACGCATCCCGCACCCTCCGTGTAGGTGCCGAGCCGGGGCAGGAGCGCCGCCCCCTCGGGCAGATCCTTCAGCCCGTACAACGAGAGCTGCGTCTTGCGCGGCGAGAACCCCGTCTTCGGCCAATTCCCCCGCCTGCGCGGATCGGCGGGAGAGATGTAGCGGTAACTCCCGTATCCCACGATCGAAGCGCCCCACATGACCGGCCGCACGCCGGTGACGTCGTGGAAGATCTCGGCGAGTCGCAGCCCGTCGTCGCGCCGCTTCGACGGAGTCGCGGCCCTCAGGAACTCGCCGACGTCCGCGTCGGTCGGCTGGGTCTTGCTCTCGGCCATGCTCCCCAGTGTAGGAGGGGGAGATCCTCGACGCACCCGTATCCGCGGCAGGCGGATTCAGGCGAGGTGGCTCGAGATCGGCCCTCCCATATACTGCAGCCTCGGCAGGCCGGCCACCGTCACGTAGCCGGGCTCGGCGTTCAGCACCTGCGGCACGCGGTTCACGAGCGTCGCGCAGGTGGTGAGGTGGGTCGGCAGCACCTGGTTCTCGAGGTCGAGGTCGGGCTCCCCCTTCAACACCCAGGCGTTGCTGTCGGCCTCGCCCGGCGAATAGACCTTGCCGGTCATCTCCAGGACGAGCCGCGGGCCCTCCTTCGTGGTCACGACGTCGATGTCGGTGAAGCCGATCACCCGCCCAGCGGGCACGGTGGTGTCGAGCGCGGCGCACCGCATGTCCTCGGTGGCGAAAACGGGTTCGGTCTCGGTCGTCGAGTGCTCGACGGTGAGTCCGCTCGCCGCGGCGACGGCATGCAGGCTGTTCCGGCCGAACGTGGGCGGGCGCTCCGCTGTACCGAGCCACGCCGCGAACTCTTCGGCGGTGTCCCCCACCTGCTGGTCGCGGGCGAGCTCGGGACCGAAATCGTCGACGTTCCAGGACGCCTTGCCACGCACTTCGTCGATGCGGTGGGCGGTGCCCATGAGCGTGGCGACGAGCTGGACCCAATAGCCGTCCTGATGGCCCGAGCACGTGTAGGTGACCCCGTTCTCGCGAGCCACCCGGTCGATCTCGGCCGTGTCCTCGGGGCTCGTATGCCACGAATAGAGGTTCTCCTCTGCGAGCGAGATGACGTTCGCACCGTGTCGCAGGCAGGTGAGCACCGGCTCCTTCACGTCTTCCATGTAGCTCGCGATGGTCATCACGACCAGATCGGGCTTCGTGCGCGCAAGCACCTCTGCGGCATCCGCCTCGACCACCACCCGGGCCGCGTCGCCCTCCAGAGACGAGACCTCGCCGAGCGTCTTTCCGACGGTGCTCCGTGCAACCGCGCCGACGATCTCTGCGTCTCGTTCGAGCAGCATGCGCGCGATGATGCTGCCCATCGCTCCTACGCCGAACATGACTACGGTGGGCTTCTTCATCGTTCGCACTCCCTCGTTCACGATCGTGCCTCGACCCTACTGACCCGGTATCGAAAAGGGAATAGTGCGTCTCGGTGGCCCAGCGGCTCGCAGCCCCGCGCGAGCCGACGGAGAACGCGGCGACGCTAGTGCTTGCGCCTGCGCTGGCAGCGCGGGCAGAAGTGCGAGGATCGCCCGCCGAACGGCACCCGCTTGATGGGGTCGCCGCACCGCGGGCACGGATCTCCCGTGCGCCCGTAGGCGTTCAGCGAGTGCGCGAAATAGCCTTCTTCACCTTGACATTCACTTTGGCGCGCCAGAAAAAAAATCCCCGATCAGCGCGCATGAACCCCGCGAGACGACATGAATGTATAGCGAAGTACGAGTTCCCTATACATTGAACTTTTTCTCAATGAGCGCATTCACGCCCGACGTGGACCTAGCGCCGTGCGGGTGTCGATCACCCCGATTTCAGCACAGCACTGTTGAGCCGCTGCAGACTCGAATTCGGACCAAATCAGGGACTTCCGCTGAGACTGTTTTCATGGACCCGGAGTCGGATGGTCGCGGCACGTAAGAGAGGGGTTCCGATGCGTCGAATTACCGCGCGATGCACAAGGCTCCCAAGGATGGGCTCGACCTCGGTGGGGCGTCCCGCCTTGAAGTCGCGATAGAGGGAGGTGGTGAAGCTCGATCCGGGCTGAGTGAGGACTTTGAGCACTCGGTCGAGGGCATCGTCTCTCGGAGGGTAGCCCTCGGCCCTCTGAACCCCTACCACTTCTTTGATCAGCAACCTCACCACATCCGCGCCGTCGGTTGTGGCTACGATGGCGCCCACCGTACCGCCTAGTAGCACGCTCGCCGCGCCGCCCGCGGCCATGAAAAGCCACTTCTCCCACACGTCCCGCATGATGCTCTCCGACACGGCAGCCTCGAGGCCGGCCTTCGCGAGCACGTCAAGCAGGCACGTCGTTCGGTCTGAGGTGGTGCCGTCCAGTTCCCCGAACGCGATCGATGCTCCCGGCGCGACCTGGACGATCTCGCCATCGGAGCCCAGCTCCGTCGCGACCACCGCGACGCCTCCAAGCACATGTTGTGCCCCGAATCGTTCACAAAGGCTGCTGATATGGTCAATGCCGTTGAGAATGGGGAGGATCACCGTCTGGGCGCCGATCGCCGGCTCGAGGTCAACTAGTGCTGAGGCAAGTCCCGTGGCCTTGACGGCGAGGAGCACGACATCCCAGCCGTCATCGAGCCGATCAGCGGTCACGGTCGTCACGGGCACGGTGGTCCGCTCGCAGTCGAGGTCGACGAGGACAAGGCCTGTGATCGCTAGAGATGCGGCGCGCGCCGGCCGTACCAGGAACGTCACCTCTGCGCCTGCCTGGGCAAGACATGCGCCGAAGTAGCCGCCGACCGCTCCGGCGCCGACGATGAGAATACGCATGGATTTGTCCGTTTAGAGTTCAGTCGTCAACAGCTGGGGCGGATAAGGGATTTCGTCGGGCTGCTCGGCGCGCGAGGATGCGGGGGCCCTGAAAGATGGTAACGACGCCCGCAATGACAACGAGGCCACCGAGGAGTTCGGGAACAATCGGCAACTCTCCGAGCCACACCCAGGCGATGAGCACGGCCACCGGCGGTACGAGGTAGAGCAGCGACGTCGACACGGCCACTGGCATACGGGCGACCGCATATGCCCACAGCACGAATCCGGCTGCAGACGGGAGAAGCCCGAGATAGATCGCGGCCAGCCACGGAGTCAGACCGGCATTGATCATGCCGTCGAGAATCAAACGGTACCAGCGGGAGGGTCATCACCGTGCCTGCAATCATTGCGTAGCACGCAACCTCGACACTCGTGTACCGCTTCAACAAGGGACGCTGCAGCGGGTGGTAAATGCCCTGAACCACCATCGCAGCCACCACGATCCACACCGCAGTCGAGAGCGACACCCCTGCCCGGGCCAAGCATACGAATGCGACGCCGGCCAATGCTATGACGCTGCCGATGATAGTGGTGCGGGAGATTCGCTCGGAGAACAGGATGCGCGCCACTCCCACCGACACCAACGGTGCGGCGGCGACAATGATGCTCGCCGTTCCCGCCGGCACGTACAGCTCGCCCCAATTGAGTAGGAGTTGGTAGGCGGCCATGCCGAAGACACCACATCCGGCGATCCACCCTAGGTCACGAGCCCTTGGCAGTCGTGCTTTGGTGACTACGGCAACGATCAGCAACGCGATCGCCGCCACCGCGAGTCGGGCGAAGGATAGGCCGACAACGCCCATCTCTGAATCGTGTCGTGTTTGATGGAGGGTAATCCTGTACCGAAAGGAACCCCCGGCATCATGCCCGTCCCATACCCCGCAGAGATCCGCGAACGCGCAGTC
>NZ_CAJVAP010000003.1:9521-138387 GCF_910593785.1 Leucobacter soli | reverse complement strand
CCTCGCCCGCACCGTAGGAGAAGGCGACGTCGAGGAACTCGCGTCGCAGCGCCTCGTAGCTCCGAGCGCGCGCCGGGTCGCCGGAGAACGGACCGATCTCGCGCCGCCCCGCCCCGCCCTCGACGTAGACGTCCTCCCCGCCACTCGGCGATGCGAAGAGCTCGATGCCGGCCTCCTCCAGCAGGCGGAGCGCGGCGGTATGGCCGCCCTTCACGAACTGCGCGCCGCCCTCGACGAGCCCGCCGGCATCGGAACGCGCACGGATCGTGCGTCCGCCGATCCGACCCCTGGCCTCGAGGACCACCACCGACTTCCCATGCCGCAGCAGCTCGCGCGCGGTCACGAGACCCGAGATTCCCGCGCCGACGACGATCGCATCGGCTCCTGCATGCTCGGTTCGTTCCACGGTCGCCACCTCTTCCGGTCCAGCCTCGTGCTTCCAGTCTCGTTACCAACTCGTTTCCGAGTTGCACCTTTCGTGCACTGCCTCGTTCTCAGAGTGCAAACTGGCTATCAAGCTTCATCGGCGGGGTTAACTTCTTTAACTACGAGGTTCGGTTCAGCAAAGTGAACGGCCTCGGAACCCCAGGTCCAGAATCAGTGACGATTGGAACGAACATGGCCATGCACGAGACCCGAACACTTTCGCGGAAGGGTCGACTCCTCGGCGCCCTCGCACTCGCGAGCAGCGTGACGCTGCTCCTCGGCGCCTGCTCGAGCGGTGGAGCCGAGGAGGCGCCCGCCGACGAGGAGCCGACCGCCACGGTGAACGAGGAACTCCGGAACATGCTCCCGGAGCGCATCCTCGAGTCGAACACCATCGTCATCGGCGGCACCTTCGACAACCCGCCGGTGCTCTTCGCCGACGAGACGGACGCCACGAAGCCCGCCGGCACCGCCTTCGACATGTCGCTGGCGATCGGCGAGCTCCTCGGCGTGGAGATCGACTGGCGCAACACCCAGTGGGCAGGGCAGCTCCCCGGCCTCGACAGCGGTGCGCTCGACGTCGCCTGGGGTCAGGCCACCGTGACCGCCGAGCGCGAGACCTCGCTCTACGACATGGTCCCGCACTACCTCGCCCCGCTCGCCGTCCTGGTCGCCGAGGGCAACCCGTCCGGCATCACGTCGTTCGAGACCATGTGCGGCGCCACCATCGGCGGCGCGATCGGCGCGATCCAGGAATATTACGTCGGCCTCGCGAACGAGACGTTCTGCGCGCCGCAGGGCAAGCCCGAGATCGTGTACAAGTCCTTCACCCAGGCCGAGGAGGTCGCACTCGCCTCGGGCTCCATCGACGGCGTGATCGACACCTGGCCCGTGCACGTCGGCGCCGCGAAGAACCTCGAGGGCGTCGAGGCCGTCATGCTGACCGATGCGGAGGAGTTCGACAGCGGCTTCTCCGGTATCGTGTTCTCGAAGGACGAGCCGAAGCTCTCCACCACCTTCGCCGCTGCCCTTCAGCAGCTGTGGGACGACGGGGTCTACCAGCAGATCCTGGCCGATCACGACGTTCCCGATGCAGCACTCGAACGCGACCAGCTGGTCGTGAACTACCTCACCGGCACCCCGGCCGGCGAACGGAACTAGCTTCCACCTGTGGGCCGGCGGGCTCGATGAACCCGCCGGCCCACGGTCCGATCGTTCATACCCGCACAGAAAGGGCGACGCTTTGACCTCCCCAGAACTCGCGCCTCCGTCGGATCAGACGGAGCGCCGTAGAGAAACCGCCGACGAGGAGATCGTCGTCCCGCTCCGCCACTACGGCAGAACCACCCTGGCGGTGTTCGCCGTCCTCCTCCTCCTCGGCATCGGATACGGCCTGAGCACGAACCCGTACATCGCCTGGGACGTCGTCGGCCAGTACTTCGTGAACGGCTCCATCCTGCGAGGCCTCGGAGTGACGCTCCAGATGACCGTGCTCGCCATGGCGATCGGCCTCGTCCTCGCGACCGTGCTCGCCATCATGCGGCTCTCCGAGAGCCGGGTGCTCAACGCGATCGCCTCCGCCTACGTCTTCTTCTTCCGCGGCATCCCGATGATCGTGCTGCTGATCTTCGTCGGCAACCTCGGTCTCTTCGTCAAGGAGATCGTGATCGGCATCCCGTTCACCGACATCGTCTTCTACCAGGTATCGATGCAGAAGGTGCTGACGCCGTTCATCGCATCGGTCATCGGTCTGGTCCTCGTCGCCTCCGCCTATATGAGCGAGATCGTGCGCGGCGGGTTGCTCGCAGTCAACCGCGGGCAGTACCAGGCGTCGAAGGCACTGGGCCTGAACGGCGGGCAGACGCTCCGCTTCGTCGTCCTGCCGCAGGCCCTCCGCGTCATCATCCCCCCGCTCGGGAACGAGCTGGTGAACACGCTGAAGGCGACCGCGCTGGTCTCCGTGATCGCCGGCGGCGACCTGTTGACCATCGCGCAGAGCATCTCGGGCGTCAACTACAAGGTCATCGAGATGCTGATCGTGGCCAGCATCTGGTACCTGCTGGTGATCGCGCTGTGGTCGATCGCCCAGTACTTCATCGAGCGGAAGACCGCGGAAAGGTGAGCAGCATGACCAAGAAGACGAGAACCTTCGACGACACCGGCGCCCTTCCCGTCACCGGCGGTGCGGCGGTGCGCATCGAGCGCGTGAACAAGTCCTACGGCGATGCGCCTGTGCTCTTCGACATCAACCTCGAGGTCGAGCCGGGAGAGACGGTCTGCTTCATCGGCCCCTCGGGATCGGGCAAGAGCACGCTGCTCCGCTGCATCAACCACCTCGAGGAGCTGAACGGCGGCCGCATCTACGTGGACGACGACATGATCGGCTACCGCCTGGCCGGCGGCAAGCTCCACGAGCTGCACGAGAACGACGCCTGCAAGAAGCGCGTCGACGTGGGCATGGTGTTCCAGAACTTCAACCTCTTCCCCCACATGACGGCGCTCGAGAACATCATGCTCGGCCCGGTCGTCGTGCTGAAGGAGTCGAAGTCCGAGGTCAAGGCGCGCGCGCTCGATCTGCTCGAACGCGTCGGACTCTCGGGCAAGGACGGCCACTACCCGTCGCAGCTCTCGGGCGGCCAGCAGCAGCGCGTCGCCATCGCGCGCGCACTCGCCATGCAGCCGAAGCTGATGCTGTTCGACGAGCCCACCAGTGCGCTCGATCCCGAACTCGTCGGCGAGGTCCTCGCGGTCATCAAGGACATCGCCCGCGCCGGGGACATGACCATGATCGTGGTCACGCACGAGATGGGCTTCGCCCGCGAGGTCGCCGACCGGGTGGTGTTCATGGATGCCGGTCGCGTCGTCGAGGTCGGCCCGCCGGAGCAGGTGATCGGCGACCCCCGGAACGAGCGCACGAAGGCGTTCCTCTCAGCCGTGCTGTAAGGCCGGGCCGGCAGGCTTCTCGCGCCGCAGGGATCCTCAGGGCTCCCTGCGGCGCGCTGCTGTCGGCGAGTAGCCGTACGTCGCCCGGAAGACCTTCGCGAAGTACGTCTGGTTGCTGAATCCCCACCGATCGCTGATCTCGCGCACGGTTCGGTTCGCGGCGCGAGGATCGGAGAGCTCCCGTCGGCACATCTCGAGCCGGCGGTCCCGGATCCAGGCGGCCACCGTGGACCCCGACTTCGCGAACAGCGCGTGCAACTGGCGGAGCGAGATGTAGTTCGCCCGGGCGATCCGTTCGGGGGTGAGATCCGGGTCCCCCAGGTGCTCCATGATGTAGTCGCGGATCTCGAGCAGCTGCCAGGCGGAGTCCCCGGCTTCTCCGCCCACCGAGGTGCGGCCGGTCACCAGTGTCGAGACGACGTCGATGACGGAATCGATCATGGTGAGGCCGAGGGGTTCCTGGAGGGCGGCGAGGTTGTCGGCGATGCCGTCGAGGAACCGCGACATGATGGCCGCGAGCCCCGCGCTCCCCGAGAACGAGGTGCCGAGGATGTGGGCGAGCGCGCGCGGCGGCAGCGTGAGCATCTGCTGCGGGAACTGGATCACCAGCACCTGGTTCCTGGCCTCCAGGTACTCCCGGCGATAGGGTCGCGACGCGTCCGTGATCGAGAAGTCGCCCGGCCCGATCTCGGTGATCTGCCCGTGCTGCTCGATTCGGCTGCGACCGACGCGCTGCAGGTCGAGGATGAACATCGGGTCCACCTGCTGGCCCTCGACGGGGAACCGCTCGTTGAGATACGGCCCCGATTCCAGGTGCGCGAGCCGCACGCGACCGAGCTTCATCATCTCGGCGCGGAGCCGAAAACTCCCGGCGGTGTCCGAGGGGACGATCGGCGTGGTCTGGAACAGCTGGTCCGATGCCAGTGCCCAGGCTCTGGCATCCCGGTACTCCCGCGGAGGGAAATAGGTGATGTCCCTGGTCATAGCTCGAATTCCCCCTCGTGCGCGATCGTACCGGCGGCCCGCGCCTCGCTCGGCGAGCAGCCGTAGGCCGCTCGGAACGCGCGCGCGAAATGCGTCTGGTTGGTGAATCCCCACTGCTCTCCGACCTCGCGAACGGTGCGCGAGGCGGCGGCGGGGTCGGTGAGATCCCGGCGGCACATCTCGAGTCGGCGGCCGCGGATCCAGGCGCCGACGGTGCTTCCCGATCCCTGGAACAGGTGGTGCAGCCGGCGTTCGGAAATGAAGTTGGCCCGAGCGATGCTCGCCGGCGCGAGCTCGGGATCGTCGAGGTGGTCCATGATGTAGTCGCGGATCTCGAGCAGCTGCCAGACCGGAGCATCCGCCTGATCGTCCCCGAGCGCGCGAGCCGCGAGCAGCGTCGACACGACGTCGAGCACCGAGTCGACCATGGCGAGCCCGAGCGGTTCGCGCAGCGCCGCCAGATGGTCGGCGACCCCGCCCAGGAGCCGCGAGGCGATGGCGCCGAGCCCCTCCCTCCCGGAGAGGGAGGTGCCGACCAGATGCGCGAGCGAGCGGGGCGGGATCGCGAGCATCCGCTGCGGGAAGAGGATGACGAGCACGGTGTTCTCGGTCGGGTACTCCCGCCGGTACGGCCGCGAGGAGTCCGTGATCGTGAAATCGTCGGGGGCGAGCTCGATCGTGCGACCGCCCTGCTCGATGCGGCTGACGCCCCGCCGCTGGAGCGTCAGCGTGAAGCTGGGTTCGGAGGACTCGGCGGACTTTCCGGCGCGCTCGTGCACGTAGGGGCCCGACTCCAGATGGGCGAGGCGGATCCCGCCCAGCGAGGCCGCCTCGGCGCGCAACCGGAACCCCTCGCCCGCGCCGAAGGGGGCGATCGCCGCCGCCTGGATCAGGCGCGGTGCGGCGATCGCCCAAGCTCTGGGATCGCGGTACTCCCGCGGGGGGAAGTAGGCGACGTCTCTCCTCATCTGCCTCCGTCGATCAGCGGTCAGTCGGTGCCCGCGAGCCCGTGGACGACCGAGACGTCCTTCCCGTCGAAGAGGTCGTCGGAGGTCCATCCATTGAGATCGTAGCCCGCGAGGAACTCGTCTGCGAGACCGATCAGGCGCTCGACGTCGCCTCGCCGCTCCATCTCCTTCAGGATCTTGATGCGCGCGTTCTCGCGGGTCCCCTGATAGTTCCGCTCGTAGAGCTCGTGCCGGCTCGCGAACTCGCTCCCGGTCGCGTCCCACATCGCCTTGAGCACCTTGACGCGCTCGACGGAGTCGGCGCCGCGCGAGCCGCGCACGTACTGGTCCAGATACGGCCGCAGCTCCTCGTTCGCGAAGTCCTCCGCGTGCGACGGGAGGTAGATCAGGGCGGAGCCGAGATCCTCCTGCACGATCTCGCGGATGCGCGAGTGCTGCGACACGGCGAACCAGCTGTACACGGTGCCGGCCAGCCGATTCGGCTGCACGTGACCGTCCAGCCACGGGTCGGGGTTGCGGATCATCGACTCCGTGGTGCTCCACATCAGGTTGCGGATGGCCAGGATCTCGCCGAGCCGTGCCTGCACTCCGCGGAACTCGCCGGCCCCCGTCATCTTCAACGACTTCATGTAGACGCCGGCGAGGAAGTCGAGCTTCACCGCCAGGCGGGTGCAGCCCTGCAGCATGATCCGGTTGTCGATGCCCGACTGCGAAAGGAAGCCGGAGACCTTCTCGGTGTCGCCGTAGGCGAAGACGTTCTCCCACGGCACGAACACCTCGTCGAGCACGAGGATCGCGTCGTTCTCGTCCAGCCGGGAGGAGAGCGGGTAGTCGAAGGGCGTGCCCGCGGCCTGGGCGGCGACGGAGTACGACTGCCGGCAGATCAGCTTGAGGCCGGGAGTGTCCATCGGGATGGCGCAGACGACCGCGTAGCGCGGGTCCTTCAGCGGGGGCCCGGCGTAGGCGATGAAGTTCACGTTCGAGATGGCGGCGCTCGTCGCGACGACCTTCGCGCCCGAGAGGTAGATGCCGGCGTCGGTCTCGCGCACCGCGTGCACCGCCACGTTGCCGACCTCGTCCGGCGGCAGATCGCGATCGATGGGCGGATTCACGATCGCGTGGTTCCAGAAGAGCACGCGCTCCTGCGACTCCCGGTACCAGCGGCGGGCGTTCTCCGCGAACGGCGCGTAGTACTCGTGGTTGACGCCGAGCGTGCCGAGGAAGGTCGCCTTGTAGTCGGGGGAACGCCCCATCCAGCCGTGGGAGACGCGCGCCCACTCGGCGATCGCGTCGCGGGAGGCGATCAGGTCCTCGGCCGACTTGGGCGCCCGAAAGAAGGGATGGGTGAATCCGCCGTTCCCGGTGTCGGTCGGCACGACAAGCCCGCGCTCCGCGGCGTCGTCGGCGTGCAGGGCGTCGTACATCCGCGCGATCATGCGCGCGGAGTTGCGGAAGGCCGGATGCGTGGTCACATCCGTCACGTTCTGCCCGTAGATGTAGACGCTGCGCCCGTCGCGCAGGCTCTCCAGATACTCGTCGCCGGTGTACGGCAGCACGGGCTGCGAATCGGTCATCGTCGGATCCTCTCCTCAGTGTTCGGTGATTCGCTTTTCACGCTAGAACTCTCGGTGCGGCCGCGCTGTGCAGCGAGCGCCGCATCCTGCACCTGCAGCGCAGCCCCGCCGGTCATCGCCGAACGATCCGCTCGCCCGAGCGGTGCTCATTCACGGGGAGATCCCCGTCTCCTGGCGCGCCGCTTCATGGAGCGCGGACGCGAGGGCCAGATCCTGGAGCGGGACGCCGACCGATTTGAACACGATCCGGCGGCTCTCGCACTCGACGGGGAGCGATCCCGATCGGAGCAGCGAGCCGAGCGATCGGGGGCGCGGCACGGGCGGGGCGAGCCGGGAGAGTTCTCCGGAGAGGGCGAGCGCGGCGTCGGGGTCGTCGGCGACGAGGAACGCGCTGCGGATCGTCGCCTCGGGCACCTCGCAGACGCGCGGCGTGCTCGAGCCGATCGCGTTGAGCAGCGTTCCGGGAGCGAGCCATTCGTCGCGCAGGATCGGCTCCGGGGCCCCCGTGACCGTCGTCACGACGTCCGCCTCGCGGACGGCTCCCTCGAGGTCGGTCACCGCGTCGACGCGGACGCCCTCGAGGGCGAGCGCAGCGGCAGCCTCGAGGGCCTGCTCGGGCCGCCGCGCCCAGACGGCGAGCGGGTGCGGCAGGCGTGCGAGCGCCCGGAGATGGGCGACGGCCTGATGACCGCCGCCGACCACGAGCGAGCGGCCCTCCGTGCGCCGGGCGAGCGTGCGCGTCGCGAGCGCGGTGAGCGCGGCGGTGCGGATCTCGGTGACCGCCCCGGCATCCGCCAGGGCGAGCAGCGCGCCCGACTCCGCGTCGAAGAGCAGCACCAGCCCCTGGTGCGCGGGCAGGCCCTTGGCCGGATTGCCGGGAACCACGCAGACGATCTTGGCGGCGAATGCCGCCGGTGCGGCGGAGCGGTAGCCGGGCATGATGCCGAGCACGCTCGGCAGACCCTCGGGCGCGAGTTCCGTGCGGGTCAGCTGCCCGGCCTCACCCAGCTCGGCCTCGACGAGCACGCGCCGCAGCGCCGCTTCGACGTCGATGGGCGCGCGCCCGGATGCGCCCGCGGAGAGGCGCAGCACGTCGGTCCGGGAGAGGTGGACCGGCTCGCTCACGGCATGCTCTCCGCCAGCCCGAGCAGCCGGGCGGCCAGGTTGCGTTCGATACCGCCGAGCGTCTCGGCGCCGCGGGTCGCGTCGGCCCGGGCCGGATGATCGGTGAAGCCGTCAATGCCGCTCCAGACGTCCCGTGCGTAGACGCCGCGCCCCGGCTGCGCGACGTCGTCGCGGCCGGCCCGCTCTCGGTCCGCGGCCACGAGATCCGGCCGCACGGCGAGCATCAGCGAGGTCTCGAACGCTCCGGCGTGGCCGGGCGCGGCGGGATCCGGCGGCGACGCCATCTCCCAGTAGTCGAGCGCCGCGATGGTCAGATCGCTGCGCGAGGCCGCCTCGGAGGCCGCGGCGTGGCACACCCCGGTGTTGCCGCCGTGCCCGTTCACGAGCACGATGCGGCTCACGCCGCTCTCCGCCATGCTGAGCATGGAGGCCACGAGCACGTCGATCATCACCTGGGGCGGCAGCGAGATCGTGCCGCCGAACGGCAGGTGGTGCGCCGAGCAGCCGATGCCGAGGAACTGCGCCAGGATGAGCGGTCGGTCGCATTCCGGCGCCGCGAGATCGAGCGCGCCCTCGACCGCCCGCGTCGACAGCATGATGTCGGTGCCGGTAGGCAGGAACGGGCCGTGCTGCTCCGTCGCGCCGAGCGGGACGACGACCAGGCCCTCGCGGGCCAGGTCGACGACCTCGCGCCGGGCGAGCTCCTGCCAGCGGTGCCAGCCGTCGCCGGCCGCGCCGCCCCGCGCCTGGTCGTCGTTCATCGTGCCGGTGCTCATGGTCGCTCCCTCGCTCCCTCGTCTCCCAGCGGTCTCGGTTACACGAGGCCGCTGAACACCTCTTCGACGGTCTCGACGAACTCGTCGACGATGCCGAGGTGCTCCGGCTTCATCACGCAGCTGCGCAGCACCGTGACCGTCTCCGCGTCCGCCTCGATGCCGGCGCCGGACCGGCGCAGCCAATCGACGTCGACCGTGAGCTTCGCGACGTGCCAGCCGCGCTCGGCCAGCAGGTCGAAGGCGCGGTCCGAGGCGCGGCTGATCTCGCTCGCACGTTCGGCCGCCGGGTAGTAGCAGACGATGTCGAGCTCGGGCTCCACCACCAGGCGGCTGCTCCGTCCCGCGGCGAGGCCGGCGGCGATGCGCGTCGCGGCCTCCCGGCTCCGGCGCAGCTGGGCGCCGAGTCCCCCGGAGGTCAGCTCCAGCACCCGCGTGGTGGCCCAGAAGGCCGCGGCGGGTGCCCCGGGTCGCGAGCACTCCAGGCTGATCTCGCCGAGGTGCAGTTCGTCCGAGGTGAAGTAGGTGTAGGGCGAGTCGTGCAGGTAGAGGCTGCCGACCGAGGGATCCGCGAAGAGCACGCTGCCGCAGCCGAAGGCCTGCAGGCCGTGCTTGTGCGGATCGACCACGATCGAGTCGGCCTCGGGGAGCGCGCGGAACGGCGCCGGATCGACGGTCGGATCGTCGCCCGCGAGCAGCACGTGGAAGCCGCCGTACGCGGCGTCGACGTGCACGCGCACGCCGTAGCGCCGGCCGAGCTCGAGAATGCGGTGGACCGGGTCGAGCGCGCCGAGACTCGTCGTCCCGAGCGTCGCGACGACCAGCGACACCCCGCCCTGCTCGAGGCGCCGCTCGAGCGCCTCGACGTCCATGCGCCCGCCCTCGTCCTGAGGCACCGTCTCGTGCTCCATGCGCAGCAGCGCGCACATCCGCTTGTGCGTGTAGTGCGCGGCCTCGCTCGAGAGCACCACCCCCTCGGGACGGAGCTCCCGAGCGACGAACAGCGCCTCGAGATTGGCGATCGTGCCCGAGGAGGTGAGGTGGCCGAGATGCTGCGGCATGCCGAACATGCGCGCCAGATCGGCCACCGCCTCCTTCTCGAGGTGGGCCGTGGCGGGCCCCCCGTCGAGCGCGTGGTTGTTGGGGTTGATCAGGGCGGTGACGGCGTTCGCCGCCCACGCGACCGGGTGGGGGGGCTTGAGGATCTGACCGATGTACCTCACGTCGCCGTAGGGGTACATCTCGCCGAGCCGGCGGCCGAGCTCGGCCAGGGCCTCGCGCGCGTCGGCGTCGCTCCCGCCATCGGCCGGGGAGTCGGCACGAGCCGCACCGCCCTCGGCCGCCCAGAGCGAGCCGAGCGGCAGCAGCTGCTGCGCGCGCTCCACGATCGCATCGACGAGCTCCGGGTCGAGCGCCACGGTTTGCTCCTGCACGTCAGACACCTTCAGCCTCCCGGGCGGTTCAGTAGATCGACCAGATGGTGTCGCTGGGCTTCCCCGTGCCGCGCAGCTCCGCGAGCTGCGCGATGACGGGGCCGGACTCGGCGAGGAAGGCGCGGAGGCCCTCCTCCGACTCCCACTCGTCGATGTCCATGATCTCGTTGCCGCGGTACACGCGACGATGCGAGATGTTGCCGTGGCGCTTGAGCGACTCGCCCAGCTGGGCGCGGAGCTCGGGGTAATCGGCGTCGACTTGACGCACGCGCTCGATGTCGGCGTCGGGGATGCGGACGGTGACGATGATGGACATGGTGCTCCTTCTATTGCGTATGAGTGTGGGGCGAGCTGCGGCTCGACGGGGTCGGTCCTCGGCTGAGTCAGTCCTCGACGGGGACGCGCAGCTCGGGGATGTGGGCGGTGCGGATGTCGACCGGGCCGACGCCCTCGACGATCGACTGCGGCACGAACTTGGGCTCCCCCGCGATGGCGCCGTACTCGCTGACCGTGCGGTAGCCGGCGCGCGAGCTCTTGTCCCAGGAGGGCTTGCCGCCCGGCTCGCGGAAGCGCGGCATGACCTCCTCCGCGAAGATCGTCAGGTTCTTGCGGGCCATCCAGTCGGGCATGGTCCACATGTCGCCGGTCAGGTTCAGGCGGCCGGCTCCCATCTTGGTGGTGATCTCCTCGATCCGCTCGGCCACCGTCGAGGGCGAGCCGACGATGAACTGACCGCTCTCGAGCCCCTCCTCGTAGGTCGTCGTGCTGATGTCCTTGCTGCGGTAGCCGCCGCCGGCGGCCATGCCACGCAGCGAGGGGATCGTCACGTGGCCAGGCGGGAACGAGTCGTGGAACGGCGAACCGAGCGAGTTCTGCAGCAGCGACATCACGTGCGCCTCCGCCTCCTGCCGGGCCTGCTTGTCGGTCTCGGCGACGTAGACGTGCGCGTTCGCCACGATGCGGCGCGGGTCCCACTCCTGCCCGGCCTCCTCCACCGCATCGCGGAAGATCTGGCAGTTCTTGAGCAGGATCGGCCACGGCACCAGCACCGCGAGGTAGGTGTAGCCGTTCTGCGCGGCGAAGGAAAGCGAGTCCTTCGAGCCGGCGGCCGGCACCCACGCCTCGGGATACGGGTCCTGCAGCGGCCGCGGCCACAGGTTCGCGTACTCCGTCTGGTAGAACTTGCCGTCGAAGCTGAACGGCTCCCGTTCGGTGAAGGCGCGCTTGAGGAACTCGTGCCCCTCGCGGAACTGCTCGCGGGCGTAGGTCGGGTTCATCACGCCGAGCCCGTGGTAGTTCGCGCCGATGCCCATCGGCAGACCGAAGAAATAGCGCCCGTTCGAGAGGATGTCGAGGGTCGCGACCTCCTCCGCGTAGCGCATGGGGGTGCGGTAGCTGTTGAGGATCGCGCCGACCGTGCCGATCCGCATCTCCCGCGTGTGGCTGATCGCCGCGGCGGCCATCACGATGGACTGGCCCACGAGCGAGTTCGGCCCGCCGTGCTGCTCGAGGATCACGGCGCCGTCGTAGCCAAGCTTCTCCTCGAGCTCGAAGAGGCCGAGGTAGTCCTCGAGGATGCGCTGGCCGCGCACCGGATCGTAGTAGTCGTTCGGGGTCGAGATGTAGATCGACTTGCCGATCTTGTCCCGGCGCGGGATGTAGGGGAACTTGCCCCCGTTGGCGACGTAGAATTCCAGCTTGTTCATCTTGATCAGGCCTCCGAATGCTCAGCGACGAAGTTGGTGATGGTGGTGGCGAGCACCTCGGGCGCCTGCACGAAGGGCACGTGCGAGGTGGGGATGCCGTCCGATTCGACGACCGACACGGTGGCGCCCTCGATGTAGTCGGCGTACTGCGCCGAGACGTTCACGTCCATGACCCGGTCCTCCTGCGCCAGCAGCACCTGGGTCGGCGCCGTGACGCGCCCGAGGCGACGGGGCAGCTTCCGGTCGTGCCGCGGCTGCCAGGCGAGTCGGGCCCGGGCCGTGGTCTCCTTGTAGCCCTGCACGAGCGCCTCGACGGGGTCGCCCTCCTCGATGTAGTCGGGGAACTCCTCGCCCCGCCCGTTGAAGACGCGTTCGAAGGCCTCGAAGCCCTCCTGGCGGAAGGGGTCGTTCAGGTCGGCGCCCTTCAGCCCTGCGGGGGCGATCAGCTGGAGCGACTTGATGCGCTCGGGGAAGAACACGGCGAACTCCGCAGCGATCCAGCCGCCGAAGGAATGGCCGACCACGTGCACCCGGTCGATGCCGAGCGTGTCGAGCAGGTCGGCGTAGTGCAGGACGACATCGTCGAAGCCGTCGAGCCATTCGGGCATCTCGGTGTCGCCGAAGCCGGGATGCTCGGGCGCGAGGAGGTCGACGCGCTCCGACATCTTCTCGTGGAACGGCAGCCAGCGCTGGGTGAGACCGGCGCCGTGCAGGTAGAGCACCGGCTCGCCCTCGCCCTTGCGGCGATAGGCGACGTCGAGGCCTCTCACGTCGACCTTGCTCGGCTCGGTGTAGAACGGCCAGGGCAGCGATTCACTCATGGGTTCGGACTCCTATCCACTTTGACTGCTGGTATTCGGTCTCTGGTCATCCGGTCGTCGCCCGCTCGGCGGGGTGACCCCGCCTCGCGAACCTCCGGTACGAGAACGGGGAGATCAGGCTCGATTCCTCGCCGCTCTCGACGAGTGCCGCCACACCGTCCGCCAGCGCGGGCGCGATGCCCAGGCCGTGGCCGCTCGTGCCGGCGATGAGGAGCAGCCCGTCGACCCCGGACGCACCGGCGATCGGCAGGAAGTCGGGGGTGCTGTCCATGAGCCCCGCCCACGCGGTCTCGAGCTCGACGCCGGCGAGCGCGGGCACCAGCTCGCCGAGGAGGCGCACCCCCTCCGCCGCGGTGCGGGCGTTGGGCTCGGCCTCGCTCCATTCGAAGGGTCGCAGCCCCTTGCCCGTCACCAGGTCTGCGAGATCGCCCGCGAGCGGCCTGCCGGGGTGGATCCGCATGGTGCGACGGTTCTGCCACAGCACGGGCAGCAGGCTCAGCGAGGCGCGCACATCCTCCCAGCGCACGTCGACGTCGACGAACGCCCCCATGCCGACCACGATCCGGCCGTCCGACGACTGCCGGAATCCGGCGCCGGTGACGTCCCAGACGCTCGATCGGGTGAGCGGCGCGACCGGCCTCGTGACCGAGAGCGTGCTCCGCCCGACATGCAGGGGCAGTCCGATGCCCGCGCGGCGGAGCAGCCGGGAGGACCAGACGCCCGCGGCCAGCACGACGAGCGGCGACCGGACGGTGCGCTCCCCCACCGCGACGCCCTCGATGCGCCCGCCGGCGAGCTCCAGCCGATCCACCTCGGCACCCTCGACGATCTCCACGCCGACCTCGCGCGCGAGCTCCGCGATCGTGCGCATCGCCGGGGCCGGATCCACGTGCCCGTCGTCCGGCGTCCAGCCGATGCCGACGATGCCGGGGGCGAGCCAGGGGAAGCGCTCGGCGGCCGCGCGGCCGCGGAGCACCTCGAAGCGCGTGCCGATCCGCTCGGCGATCCCGCCCCACGAGGCGACCCGGTCGAGGCTCTCCTCGTCCCGTGCGACCGAGAGGTGCCCGCCGGCCGTCCAACCGAGGCGCTGCCCGTACCGTTCGGCAAGCGTGCGCCAGCGGTCCGCGGCGTGCCGCATGATCTCGCCCTCGACGGATTCCCGCCCCTGTTCGCGCACGAAGCCCATGTTGCGACCGGACTGCGCGTTCCCGATGTTGCGCGCCTCGAGCAGGAGCACGCTGCGGCCCTGCGTGCGCAACTCGATCGCCGTGAGGAGGCCGGTGATCCCGCCGCCGATCACGACGGCGTCCCGCTCTCGCGGAAGCTCGGCCGGTACGCGCGGCGCGATGCGCACGGGCAGCGGGCCGGCTGCGGTTTCAGAAACAGTCACGTCACATCCCTGTGAATCAACGGTCGTCGTACGACCACTTCGAACGTCCCAAAGTGTACGCAGCCGTGCAGTCCCCGGCCAAGACCCCGGGCGGGCTCGAAACCCCCGAGATCCCTTGTGCTGACTCGAATTCGCGGCTCAACTCCGCACGCACCGGCTGATCGGATGCACGCAAAGAACACCCCGCGCAGCGGCCTATGCGCCCCGTGAAACCTGAGCGCGGATCGGCAGCGCGCGGAGCCGTGCCCACAGAGCGAGACCGAGCAGGGCGTAGGCGAAGAATCCGATGGCCGTCGGCTCCGGCGAGCTGCCGAAGAGCCCGAGCATGGGTGCCACGATCGCAGGGAGCAGGAACTCGAGCGCGCCGAGGAACGCCGAGGCTGTGCCGACCTCGGTCGGACGCACCGCCGCGAGCGCCACCGCCGTCGCATTCGACATGATCGGCGCCGTCGAGCCGAAGGCGATCGTCACGAGCACGAGCAGCGTCCAGAGCGGGAGGGCGTCGACGAGGGCGAGGACGAGCGCGGCGGCCGTCACGGCGACGCTCACGAAGATGGTTCCGCGCAGGATGGCGGCGGGTGGGAAGCGGCGCAGGAGCGCCGAGTTGAGCATCGCCGCCAGGCCGAAACCGGCCGAGTTCGCCGCGAAGGTCACGGCGTACCCCGTCGGCGAGAGTCCGTAGTGCTCCTGAAGCACGAACGAGGAGTTGCTGAGCCAGGTCATGATGATGCCGAACGCCGCCATCACCACGAGGGAGCCGGCGAAGAAGGTGCGGTTGCGCACGAGACCGGTGTAGTCGCCGAAGACGCTCCGCAGGCGCACGGCCCGTCGACGATCCCGCGGCAGGCTCTCGGGCAGTCGGAGGGCGACGAGCACCCCGACGACGCCCAGGGCGACGATCGCCCCCATCGCGAGCCGCCAGCCGCCGAGTTCGGCGAGGGGTCCGCCGATCACGGGGGCGATCACCGGCGCGATCCCGAACACCATCATGAGGATGCCGAAGAGCCTCGCCGCCTGGACGCCGTGGGTGAGGTCCGCGACGACGGCCCGCGCGATCACGGGCCCGGCGGCGGAGGCGAGGCCCTGCACGGCCCGCATCGCGATGAGCATCCAGATGTCCTGCGCCAGAGCCGCTCCGACGCTCGCGAGCACGAACACGATCGTGCTGATGAGCAGCGGGCGCCATCGGCCGAAGCGGTCGGAGACCGGCCCGATGACGAGGTTCCCGGCCGCCTGGGCGATGACGAAGACGGTGAGCGTCGCCTGCACGAGCGCGGGCGAGGTCCGCAGGTCGAGTGCGATGTCCGGGAGCGCCGGCAGATAGGTGTCGGTCGCGAAGGCCGAGCCCATCGACAGGAAGCCGAGAGCGGCGACCAGCAGCGGGGTCACCCGGGGTTCACTGCTGCGCGCCGACCGTCCGCGTCGATGGCTTCCCACGTCACACCCGTCTCGCTCGTCGGACCGCTATCGAACGGCTTACCCTCGAGTAGACCAGAGATGCCATCAGAAGACAACACGCGTTCTCTTTTGAGAGGACGCGCTCGCGGGCGCCGCCGACCGGAGCACGCTCAGATCCGCGCGTCGACCCCATCGAGGTGGGCTCGGG
Source organism: Leucobacter soli (assembly GCF_910593785.1). Classification (GTDB taxonomy): domain Bacteria; phylum Actinomycetota; class Actinomycetes; order Actinomycetales; family Microbacteriaceae; genus Leucobacter; species Leucobacter soli. Next base: position 122,638 of record NZ_CAJVAP010000003.1, on the reverse strand, counting down.
TCACGTCGACCAGCTCGCCGTCCTTGATCGCGGAGGGCGCAGGGGCGTCCTCGCGCCGCTTCACCGCGTACTCCAGGCGGTTCGTGTAGCCGGCGCGCGGCGCCTCGTCGACCAGCGCCCTGCCGCGGCCGCGGAAATGCGGCAGCACCTGCTCGGAGAACAGCTGCAGGGTCTTGTCCACCATCCACCGCGGTTTCACACCCGTGGTGAAGGAGAGGATCACTCGACCGGTTCCGAGTTGCTCGATCGAGTCGCGGAGCTGCTCGCGCACCGTCTCGGGCGAGCCCGCGATCAGCCACCGGTTCTCGATCAGCATGTCGTAGTTCATGTCCTCGGGTGCGATGGAGCGGTACCCGCCGCTGCGCATGGCGCGCAGCGACTTCTCCGACACGTATTCCGGGGGAAGTTGTCGTGCGCGACCGAGCGGAAGAAGTTCTGGTAGTCCCAGAGGATGAGGTTCTCGACCTCTCGGCGGGCCTCGGCATCCGACTCGGCGACGTGCACGTTGAAGAGCGCCGCGGTCTGGCGCGGATCGGGCTCGTAGCCCTCCTCGCGGCAGAGATCGCGGAAGCGTCCCATCGTCTTCACCATCCCCGGGAAGGGCGAGAGCGCGTTCTGGTACGTGTATCGCCTCTGGGCCGCGAGCTGCCGGTGATCGTGTCCACCGCGGCGATCTCCTCGGCGAGGCGGATCGGGTTCTTGTTCGCGTCCGGCAGCGGGCCGTTGACCACGATCTTGATGAGTTCGGTGCGGGCCGCATCGATGAATCCGATGAACTCGACGTCGTCCATGTTCACGTTACTCATGCTGTCTCCTTCAGACCTGGGTCGCGGTTCAGGCGCTCACGTCGATTCGGATACCGGCACCGCCGTGCACCTGCCCGCGGTCTGGGACGTCACCGACTGACCCTTCGGGAGCCGGACAGGATCGGCGATCCGGCTCCCCCGCAGCCCTGCGGCCCGGCCGGTCGTCCGCCGTTCGTCGGTGCCCGCGCATAGACTCTGCACATGGAAGCAGCAATCGAAGCGGTCGGCCTCTCGCGGTCCTTCGCCGGCGTCCCGGCCGTACGGGACGCGAACCTGCGCGTCGCACCGGGCGAGATCACCGCGCTCGTGGGGCCGAACGGCAGCGGTAAGACCACGCTCATGCTGATGCTCGCCACCCTCCTCCGCCCCGATTCCGGCGCGGTGCGCATCGGCGGACACGATGCGGTGACCGATGCGCGCGCCGCCCGCGCCGCGCTCGGCTGGATGCCCGACACGCTCGGTGCGTGGCCCACGCTCACCGTGCGCGAGACGATCCTCGCGGTGTGCGGCATGTACGGTCTCAGCGGTGCGGCCGCCGCGGCTCGAACCGGCGAGATGCTCGCCCTCGCCGGCCTCGAGGCGCTCGCGGATCAGCGCAGCAACACGCTGTCGCGCGGCCAGAAGCAGCGGCTCAGCCTCGCTCGGGCCCTCGTGCACGGCCCGCGGGTGCTGCTCCTCGACGAGCCGGCCTCGGGCCTCGACCCCGAGGCCCGGCTGACGCAGCGCCGCATGCTCGCCGATCTCGCCGCCCGGGGCGTCGCCGTCCTCGTCACCAGCCATGTGCTCGACGAGCTCGAGGAGGTCGCCGCGAACGTCGTGTTCCTGCGCGACGGGCGCACCGAGGCGCAGGAGGATGTCGACGCCGCCTTGCGTCAGAGCACGCAGTGGCGCCTCCGCGCCCTCGACGAGGCGGCCCTCGACGCCGCGCTCGGCCGGCGCGGCATCCCGGCGACCCGCCGCACCTCGATCGGCGGAGCGTTCCACACCGTGGAGGTCGCGAACGACGACGAGGCGGCGGCACTGCTCGCCGCCCTCGTGGCCGAGGGCGTGCGCATCGTCGACTTCGGCCCGGCCGCGGGCGCGCTCGAGCAGGCCTTCGTGCAGCTCGCGCACCGCGCCGTGGATCCGCCGACGCCTGCGCCCGATACCCCGACGCCCGCGAACCCGGAGGTGGCACCGTGACCGAGACGATCTCCTCGTTCGACGCACCGGCGGCGGTGCGCGCCCCCGGCTTCTGGCGCGGAGCCGGCAGCATCGCCGCGCTCGAGCTGCGCCAGCGGCTGCGCTCCCGCACCCTCTGGGTGCTCGCCATCGTATGGTTCGCGATCATCGGGGCCGTGACGGTCGCCATGTGGGCCACGCTCTCGCTCTCCTCGACCATCTACGACGAGGAGTTCGACGCCTACCCGCTCTTCTCGATCATCGTCTACTTCGTACTGCTCTTCGGCACGCTCGTGGCCCCCGCGATCTCCGCGGGATCGATCAGCTCGGAGCGCACCGGCGGCACGCTTGCCACGACGCAGGTCACGCTGGTCGGCACGTCGTCGATTCTGTTCGGCAAGGCTCTCGCGGCGTGGGCGACGGGGCTCGCCTTCCTCGTCGTCGCCTCGCCCTTCGTCATCCTGAGCCTGGTCCTCGCCCGGACGGGGCCGCTGCAGCTGCTCACGGCCGTGCTCGCCCTCGCCCTGCAGATCGGTCTCTTCACGGCATTCGGCGTCGGTCTCTCGGCGATGATCTCCTCGCCGCTCTTCGCGATCGTCACCGCATATCTGCTCGTCGCACTGCTCTCCATCGGCACGCTCATCGCGTTCGGGCTCTCGCTCGGCGTCGCGACCCGCTACACCGAGGTCGAGTACCGCACCTTCTCGCAGGAGTACTGGGATGCGTACTGGGCGTGCGACCCCGATGGCGAGGGCGCCGGCGTCGAGGTCCTCGCCTGCCAGGAGGCCGTGCCGGTCGAATGCGTCACCGAGACGATGGTCGCCAGCTCCACGCCGACGGACCGCTTCTGGTGGATCCTCGCGATGAACCCCTACGTGATCGTCGCCGACATGGTGTCCGTGCGCGTCGACGACGAGCGAGGCCCCGAGGATCTGTTCAGCATGGTCTCCTACGGCGTGCGGACGCTGCAGACCGCGGACGTCGACACCTACGAGTACGACGACTGCCCCACTCGTCCGCCGTACGTCTCGAACGATTCGGGGCAGGATCCGCTCGCCGGCACCATCCCGGTCTGGTGGATCGGCCTCGGGCTGCAAGTCCTGATCGCCGGCGGCCTCTTGTGGGGCGGCTACCGGCGCCTCGACACCCCGGCGGCGAAGCTGCCCAAGGGGTCGCGGGTGGCCTGATTCTCCGGCAACCGCTCAGGCGAAGGCGCGCTCCTCGATCGGGCTCACCGTGCCGAAGCGGCGGTTGTGGTAGAGCAGCGGCTCCTGCTCGTCGCCGACGCGACCACCGACGATCTCGAGCACCACGATCGCGTTCTCGCCCTGGTCGTACACGTTGACGATCTCGGTCATCAGCGTGACGCCCGCGGCGGGCAGCACCGGCACACCGCCGTCGAGCTGCCAGTGATCCCCGACGAAGCGCTGCTCGAACGGACCCGCGAACAGGCTGCCGAGCTCGGCGGACTCGGCACCCAGGAAGTTCACCGCCACACGGTTCCCGACGAATGCGGCCCGGTAGCCGTTCGTCTTCTTGATCACGTTGAACGTCGCGCGCGCCGGAACCGCGGACAGCGACGCCAGCGACGTCGCAGTGAAGCCGATGGGTTCCCCGGTCGGATCGATCGAGGTCAGGACGACCACGCCGCCGGCATGCCGGCGGAAGGTCGTGCGGAACAGGTCGAGCAGCGCATCATCTGCCTGGGCGATGTCGTTTTCAGCCATGATCTCATTCTCCTATCGACGGGGTCACTTGTTGCGCAGAGCGATGAAGTTGACGTCATCCGGCGTCACGAAGCGCGAGTTCGTCCAGCCCTTCAGGTCGTACTCGCTCATGCACTGCTCCACCAGATCGCGGGCGTAGTCGAGGGTGCCGTCGACCGCCGAGAGCTGCGAGATGGCGAGGTGGTTGGTCTCGGGCTGGCCGAAGTAGTTCAGCTCGTACAGCTCGTGGCGGGCGCCGAACTCGCTGCCGATCGCGTCCCACAGCAGCTTCATCGTCTTCGAGCGGTCGAGGGCCGTCTTGCCGTTCGATCCGCGCAGGTAGCGGTCGAGGAACGGCCGGATCTCGGGCGTCTCGAAGTCGACGGCGTTCGAGTTGAGATAGATGAGGCCGGAGGCCACGATCGTCTCGATGATCTCGCGGATCCGCCGGTACATTCCGGGCGCCATCGCCGCGTAGGCGAAGCCGTACGCGGTGCCCGGGATCACCGAGCCCTCGGTCCATCCGGGTTCCGCGCTCTCGATCATCCCGTCGCGGATCGCGTGGACCGCATGCCGGTACGAGATGATCTCGCCGAGGCCCGCCTGCACGCCGCGGAAGCCGCCCGAGCCCGTGATCTCGAGCGCCTTCGACACCGCGCCGACGAGGAAGTCGAGCTTGACGCCCATCCGGGTCGAGGCCTGGAAGATGGCGCGGGAGAGCCAGCCCGAGGCGTCCTCGAACTCGTTGATCCGATCCACGTCGTAGACGAGCACGTTCTCCCACGGGATCAGCGCCTCGTCGAACACCAGCACGGTGTCGTTCTCGTCGAGGCGCGAGCTCAGCGGGTAGTCGAACGGGCTCGCCGCCCGGGCCGCGACGTTCTCGTATGAGGCGCGGCTGATCATGCTGATGCCCGGGCCCGAGACCGGGGCGATGAACGTCAGCGCCATGCTCTTGTCGGTGACGGGCGGCCCGCCGCTCTTCGAGATGTAGACGTACTGCGTCGTCGGCGAACCGGTCGCGACGACCTTCGCTCCGCTCACGATCAGGCCGTTGTCGGTCTCGCGATCCACGTGGACGAAGACGTCCTTGGTCTCGGAGATCGGCTTGGAGCGGTCGACCGGCGGGTTCACGATCGCGTGCCCGATGTGCAGCACGCGCTCCTGCACCTCCTTGTACCAGAACCGGGCGTTGTCGGCGTATTCGCCGAAGTACTCCGGGTTGTCGCCGAGCGTCGTGATGAGGGAGGCCTTGTAGTCGGGCGTGCGGCCCATCCATCCGAAGACCCGTTCCTGCCAGCAGGTGATCGCGTTCCGGCTCGCGCGGAGATCGTCCTGGCTCCGGGCGACCTTGAAGAAGGGGTGGGTCGTGCCGCCGCTGCCGGTGTCTGTCGGCGCGTTCATCACGTCGAAGGTCTCGGGCGCATGCATCATGTCGTAGAGCTCGGCGAGCGACCGCGCCGAGTTCCGGAAGCCGGGGTGCGTGGTGACGTCGTCGACGCGCTCCCCATAGCTCCAGACGCTGCGGCCGTCCCGCAGGCTCTCCAGGAACTCGTCCCCCGACTGCACGCGGGATCCCGCCTTCACTGCTGCTGTCTCGGTCATCTTCTGTCTCTTCCTTCTCTCGGCGCCATCACCTCGGACACGGAACCCCGTCGAACCCATGCGGATGGAGAAAAAATTTACGTACGGTTGTACACGTTTTGATGATAATCACATTTTCCGCGTATCGCAAGATGCTCGAGGCGTTCAGTAAAGTGAACTCGTTGCGCGGCGATCACTGACTAGGGTGGATCGCATGAGCACCCCCGTCCGGCCCGCCCGTCCGGCGAGAACCCGGTCCAAGAACGACCCCCACCGGCGGCAGCGCATCATCGATGCGACGGCCCGCATCATCGGACGGGAGGGCATCGGAGCGGTCACGTTCCGAGCGGTCGCCTCCGAGGCGGGGGTACCGCTCGGGTCGACGACGTACTACTTCACCGACAAGGACGACCTGCTCGTCTCGACCATCTCGTCGCTGCGGGCCAAGAGCGACGCGCATTTCGAGGAGTCGCTCGCGGCGAACGTGCCGGAGCACGGCGTCGCCGGCGGCATCGCACGGATGATGGAGGAAGTCACGACCGACTGGCGGGAGTCGCTGTTCGAGGGCTACGGAGTGTACGTCAGCACCTTCTCGCAGCAGAACCTGCGCTCCGTGGTCGCGAACTGGACGATGGAGCAGCTCATCAGCCGGTACTGCCCGCCCAGGGCCGCACGATCGATCGCGTTCCTGCTCGAGGGCATGCTCACCCAGGTCGTCCTCGGTCAGGCGGAGATCACCGCCGAGGAGGTCGAACCCGCCGTCAGCCGGCTCATCGAGCTCGGCTGACGGACCGGGCCGCTCTCTAGCCGCGCACCGCGAACGCCGTCATCTCGACCTTCAGGCCGGGCGGCGTGAGTCCGGCGACGGCGACGGTCGCGCGTCCCGGGCCGCGCCCCTGGTAGAACTCGCCCCAGACCTTCGCCACACCGGGGAACTCCTCGATATCGGTGACGTAGACGGTGATCGTCAGGACCTTGTCGAGCCCGCTCCCGACCTTCTCGAGCTCCGTCTTGAAGTTGCTCAGCACCTGCCGGGTCTGCTCCTCGATCGTGCCGAGGTTCATCGTGCCGTCCTCCTGCTGCGGGACCTGCGTCATCACGACCAGGTTGCCGGAGGCCGCGCCCTGCGACAGCGGCAGGTTCAGCTCCTCCTTGCCGGGGATGGGGAACCATTCGACGTCGTTCGTCACCATTTCTTCTTCCTTCTCTTTCGTGGTTCTGAGGGCCTCGGACGCACGGCGTTCCGCCGGCTCAGACCCAGCGCTCCTCGCGCACGGCCTGGATCGAAAGCGTGTTGCCGACGAGCTGCCGGGTGTACTCGTGCTCCGGGCGGTGCAGCACCTGATGCGCTTCCCCCTCCTCGACGATGCTCCCGTGCTGCATCACCATGATGCGGTCGGCGAGCTCGCTCACGACCGCGAGGTTGTGGGTCACGAACACCATCGAGAGATGCTCCTCCGACTGCAGGCGCCGCAGGAGCTCGAGGATCTGATCCTGCACGATCACGTCGAGTGCGCTCGTGACCTCATCGCAGATCAGCACCTTCGGCTTCGCCACCAGCGCACGGGCGATCGACGCGCGCTGCCGTTCGCCGCCCGAGAGCTGCCAGGGCAGCGCCACCGCATGGCGATCCTCGAGGCCGACCTTGTCGAGCACCTCGCGGATGTCGTCCTCCCGCGTCCGCCTGGCTCCGCCCACGGCCGCGTGGACGAGCCCGACCGACTCGGCGACCGTGCGCCGCGGGTTCAGGGAGGTGTGGGGGCTCTGGAAGATGTACTGCATCTCGCGGCGCGCCGCGAGCGGTCGCCGGATCGCGCGGTTCGGGATCTCCTGGCCCTCGAGGGCCACCGAGCCGCTGTAGTCGGCGTGCAGGCCGATCAGCGCCTTGGAGAGGGTGCTCTTCCCCGATCCCGACTCCCCCACCAGCGCCAGGCACTCGCCCCGGTGCAGATCGAAGTCGATGTCGCGGATCACGGTGCGCGAACCGTAGCGCGCGCTGAGCCCGCGGACCGACAGCGCCGCGGACGGATCGATCGGCCGGCGCTCCGCGGAGTCGGTCGCATCGCCGACCACCAGATCGGGCGCCGCGGCGATCAGCTCGCGCGTGTACTCGGCCTTCGGCGAGCAGAAGATGTCCCGCGCCGGGGCGCGCTCGACGACACGGCCGAAGCGCATCACCATCACCGTGTCCGCGATGTCGGCGACGACCGCGAGGTCGTGGGTCACGTAGAGCGCCGCGATCTCGTGACGAGTGCAGAGATCGCGCACCAGGCGCAGGATCTTCTCCTGGCTGGTGACGTCGAGACCGGTGGTCGGCTCGTCGAGCACGATGAGCGGCGGCTTCAGCAGCAGCGCCACCGCGATCGCGACCCGCTGCAGCTGCCCGCCCGAGAGCTGGTGCGGGTAGCGGTTCTGGAACTCGCGATCGGCCGGCAGCGCGACCTCGTCGAAGACCTCGTCGATGCGGGCGCCGAGCTCCTCGGTCGAGGCCTCCCGGTCGTGCACGCGCATGAAGGCGAGGAGCTGCTTGCGGATCCTGAGGGCCGGGTTGAAGGCCGCGCTCGGATCCTGCGAGACGTAGGAGACGCGATGGCCGCGCAGTTCGCGGAGGGCGGACTCCTCTGCGCCGACGAGCTCCCGACCGTCGAGCCGCACCGAGCCCGCGGTCACGCGGGCTCCGTCCCGCACGTAGCCGAGCAGGGTCATGCCGACCGTCGTCTTCCCGCTGCCGGACTCGCCCACGACCCCGAGGATCTCGCCCGGTCTGATCGAGAACTCCACATCCTCCACGATCGTGCGGCCCGAGGCGATACCGACCCGCAGCCCGGACACCTCGACGATGGGATCGGGGCCGGCCGCCCCGCCGTCGAGGCCCGGCTGCGGCTCGGTGGCGACCATCACAGCTCTCCCCGCGCGCGGAGGAACGCCGTCGCCGTCGGGGCGGCCACGAACTCCCACTGGTCGGTGCGCGTGCGCGTCGCGATCATGTCGCGGAAGTAGCGCTGCAGCGTCTCGCCATCGGCCGAGTAGCGGGATCCGGCCGTGCGGAAGAGCATCTCGACGGCCTCCCAGATCAGCTCCTCGACCACGAAGTAGCTGCCGCTCAGTCGCGTCGACCTCGACATCGTGAAGGGCTCCACGCCCTCGACGAGTCGCGCGGCGTGCGCGCCGTAGAGCTGGCCGCCGCGGGCCAGGATCGCGGCCGCCGCATCGATCCGGCTCAGCGCGAGGCCGAGGTTCCGCTGCCAGTCGGCGTACTCGGCTCGGGTGCTGCCGTCGCGCACGTACGGGTGGGCGGCCGTCAGGATGATCCGCTCGTACTCGTCGGCCATCGCGTAGCCGAGCCCCACCGAGGTCGCGGCGACCTCGCCCTCGGCGAACGCCGTGAACGTGCCGGAGTAGAGCGGGTTGCCGTGGATCCGGAAGCCGACCGTCGGCTCCGAGAGCTCGTGCGCCCAATCCTGACGCACGATCAGGTGGTCCGGCACGAACGCGTCGTCGATCCGGATGCTATTGGATCCGCTGCCTCGCATGCCCATTATGCGCCCCCAATCGGGGAGCACCTCGAAGTCGGCGCGCGGGATCACCGCCCAGTGGCGGACCGTGCCGCCCTCGCCGTCGGGGAGCAGCAGCGTCGGCATGAAGTGGGTCGAGTACGGGGCGCCGGAGCTGTAGCGCCAGGTGCCGCTCACACGCCATCCGCCGTCCACTCGGGTCAGCTCGGCGTCGGGACCGCCGCCGCTCGCCGGCGAGATCATGTAGCCGTGCAGGCCGAAGACCTCCCGCTGCGCGTCCTCCGGCCAGTAGGAGCCCAGCGTCAGGGAGTGCCCGGCCGCGAGCGAGAGGCACCAGCCGGTCGACGGGCAACCGCGCGACACCTCCGCGATCACCTGGTAGAAGGCGCTCACCGTCAGCTCCGAACCGCCGAACTTCAGCGGCATGAGCATCCGGTAGAAGCCGTGCTCGAGGAAGAACTCGTGCACCTGCTCCGAGTACACGCCGCGCCGCTCGGTCTCGGCCTGATCGGCGCGCAGCACCGGGCGGATCTCCCGGGCCCGCTCGAGGAGACCCTCGAGGATGCCCTGCACGCGCGGATCGATCTCCACCGCCAGCGCGACGGAGCCGTGCCCGTCGAGCCCCGGCTCCCGGATCTCCGTCGCCGCGCGGCCTTCGCGCGAGGCTCGACTCTCATCCACTATTGCTCGTGACACCGTTGCCCTCTGTCCTTCATCCTTCGTTGAATCTGTATGCGCGGCGACTGCGGCGCCGATGATCGATGCCGGTCCATCCGACCGCCGCGCGTCACACCGCGAACCCCGCCGCGAACGGATCGGCCGCGTCGAACTCGTAGGCCGCCACACCGGTGACGAAGCCGCGGCCGCGGATCAGTGCCGAGACCCGGCCGTCTTCCGCGCGATCGTCGTCGCCATCATCCGCCCCATCGGCTGCTGCGGGAGCGATCGACGCATCGAAGCGCTCTCCGCTCACGCCTTCGATCGCCAGCCACTGCCCCGGCTGCAGCAGTCGGTCCGTCGCCCGCAGCGCGATCAGCGCCGAGACGGCGGTGCCGCAGGGCGATCGGTCGATCGAGCGCTCGCCGAACCCGACGAAAGTGCGGACCTCGCAGTCCTCCCGGGCGGGCCGCCCGACGATGGCGATGGGCGAACCGGCGAGATGTCGGGCGGCCTCGTCTGCGGCGGCGCCCAGTTCCGCGGGGCTGCCGCGGAGCCAGGCGAGCACCTCCGCGCGCAGGCCGCGCACGAGTGCGAGCAGGTCCTCCGAGTCCGTCGTCGCGATCTCGACGCCGAGCCCGGCCTCGTCGACCAGGAGCACCCAGGTGGAGCCGCCCACCAGCACGGCGTCGACCGCACCGCCCGCGCGCCCGGGGTGCGGGAGCACGATCCGCGCCGCGACGCGCATCGCGGGCTGGTGCAGCACGACCGATGCGAGGGCTCCGCGCTCGTCGCGGTTCACCTCGACGGGAACGATCCCCGACGGGGTCTCCACCCGCACCGTGGTCGCGCCGTCGAGACCGGGCACGATGCCCCGGTCGACGATCGCCGAGACGAGCCCGATCGTGCCGTGCCCGCAGCTCATCGGGGCGCCGTCGTGCTCCATGAAGACCGCGCCGACGTCGGCCGCCGGGCCACTGGGCGGCACGACGACCACGCCGAACATGTCCCGATGGCCGCGCGGCTCCCGCATCAGCCCCGTGCGCATCCACGACTGCCGGGCGAGCAGATCCTCTCGTCGCTCGGCGGGAGTCGCGCCCCGCAGCAGTGCCGCGGCGTTCAGCACGAGCCGTGCGGGCTCGCCGGCTACATGCGTGTCGAGCACCTCGAGCACTGTCGCGGGGCGCGCTCCCTGGGTCATCGGATCTCCGTTTCCTCTAATTCTCCGACCGGAGTTCAGCTGGTGAACTGGATGCCGGTGTAGTCGAAGTCACCGCCGCCGAGCCCCAGCGGATCGGTCTTGTAGCCCTCGACATTGCTGGCGTAGACGTCGAGCACGTCGAGGAACGCCGGGATGATCGTGCCGCTCTCGCTGTGCATGATCTCCTGCGCGTCCCAGAGGTGCTGCTTGCGCTCGGCCTCGTCCACGGTGTTGCTCGCCGCCTGGTACGAGGAGAGGAACTGCTCGTTCTCCCAGCTGCTCTCGTTGAAGCCGGCGCCGGGCAGCTGCGACAGGTTCGTGAACGTCGCGAACGACCAGCCGCCCCAGATGTCGAGCGACAGGGCGCGCTCGGGCGAAGCGAAGCCCGACTCCGGGCTGTAGTAGCTGCCCGCCTCGATCTGCGACATCTTCGCGTCGATGCCCGCCTCGACCAGCTGCTGCGTGTAGGCCTGCGCCAGGTTGATCGTCGTCGGCGTCAGCTCGGTCGCCACGAACTCGACCTGCATGTCGGCGGCGCCGGCGCTCTTCAGGATCGACATCGCCTCGTCGACGTCGTGCTCCCACTGCGGCAGCTCCGAGTTGTAGTAGACGCTCGACGGTTCGGCGATGTCGTTGCCGATCTTGGCGAAGCCGCCGTAGACCTGATCCACGATCTGCTGGCGGTCGACCAGCATGCGCATCGCCCGGCGGACCTCAGGGTCCTTGAACTGCGGACTCGTGGTCTGCAGCACGATGTTCTCGAATCGGCCGCTCTCGTAGTTGTGCAGTTTGAGGTTGCTCGCGCTCTGCACGGTGCTGATGAACGGCGCCGCGAGCAGCGGGGCGTGATCGATCTGACCGCCCTGCAGCGCCGCGACGCGCGCGGCCTCGTCCTTGAACGTCTGAACGGAGATCCCATCGAGGTTCGCCGCACCGTTCCAGAAGTCGTCGAAGCGCTCGAACGTGACGAGCTCTCCCGGCGTGAACGACTTGAGCGTGAAGGGTCCCGTGCCGACCGGATTCTCGGGGTCGAATCCGACGGGCACGACGGATACCGATACCTGCGTGAACGCCTCGGGCAGGTAGTAGGCGGGGCTGCTCAGATTCAGCCGGACGGTGCGCTCATCGAGCTTCTCGATGTTCTTCCCGTCGATCATGCCGAGCGTCGCGGCGTTCTTCGAATCGAGGGTGCGCTGGATCGAGAAGATCAGGTCGTCGGCGTCGAGCGTCTTGCCGTTGTGGAAGGTGACGCCCTCGCGCAGACGCACCGTCCAGGTCGTCACGTCCTCCTGCGTGAACTCCTCGGCGAGGTGCGGTACGACCTGGCCGTCCTCGCTGTAGACCATGAGTCGGCTGTAGACCTGTGCCATGCGGATCGCGTCGACGCTGCTCGACGAGAGGATCGGGTCGATCTGGTCGGCTCCGGAGCCGCCGAGGTAGCCGATCCGCAGCGTGCCGCCGGTGATCGGCGCGGCTCCCCCGCCGCCGGTCGAGGGCGCGGGGCTCGAGCAGGATGCGAGCAGCGACGTTGCTGCCAGTGCACCCGTTCCGCCGAGGAGCGCGCGGCGACTCATCGGCGACGTCAGGAACGAAGCGTTCGAAGGTGACATGTCGGGTTTCTCCAGTCAATCGTGGGTGAGTGTTCGGTTCGGTGGTTGGGTCGATGGGGTGCGGGAGGTCAGGGCTTCGAGCCGTCGTCCTTGCCGAGCGCGCGGGCGAGACCGTCGGAGACGAGGTGCGCGCCGAGGGTCAGCACCAGCACGGCGAACATAGGGGCGAGCACGCCCCACGGCTGCATCGAGAAGAATCCCTTGTTCTCGTAGATCATCCGGCCCCAGTCGGGATCCGGCGGCTGGGCGCCGAAGCCGATGAAGCTGAGCGAGGCGACCAGGGCGATCGCGTACGAGAAGCGGAACGCGATGTCCACGAGGATCGGCGAGAGGATGTTCGGGAGCACCTCGCGGAAGAGGATCCGCCGTTTCGGCATCCCGACGGCCTCCGCGACCTTCACGAAGTCGCGCTCGTAGACCTCGGCCGTGATCGACTTCACGAGCCGAGTGGTCTGCGGGAACTGGTTCAGGGCGACGACGAGCACGAGCAGCCAGGGCTCGGGGCCGAAGCGAGCGATGAAGAGCAGCGGGAGGACGATCTGCGGGAACGAGAGCAGCACGTCGGTGACCCAGGAGAGCACGGTTCCGCTCTTGCTGCTGCCGGCTCCTACGAAGAGCCCGATGACCACGCCCACCACGCTGCCGACGAGCGTCGCCAGTGCGCTGATCGCGAGGATCATCGCGCCGCCGGCGAGGAAGCGCGAGAGCACGTCGCGGCCGAGCACGTCCGCGCCGAGCGGGAAGCCCTCGGCGGGCGGGCTCCCCGGCATCGTGAGCATGGCGTTGGGGTCGTTCGGGGCGAGCAGCGGCCCGACCACGGCGACGAGCACCACGGCGAGGGCGAGCACCAGCCCGACCACCGTGCGGGGGTAGGAGAGCGTGCGGAGCAGCAGGCGCTTCGCCGAGGAGGTGGTCTGCGTGCGCGGAAGCACCGCCATCTGCGTCGTGGTCATGCGATTGCCGTCCTCAGTTTCGGGGTCGCGAGCGTCGCGAAGATGTCGGCCAGGATGTTCGCCGCGACGATGACGGCGGCGAGCGCGAGCGCAACGAACTGCACGGTCGGCAGATCCCGCAGGGCGACCGAGTCGATGAGCGCGGTGCCCATCCCGGGGAAGCCGAACACGACTTCGACCATCACGACGCCGGCCACCAGGTAGCGGGTGACGAGCGCGACCGATTGGATGAGCGGCGGGAAGGCGTTGGGCAGCGCCTGGCGCAGGACGAGGTCCCGGGTGGGCAGCCCGTTGAGGCGGCCCATCACGATGTACTCGGCGTCCAACTGCTCGACCACGGTGCTGCGCACCATGCGCGAGAGCAGCGGAACTGCGGTCAGCACCAGCGTCACGACCGGGAGGATCAGCATGCTGCTCTGCTCCCAGATGGTCCGCGTCGGGTCGAGGGTCGAGACCGGCGGGATCGCGGTGAGCTTCAGGAAGAGCACGATCGAGACCAGCAGGATGCCGATCACGAACTCGGGGATGCCGGAGATGATGGTCGTCACCGCGACGAGGGCGCGGTCGAACCAGGAGTCCCGGTAGCGCGCGGCGATGGTGCCCACGAGGATCGAGAGGGGCACGGTGATGGCGAGCGAGATGCCGGCGAGCACGAGCGTGTTGAGCAGTCGGGCGCGCATCAGCTCGGCCACGGGCAGCTGATTGGCGAGGGAAGTGCCGAAGTCGCCCTGCAGCACGCCCAGGATCCAGGCGAAGTACTGCACGACGACGGGGCGGTCGAGGCCGAGCTGCTGCTTGAGCTGCTCGGCGGCCTCGGGGGTGGCCTGCACGCCGAGGAGCTGGACGGTGATGTCGCCGGGGAGGGCCTGCGTCGCGCCGAACACGATCACGGAGATGGCGAGCAGGGTCAGTGCCCCGAGGCCCAGCAGTACCGCTATCCGTCTGATCACGCGTGTGCCTCCCGCTGTGGACATCGATGTCTTGCGGAGTCCGGCGGCCATTCCGGTCGCCGTTCTCCTTTAAGAGCCGATTCAGCTCTTGAAAAACAACAATGACGCACCTCGCCGCCTCGCGCATGCGGCATCTGCACAATCGTCGAATCGCAGGCCATGCCGAAGCACAGCGCTTCGAGGCTCTGCGCGCTTGCCCCGCCCCGAACGGATCACGATACTGAGTACTTATGGACGCAGCGGCAGAGCACGGGCGGGATGCCCGCTGGACCGCGGAGACGCTGCGGCGCCTCGCCCGCGCGGGGCGCACGGAGTTCGACTTCAGCAGCATCGTGTCGGTGCTCTCCGCCGCCGCGCAGACCCCGGTCTGCGTCATCGACACGCGCGGCAGCTTCCTCGCGTCGACGCCCAGCCGCGCGGAATGGGACGCCGACGAGATACTGACCCGTACCGCCGAGATCGTCGGAGACGGCCTCGTCGTCCACCCGCTGATCGTGGAGGGCGAGACCGTGGCGTTCCTCTCGGCGCGGCTCGATCACGACCCGGGCGGCGTCTGCCAGTTCGCGGCCGACCTCATCTCGATGTACCTCTCGCGCATGAACGCCCGCCTGGAGGGGAAGCGCGAACTGGTGGCCCAGGTCCTCGAGGACTTCTTCGCCGCGCGGCTCCCGGAGGAGGACGCGGCCCGCCGGCTCGCCGAGATCGGCATCGATCCCGGCACCGACCACCGGGTGATCTGCGGCATCGTCGACGCGCCCCCGGAGCGCCTGCGATCCTTCCCCTGGAACCTGCACACCCTCGTCGGCAGCGGTCGCGACCCGTACATCCGCGCGCTGATCGACGGCAACGTCGTACTGGTGGTCCCGGCCGCCGCACCGGCCCGGGTCATCGCCGAGGTCGCGCACGAGCGGCTCACCCGTCTCGGCCAGGATCCCCGGGTCGGGATCGGCAACGTCTTCAAGGGGCTCTCCGGGCTCCGGCTGAGCTACTACCACGCGCGGACCTCCGCGGTGAGCTCTCCGGGGATCAGCGACGGGATGCACCTGAACCTCGGCTCGCTGCTGCTGCTCGCGAACCTCGACCTCCCGCTGAAGACGCTGAGCGACGAAGTCCTCGCGCCGCTCGTCGAATACGACGCCCAGAACCACGGCGACCTCGTCCTCACGCTCGCCACGTTCCTCCGGCTCGACTGCTCGAGCCAGCGCACCGCGGCCGAGCTCTTCGTGCACCGCAACACCCTTCGTTACCGCCTGACGCAGATCGAATCCCTGACCGGCCGCTCGCTCTCCTCCTTCCAGAACAAGATGCACTTCTGGGTGGCGGTGATCGGGTCGGGCGCGCAGGCGGAGCCGCAGGCGGACTACCTCGAATCGCTGCACGCACTCGACCCCGACATCCACACCCCGACGATCCGACCCGAGGCACGCTCATGAACTGCACACCACAGTCACGCCTGCTCACCGAGCTGCGCACCCCGATTCTGCGATCCACCAGGCCGGAGCTCGCGCGCGACTTCTACAACGGTGTGCTCGGGGATCGGGCCACCGTGCTCGGGACCGAGCAGCCCGGCGCCGACGAGCAGACCTGGGGCATCATCCTGCCCGCCCCGGCCGAGGCCGGCTCGCAATGGCTCCCGCACGCGGTCTCCGACGACCTCGCCTCCGTGCAGGAGCGGGTGCACGATGCCGGCGGGACCATCTGCCGCGAGGCCGCGCTGTTCGAGAGCATGCTCGTCACGGCCCCCGATCAGTCCCAGATCATCATCACGGAGCGTGCGCCCGGGGAGCCGGCCCTCGCCCGCGAGCTGCGCGTGATGCTCGAGCTCTGCACGCGCGAGATCGACGCCTCGTGCGGCTTCTACTCCAGGGTCCTCGACCTCACCCAGATTCCGGTGCCCGGCGACCCGTACAGCTACCGCGTGCTCTTCTCGAACGACATCGGTATCGCGGGGGCCGTCGACATGACCACCTTCTTCCGCGAGACGACCGTCTCGCACTGGATCCCGTACTTCCAGGTCGACGACATCGAGCGCGCCGTCGAGACCTCCGTCGCGTACGGGGCGCGAGTCACCGTGCCCATCGACGAGTCCTTCTTCGACACTCGGTACGCCACCCTCACCGACCCCACGGGGGCGACGTTCGGCATGCGGGAGCAGCCGCGGGTCGGCGGCGTCTTCGGCAGCTTCAGCCGGGTCCACGGCAGGTTCCTGAGCTCTGAGGAGCTCGCGGAGCAGGGCGAGCCGGGTGCGATCGGCGCGGTGGGGTCGGAAGGATGAGCGCGCGCGTCGCGCTGGTCGGCGCCGGCCAGGTGGGCCGCCTGCTGGTGCCGCGCCTGCACGAGCGCGGCCACCGCATCGTCGCGGCGATCGGGCGAGGGGCCGCCGTCGGGCAGGACATCGGCGAACTGGCCGGCGGGACGCCCCTCGGCGTCGCCGTCCGCGACGACATCGACGCCGCCCTCGCCGACACCCGGCCGGACGTGGTCCTGATGTCGACCGCGTCGACGCTCGCGGCCACGGAGGCCGATCTGCTCTCCTGCATCCGTGCGGGGGCCGGCGTGATCAGCGCGGGCGAGGAGCTGCTCGCCCCGTGGGCGAGCGATCCGGGTCGCTCCGACGTCATCGACGCGGCGGCCCGCGAGCACGGGGTCTCGGTCCTGGCGAGCGGCCACGTCGATGCGCTCTGGGTGCACCTCCCGCTGACGCTCGCCGGCATCGTCACGCACCTCGACCGGCTCGAGGGCGAGTGCACGCGACCCTTCGCCGTCGCCCGGTCGAGCAACGCCGGCGTGAGCGGGCTGCTCGGTGCGCCCGTGGAGCGCTACCCGGTCGAACGCAGCGGCGACCCCGGCGCCGGAGCCGCGTTCAGCTCGTTGCACGCCATCGCCCGCGGCATGGGCCTGACGGTGCTCCGTGCCCGCAGCACCGTCACGGCCGCCATCGCGGAGCAGGAGCTCGTCGTGCAGCTCCCCGACGGCGAGCGGCGAATCGCCCCGGGCACGATCGCCGGGTCGACACGCACCGTCGAGCTCGAGACCTCGGCGGGCGTCGCGCTCGTGCTGCACGATGTGGCGCGCGTCGGCGCCCACTCCACCGAGCACTGGCGGGTCTCCGGTTCGCCCGACGTCGAGCTGCGCGCGAGCGCCGCCCAGGGGCTCGTCAGCACGGCCACCCAGATGGTCGCGAGGATCGAGGACGCGCTGAACGTGGAGCCCGGGCTCCACACCCTCTCGGACCTGCCGCCGCTGCGGTACCGGGCGCTGGGCTGACAGCACAGCGCCCTGCCCTGAAGAAGCAGCCCCTCCCGGAGACGGCGAAGTCGGACCCCGGGCGAACGACGCGGCGGAGTCCGACCGGCCGGCTCAGGCCTTCACACCGGTGAAGAATCGGTCGTCCACCCATCCCCCGATGTCATACTGGCTCATGCACTCCTCGACCAGCCCGCGCATCTCGTCGAGCGAGCCGTCGTTCTTCGCGATGGCGAGGGTGCCGAGGTGATTCGCCTCGGGCGAGCCGAAGTAGTTCAGCTCGTAGAGCTCGTGACGGGCGCCGAACTCCGAGCCGATCGCGTCCCAGAGCAGGTGCATGATCTTCGACCGGTCGAGCGCGGTGCTGCCCGCGCTGCCCCGCAGGTAGCGCTCCACGAGCGGCGCGAGCTCCGGATCGTCGAGCTCCGTCGCGCTGATGGCGTGCTCCACGAGCCCGGACGCCACGACCTCCTCGATGATCGCCCGGGCACGGCTGTAGAGCTTCGGCGCGAGCGCGGCGTAGGCGATGCCGTAGCCGAAGTTCGGGTCGACGCCGTCGCCCCAACCGGGCTCGGCGCGCTCGATCATGCCGTCGCGCAGGCCCGCGACCACGTGGCGGGCGCCGATCACCTCGCCGAGCGCTGCCTGTACGCCGCGGAACGATCCCGTGCCGGTCACGTCGAGCGCCTTGCTCAGCGCCCCGGCGAGGAACTCGAGCTTCACCCCCAGTCGCGTGGCGGCCTGGAAGATGCCGCGCGTCTGGCGGCGGCTGGCGCCGTCGAGCTCGTTCGCCTTCTTCGGGTCGTAGACGAGCACGTTCTCCCACGGGATGAGGGCCTCGTCGAAGACGAGGATGGCGTCGTTCTCGTCGAGCCGGCTCGAGAGCGGGTGCATCATCGGGTTCGCGGTGCGTGCGGCCACCTCCTCGTACGAAGCGCGCGCGAACATCTTCACCCCGGGCGCGTTGGTCGGGGCGAGGAAGACGACCGAGAAGTCCTTGCCGTCGAGGGGCACGCCGAAGTGCGAGACATAGACGTACTGGGTGAGCGGCGAGCCGGTCGCGACGACCTTCGCTCCGCTGATGATGAGCCCGGCATCGGTCTCGCGCTCCACGTGCACGAACACGTCGCGGACCTGCTCCGGCCCCTTGCTGCGATCCACCGGGGGGTGCACGATCGCGTGACCCACGTGCAGGACTTCCTCCTGCGTGCGGCGGTACCAGTACCTGGCGTTGTCCGCGAACTCCCCGAACCAGTCGGGATTGGTGCCGAAGCCCGTGATCAGCGCGGCTTTGTAGTCGGGCGTGCGGCCCAGCCAGCCGAAGCCGAGCCGCTGCCAGACCTCGGTGGCATCCCGCCCGGCGCGCAGGTCCTCCTGGCTGCGTGCGGCGCGGAAGAAGGCGTGGGTCGATCCCCCGCTCCCGGTGTCGGTCGGCACGAGCAGCTTCCCGCTGTGCCGGGGGTCGTCGAACGCGTCGTAGAGCTCGGCGAGCGAGCGAGCCGAATTGCGGAAGGCCGGATGCGCGGTCACGTCGTCGACCCGCTCGCCGTAGATCCAGACCTCCCGGTCATCGCGCAGGCTCTCGAGGAATTCCGCGCCGGTCTGCGGTCGTTGACGTGCTGCCGTCGAGCCGACGGCTTCCGAGTGCTCCATGCTGTCCCTGTCCTCCGAATGCGGTGATCGGGGCACGTCGACGTGCCCTTTCGACAGCGTATTCACGGGCTCGGCGGGCGGCATCGTCGAAGCGCACGACGGGAATGCCGCTGATTGGGCAAGTGTTGAGTCGCCGGGTGCGCCGTCAGTTCGCGAGACGCCAGTCCACCGCGGGGGAGCCCTGCGCCGCGAGCGCGGCGTCGGCCCGGCTGAACGGCTTCGACCCGAAGAAACCGCGCGATGCGGAGAGCGGCGACGGGTGCGGGCTCTCGATCCGCGGAACATCGCCGAGCATCGGCGCGAGCGACCGCGCATCGTTGCCCCAGAGGATCGCGACGAGCGGCCCGCCGCGATCCACGAGCGCGCGGATCGCCAGTTCGGTGAAGGCCTCCCAGCCCTTGCCGCGATGCGAGGCCGGAGTCCCGGCGCGCACCGTGAGCACGCGGTTCAGCAGCATGACGCCGTGGTCGGCCCATGCCGAGAGGTCGCCGTGCGGGGCGGGCGGGATGCCCAGGTCATCGTGCAGCTCGCGGTAGATGTTCTGCAGGCTGCGCGGGATCGGCCGCACCTCGGGCGCCGTCGCGAACGAGAGCCCGATCGGGTGCCCCGGGGTCGGGTAGGGATCCTGCCCCACGATCAGCACGCGCACCTCGCGCATCGGCCGCTGGAAGGCGGCGAGAATCCGGTCGCCGGCCGGCAGCACGCGCTGCCCGGCGGCCCGCTCGGCGTTCAGGAAGCGGCCGAGCTCGGCCAGCCGATCCCCCATCGGGGCGAGGGCCTCGGCCCAGTCCTCGGCGAGATGGCCGTGCGCGGCCAGCTCCTGCAGGGTCATCGCCATCGTTCCACCATCGCCGTTTCCGCATCCCGTTCGTTCCCCGGTAGATTACCGGTTGGCTGCGCATTCAGCGCGTCGGCTCCGCCTCTCGACGCGTCGGCTGTGAATGTGACGCGTCGTGTCGGGTTCCGTTGCCTTCGACGAAACCACCTCTTACGCTCTCTCTCAATGCCTCACGCCATCGACCCCTTCAAGGAGACATCATGACCGACCAGCAGAACTGGCAGTTCGAGACCAAGCAGATCCATGCGGGCCAGCAGCCCGACCCGAGCACCGGCGCTCGGGCGCTGCCGATCCACCAGACCACCGCCTTCGTCTTCGACAGCACCGAGCAGGCGGCCAACCGCTTCGCCCTCGCCGAGCTCGGCCCCATCTACACCCGCATCACGAACCCGACCCAGGCGGTCGCCGAGGAGCGCATCGCCGCGCTCGAGGGGGGCGTCGCGGCGCTGTTCCTCGCGAGCGGCCAGGCGGCCTCGACCTACTCCGTGCTGAACATCGCCAACGCGGGCGACCACATCGTCTCGTCGAGCTCGATCTACGGCGGCACCTACAACCTCTTCAAGTTCTCGCTCGCGAAGCTCGGCATCGAGGTCACCTTCGTCGAGGATCAGGACGACCCGGCGGCCTGGCAGCGCGCCGTGCGCCCGAACACCAAGCTGTTCTTCGCCGAGTCGATCGCGAACCCCCGCTCGAACGTGCTCGACATCCGCGCCGTCGCCGATGTGGCGCACGAGAACGGCGTGCCGCTCATCATCGACAACACCGTCGCGAGCCCCTACCTCGTGCGCCCGCTCGAGCACGGCGCCGATATCGTGCTGCACTCGGCCACGAAGTTCCTCGGCGGCCACGGCACGACGCTCGGCGGCGTCATCGTCGACGGCGGCAGCTTCCCGTGGTCGGAGCACGCCGACCGCTTCCCCGGGCTGAACACCCCCGACGACTCGTACAACGGCGTCGTCTACACCGCGGCGGTGGGCGACGCGATCGCCTTCATCATCAAGGCGCGCGTGCAGCTGCTGCGCGACCTCGGCTCGGCCATCGCGCCGCAGAGCGCCTGGCAGATCCTGCAGGGCATCGAGACGCTCTCGCTGCGCATGGAGCGCCACGTTCAGAACGCGCAGGAGGTGGCCGAGTGGCTCGACTCGCACGCCGACGTCGCCTCGGTGTCGTACTCGGGCCTGCCGACGTCGCCGTGGTACGCGGTCGCCAACACCTACGCCCCCAAGGGCGTCGGCGCGGTGCTCTCGTTCGAGCTCAAGGGCGGCGTCGACGCCGGCAAGGCCTTCGTCGACAGCCTGCAGCTCTTCAGCCACGTCGCGAACATCGGCGATGTCCGCTCGCTGGTGATCCACCCCGCGTCGACCACGCACTCGCAGCTGACGCCCGAGCAGCAGCTGACGGCCGGCGTGACCCCGGGTCTCGTCCGCCTCTCGGTGGGCCTGGAGCACATCGACGACATCAAGGCCGACCTCGAGGCCGGCTTCGCCGCCGCGCGGGCGGTCGTCGCCGCCGCGCGCGTCTGACCGCCACCGCCGCGGGAAGGAAGCGGCCGCGCCCGGTACGCCCGGGCCGGCCGCTTCAGCCCTGCCGGCGCACCATCTCGGGCACCCACAGCGGCACGAACGGCGAGACGCAACCGGGCGGCGTGGGGTAGTCCCGCAGCACGCCGAGACGTTCCCCCATCTCGAGGACGCGCTCGCGGTGCTCGGCGTGCCGGATGCCGATCTCGCCCATCGTGTAGTTCATCGCCCATTGGAGGCGCTCCGGCGCATCCAGGATCTCCGCGTCGACGGCGTCGAGCAGGCCGGCGAGGTCGAGACCGTCGGGAGACTTGATGACCCGTTCGGTGGTGAGAGCCCAGCCCGCGCTGGCGATGACGGGGTCGGGATCCTCGAGCCACTCCGCGCGCAGCTCCTCGGCGTGCTTCGACTTCTTCACGATGTAGTTCACGAGCCAGTCGTGCACCTTCGGCACGCGCGCCTCCCGCAGCATCGCGTCGAGCTGCTCCCGATCGAACTCGCGCGGCCGGGCGATCAGGAGCGCGACGAGCCGCGTCGCCGTGTCGCCCGTCGCCCACAGCTCGAGCGCCAGCGGCTGGTCGGTCTTGATCTCCTTGGCGAGGGCGCGAAGCTTCGTCAGGTTGACGCCGTGGTCGTCGCCGTGCCGCTCGTTGACGGCGCGCATCTTCGGATCCTCGAGTTCCGCCAGGCGCTGCTGCACGGTCGCGACGGTGAATGTCCCGGTCATGCCTCGAGCATACGCCCGGGCGCGAACCGGGTCACGCGCGGCGGGAGGTGGCGACCACACCGGCGCTCGCGCAGACGACGAGCAGGATCGCGAGCACCTGCCACAGCCCGAGCCGCTGCTGCAGCACGACGAGCCCGGCGAGGGCCGCCACCGCCGGACCGAGGCTCGAGAGCACGCCGAAGACGCGCGTCGACATGCGTTTGAGCGCGGTGAACTCGAGGGCGTACGGAGTGACGGAGGTGAGCAGCGCCACCCCGAGGAAGGCCACGAGCAGGGAGGGTGCGCGCCCTACCGCGTCCACTGCCTCGCCCGCGCCGAAGGGCAGGACGAGCAGCGCGCCGACCGCGATCGCCGCGACGAGCCCGTCGATCCCGCGCACGCGCGGCCCCAGCCGCGCGGAGGCGAGGATGTACAGCGCCCAGAATCCTCCCGCCGCCGCCGCGAACAGCACCCCGGTGAGCGCGAGTCCGCCGCTGCCCGAGTCTCCGCGCTGCAGACCGAGCAGCAGGATGCCGCCGACGGCGAGGAGCACCCAGCCGGCGTCGAGCGGGCGCCGGATCCCCGCCGCTGCGACGGCGAGCGGACCCATCAGCTCGATCGTGACGGCGATCCCGAGCGGGATCTCCTCGATCGCGAGGTAGATGCACACGTTCATGGCCGCCATGCCGACTCCGAGCATGACGACGCCGAGCCAGGTGCGGCCGGTCCAGCCGCGCGTCCGGGGCCGGATCAGCACGAGCAGGATCAGCGCGGCGAGGCCGAGGCGCAGGGTGGCGGCGCCGAGCGGCCCGACCCGGTCGAACAGCGAGCCGACGACCGCATTGCCGAACTGCACGCTGAAGATCGCGGCGACCGCGAGCAGACTCGCGGGCGCGCGGCGGGTGGGATCGCTGGCCATCGGCAGCACTCTACCCGTAACAAACCTGCGCGAGGCGCCCGTGCCGGGCAGAATAGTCAGCTATGGACTGGCAGACGCCCGAGGACTCGGCCCCGACCGACTTCATCACCGACGCCCAGCTGCGGGCGATCATCGGCCGGCCGCCGATCAGCGGCGGTTGGCGCGACGGCGACCCCGTCGGCGAGCGCCGTTTCGCGAGCATCGGCCGGTTCACGACGGAGGCCGGCGCGGAGATTCCCCACGTGCGCTTCGCCTACGAGGCCTTCGGCGAGTTGAACGAGCGGCGCGACAACGCGATCCTCGTCTTCCACGCGCTGACCGGCGACAGCCATCTGGTCGGCCGGGCCGGCCCCGGCCATTCGACCGACGGCTGGTGGTCCGAGCTGGTCGGCCCGGGCAAGGCGCTCGACACGGATCGCTACTGCGTCATCGCGCCCAACGTGCTCGGAGGCTGTCAGGGGACGACAGGACCGGCCAGCCTCGATCCCGACGGGCACGAGTGGGGCGCGCGCTTCCCGTACCTCACCATCCGCGATCAGGTGGCGGCCACCGCGGCGTTCGCCGACGAGCTCGGCATCGACCGCTTCGCGGCCGTGATCGGCGGTTCGATGGGCGGCATGCACACGCTGGAGTGGGCCATCATGCACCCGGAGCGAGTGGATCGCCTCGCCGTGATCGCGGCACCGCCGGTGACGACGGCGGATCAGATCGGCCTGAACCTCGTGCAGCTCGAGGCGATCCGTTCCGATCCCGCCTGGCGCGGCGGCAACTACTACGACGCCCCCGACGGCGTGGGCCCGCACCACGGGCTGGCGACGGCCCGGCGGCTCGCCCTGCTGAACTACCGCAGCAACACCGAGCTCGACGAGCGCTTCGGGCGCGCCTGGCAGTCCGCGGTGAGCCCGCTGGGCGGCGGCGGACGCTTCGCAGTCGAGAGCTACCTCGACTTCCACGGCAACAAGTTCACACGACGCTTCGACGCCAATAGCTACCTGACGCTCGTGCAGGCGATGAACTCGCACGATGTGGGACGGGGGCGCGGAGGGGTCGCGGAGGCGCTCGGCGGGCTGACGCTCCCGACGCTCGTGATAGGGATCCCGAGCGATCGCCTGTTCACCCTCGACGGGCAGGATGTCATCGCGGCGCACGTGCCGGGCAGCCTCGACGGCGATCTCGCGACACGGCTCGACTCGCCGTTCGGTCACGACGCGTTCCTGATCGAGCACGCCCGTGTCGGCGCGGAGCTCGCACGCCTCCTGACGGCGTAGGCCGGGCGGCGGCGCTACTCGTACCGCTGCCGACGGGTCGCGTCGTGTATCTCCCCGACCAGCTCCTCGAGCACGTCCTCGAGGAACACCACGCCGAGCTCGGCGCCCGAGGCGTCGACGACGCGGGCGAGATGCACGCCGCGGGCCTGCATCCGCGCGAGGACGTCCTCGAGGTCGGTGTCGAGGCGCAGGGTGAGCATCTCGCGGATGCGCTTCGGCGGGATCGGCTCCGCGATCCGATCCGCGGAGATGCGCAGCAGATCCTTCACGTGCACGTATCCCGCCAGAGCTCCGGCGGCGTCGCCGATCGGGTAGCGCGAGTAGCCGTGGCGCGCCACTTCGGCCTCGACGTCCTCCGGCGTCGCTCCGACGGGCAGCACCAGGAGCTTCTCCCGCGGCACCACCAGGTCGATCGCCCGTTTCGTGGTGAACTCGAAGGCGGCGCTCACTGCGCCGCTGCGATCCTCGAGCACTCCCTCCCGGGTCGAGTGGCTCACGATGTTCGCGACCTCGTCGAGCGTGTAGGTGGCGTTCGCCTCAGATTTCGGTTCGACGCCGAAGATCCGCAGCACGCCGTTGGCGATGGCGTTCAGCCCGGCGATGACGTGCCGGAACAGCCGGGAGACCCACACGAGCGGCGGTGCGAGCAGCAGCACGGCCTGATCGGGCATCGAGAACGCCGCGTTCTTCGGCACCATCTCGCCGAAGACGACGTGCAGGTAGGAGACGAGCAGCAGCGTGATGACGAACGCCGCCACCGAGACGACCTCCGCCGAGAGGCCGGTCCATTCGAGCGGCCCCTCGAGCAGGTGGTGGATCGCAGGCTCGGAGACGTTCAGGATCAGCAGCGAGCAGACGGTGATGCCCAGCTGGCTGGTGGCGAGCATCAGGGTCGCATGCTCCATCGCGTAGAGCGCGGTCCTGGCCCGCTTGGAGCCGGCCTCCGCCCGCGGCTCGATCTGGGAGCGGCGCGCCGAGATCACCGCGAACTCGGCGGCGACGAAGAAGGCGTTGGCGACGAGCAGGAGCACGAGCCAGACGATGCCGAGCCAGTCGCTCATCGCGCACCTCCCTCTGCGTCGCGCCCAGGGCCTCGAAGGCGGGAGGGATCGGCCGCATCGGCCCTTCCGGTGTCCGATCCGGCGGCTGCGGCCTCGTCCGCGATCCCCTCGACGGGCGGACCCAGGTAGCGCAGACGCGCGATCCTGCGTCCCTCCATGCGCTCGACGCGCAGGGTCCCGCCGTCGGTGCCGTCGGGACCGTGCAGCGCGACTTCGTCGCCGACCACCGGGATGCGCCCGAGCTCGAGCAGCACATAGCCCGCGATCGTGTCGTAGTCGTCGCCGTCGGGGATCTCGATGCCCGTCTGCTCGCGCACCTCGTCGGGCCGCAGATCCGCCGGGAGCGTCATCTCGGAGGCGGTGCCGACGACGCCTGCGCGCGCGCGGTCGTGCTCGTCGGCGACCTCTCCCACGATCTCCTCCACGAGGTCCTCGAGGGTGACGAGCCCGGCCGTGCCGCCGTACTCGTCGACCACGATCGCGAGCTGGAACCCCTGCGTGCGCAGGTCTTCGAGCAGCTGGTCGAGGTGCATCGTCTCGGGTACTCGCACGGGCTCCTCCATGAGCGCGGCGACCGGCACCTCGGACCGCTTCGCACGGGGCACGGCCACGGCCTGCTTCACGTGCACGACGCCGACGACGTCGTCGCGGTCCTCGTCGATCACCGGGAACCTCGAGAAGCCGGTGCGACCGGCGAGCTCGAGCACGGCCGAGGCCGGCTCGAGCCGGTGGATGCTCTCGATCCGCGTGCGCGGGGTCATCACGTCGACGGCCGTGTGCTCGGCGAAGCGCAGCGTGCGATCGAGGAGCGTCGCCGTATCGGCCTCGAGCAGCCCGGCGCTCGCCGAGTGGCGCACGAGCGAGGAGAGCTCCTCAGCAGTCCGCGCACCCGAGAGCTCCTCCTTCGGCTCGATGCCTATGGCGCGGAGCAGCCCGTTCGCGCTGCCGTTGAGGACGACGATGGCGGGCCGGAACACGGCGGTGAAGGCATGCTGCAGCGGCATGACCACCTGCGCGGTGGGCAGCGGCTTCGCGATGGCGAAGTTCTTGGGCACCAGCTCGCCGATCACCATCGAGAGCAGCGTCGCCGCCGCGACGGCGACGAGCACGGCGATCGGCCGGCGGACGCCTTCCGGGATGCCCAGTCCCGCGAGCGGACCCTCGAGCATGGCGCTGAACGCCGGCTCCAGGGTGTACCCGGCGAGCAGCGTCGTGATGGTGATGCCGAGCTGCGCGCTCGAGAGGTGCGTCGAGGTGATCCGCAGACCGGCGATGACGCGGTCGAGCCCGGATTCCCCGGCGTCGCGGCGCCGTTCGAGCTCATGCCGGTCGAGGGCGACGAGCGAGAACTCGGCGGCGACGAAGACGCCGGTGCCGAACGTGAGGATCAGGCCGATTGCCAGCAGCCACCACTCGTTCATCGGTGGGGCCCGCCGGGTGACGGTGCGAAGGGCCGCGCGGATGCGCGGCTGGGACTCGGAGGCTCGGCGGCCTCGCTGGCGCTCGGAGGCTCGGCGGCCTCCGCGGGTCTTCGACTCGGTGAATCCATGATCGGCACAACTGTAGCAAAGCCCGGCTCGGATCGGGCCGAGAACCATGCCGTATCGGCTTGCGAAAAGGCGTAGGCTGGTATCCAGGGCGAGCCCGGAGTCCGCAGAGGAGCCGTGCCGCCCGCTGCTGCGTCTATCCACGATGAGAGGAATCGCCTTGGCTGAGGGCAACGAAGGCTCCGCAGGACTCAACGACACTTCGGATTTCGGCGCCAACGCCTGGCTGGTCGACGAGATGTACAAGCAGTACGTCGCCGACCCCGCCTCGGTAGATCGGTCCTGGTGGCCGGTGCTCGAGAAGTATGCGAGCGGCGCCGACGGAGGTGCCGGAGGCAGTGCGGCCGCGCCGGCGGCCGCGACCGCTCCGGCGGCACCGGCGCATGCGGCACCGGCGGCGGCTGCCAACGGCACCGGTACGACGCTCCCCCCGACCACGACGAGCACCCCCATCCAACCCTCGCGCACGACCAACGTCGCCCCGCGCCAGGCGCCGATCCCCGCCGACGCGCCGCGCACCGCACCCGCTACGGGCGCGATCCCGGAGCAGGCCGCTGAGGACGCGGTCACCCCGCTCAAGGGCATGGCGCGGACCCTCTCCAAGAACATGGACGAGAGCCTCTCGGTGCCGACGGCGACGAGCGTGCGCACGATCCCGGCGAAGCTGCTCATCGACAACCGCCTCGTCATCAACAGCAACCTGCGGCGGAGCCGCGGCGGCAAGGTCTCGTTCACCCACATGATCGGCTGGGCCCTCATCCAGACGCTCAAGGAGTTCCCGAGCCAGAACGTCGCCTACGCCGAGGTCGACGGGAAGCCCTCGATCGTGGCCCCGGCGCACATCGGCCTGGGCATCGCGATCGACCTGCCGAAGCCCGACGGCACCCGAGCGCTCATGGTCCCATCGATCAAGCGCGCGGAGACCCTCGATTTCAACGAGTTCCTCGCCGCCTACGAGGATCTGGTCAAGCGCACCCGGGAGGGCAAGCTCTCGGCCGCCGATTTCCAGGGCACCACCATCTCGCTGACCAACCCGGGCGGCATCGGCACGGTGCACTCGGTGCCGCGCCTCATGCAGGGCCAGGGATCCATCATCGGCGCCGGGGCGCTCGAGTACCCGGCGGAGTTCCAGGGCGCGGCGCCCGAGACGCTCAACCGGCTGGGCATCTCGAAGACGATCACGCTCACGAGCACCTACGATCACCGCGTGATCCAGGGCGCCGGCAGCGGCGAGTTCCTGAAGCAGGTGCACGAGCGGTTGATCGGCGGGCACGGCTTCTACGAGGGGATCTTCGCCGCGCTGCGCATCCCCTACAAGCCGATCCAGTGGGCGAACGACATCCACGTCGACCTCACCGGCGCGGTGGACAAGTCGGCGCGGGTGCAGGAGCTCATCAACGCGTTCCGCGTGCGCGGCCACCTCATGGCGGACGTCGATCCGCTGGAGTACGTGCAGCGCTCCCACCCCGACTTGGAGATCGAGTCGCACGGCCTCACGTTCTGGGACCTCGAGCGCCAGTTCCCGACCGGAGGCATGGGAGGCACTCCCACCATGTCGCTGCGCGACATCCTCGGCGTGCTGCGCGACTCGTACTGCCGCAAGATCGGCATCGAGTACATGCACATCCAGGACCCCGAGCAGCGGGCCTGGATCCGGGAGCAGGTCGAGGTGCCCTACGCCAAGCCGACCCGCGACGAGCAGATGCGCATCCTCGAGAAGCTCAACGAGGCCGAAGCGTTCGAGACCTTCCTGCAGACCAAGTACGTGGGCCAGAAGCGCTTCAGCCTCGAGGGCGGCGAATCGGTCATCCCGCTGATCGACGCGATGCTCATCGACGCCGCCGAGGACGGGGTCGACAGCGTCGATATCGGCATGGCGCACCGCGGCCGTCTGAACGTGCTCTCGAACATCGCCGGCAAGACCTACGGCCAGATCTTCCGCGAGTTCGAGGGGACCGCGCAGAAGACGGGCTCCGGCGACGTGAAGTACCATCTCGGCACCTCGGGCGTCTTCACCGCCCCGAACGGCACGCAGGTGCCGATCCACCTCGCCGCGAACCCCTCGCATCTCGAGACCGTCGACGGCGTGCTCGAGGGCATCGTCCGCGCGAAGCAGGATCTCAAGCCGATCGGATCCTTCACCACCCTGCCGATCCTGGTCCACGGCGACGCGGCCATGGCCGGGCAGGGCGTGGTCTACGAGACGCTGCAGATGTCGCAGCTGCGCGGGTACCGCACCGGCGGCACCATCCACGTCGTCATCAACAACCAGGTCGGCTTCACGACGCTGCCGCAGGATTCCCGGTCCGCCGTCTACTCGACCGATGTGGGCAAGGTCGTGCAGTCGCCGATCTTCCACGTCAACGGCGACGACCCGGAGTCGGTGGTCCGCGTGGCGCAGCTCGCGTACGAGTTCCGCCAGCGCTTCCACAAGGACGTGATCATCGACCTGATCTGCTACCGGCGCCGCGGGCACAACGAGGGCGACGACCCCTCGATGACCCAGCCGCTGATGTACGACCTGATCGAGGCCAAGCGCTCGACCCGTCGGCTCTACACCGAGGGCCTGGTCGGCCGCGGCGACATCACCGAGGAAGAGTACGACAAGGCGAAGCAGGACTTCCAGAGCCGGCTCGAGCAGGCGTTCCTCGAGACTCACGCCGCGCAGACCGGTTCGATCCCGGTCGTCGACCGGAGCGGGATCGCCTCGCCAGCCACAACCGAGCTGCCCGTCATCTCCGACGTCGCCACCGCGGTGGATCGCAGCGTGATCGAGCGCGTCGGCGAGGCGCACGGCAACCCGCCCGCCGGGTTCACCGTGCATCCGAAGCTGCAGCAGCTGCTGAACAAGCGCGTCGAGATGAGCCGCGAGGGCGGCATCGACTGGGGCTTCGGCGAGCTGCTGGCGCTCGGCTCGCTGCTCATGGAGGGTACGGCCGTGCGCTTCTCGGGGCAGGACGCCCGCCGCGGGACGTTCGCGCAGCGCCACGCCGTGTTCCACGACCGCGCGAACGGCCAGGAATGGTTCCCGCTGCTGAACCTCTCGGAGGACCAGGGGAGGTTCTGGATCTACGACTCCTTCCTCTCCGAGTACGCCGCGCTCGGCTTCGAGTACGGCTATTCGCTGCAGCGGGAGGACGCGCTCGTGCTGTGGGAGGCCCAGTTCGGCGACTTCGCGAACGGGGCGCAGAGCGTGATCGACGAGTACATCGCCGCGGCCGAGCAGAAGTGGGGTCAGCAGTCCTCCGTGGTGCTGCTGCTGCCGCACGGCTACGAGGGGCAGGGGCCGGATCACTCCTCGGCGCGCATCGAGCGCTATCTGCAGCTCTGCGCCGAGAACAACATGGTCGTCACCCGGCCCTCGACTCCGGCGAACTACTTCCATCTGCTGCGCCGCCAGGCCTATGCGCGCCCGCGCAAGCCGCTGATCGTGTTCACCCCGAAGTCGATGCTCCGCCTGCGCGGCGCGACCTCCTCGGTCGAGGACTTCACGAGCGGTTCCTTCCAGCCCGTGATCGACGATGCGCAGGCCAGCCCGAGCGAGGTGACCCGGGTCATCCTGACCTCCGGCAAGGTCTACTACGATCTGCGCGTCGCGCTCGAGAAGAAGCCGGATCCGCGCGTCGCGCTCGTGCGCGTCGAGCAGTACTACCCGTTGCCCGCGCTCGAACTTGCGCGCGTGCTGGCGAACTACCCGGGCGCCGAGCTCGTGTGGGTGCAGGACGAACCCGAGAACCAGGGCGCCTGGCCGTTCATCTCGCTCGTGCTCGCGAAGCGCCTCGACAACGACAAGATCCGCGTGGTCTCGCGCAAGGCCTCGGCCGCGCCGTCGACCGGCTCCGCGAAGGTGCACGCGTTCGAGCAGGAGAAGCTGATCGCCGAGGCGCTCAGCTTCGGCACCGAGTAGGCGACCGATCATGCGCTCCCCGATCCTGTCGAGCTCCGCGGTCGCCGCGGACGCCGATGAGGTGTCGGGCCAGCAGGTCGGCGGGATCGCCGAGCGGATCGCTTCGGCGATCTCGCTCGGCATGCTGGCCGTCGGCGAGCGATTGCCGGCGGAGATCGAGCTGGCGAATCAGTTCGGCGTCGCAGTGGCGACCCTGCGCAAGGCGCTCGCCAGCCTGCGCGCGCAGGGGATCGTGGAGACGCGACGGGGGCGCAACGGCGGCACCTTCGTCGTGAAGGCCCCGTTCCCGAGCCAGCACTCGCTGCGCCAGGCGCTCGCGACCACGAGCATCGTCGCGCTGCGCGATCTCGCCGACGAGCACGCCGCGATCTCGGCCTCGGCCGCGAGGCTCGCCGCGCTCCGCTCCTCGCCCGCCCGGCCGACGCGTCTCGCGGAGTTGGCGTTCCGCGCCAGAGAGGCGCGCGGCGCGCAGGATCTCACGCTGAGCGACAGCCGCTTCCACATCGAGATCGCCGTGCTCAGCCAGTCGCAGCGCCTGCTCACGGCCGAGCAGCGCCTGCAGTCGGAGATCACCCCGCTCCTCTGGAGCGAGGGGCTGGCCCGGGTCTCGGCGCACGACGCGTTCACCGATCATCTCGCGCTCGTCATGGCGATCGAGCAGGGCCGGGCGGACGATGCCTGGCGGGTCGCCGAGGCGCACATCATGAGCAACATCCGGGCGATCGTCGCGGCGAAGCTCGCACTGCCCGAGTCGCTCCAGGGCATCGAGGAGACCGGGCGGGCCGCCAACTCGAGGAGCAAACTGTGAACCCTCACGCGGAGAAGGTGGACGCAGAGCAGACGATCGCCGCGCTGAGCGCGTGGTTCGACGATCGTTTCGTGCATCTCGCGGAGCTCGGAGAGGAGCTGATCTCCGGGCTGGGCTTCGATGAGGCCGGCACCCTCGAACTCCCCTCGGCCGCACGACGCGGCATGAAAGCCGCCGCCGCCCGGTTCCTCGCCGAGCACCCGGTCGTCGACGGCTGCGGGCTCATCTTCGCGCATTCGGCGCTCGGTACGGACAGCGGCCGCCTCGAATGGTGGGTGCGCGAGGACGAGTCCCGATTCGCACGCTACTCCTTCGGCGTCGTGCCCGGTGCGGACCGCTACTACGACTACGAGCAGCACGAGTGGTTCACGCGCTCCTTCTCGGAGGGGCGGAGCGCGGCCGTGGGCCCGTTCATCGACTACCTCGGTGTCGAGATGTACATCATGACGCTGACCGTTCCGGCCGTGGTCGGCGGTCGGCGCGTCGGCGCGGTCGGTACCGATATCCAGATCGACGACCTCGAGCGCGCCCTGCTGCCGACACTGCTCGCCTGCGACACGGAGATCGCACTGCTGAGCCGGCGGGGCAACGTCCTGCTCAGCAACTCGGTCGACTACCTGCCCGGCGATCGCGTGGCGGTACCCCCGGAGGGCACCCGCTTCGAGCCCCTCTCCGAAGCCACGGACGGCGTCCACATCCTGGTACGGGAGCACCCGGTCTACTGAGCCGCGTGCTGGGAGGCCCGTTCGACCAGCCAGGCGAAGAGCGCGTGCTGGCGCGGGTCGTCCGCGGCCGAGTCCTCGGGGTGCCACTGCACCGCGAGCAGCTCGATGGCCGGATCCTCGAACTCGAGCGCCTCGACGATGCCGTCGGGCGCCGTGCCGACCGCGCGCAGCCCGGCGCCGACGCGGCCGACGGCCTGGTGGTGGTACGACGAGACCGACAGCTGCTCGGCCCCCAGAACCGTGGCCAGTCGCGAATCCTCCGCGAGCACCACCTCGTGGACGCTGTTGCGATGGGGGCTGTCCGCCTCGAGATCCTGGACCAGCGTGCCGCCCCGTTCGACGTTGAGCAGCTGGAACCCGCGGCAGATCGCGAGCACGGGGATCCCCTGCTCTACGGCCGCGGCGATCATCCCGGCCTCGAAGTCGTCCTGCGCCGAGAAGTCGGCCGGCACGGTCGTCTCGAGCGGCTCCTCCCCGTAGCGGCGCGGATCCACGTCGTAACCACCGGGTACGAGGAGCGCGTCGAATCCGTGCAGGCGCTCGGCCGCGGGCGCCGGGTGCTCGGCGAACAGCGTCAGCGGGTCGCCGCCGGCCCGCACGACCGAGCGAAGGACGGCCGCGGCGACGGCGCTGCCGTCGAAGCGCAACCCGTGGATCTGGTTCGACCACATGCCGGTGACTGCGATGCGCGGCATCCGACGCCCGCTCTGCATTTCAGTGCTCATCGATCGGCTTCCTCGACTTCATAGGGGAAACGCCAGCAGCGGCATCCACTTCTTCCAGACCTCCTCAAGCGAGCCGTCAGCGATCACTGCGGCGAGCGCGGTGTCGATCTCCTCGCGCAGGGCGTCGGCCCCCGGCGCGACCCCGATCCCCCACCGGTTGCCGGTCGGCACGGTGAAGGCCTCGACGAAATCGGGGTCCTCCTGCCCGAGCGGGATCATCACGACGTCGTCGTCGACGAAGCCGTCGACCTCGCCCGAACGAGTCGCCTCGATCATGTCGCTGAAGACGTCGTCGCTGGCGCCGAAGCTCACGAGCTCGACACCCGGGAAGGTCTCGGCCAGCTTCATGTTCGTCGAGTTGGCGATGGCGCCGATCCGGTAGCCGGCGAGCTGCTCGGGCGAGCGCGCCGGGTCGTCGGCGCGCACGATGAGGGTCTCGTTGAACACGGCGTAGGGGCGCGTGAAGTCGACGAGTGCGGCGCGCTCCTCGGTCATCCCCTGGCCGCACCACACGGCATCGGCATCGCCGCGGCGCACGGCGGGGATCATGTCCTCCCAGGGCAGCATGACCCATTCGATCTCGGCGGCCCCGCCGGGGAGCCGGGAGGCGACGAGTGCCGCCGCCTCCGGCTCGTAGCCGGCGCGGGTCGCGCCGTCGGGGCTCTTGTCGAACAGCGGCAGCGCGGCCGAGTCGATGCATGCCAGACGGATGATGCGCGCGTCGTTCGCGGTGCTCACGGAATCGCCTCCCAGTACTGATCGAATTCCCACTGCGTGATCTGACCACAATAGCGGGCCCACTCGTCGCGCTTGAGCTGAAGGAAGATCCGGGTCAGCTCCTCCGGCATGGCGTTCATCAGGTACTCGTCCGATTCGAACGCCTCGATCGCGGCGCCGAGCGTGTTGGGCACCGTGCCTCCGTTCGCCGCGTCGCTCAGCTCGCCCGGCTCGCCCGGGTCGATCTGCGCCTCGAGGCCGTGCTCGATCGCCGCGAGCAGGTAGAGGTGCGAGAGGTACGGGTTGACGCTCGCGTCGGGCAGTCGGTACTCCATGCGGCCGTTCGCCGAGATGCGGATCGCGACGCCTCGGGTGTCGAGGCCCCAGTCGGCGCCGGACGGGGCGAACTGGCCCGCATCCCAGAAGCGCTTGTAGGAGTTGACGGTCGAGGCCATGACGAGCATCGAGCCGGGCGTGTGCAGCAGCATGCCGCCCATCGCGTGGCGCGCGGTCTCGGTCGCGTGCAGCTCGACGCGGCCGTCCTCGATCACGTTCACCGCGTCGCCGTCGCCGACCCGCCAGAGGCTGAGGTTGTGGTGGCAGCCGTTGCCCATCTTGCCGTTGTAGGGCTTCGCCATGAAGCTCGCCTGGAGGCCGAGCTCGCGTGCGACCTGCTTGCAGATCTGACGGTACGTGGTCATGCGCTCGGCGGTTCGGTCGGAGCGGTCGTACTCCCAGTTGAGCTCGATCTGGCCGTCGTCCTCGTAGTCGCCCTGGATCATCGTGAAGTCGAGGGCCTGGCCGTAGCCGATGACCTTCTTGAACACGGGGCGCATCTTCTCGAGGTTCTCGACCTGGTAGGCCGGGCTCTGGTCGTCCTTCGAGATCACCTCGATACCGGGTCCGGTCCAGGTCATCTCCGGCTCGAGGCCCGAGCGCAGCTCGAGGCCCGTGCGCTCGGTGAATCCGGCCATCGAGGCTTTGAACAGAGCGCGGGTGTCGAGCGCGACGAGCCGGCCGCCCGCTGCGCCGAGATGGGGCGGATCGTACGCCGTGCAGAAGATGCGGCCGACTTCGGTGTCCCAGGGAAGCACCTGGAAGGTCTCCGGATCGGGCAGACCCCAGAACTCGTGCGCGTCGACGCCGCCGCCGATGAGCTCGCCCTCTCGGCTGGTCTGCAGATCCGTCAGCGCGGTGCGGTGGAAGGCGATGCCCTTCTTCAGCATGCGCTCGTAGAGCTCGGCCGGCACCACTTTCGCCACCGTCCGGCTGCCGAGCGTCGGCAGCATGTAGTAGATGAACTTCACACCCGACTCGCGGATCTTGGCGCCGAGCGCCTCGACCGTCTCGGGGCGCAGGTTCGCCTCGCGGTGCCGGTCGAAGGCGGTGTCGTCGGCGAGGATCTCGCGCAGGGCCGCGCCGAAGCGCCCGCCGGTGCTGGTCTCGGTCATGGGTTTCCTTTCGTCGTCTCTGACGGTGGGGTCAGCTGCGGACGCTGAAGTCGAGCGGGTAGCGAACGGGTCCGGTGTTGCCGGAGTCCGGCAGCCATTCGTCTCCGCCGGGGCAGGAGAGATCGGTGAAGTGCTGCGCCAGCAGCGGCAGGGCGATGCTCATATCGGCGCGGGCGATGTAGTGGCCCAGGCAGTGGTGCACGCCTCCGCCGAAGGTGTGATGGGGCTTGCGATCCTTGGCGAGCAGATCGATCTCGGGATCGGGGTAGGCCTCCGGGTCGGTGCCGCTCGCCATGGTGAAGAGGTGCACCGTGGTGCCCTTCTCGATCTGCAGGCCGTTGTACTCGAAGTCCTCGTTTGCCTCGCGCGTGACCCACCGCGTGGTCGGGTTGACGCGCAGCGCCTCCTCGAGCGCGGGCTTCGCGAGGCCCTCGGGATCCTGCGCGAGCAGTTCCCACTGCTCGGGGTTCCGGATGTAGGTCTGGACGATGAGCCCGAGCTGGTTCCGAGTGGTGTCCATACCGCCGAAGAGCATCAGCACGAGGGCGTTGCGCAGCTCGGCGTCGCTCAGCTTGTCACCGTGCGCGGTGAAGCCGATGAGGCGCGAGACGACGTCCTCGCCGGGCTCGGCGGTGCGCTCCTGGATGAGCGTATCGACGAAGTCGTACAACTCGTGCACGGCGCGGTCGATCCGGTCGATGTCCTCCTTGATGCTGACGCTCAGCGCGTATCCCACTGTGTTCGCCCGGTCGGCGATGAACGGCCAGTGCTCGTGCGAGAGGCCCATCATGGCGCAGAGGGCGCGGGTGGCGAAGGGCTCGGAGAAGTCGGCGACGTACTCGACCTGCTCGCCGCGCGCCTGCTTGGCCTTCATGTTCTCGATCAGTTCGAGCGCGATGTCGGCGAACTCGGGCTTCAGGGATTCGGCGACGCGCGGCGAGAAGGCCGGGTTGAGCAGCCGCCGGATGCGGTGGTGCTCGTCGCCCTCGAGCACGAGGAGGTTCTTGCTCCACCAGTCGTAGAAGAGGCCGCTGTGGACGCCGTGGTGCTCGGGCCACTTGGCGCTGCCCTGGTTGAGGCTCGGGTGCTTCAGCAGCTCGGTGACCTCTTGGTAGCGCAGTACCGCGACGCCGTAGTTCGTGCGCGCATACCAGCTGCGCTCGCGCGCGTCGCGCACCTGCTCCGAACTCATGGCGAAGTCGGGGGCCGAGATGTCGAGGTAGGGGACCTCGTCGATCGTTGCGGTCATTCGTACTCCCTTGTCGAAGATCCGTGGCTCGCGCGACCTCGCATGAGCCCTATCAAGAAATACGCTATACGTGAATCTTTTACGACGCAAGCGCTCCAGCGAATTCTCAAGATATATCCTGCAGCCTTGATACTCGGCGAATTTATACATTCACTAATTAAATCTTTATGGGTACACTGGATCACGCGACGCTGACTGCGAAGGAGCCGACATGCCGCATCCATCACCGCTACGCCTCGCCGTGCTCGGCAGCGGGCCGGCCGGCTGCTACCTGGCGCAGGCGATGCTGCGCGGAGCGCAGGAGATCGAGATCACCGTCTTCGACCGCCTCCCCTCCCCGTACGGCCTGATCCGATACGGCGTCGCCGCGGATCACCAGAGCACGAAGACCATCACCCGCCAGTTCGATCGCCTCTTCGCCGACCCGGCCGTGCGCTTCGCCGGCGACATCGAGGTGGGGCGCGACCTCGGCCTCGACGAGCTGTGCGCGGCCTTCGACGTCGTGGTGCTCGCCACCGGGCTGAGCGACGACGCCCGCATCGGGATCCCCGGCGAGGACCTCCCGGGCATCTACGGATCCGGGACCATCACGCGCGTGCTCAACTCGCACCCCGGCGAACGCCCGTTCCTGCCGGCGCTCGGCGACGACGTGGTCATCATCGGCGGCGGCAACGTCGCCATCGACCTCCTCCGCTTCCTGGTCAAGGATCGATCGGGCTACATCGACAGCGACATCGCCGACCACGCGCTCGACGCCTACCTCTCCGCACCGGCCGAGCGCGTGACCCTCCTGAACCGGTCCGCACCGGCCGCTGCGAAGAGCGACCCCCAGATGCTGAAGGAGCTCGCGGCGCTCCCCCGCGCGCGGTACTCGGCCCCCGAACTCGGCGATACGTCGCCGGTCGACGGGGATCGAATCGCCACCGCGCGGCTCGCCGCTCTCGCCGACCTCGTCAGCGCCGATCGCCCGCACCACGACGGTCCGGAGGTCGCGCTCCGCTTCGGCTCCACCCCGCTGCGCATCGTCGGCGAAGGGAAGGTCGAGGGCGTCGAGATCACCACGGCGGCCGGCGTG
Organism: Leucobacter soli; assembly: GCF_910593785.1. Classification (GTDB taxonomy): domain Bacteria; phylum Actinomycetota; class Actinomycetes; order Actinomycetales; family Microbacteriaceae; genus Leucobacter; species Leucobacter soli. Next base: position 85,080 of record NZ_CAJVAP010000003.1, on the reverse strand, counting down.
GAGCTGATCCCGGCGAGCTCCGTGCTCACCGCGATCGGGTTCACCCGCACCGACGACGCGCTCGCCGAACTGGTGGAGCAGGCGTCCGAGACCGGCCGGATCCGCCCCGGACTCTACCGCACCGGATGGGCGAAGCGCGGGCCTCGGGGCGCCATTCCCGAGAACCGCGCGTGCGCCAAGTCCGTAGCCGACGAGATCCTCGCCGACCTCGCCTCGGGTACGCTCGATGGCGACCCCAAACCCGGCTACGACGGCCTGCCCGGCACCGTGCACGAGCGCGCCGTCTCCTACGAGCAGTGGCTGCGGCTCGAACAGCACGAGCGCGAGCTCGCGCCGGACGACCGCGCCCGCCGCAAGCTCACCGACCACGAGGCGATGGTCGCCATCGCCCGAGAAGAACCCTGAGCGGGCCCACCCCGACTCACGATCCGACCACGGCGCCCGAACACCGCGCTGCGGCACCACTTCGAAAGGACCACCCACAGTGAAGATCACCGTCCTCTACGGCACCGAATCCGGCAACAGCGAGCTGATCGCCGACGACCTCGGAGCGAAGCTGCGCGAGACCCACGACGAGGTCGAGGTCTTCGACCTGCAGAACTTCGACCCGAACGACCTCCGGGCCGACACCTTCTACCTGGTGATCTGCTCGACCCACGGCGACGGCGAGCTCCCGAACACGGCGCTGCCCTTCGCGGAGGCCTTCGACGCCGCGCTGCCCGACCTCAGCGGTGTCCGTTACGCCATGTTCGGCCTGGGCGACAGCTTCTACGAGGAGACCTACAGCCAGGGCAGCGAGCACATCGATCGCCGCTTCGCCGCGCAGGGCGCCGAGCGGGTCGGCGACTACGGCCGCCACGACGCCTCGTCGTGGGATCTGCCGAGCGACATCGCGCTCGAGTGGCTGCCGGGCGTGCTCGAGGTAGCCGGGCTCTCGGTCCCCGCGTAACCCGCGCGGGGAGGGCCCCGACCGGCTCAGCGGTCGCCGCGCCCCTGTTCCACGAACGCGTCGAAAATCCGATGCCGATCGGCCACGTCGGCTCCGGCCTCCTCCGGGTGCCACTGCACGCCGACGACCCAGCTCGCCGACCGATGCTCGGTGGCCTCGACGATGCCGTCCGCCGCGAACGCGACCGGGCGGAGCTCCTCGCCGACCCGGTCCACCGCCTGGTGATGCCCGTTGCGCACGATCGCCTCGGTCCGGCCGAGGATCGCCGCGATGCGGGAATCGGGCTCGAGCGTCAACGCCTCGTCGATCATCAGTTCGTCGCCGCCCGGCCCGCGGTGGATCCGCCAGTCCTCGATGTCGGGGATCAGCGTGCCGCCGTAGGCGACGTTGAGCAATTGCGAGCCTCGGCAGAGCGCGAGCACGGGCAGGTCGCGCCGGACGCTCTCGCGGATGAGATCGAGGCAGAAGCGATCCGCATCCGCATCGACTCCGTAGTAGCCGCGCGGCTCGGGGCCCGTGTACCCGTAGCAGCGGACGTCGACGTCTCCGCCCCCGAGGAACAGCACGGCGTCGGCCTCGTCGCACACGGCCGCGCTCTCCGGGGGAGCCGCCGCGGCGGAGTCCACCAGCCGGGGTCGGCCGCCGGCGCGTCGCACCTCGTCGAACGCCGTGACCGTGAGGTCGAGCGCGAGGTCGTGGGCGCTGCGGTTCATCCCGGGGAAGGTCAGCGACACCACTACGGGGATGAGCGGGCCGGCGGGATCCTCCTCGCCGTGGATGAAACGTTCGGGGTCGACGACTAGATCTGTCACGCTCGCTCCTCCTTCTTCTCCGCTGATCCCGGGCAGACGAACGGGCGGCCGGCGAGGGAGCCGGCGCCCGAACGCGGATCAGACGACGGTCTTGATCGCTCCGCTGGCGTCGCCCGCGGGGGCGTCGCCGCGGAGGTGCGCCTTCGTGGCCAGCATGTAGACGAAGCCGATCACCAGCACGATGAGCAGCACGATCAGCACGGCCCAGTCGAGGAAGGTGTTGTCGTTCACCGGCCACGGGAACGAGATGTTCACGATGGCCAGCACGCCCCAGAGGAGGGCGAGGATGTTGATCGGATACGCCCACGCGCCGAGCTTGAACTTGCCCGCCGGCTTCCAGCCCTTGATCCTGGCGCGCAGCGCGGCCAGCACCACCATCTGGAAGCCGATGTAGATGCCGACGGTGCCGAAGGCGATGAGCGCGGTGAGCGCGTTCTCGGCGAACAGCGAGAGCAGGATCGCCAGCGCCGGGAACACGGCCGCGGTGATCACCGCGTTGCTCGGCACGCCGCGTCGCGGCGTGTGGTGGGCCAGCCACCGCGAGGCCGGGAGGAACCCGTCGCGGCCCATCGAGAAGAGCAGTCGGCTCGCGGCCGCCTGGAGGCTCGTGACGCACGAGATGAAGGCGATGCACACGATGATCATGACGATCGGGAAGACCGGGCCGAAGGCGTCGCTGATCGCGGCGCTGATCGGGTTCGCCACGGTGCCGTCGGCGACCTTGGAGTAGTCCGGCACGGCGAGCACGAGCGCGAACACCAGCAGGTTCGCGGTGAGGCCGCCGACGTAGAGCGTCATGCGCATCGACTTCGGCACCTGGCGGCCGGGATCCTTCACCTCTTCGGCGACGTCGCCGTTGGCCTCGAAGCCGTAGTAGGCGTACATGCCGATCAGCGCAGCCCATGCGAAGGCGCCGAAGTAGCCGCCGACGCCGCTGCCGAAGGGTCCATCGGCACCGATCGCGGTCACCGTGCCATCGGCCGCGGTGATCTCGTTCGTGAAGAAGACCGAGAAGGAGTGGCCGGGGTGCTCGGGGTCGTTGCCGGCCAGGAACACGAAGTTGCGGATGATCAGGTACACGCCGATGGCGACCGAGCCGATCATCTCGGCGATGAGGCCGACCGTGGCCGCGAGGCTCAGCACCTTGGTCCCCGAGTAGTTCAGCACGGATGCGACGAGCAGGACGCCGAGGGCGACCAGCACCGTGACTCCCGCGGTGGGCGCAGGGCGCGCCTCGTCGTACCCCAGGAAGGCGTCGATCAGGAACGGCGCGACGCTGTAGGCGACCGCCGCGATGGTGCCGACGAGGGCGACGACGTAGATCCAGCCGTTCATCCACGCCCACTTGCGTCCCCAGAGTCGCCGCGACCACGGGTAGACGCCACCCGCGACCGGGTAGTTCGAGACGACCTCGCCGAAGATGAGCGCCACGAAGAACTGGCCGACGAGGGCGATGACCAGCGCCCAGGCCATGGGCGGGCCGGCGGCCATGAACGAGAAGGCGAACATCGCGTAGATGCCCGCGATGGGCGATAGGTAGGTGAAGCCGAGCGAGACGTTCCCCCAGAAACTCATCTCGCGCTTGAACGTAGTGTCGTAGCTGTAGCCGAGCGATGCCAGGTGGGCGGCATCCTCGTCGTGCTCGACAGCCGTGGTCGACTGATCATTCATGGTCCGGGTACTCCCTCGTACTCATTCCCCGCCGGGCGTGCCGACTGCAGCCCGGTCACGAATCAACCTACACATAGATGTTTTAGTTTGCAATAAGCCAGGCCGATGAATCTGCCCATCCGGGACGCCGTGAAAATATATCTTCTACCGATCAATGAATATTTCGACGCGCCCTTCCGGACCACGAGATTTCTCGCCCGGCACCCTCGTAGACTGAGTCGAGCCGCACACCGCGCGATGAGAGACGAGGTCGATGATGACGAGCTGGCGCATGCCGATCGAGGGACATCCGCAGGAGCGCCTCTGGCTCGCCTGGCCGACCGAGGGCTATGCCCTCGGCGAGTCAGAGGCGGAGGTCGAAGAGGCGCGGCGCACCTGGGCGTCCGTCGCGAACGCGGCGAGCGAGTTCCAGGCGGTGACCGTCGTGGTCAACCCCGGCGACGAGAGCATCGCCCGCCGGTACCTGGCCGGCGGCATCGAACAGCTCGTCGCGCCGCTCGACGACGCCTGGATGCGGGACATCGGGCCGAGCTTCGTGATCGGCGACGACGGACGTCTCGGCGCCGTGAACTTCGTCTTCAACGGCTGGGGCGGCCAGGACTGGGCGCACTGGGACAAGGACCGGCACATCGGTCGGATCGTGGCCGAGGCCTCCGGCGCGGAGCTCATCGACAGCGAGATGACGAACGAGGGCGGCGGGATCCAGGTCGACGGCACGGGTCGCGTCGTCCTCACCGAGACCGTGCAGCTCGATCCCGGCCGCAACCCCGGCTGGACGAAGGAGCGCGTCGAGGCCGAGCTGGAGCGGACCATCGGTACGACGAGCGCCCTCTGGCTGCCGCGCGGACTCAGCCGCGACCACGAGCGCTTCGGCACCCGGGGCCACAGTGACATCCTCGCCGTCTTCCCGACCCCCGACGTGCTGCTCATGCACCGGCAGGACTCCGCCTCGCACCCCGACCACGAGATCGCCCGGGTCAACCGTGCGACGGCCGAGCGCTACCGAGACGACAACGGCGCCGCCTTCGACATCCTCGACCTGCCCGCACCCGAGACGCTGCGCGACGACGAAGGATTCGTGGACTACAGCTACGTCAACCACGTCGTCATCAACGGGGCGGTGCTCGCCTGCGCCTTCGACGACCCGGCCGACGACCTCGCCCTCGGCGTGCTGCGCGAGTTCTATCCCGGGCGCGAGGTGATCGGCCTCGACGCTCGACCGCTCTTCGCCCGAGGCGGCGGCATCCACTGCATCACCCAGCAGCAGCCCGCCGTCTGACTCGCGGACGCCTGCTCCACGGCCTTCCACCCGCCACAGCACCACCGAGGATCCACAACATGACCGAGTCCGCCCTCTCCCCCGAGCTCGAAGCCGTCGTCGCCGCGGCGGAGGCTTCCGCCGCCTCCTTCGCAGCCACCCGCCCAGAGGATCGCGCCGGCGCGATCGTCGCGATCGCCGACGCGCTCGAGGCCGCCAAGGCGCGGCTCGTGGAGATCGCCATGCGCGAGACGGGCCTCACCGAGGCTCGCCTCAATGGCGAGGTCACCCGCACCGCCGTGCAGCTCCGCCTCTTCGCCGACACCCTGGTCGACGGCGCCTACCTGGACGCCCGCATCGACCCTGCGGACCCCGACTTCGTGCTCGGCCCCCGACCGGACGTGCGGCGCACCCATCTGCCGCTCGGGCCGGTCATCAACTTCTCGGCCTCGAACTTCCCGTTCGCGTTCTCGGTGCTCGGCGGCGACTCCGCCGCGATCCTCGCCGCCGGCTGCCCGCTCATCGTCAAGGCGCACTCGGGGCACCCCGAGCTGAGCGACGCGACGGCCGAGGTCGCGCTCGCGGCTCTGCGCGGCACCGGCATGCCCGACGGGATCTTCCAGCTCGTGCACGGCCGCGACGCGGGCGTCGAGATCCTGAAGGATCCGCGCATCAAGGCGGGATCCTTCACCGGATCGATCGGCATCGGCCGTCTGCTCGCCGACATCGCCGCCGCCCGGCCGGCGCCGATCCCGTTCTACGGCGAGCTCGGCAGCGTCAACCCCGTGTTCATCACGGCCGACGCCATCGCCGAGCGGGCCGACGCGATCGCCTCCGGCTACCTCACCAGCGTCTCCGGATCCGCGGGTCAGCTGTGCACCAAGCCGGGGTTCGTGTTCATCCCCGAGGGCAGCGCGCTTCCCGCCGCGATCGCGACCACCGGCACCGACCTGCCCGAGCATCGCCTGCTCGGCCCGCGCATCGCGCAGAGCTTCGCGGATCGACGCGACGCGATCCTCGCGAGCACCGGCGTGCGCCCCGTGCTCGCGGGCGCGATCCGCTTCGACGAGGACGGTCAGGGCTGGGCGACGCCGACCGTCGTCGCCGTCTCCCTCGACGACTTCCGCTCCGGGCGCGAAGCACTGGTCGAAGAGGCCTTCGGCCCGCTTTCGATCCTGGTCGAGGTGCCGGCCGGCACCGACCTCGCCGCGCTCATGCCCGAGTTCTACGAGGGCAACCTCACCGGAACCCTGCACCTGAGCGAGCGCGAGGCGACCGGTGAGACCGAGAACGCCGGCGAGCTGCGCGCGCTGGTCTCGGCCATCAGCCGGCAGGTCGGCCGGGTGCTCTTCAACGGCTGGTCCACGGGTGTCGCGGTGACCCCCGCCCAGCAGCACGGCGGCCCCTGGCCGGCGACCACCAACGACAGCAGCACTTCGGTCGGCACGGCGGCCATCGCGCGCTTCCAGCGCCCGGTGGCCTACCAGAACGCCCCCGCGGCGTTCCTCCCGGCCGCGCTGCGCGACGACAACCCGCTGGGCGTGCCGCAGGCCTTCTCGCCGGCCGGCGAGTCCCCGCAGTGGGGCGCGCGCTGGCGCTGAGGCTTCAGCGCCTGACGATCAGTTCCAGAGCACCGCGAGCGCGACGTTCAGCACGCCGAGGCCGGCCACCGCGCCGAGCACACCCGCGGGCACGCTCTCCTTCTTGCGGTTCAGCAGCACGATCACGATCATCACGATCAGCACCACCATCTTGAGCGTGATCTTGAGGTTGTCGACCGGCTCGTCGAGCATGTAGCGCATCGCGACCAGCAGGAGACCCGTCACGAACATCGTGGAGAGCCCGTGCAGCACCCCGTTCGTGATCACCGCCGCGCCGGCCTTGACCTTCGACATCTGCGCCATGACGCTTCCGAACACGGCGGCGAAGCCGACGATGTGCAGAACGACCAGAATCCCCTTGACGATTTCCATAGCCTCATTCTCCCGGTCGAGCGAGGCGGGCGCAAAGAAGGGCAGGCTGGGTCACATCAGATGATGGGACGTCGACGGGAGGCCCATCGGGTCAGTGGAAGAAGTGGCGCTCCCCGGTGAAGTACATGGTCGCGCCGGCCGCCGCGGCCGCCGCGACGACCTCCGCGTCGCGCACCGATCCGCCGGGCTGCACCACCGCGCGCACGCCCGCGTCGAGCAGCACCTGAAGGCCGTCGGCGAACGGGAAGAACGCGTCCGAGGCGGCGACGGAGCCCGAAGCCCGCTCCCCTGCGCGCGACACGGCGAGTCGGCACGAGTCGACGCGGTTCACCTGCCCCATGCCGACGCCGACGGAGGCTCCACCGCTCGTCAGCAGGATCCCGTTCGACTTCACGGCGCGGCAGGCCCGCCAGGCGAACTCGAGCTCTGCCAGCGTCGCCGCGTCGGCCGGCTCGCCCGCGGCGAGCGTCCACTCCCCGACAGGGGCGAAGGAGCGGTCGGCGTCCTGCAGCAGGAACCCTCCGGAGACCTGACGCAGCTCCAGCGGGTTCGGCGCGAAGTCGACGGGCAGCACCAGCAAGCGCACGTTCTTCTTCTGCGTGAGGATCGCCAGCGCCTCCGGCTCGAACCCGGGGGCGACGATCACCTCGGTGAAGATCTCGGCCACGGCCTCCGCCATGCCCTTCGTCACCGTGCGGTTCGCCGCGATGACTCCGCCGAACGCGGAGACCGGGTCGCAGGCGTGCGCCAGACGGTGCGCCTCGGCGATGGGATCGGCCGCACCCTCGGGTGCGACGGCGATTCCGCACGGGTTCGCATGCTTGATGATCGCCACGGCCGGGCGCTCGTGGTCGTTGGCGGCGCGCAGCGCCGCGTCCGCATCGACGTAGTTGTTGTAGGACATCTCCTTGCCGTGCAGCTGCGCGGCCTGGGCGATGCCGGATCCTTCGCCCTCCGTGAAGAGCGCGGCGCGCTGGTGGCTGTTCTCGCCGTAGCGCAGCACGGCCTCGCGCAGCCCGAAGATCTCGAAGCCGAGCGTTGTCGCGCTCAACGAGCCGTCGGCCGGGGCTTCGAAGATCGCATCGATCGAATCGTCCTGCTCGTCGGTCGCGTCGGCCGGGGCCTCGCTCCAGTCGAGCTCCTCCTGTTCCAGGAACCAGTTCGCGACGGCGGCATCGTACTGGGCCGTATGCACGAAGGCGTCGGTGGCGAGCGAGCGGCGCAGTGCGAGCGAGGTGCCGCCGACCGCGACCGCGGCGATGACCTCGTCGTATCGGGCGGGCGAGACGACGATCGCGGCGTTGGCGTGGTTCTTCGCGGTGGCCCGCACCATGGCCGGGCCGCCGATGTCGACGTTCTCGATCACGTCGGCCGCCGGCTTGCCCGCGGCGACGGTCTGCTCGAACGGGTAGAGGTTCACGACGACGAGCTCGAAGGGCGCGAAGCCGAGTTCGTCGAGCTGGTCGCGGTGCGAGGCGAGGCGCAGGTCGGCGAGCAGCCCCGAGTGGATCGCCGGGTGCAGCGTCTTCACCCGGCCGTCGAGCACCTCGGGGAAGCCGGTGACCTCGGCCGCTTCGACCACGGGATGCCCGGCGTCGCGGATGGTCGCGGCGGTCGAGCCGGTCGAGACGATCTCGACGCCGGCCGCGACGAGCGCCTCCGCCAGCTCGAGCAGCCTCGTCTTGTCGCTCACCGAGATCAGTGCGCGTCGCACCGGGATCAGATCGCGGTGCTCGTAGAGGCTGGGGTCGTGGCTCTGTACTGCCATGCGGGTCGGTCTCCTCGGTGTTCTGGCGTAGGTTCTGGCGGGTATCTCGGCGCGGGGCTCTGCTCGTGTGCTCTGCTGCTCGGTGGCGACGCTATGGCCTCAGTCGGAGAGCTGCAGTTCGCCGGTCGCGATCGCGCGCACCGTGTCGACGAGCAGGGGACGCTCCACCTGCTTGATGCGCTCGTGCAGCTCGTTCTCGCCCTCGCCGGGACGGATCTCGACGCGGGCCTGGCGCAGCACCGGCCCGGTGTCGACGCCTTCGTCGATGACGTGAACGGTGACACCGGTCTCGGTCGCGCCGGCGGCGAGCGCGTCGCGCACCGCGTGGGCTCCGGGGTGGAGGGGCAGCAGCGCGGGATGGGTGTTGATGAGGCGCGGCGAGAACTCGTGCACGAAGCCGGCGGGCAGGATCCGCATGAGTCCGGCGCTCACGACGAGCCCCGAATCCGGGCCCGTGCCGACGCCGTGCTCCTGGATCGCGGCGGCGAGGACCTGCCCCCACTCCTCGCGGTCGTCGTAGTCCTGCGGCCGCACGATGAACGTGGGCACCCCGGCGGCCGTCGCATGCGCGAGCCCGGGCGCCTCGGTGTCGGAGCCCACGGCGACGATCCGGGCCGGGTAGGCGGGATCCGCCGCCGCATCGAGCAGGGCTTTGAGGTTGCTGCCGCTCCCGGAGATCAGCACGCAGACGTTCAGCACCCGTACAGTCTACCGTCGTGCCGGATGGGATCAGGTGTGCACGATCTCGTCGACCAGGGCGATCGGGCGCTCCGCGGCGATCTGCGTCTCCTCCTGAGCCGCCCAGCTGTCCCAGTGGGGCGCGAAGATCTCGCCGTCGCGTGCGAGGGCCCGTTGCCGGCGGAGCGGAGCCGGGCACTCGAGCCAGAGGCTGCGCACCGGGGCCGGTGTCCGGGCGACCGTCGAGCCGGCCGACGCGATGAAGTCGCGCACGGCCCGGAGGTTCCTCGCCGTCACGGCGCCGCAGCCCTCGATGACCAGGGGGCGTGCGGGATCGAGCGCGACCCACCCGTCGCCGAAGTCGCCGGCGAGCCAGTCGTAGCCGCGATACTCCCCCGCCCGCAGCACGTCGGCCACGGCGCGCGAGCCGGCGGCGAGCCCGTCCCATCCCGGATAGAGATCCTCGAGATGGAGGATCTGCGCCCCCGACTCCTCGGCCAGCTGCGCGGCGAAAGTGGTCTTGCCGGACCCCGAGCGCCCGTCGATCAGCACGACCCCGGGCTCACCCGCGCCGAGGTTCCCGCTCAGGCGGGCGCGCAGGCGCGCACCCGGGTTCCCCGCGCTCACGGGAGCAGCCTTCCGGAGCGCATCCGCAGGGCGCGATCGGCGACGGCCTCGGCCTCCGACTCGTCGTGAGTGACGAGGATGGCGGTCGTGCCCGTCTGCCGGAGCAGACGGGCGAGGTCGAGTGCGAGGCGCTCACGCAGCTCCCGGTCGAGCGCCGAGAGCGGTTCGTCGAGCAGCAGCAGCCGCGGCCGCGGCGCGAGCGAGCGAGCGAGCGCCACGCGCTGCCGTTCGCCCCCGGAGAGCGCCGTCACCGGGCGGGAACCGGCGTCGGGCAGCTCGACGAGCGCGAGCAGTTCGGCGACCCTCGCCTCGCGCTCCCCACGAGCCGCGCGCTGCACCCGCAGCCCGTAGGCGATGTTCTCAGCGACGCTGCGGTGGGCGAAGAGCTGCCCGTCCTGGAACATCAGCCCGAAGCCGCGGCGGTGCGGCGGTACGCGTTCGAGATCCTCATCGTCCCAGTGGACCGAGCCGCCGGCCAGCGGCTCCAGGCCGGCGATCGCTCGCAGCAGGGTCGACTTGCCGCAACCGCTGGGGCCCGTCAGTGCGACGACCTCGCCGGGCCTGACGGCGAAGGAGACCCCGTCGACGGCGGGTAGCGCGGGTTCCGCCCCGCCCCGACTGCCGCGCCCGGGTCCGGCCTCGTACCGGACCGTCGCGCCGTCGACGCGCAGACCGCGCCGCACGCGCGGATCCTGCTCGCTCACCATTCGCTGACTCCCGTCCCCCGCCAGCGCTCGGCCAGCAGCATGATACCCGTGACCATCACCCCGAGCAGCACCGCCGCGGCGAGCGCCATCCCGTAGTTGTCCGCTCCCTGCCGGCCTATCAGATCGCCGATCGCGACCGGCAGCGTCTGCGCCCCGGGCCGCACCAGGAACGATGTGGCCCCGAACTCCCCGAGTGCTGCGGCCGCCGCAAAACCGAGTGCCAGTCCCGCTGAACGACCCAGCATCGGCAGGTCGATCGTCGCGAGCACTCGGAGCGGAGAGGCGCCGAGCATCGCCGCCGCGTCCCGCAGACGGGGATCGATGCCGCGGAGTGCGGGCAGCAGGGTGCGCAGCACGAGCGGCAGCGCGACGAGCGCCTGGGCTATCGGGATCAGCACGATCGAGGTGCGCAGGTCGAAACCGATGCCGAGCGGCCGATGCATCGTGAGCAGCAGGCCGAAGCCGAGCGTCACGGCCGAGACTCCGAGCGGCAGCATGACCGCGCCGTCGAGGAACTCGATCCCGCGGCGCAGCGTGCGGCTCCGCGGGCGGCGCGAGAGGACCAGCGCGGTGAGCGCGCCGAGCACGACGGCGAGGAGCGTCGCGACCGCGGCGAACCGGAGCGAGAGGAGGATCGCGTCGAGCACGCCGCCCTGCAGCGCGCTGCCCTCGGGCGGGGCGAACAGGTGCCGGTAATGGGCCAGAGTCCATCGTCCGGCGGTATCTCGGAGCGAACGCGCGACGAGCGTGAGCACCGGCAGCGCGTGGAGCAGCAGGACGGTGGCGGCGAAGCAGAGGATGACGGGCAGGTGCGCGAGTCGCGGCCGCGCCGCTCGCAGGCCGCGGAAGCTCATCGCGATCGCCCGTTCCCGCCGTCGGCGGAGGCCGGAGGAGACGACCATCGCCAGCGCGACGATGGCGAACTGGACGAGTGCGAGCACGGCCGCCGAACGCAGATCCAGGAACTGCATCGTCAGGCGGTAGATCTCCGTCTCGACGGTCGAGAAGCGGCGCCCGCCCAGCACGAGCACGACGGCGAAGGAGGTGGCGCAGAAGAGGAACACGAGCGCCGCGGCCGACGCGATCGCGGGTGTCAACGCGGGCAGGGTGATGGTCCACCAGACGCGGGCCGGCCCGGCGCCCAGCATGCGGGCGGCCTGCTCGGGGCGCGGATCGAGCTGCGCCCAGAAGCCGCCGACGGTGCGCATGACGACGGTGACGTTGAAGAAGGCGAGAGCGAGCACGATCGCGACGAAACCCTGGTCGAGGCCCAGCCAGGCGAGCGGGCCGCCCGGGCCGAGCAGTGCGGCGAAGGCGACGCCGACGACCACGGTCGGCAGCACGAACGGCACCGTCAGCAGCGCGCGCAGCGGGCCGCGGCCCGGGAATCGGAGGCGGTAGAGCACGAACGCGGCCGGAACACCGAGCAGGAGCGAGAGGATCGTCCCGGCGCCGGCCTGGGCGAGCGTCTGGCCGATCACCCGCCAGGTGCGCGGCTCGGAGAAGACTTCGGGGATGCCGGTGAGGTCGAGACGGGCGCCCTCCGCCGTGCCCTCCGTGAACCCGGTCGCGACGAGGGCGAGCACCGGCCAGAGGAAGAACAGTGTCAGGAAGCCGAGCGGCAGGGCAACGGCGAGCGTCCACGCGACGACGGCGAGCGGCCGGGATCGCACCCGGCGGCCCGCCGCCCGGCCGTGCAACCGGCGGCCTCGGCCGTGCAGCCTGCCGGCCCGCCCGTCCCGCTCGATCACCATCCGACGGCGTCGCTCCAATCCTTGAGCCACGTCTCGCGGTCGGCGCCGATCTGCGCCGGGGTCAGGTCGTGCGGCTCCGTCGGCAGCGCGGCGAAGCGCTCCCACTCCTCCGGCAGCTCGATGTCGGCGTCGACCGGGTACATGTACATCGTCTCGGGGATGGTGGCCTGGAATTCGGGAGAGAGGAGGTACTCGACCACGGCCTGCGCACCCGCGGGGTTCGCTGCGCCGGCGAGCACGCCCGCGTATTCGATCTGCGTCGTGCAGGTGCCGAGCAGCGCCTCGGTCGTCGAGGTCTCGCCGTCTTCGCTGAGCGTCCAGGCCGGCGAGGTGCTGTACGAGAGCACGACCGGGTGGGTACCACCCTCGCCGCCCTGCGTGAACTGGCCGTTGTAGGCCTCGGTCCAGCCCGACTCGATCCGCACGTCGTTGTCGACGAGCCGCTTCCAGTAGTCGAGGTATCCCGTCTCCCCGTAGGCGGCGACGGTGCCCGTGAGGAACGCCGCACCGGTCGAGGAGGCGGTCGGATCGATCACGACCGTGAGACCCCGGTACCGCGCATCGGCCAGATCCTCATAGCTCTGCGGCGGCGTCAGGTCGTTCTCCGCGAACCAACCGCTGTCGATGTTCATGCAGGTTGCGCCGAGATCGATCGGGATCATCGGGAAGGCCGAGACGCTCGCCGCGTCGCCGGTGTGCCCGGGCACCAGCTGGGCGCCGAGCTCGGCTGCGCGCGCGGGCAGCGGATCGGGCAGGAACGACTCCACCACCCCGTTGTCGATCAACCGGGAAGCGAACGTGTCGTCCACGCCGAAGAAGGCGTCGGCGATCGGCGCACCCTTGGTCAGCACCAGCTTGTTGGTGAGCTCGCCGCCGTCGCCGGCGGTGACGACCTCGACGTCGTATCCGGTCGCCGCGCTCGCAGCGGCGCTGAAGGCCTCGGGATCGCCGAAGCTGTCGTGGACGACGAGCGTGACCGCGGTCGATTCCGCGGTGCCGCCGCCCTCGCCGGCGGGTGCGCCGGGATCACCGGCGCAGGCGGGGAGGGCCACCGCGAGGCCGGTGGCGAGCAGCGCGGCCGCGGCCCTCCGGGAGAGTCGCGGGAGCGCGAACGACGAACGAGGTGTGCGGGTATGCGTGCGCATAGGGTTCCTTCCTCCGCTGGCATGATCCAGTTCAGGTTGAACGGTCGGAGCACGCGTGCTCCCTCTCAGCCCGCCGCGTGCGGACTCCCGTGGATTGCGTTATGCAGTCTAGCGCGGACGCCGGAGTCGCCGCCAAATCCGGCCGGACGGCGAGTCGATGCGTGTCGACCTCTCGGCGGCCGAAGAGCCTTCATGATCGAGGCCGTCCCAGGAGAAGGCGCGCAGCACGGCATCGTCGTCATCGCCGAGCCCGACGGAGTCGTCCCCTATCCCCGCCTCGCGGCCCGGGGACGCCGTGTCACCCAGTGGCGCCGTGTCGCCCAGTGGGACCGTGTCAGCCAGAGGTGCCGTGTCGCTTGGGGAGACTGTGTAGTCAGTCGGGACCGTGTCGCCCCGAGCACGCATGCGATCCGCGACGATGCTGCGCCGGCCCGTGCCATCCGCCTCGGCACCATCCGTCTCCGTGCTATCCGCCGCAGTGCGTCGCTGAGGCAGGGCGGAAGCGCGGAGACGGTCGAGGTCGAGCCGTGCGGCCAGCACGCCCGGGACGAGACCGAGCCCGAGTTCGAGCGCGATCAGGCCTCCGACCGCCCACGGATCCGGGCCCGCGATCGCGAGGCGTCCGGGGCCGAGCGATCCGCTCGCGAGCGAGGCGAGGCCGGCCACTGCGCATCCGACGAGGGAGGCGGCGAGGATGGGCACCGCGATCGACGCCCCGAGGGAGCTGTGGCGCAACGAGCTGCGCTTGGCGGCGAAGGCTCCGACGCCGACCCCCGTGAGCACGACGAGGGCCGGGGCGAAGCCGCCGGCCCAGCCCCAGCCCTGCGGCACGGCGCCGAGCAGCGGGAACGCGGGGAGCGGGCCGAGCAGGGTCTCGAACGGGGTCACCGACGTGCCCGCACCGATCGAGAAGCCCGCGCCCGAGAGCCAGGCGACCGACCAGATGCCGGCCACGGGGAGCAGCACCGCGCTGAGCACGAACACGACGAGCAGGCCGAGCAGATCGAGGTGCAGACTCTGGCTGAGCGCGATGATGTCGACATAGCCCGCGACGATCGCGACGGCGACGCCGAACGCGCCGAGCCCGACCACTGCGGCGAGCGCGGCGGCGGCGAGACGTAGCGTCTCCGCGGCGCGGGTGGGGAGGGCTGCGGCCCACAACGAGTTCAGCGGCTCGAGCCGGCGCTGCAGCCGTCGCACGAGCGACTGCCACCACGCGTGCTCGTGGTGCGCGGCCGCGACCAGGTAGCCCAGCGCCGAGCCGAGCCCGTAGCAGAGCGTCGGCACGAGCACCGTCGCCCAGAGCGGCCAACCGCGCAGCGGCTCACCGAGCAGCGCGATGACGAAGGCGACCGCCGCGAACCCGATCAGTCCGCCGAGGATGCCCGCCGCGCCGACGCCGCCCCGCCGTGCGAAGCGCCGGCCGGCGAGCACGGCGAGCAGCACGGTGAGCAGCGTCAGGCCGAGGGGCGCGAGCGACAGCGTGAAGCTCAGCGCCTCGGGATCGAGCCCGAAGCCGAGTGCCGCTTCGGGGCTCAGCTCGAGCGATAGCGGGACGAAGTGCGCCAGCAGCCACCCGGCGGCCGCGATGTCGAAGACCTCGCTCGGGTCGGCGCCGAGCTCGAACGTCAGCCACCAGACGAGCACGACGGGCACGGCGACCAGCACGAACCCCGCGAGCGCCACGGCGGCGGCCTCGATCGCGGCGATCACCGCCGTCAGCACTGCTCTCATCGCATCAAGGGTATCGATCGCCTCCGACGGCCGGGCCTCGGCGCGCTGCCGAAACGGCACTCCGCTCTCGGTCGCCCCGGCGGGCGGACTCATCACCATGCGGCGCACCCCTCGCCGCAGTTCTGGCTGAGATCGGAGTTCGGGAGGATCCGACGGCCCGAAACGATCAGCCCGGACTGCGAAGTCCTCCCGAACTGCGACCCGCCGGCACGGGTTCGCCTGTAAACCTGCGGTTTACAGCTGTGCGAACGCCCGGCGCGGTGGCGCCGGCGCAGATTTGCGCGTAAACGCTTCGCGTTTACAGTGCTGCAAATGCTGCGCGCAGCAGCTCAGCGGTCTCGGTCGGAGTCTTGCCGACCTTCACGCCGGCGGCCTCGAGCGCCTCCTTCTTGGCCTGCGCGGTGCCAGCCGAGCCCGAGACGATGGCGCCGGCATGGCCCATGGTCTTGCCCTCGGGAGCGGTGAAGCCGGCGACGTAGCCGACGACCGGCTTCGTCACGTTCGCCTTGATGAACTCGGCCGCGCGCTCCTCGGCGTCGCCCCCGATCTCGCCGATCATCACGATCGCCCGGGTCTCGGGGTCGGCCTCGAACGCGGCGAGCGCATCGATGTGCGTCGTGCCGATGACGGGATCGCCGCCGATGCCGATGGCGGTGGAGAAGCCGAGGTCGCGCAGCTCGTACATCATCTGGTAGGTCAGCGTGCCCGACTTCGAGACCAGGCCGATCGGGCCCTTGCCGGTGATGGTCGCCGGGGTGATACCCGCGAGCGCCTCGCCCGGGGTGATGATGCCCGGGCAGTTCGGGCCGATGATGCGGGTCTTGCCGCCGGTGGCCTTGGCGTGCGCCCAGAGCTCGGCCGAGTCCTTGACCGGCACGCCCTCGGTGATGATCACGAGCAGGCCGATGCCGGCGTCGATGGCTTCGACGGCCGCGTCCTTGGTGAAGGCCGGCGGCACGAAGGCGACCGACACGTCGGCGCCGGTCTCGGCCATCGCCTCGGCGACGGTCGCGAACACGGGCAGCTCGACGGTCTCGCCTGCGGCGTTCACGTGCGACACGGTCGTGCCGGCCTTGCGGGCGTTCACGCCGCCCACGATCTGCGTGCCCGCGGCGAGCATGCGCGCGGTGTGCTTGGTGCCCTCGCCGCCGGTGATGCCCTGGACGATGACCTTGGAATCCTTGTTGAGGAAGATCGACATGTTGCTATTCTCCGTAGTCTCGAAAAGGATCAGGCGGCGTTCGCCAGCTCGGCAGCCTTGTCGGCGCCCTCGTCCATGGTGGCGGCCTGCACGACCAGCGGGTGGTTCGCCTCGTTCAGAATGCGACGCCCCTCCTCGACGTTGTTGCCGTCGAGGCGCACGACGAGGGGCTTGTTGGCGGTATCGCCCAGCTTCTCGAGCGCGCCGACGATGCCGTTCGCGACCGCGTCGCAGGCGGTGATGCCGCCGAAGACGTTCACGAAGACCGCCTTGACCTGCGGGTCCCCGAGGATCACGTCGAGACCCGCGGCCATCACCTCGGCCGAGGCTCCGCCGCCGATGTCGAGGAAGTTCGCCGGCTTCACGCCGCCGTGATTCTCGCCCGCGTAGGCGACGACGTCGAGCGTGGACATCACGAGGCCCGCACCGTTGCCGATCACGCCGACCTCGCCGTCGAGCTTCACGTAGTTGAGATCCTGAGCCTTCGCCTTCGCCTCGAGCGGATCCTCGGCGCCCTTGTCGGCCAGCGCCTCGTGCTCGGGCTGACGGAAGTCGGCGTTCTCGTCGAGCGATACCTTGCCGTCGAGCGCGATGATGTCGCCGGCGCCGGTGAGCACGAGAGGGTTCACCTCGACGAGCGTGGCGTCCTCGCCCGAGTAGACCTCGTAGAGCTTCTGGAACACGGGGACGACCTTCGCGACCAGCTCCTCCGGGAACCGTGCCGCGCGTGCGATCTCCTCGGCCTTGGCCGCGTCGATGCCGGTACCCGGATCCACCTCGATGCGCGCGAGCGCCTCGAGCTTCTCGACCGCGAGCTGCTCGATCTCCATACCGCCCTCGACGCTGCAGAGCGAGAGGTACGAGCGGTTGGCGCGATCCAGCAGCACCGAGAAGTAGAACTCCTGCGCGATGTCGGCGCCGGCCGCGACCATGACGCGCTTCACGACGTGGCCCTTGATGTCGAGGCCGAGGATCGCCTCGGCGGCCGCATACGCCTCGTCGGGGGTCTTCGCGACCTTGACGCCGCCGGCCTTGCCTCGGCCGCCGGTCTTCACCTGGGCCTTGACGACGACCACGCCGCCGATCTTCTCGGCTGCCGCGCGGGCCTCCTCGGGAGTGTCCGCGGTGATGCCCGCGAGCACCGGCACCCCGTATCGCTCGAACAGATCTCGTGCCTGGTACTCGTACAGATCCACGTGTATTCCTTTTGGGTAGTGAAGTGGTGGCTGCGAGGCGAAAATGTCTCGATGTCGAAATAGATTCGACCGAGGATCCAGCCTACCACCAGCGATCCGGATGCGGTCCCAGCGTTCCGGGGAGCGGTCCGGACAATGAGCGACGACGAGTTCTGCCGGGTGCTCACTCGACCTTCGTGATCGGCGAGAGCTTCACCAGCAGCTTCCGCTCCCCCACCGAGTCGAAGACGGTGTGCGCCACGCGCTTCGATCCTTCGCCGGTGATCCCCGTGACCCGGCCCTCGCCGTAGTCCTCATGGCGGATCCGGTCGCCGGGCGCCAGTTCGAGGTCGCCGTTGTCGCGGATCGAGGTGCCGACCAGGTTCGGG
This sequence comes from Leucobacter soli, assembly GCF_910593785.1. Classification (GTDB taxonomy): domain Bacteria; phylum Actinomycetota; class Actinomycetes; order Actinomycetales; family Microbacteriaceae; genus Leucobacter; species Leucobacter soli. The sequence goes on along the minus strand of NZ_CAJVAP010000003.1, from coordinate 67,239 downwards.
AACCCGCCGCCGGCAGCCTGCGCCTCCTTCGCCAGCCGCTTGCGCTCGCGCCACTTGTCGAGCGCCGACTGCATGTTTCCGCTCGCAGGCTCGGCGACCGCGGCCGCACCGGATCCTCCGCCGCGCCCGAACACCACCGACGATTCGGGACGCCCCGACGAGCGGGAGGATCGCGAGCCGGAGCGACCCTCGCCCCGCGGCGCATTGAGCGCCCGCGATTCCGTACCCCCGCGGCTCGTGACCTCGCCGGGCGTCTGCCGCCAGTCGATCAGCGAATCGGGAATCTCCTGCAGGAACCGGGAGGGCATGGCGACCCCGATGTCCCCGTAGGTCGCCCGGGTCGATGCCAGCGTCAGGTACAGGCGCTTCCGCGCCCGCGTGATGCCCACGTACATCAGCCGCCGCTCCTCGTTGATCCCGCCGATCTCGTCGACCGACATCTGGTGCGGCAGAAGCCCCTCCTCGACCCCGGTGATGAAGACGGCGGGGAACTCGAGCCCCTTCGCCGTGTGGAGCGTCATGAGCGACACCGTGCCGCTCTGATCGTCGAGCTCGTCTGCGGCGGCGACGAGCGAGACCTCGGTCAGGAACTCGAGCAGCCCCGCCCCCGGGTTGCGCACGTCGAACTCGCGCGCCACGGAGACGAGCTCCTCGAGGTTCTCGGCCCGGGCCTCGTCCTGCGGGTCGCGCTTCGCCCGCAGCTTCTCGATCATCTCGGTCTCGTCGAGGATCAGTTTCAGCACGTCGGCGACGGGCGTCGGCTTCTTCTCGACTTCCGGATCCTCCGTGCCGCCCCCGCCCGCCGCCATTCGGGCGGCGCGCAGCAGCTCTCCGAGGCCGAGGATCGCGCCCCGCACCTTGGGGCCGAAGCCGATCTCGTCGGCGCGCAGCATCGCCTCGTGGAACGAGATGCCCTGCGCCTCCTGGAACACCGCCAGCTGCGCTTCCGCCATCGGTCCGATGCCGCGTTTCGGCACGCCGAGCAGCCGAGACCAGGCGATGGGGTCGTAGGGGTTCGCCAGGCTGGTCAGGTACGCCATCGCGTCCTTGATCTCGGCCCGTTCGTAGAACTTGGTGCCCCCGAGCACGCGGTAAGGGATCGCGGAGCGGATCAGCAGTTCCTCGAGCGCGCGCGTCTGCGAGTTGGTGCGGTAGAACACGGCGATGTCGCCGTAGGCCAGCCCGGCACGGTGCAGGTCCTCGATCTCCTCCGCGACGAAGCGCGCCTCGTCGTGCTGCGAATAGCCGGTGAAGCCGGTGATCTTCTCGCCGTCGCCCTCGGTCGTGAAGAGGTTCTTCTCCTGCCGGTCGAAGTTGTTGCCGATCACGGCGTTGGCAGCGGAGAGGATGTTCTGGGTCGAGCGGTAGTTCTGCTCCAGTTTCACGACCTCAGCACCCGGGAAGTCGCGCTCGAACTCGACGATGTTGCGGATGTCTGCTCCGCGGAAGGCGTAGATCGACTGATCGGAGTCGCCGACGACGGTCAAGGAGGCGCCGGGGATCGCGCCCGTGCCGTCCACCTCGCGCTCCCGCACCGGAGGAACCAGGCGATCAGCGGTATCGGGATCCACCGACCGGGTGAGCTCCCGGATCAGCGAATACTGCGCGTGGTTGGTGTCCTGGTACTCGTCGACCAGGATGTGCCGGAACCGGCGCTGGTAGATCGCCGCGACGTCGGGATGCGACCGGAAGAGGTGCACCGTCTGCCCGATCAGGTCGTCGAAGTCGAAGGCGTTGGCCCGGCGCAGCTCCTGCTCGTAGGTGCGGAAGATCTCGACGAAGATCCGCTCCCGCGGATCGGCCTCGTTCGCCGTCGCCGCGTAGGTGTCGGCGTCGCTCAGCTCGTTCTTGAGGCGCGAGATCTTCGCGCTCGTGTTGGCCGGGGTGAAGCCGTAGCTGTCGGCCTCCGTCTCCTTGATGATGCGCTTGAGCAGCGCGCGCGAATCGGCGCTGTCGTAGATGGTGAAGCCCGCGACGTAGCCGAAGCGTTCGGCCTCCCGGCGCAGGATCCGCACGCACGCCGAATGGAAGGTCGAGATCCACATCCCCTCGGCCGCATCGCCCAGCAGCCCCGCGACGCGCTCCCGCATCTCGGAGGCCGCCTTGTTCGTGAACGTGATGGCGAGGATCTGGCTGGGCCAGGCCTCCTTGTTGCGGATGAGGTGCGCGATCCGATGCGTGAGCACGCGGGTCTTCCCCGACCCCGCACCCGCGACGATCAGCAGCGCCGGGCCGCGCGCCTCGACCGCGCGCGCCTGCGGCGGGTTCAGCCCGTCGAGCAGCGGATCGGCGCCACGCGCACCGCTCGCGCCGCCAGCGCCACCGCGGACGGAGTCGAATGGACTGCTGAGTGCGCCGCCGTCGGGGGAAAGGAGTTCGAAGTCGCTCATCGTCGTATCAGTCTAGGTTCGGGATCCGACATCGGGCTGGACGGCGGTGGTCCGCTCCCCGACGAAGTTCTCGGCCATCAGCGTGCGCAGCGCCGCACCGCGGGCGCCGCGATCGAGCGCGAAACCGAGCTTCGCGAGCGCCGCCTCGATCGTCAGATCCCCGCCGTCGATGACGCCCGCCGCGGCGAGCTCATGCGCCACCGCGTAGCGATCGAGATCTACCGCGCCGGTAGCGCACTGCGTGACGGCGACGACGGGGATCTCCCGGCAGATCTCGCGCAGCGCCGCCGTCATGCCCGGCCGGCCTGTCGGTGCGTTGCCGCTGCCGTAGCACTCGAGCACGAGGCCGTCGGGCTGGCCCCCGACCGCCGCCCGCAGATCGTCGGCGGTCACCGCAGGGGTGAAGCGGAACGGGATCACGCGCGCGGCGCCCGCGGGCGAACCGCCCGTATCTGCGGGCCCGGGGACGCCCGTCGCTCCGGGCGCCAGCGGGCGCTCCGCCCGGAACGCCTCCAGCTCTTCGGCCTGGTGCTTCGTCGCCCGCACGGCCGGCAGCAGCTTGCCGCCGAAGGCGATCGAGACCGGCGAGCCCGGCTTCGCGCGGAGCGCGGTGCGAATGGCGAGCGCGAGGTTCGGCCCGGCGTCGCTGCCCTCCGCTCCGTACGGCAACTGGCTGCCGGTCAGCACCACCGGGACGCCGAGCTCGGCGAGTTCGAAGGCGAGACGCGCGGCCGTGAAGGCGAGCGTATCGGTGCCGTGGGTGATCACGATGCCTCGCGGGCGCGCGGTGCGGGCACGCGCGCCCACCGTGCGGGCGATCCGCGGAGCCGTGTCCACGTCGGCGTTCGCACTGTCGATCGGCGGGTTGAGATGGTTGATCCGCGACTGCGCTCCGATCGGCCCGCAGATCTCCGCGACCATCTCCTCGAGCGCGTCGGGGAACCGCGGATCCGGTGCGAGCCCCTTCTCGGTGCGCCGCATCCCGATCGTGCCGCCCGTAGCGAAGACCAGAACGGTGGGGATCGCATGGGCGGGAGCTTCTCGCATCGCACCATTGTCTCAAAGATCATCCCTACCCGCCTCCGGGCAGCCGGAGGGGTGCTGCGCAGGCGCGGAGCAGGATCCAGCCCTCAGCGAACATTCCGCGATCCACCGGGAATGCTCAGGGCGCACGGCTCCCCCGCTCGATAGTCTTGAAGCACTACGGCCCGCGCCGCGAAAGGATTCTGATGAGCAACCCCGCGCTGACCAACAACCCCGCGCTGAACGGGAAGACCCTCACCGCCGAGGAGTTGAACCGCATCTACAACCAGCCCGCCGCAGAACTCCACCGGCCGGGCGTCGATGAGCCCGCGACCGCGGGCTCCGGCGACCAGGTGCCCCCGGTTGCCGGCAGCGGCAGCCCGATGACCTACGAGAACACGATCTCGAAGACGGTGGTGCTGTTCCTCATCGTGCTCGCGCTCGGCGCTGTCGGCTGGATGGTACCCGTGCTCATGTGGCCCGGCATGATCGCCGGCCTCGTGCTCGGCCTCGTCAACGCGTTCAAGAAGGAGCCCAGTGTTCCGCTGATCCTGCTCTACGCCGCCGCGCAGGGCCTGTTCCTCGGGGGCATCTCCGGCATCTTCGAAGCGCAGTGGCCCGGCATCGTCTCGCAGGCGATCATCGGCACCTTCGCCGTCTTCGGCGTGACGCTGCTGCTCTTCCGCAGCGGCAAGGTGCGCACCAGCCCGCGCATGACCAAGATCGTGCTCATCGCGATGGCCGGCTACCTGGTGTTCTCGCTGATCAACTTCGGCATGATGATGTTCGGCGCCACCGACACGATGTTCGGCATGCGCGACGTCACCCTCTGGGGCATCCCCCTCGGAATCATCGTCGGCCTGCTCGCCGTGTTCCTCGCCGCCTACTCGCTCGTGATGGACTTCGAGCTGATCCAGAACGGCGTGAAGAACCGCGTGCCCGAGAAGTGGGGCTGGTCGGCGGCCTTCGGCCTCATGGTCACGCTGATCTGGCTCTACGTCGAGATCCTCCGCATCATCGCGATCTTCCGCAGCAACTAGCTCGCGCGATCGACGGAAACGGTAAAGGCCGGCCCCGAGGGGCCGGCCTTTACCGTTTGCTCATTCCCACTCGATCGCGCTCACGCGATCGAGTTCCACGCAGCACTGATCGCTCGCGGGAACGACTGCGTCATTCCCACTCGATCGCGCTCACGCGATCGAGTTCCACGCAGCACTGATCGCTCGCGGGAATGACTGCGTCATTCCCACTCGATCGTCCCGGGCGGCTTCGACGTCACGTCGAGCACGACCCGGTTGACCTCGGGCACCTGGTTCGTGATCTTGTTGGAGATGCGCGCGAGCACGTCGTAGGGCACTCGGGTCCAATCGGCGGTCATCGCGTCTTCCGACGACACCGGGCGCAGCACGATCGGGTGGCCGTAGGTGCGGCCGTCGCCCTGCACGCCCACCGATCGGACGTCGGCGAGCAGCACCACCGGGCACTGCCAGATCTCCTGGTCGAGACCCGCAGCGGTCAGCTCGGCGCGGGCGATCGCGTCCGCCTCCCGGAGCGTCTCCAACCGGTCTCGGGTCACCTCGCCGACGATGCGGATGCCGAGTCCCGGCCCGGGGAACGGCTGACGACCGACGATCGCCTCGGGGATGCCGAGCTCGCGGCCGATGGCGCGCACCTCGTCCTTGAACAGCGTGCGCAGCGGCTCGATCAGCTCGAAATCGAGGTCGTCGGGCAGGCCTCCGACGTTGTGATGGCTCTTGATGTTCGCCGTGCCGGCGCCTCCCCCGGACTCGACGACGTCGGGGTAGAGCGTGCCCTGCACGAGGAACTTGATCGGCTCGCCCTCGGCCTTCGCCTCGGCGACGAGATCGCGCTGCACCTGCTCGAAGGAGCGGATGAACTCGCGGCCGATGATCTTGCGCTTCTCCTCGGGATCGGTGACGCCGGCGAGGTGACCGAGGAACGTATCGGCCGCGTCGACCGTGATCAAGTGCACGCCCGTCGACTCGACGTAGTCGCGTTCCACCTGCTCGCGCTCGCCCTTGCGCAGCAGGCCGTGATCCACGAACACGGCGGTCAGCTGGTCGCCGATCGCCTCGTGCACCAGTGCGGTCGAGACCGCCGAATCCACTCCGCCCGAGAGCGCCGAGATGACGCGGGCACTGCCGACCTGCTCGCGGATCGCCGCGACCTGCTCGGCGATCACGTTGCCCGCGTTCCAGTCGGGTGCGATGCCGGCCACGTGGTGCAGGAAGTTCTCGAGGATGCGCTGGCCGTGATCCGAGTGCTTCACCTCGGGGTGCCACTGCACGCCGTACATGCGCTTCTCGACGGAACCGAACGCGGCGACCGGCGTCACTGCGGTGCGGGCGAGCACCTCGAAGCCCTCGGGCGCCTGCTGCACGGCATCGCCGTGGCTCATCCACACGTTCTGCTGCTCGGGCTGACCTCCGAGGATCGCGCCGCCCCCGCCGACGACGGTCGCGTCGGTCGCGCCGTACTCGCGGTCGCCGGTGTTGCCCACCTCGCCGCCGAGGGCGCGGGCCATCACCTGGAAGCCGTAGCAGATGCCGAGCACGGGGATCCCGAGTTCGAAGATCGCATCGTCGAAGCTGGGTGCACCCGCCTCGTAGACCGAGGACGGGCCGCCCGAGAGCACGATCCCGAGCGGCTCCTTGGCGCGGATCTCCTCAGCGGTCACGGTGTGCGGCACGAGTTCGCTGTAGACGCCGGCCTCGCGCACGCGGCGGGCGATCAGCTGCGCGTACTGCGCACCGAAGTCGACGACGAGCACCGGGCGGTGCGTAGTGGTGGCGGTCATGCGTTGGTGCCTTCCGTGGCGGCGGGAGAGGGATCGGGGGTGTCGGAGGCTTCGGCGCCGGAGGCTGCCGCGGCGACGCCGTCGTGCGAGTCGAGGAACGCGTTCACCTCGCGCGCGGTCTGCACCTCGAGGAAGAACGACATCAGCGGGATCACGCCGCCGAGCGCGAGGAGCAGGAAGCGGAGGAAGGACCACCGCATCGGGCTCCAGATCAGGAAGTTCGAGAAGAGGTAGAGGACGTAGAACCAGCCGTGGGCGATGAGGATCGCCTTGAACAGGTCGAAGCCCTGCGGTTGGAAGTCCGCCTCGATCCCCTCCGGTGCGAGCGGCTCGAACTTGGCGAAGCCGTCGGGGGTGAAGAGGAAGAGCTGCACGTTGAAGGCGTACTTCATCACCATCACGGCGCACAGCAGCAGCAGCATGACGCCCGTGATCACCGAGGTGACCTTGTAGAGCTTCAGCGCCTTGCGGATACGCGGATAGTCGGCCGGTTTGGGCTGCAGAACCATGGTTCCCATTCTATTGTTCGTCCGCACCCTGATTCTGCGCGGCGGGATCCTGCTCCGCCGAGACCAGAAGCGCGAGCTCGTGGGTCTTCTCCCAATCGTCCCGGACCAGGCGGAACCAGAAGAAGACGGCGAACCCGGCGAACACGATCCACTCGGCGGCGTAGAACAGGTTGAGCCAGTTGATCGTCTCGGCGGGCAGCGGTGGCACCGATTCGATGGCCGCGAGGCCGATCCCGTCGAACGCGTCTCCCGAGTGCAGCACCAGGAAGCCGGCGTAGGACGGGCCTTCGAACGGCGCCCAGAGGTTGATGAGCTGCGCCGGCGCCATCGTGGTGAGCTGCATCGGATCCTCGTCCGGCTTGGGCACGAGCGTCGGATCCGACGGCATGAACCGGCCCTCGATCACCAGCTCCCCGGGCATCGGGTCGAGCCCTTCTGCGAACGCCTCGGCGGCGCGCTCTGCCTCGGCCGCCGTCGGCGCCCAACCGATCGCGACGGCGAGCCCGCCGCCGCCCTCGACCGCGAAGTGACCGGTCACCCAGGCGCCCAGTTCGTCGCCGTTCCGGCGCTGATCGACGACGAGGAAGTCGCCGTCGACGAAGTCGCCGCGGGCCTCGACGACCATGCCGGCGGCCGCATCGGTCACCGGGGAGCCAGGGGTCGCGACGTCGGCGATCGGGCGCACGGTCTCGCTGAGCGCAGAGTCCTCGTGCTCGAGCTGGACGGAGTGCTCGAGCTGCCAGCGCCCCAGCCAGGCGAACACCCCCGCGACCACGAGCGCGAGGAGCAGACCCAGGATCCAACGGGGCCGCAGCATCACGCGAAGGACCGTCGGGTCTCCTTCGTAGTGGGGGCGCGCGCGTCGTCCTTCACTCACGCTCCGATCCTATCCGGAGCCCCTGACCGCAGCCTGACCGCCGGGCTCGGGCGCGCTGAGCCGCACGCGATCCGCGGCCTCGTCGCTGAGCTGCTCCTGACTCGCGCGCTCCGCCTCGACCCGGGCGAGGTACTTCCGCACCTCATCGCGCGTGCGCGCCTTCGACCACCCGAGCACCTCGGCCATCAGGCCCGCGGCCACCGGCGCCGCCGCGACGCCGCGATCCCACGCCTCGATCGAGATGCGCGTGCGCCGGGCGAGCGCATCGTCGAGGTGCAGCGCTCCCTCCGAGTCCGCCGCGTAGACGATCTCGGCAGCGAGGTAGTCGTCGGCCCCCGGCAGGGGCTCGGCGAGCTCGGGGCGTTCCGCGATCAGGTCGAGCACCTCGTGGGCGAGGGAGCCGTAGCGGCCGAGCAGGTGCTCGACGCGACTCGGATGCATGCCGAAGGCCCTGGCGATGCGCGTGCGCCGGTTCCAGGCGGCTCGGAAGCCCTCGGCGCCGAGCAGCGGCACCTCCGCGGTGATCGAGGCCGGCACGCGGCCGGTCATCCCGGAGGATTCGAGCGCGTCGGATGCCGCATCGATCGCATCCTTCGCCATCACGCGATAAGTCGTGAACTTGCCGCCCGCGACCATCACGAGTCCCGGCACCGGTTGCGCCACAAGGTGCTCGCGAGAGAGTTTGGAGGTCTCCTCGTTCTCGCCGGCGAGGAGCGGCCGCAGCCCGGCGTAGACGCCCTCGACGTCCTCGCGGGTGAGCGGGGTGCGCAGCACGCGGTTCACGCGTTCGAGCAGGTAGTCGATGTCGGTGGCCGTCGCGGCGGGATGGGCCCGATCGAGCCGCCAATCGGTGTCGGTGGTGCCGATCAGCCAGTGGCGCCCCCACGGGATCACGAACAGCACGCTCTTCTCGGTGCGCAGCAGCAGCCCGTGCTTCGAGCGGAAGCGATCCTTCGGCACCACGAGGTGGACGCCCTTCGAGGCCCGCACCTGGAACGTGGCCCGCTCCCCCACCATCGCCTGCACGTCGCTCGTCCAGACCCCGGTCGCGTTCACGACCTGCTTCGCACGGATCTCGATGACCTCGTCCGTCATCAGGTCGCGGGCGGTGACGCCCACCACGCGCTCGCCGACGCGTAGGAAGCCCTCGACCCGCACGCGGCCGGCCACGTGCGCACCGTAGGCGGCGGCCGTCCGGGCGACCATCGCGACGTAGCGCGCGTCGTCGACCTGCGCGTCCGAGTAGACGAGCCCGCCGCGGAAGGCGCGCGGATCGAGACCCGGCGCGTCGCGGACGAGCCTCCGACGCGAGAGGTGCCGGTGCCACGGTACGCCGGGCGGGCGGCCGCCGGTCCGTGCGAAGAGGTCGTAGAGCAGCATGCCCGCGCCGACGTAGGCGCGCTCGATGACCGGTGCGGTGACCGGGTAGAGGAATCGCACGGGTCGCACGAGGTGCGGCGCGATCCGCTGCAGCAGCAGCCCGCGTTCGACCAGCGCCTCGCGCACGAGCGAGAAGTTCAGCTGCTCGAGGTAGCGGATCCCGCCGTGAACCAGTTTCGAGGAGCGGCTGGAGGTCCCGAAGCCCCAGTCCCGGGCCTCGACGAGGCCGGTGGAGAGCCCGCGGGTCACGGCGTCGAGGGCGGCCCCGGTGCCGGTGATGCCGCCGCCGATGACCAGCACGTCGAGTTCGTGATCCGGATCCCGGAGCACCGAGATGGCGGCCGCGCGCTCGGCCGGCCCCAGCTTCCGCGTGTTCATCGGCTCTTCCCGCTCTGCCCGGTCCTACCGCTCGGCGTAGACGATGTCGACCCGCTGGAATTCCTTGAGCTCGCTGTACCCGGTGGTCGCCATGGCCCGCCGGAGCGCGCCCATGAGGTTGGCCGTCCCGTCCGCGATGTGCGCCGGACCGGCGATCACCTCGGCGAGCGGAGCCACCGCGCCGACGCGCATCCGCTTGCCGCGCGGCAGGTCGTCGTGATGCGCCTCCTGGCCCCAGTGCCAGCCCTTGCCCGGCGCATCGGTCGCGCGCGCGAGCGCCGCTCCGAGCATCACGGCGTCGGCGCCGCACGCCATCGCCTTGATCAGGTCGCCCGACGTGCCGAGCCCGCCGTCGGCGATCACGTGCACGTAGCGTCCGCCGGATTCGTCGAGGTAGTCCGACCGCGCCCCCGCGACATCGGCGATCGCCGAGGCCATGGGCGCCCGGATCCCCAGTGTCTTGCGGGTGGTCGAGGAGGCGCCGCCGCCGAAGCCGACGAGCACCCCGGCCGCTCCCGTGCGCATGAGGTGCAGCGCCGACTGATAGGTGGCCGCACCGCCGACGACGACGGGGACGTCGAGCTCGTAGATGAACTGCTTGAGGTTCAAGGGCTCCCGGCCGGCGACCGACACGTGCTCCGCGGAGACCGTGTTGCCGCGGATCACGAACAGGTCGACGCCCGCCCCGATCACGGCGTCGCTGAGCTCTGCCGTGCGGTGGGGCGAGAGCGCTCCCGCCACGGTGACGCCGGCCTCCCGGATCTCACCGAGTCGCGCACCGATCAGCTCGGGCTTGATCGGCTCGGCGTAGAGCTCGCGCATCCGCCGTACCGCCGTCGCGTCGTCGCCGAGCTCCGCGATCTCGTCGAGCACGGGCTGCGGATCCTCGTATCGCGTCCAGAGCCCCTCGAGGTTCAGCACGCCGACGCCGCCGAGACGGCCCAGCTCGATCGCGGTCGCGGGCGACATGACGGAATCCATCGGTGCGCCGAGCACCGGGATGCCGAACTTGAACGCATCGATCGACCAGTCGGTGCTGACGACCTCGGGGTCGCGGGTGCGCCGCGTGGGCACGATCCCGATCTCATCGAAGGTGTAGACGCGCCGTGCGCGCTTTCCGCGGCCGATCTCGATCTGGTTGCTCACCGGACCAGCCTACCCGCCCCCGCCGCGCTCCGGGCCCGGACGAGGCCCGGGCCCGGAGCGGTCGCGGTCAGCGCTTCGCGATCTTCGCGGTGTACGACGAGGTGCGCGACGTCGTCGCGTACCCGCTCTTCTTTCCGGTGACCTTCACCTTGATCTTCTTGCCGGCGTCCTTCGACTTGAGCGTGTAGCTCGACTTCGTCGCGCCGCCGATCGTCTTGCCGTTGCGGTACCAGCGGTAGCTGAACTTCGTGCCGCTCGTCCAACTGCCCCGCTTCACCTTCACGGTCTTACCCGACTTCTTGGTGCCCGAGATCTTCGGCTTCGCGGTCGTCAACGTTCCGGTCTTGACCGCCTTCGTCGCGACTGAGGCCCGGGCCGCCGGCCAGTACCCCTTCTTGGTGCCGGTGACCGTGACCGAGATCTTCTTCTTGAGGTCCGTTGATTTCAGGGTATAGCTCGACTTCGTGGCTCCCCCGATGGGCGTGCCGTTGCGGTTCCACCGATACTTCAGCGTCGACCCCGCGGTCCAGGTGCCGGTCTTCGCCTTGAGCGTCGTGCCGACCTTCACCGTCTGGGCCGCTGCGCTCGAACTGGCGGTCGTGACCTGCGGTGTCTTCGAAACGATCGGCTTGGAGAAGCCGTAGAGGAACCTCGTGTGGTTGCCCTCCCAGTACTTCAGCGTCACCGTCGAAGCCTCGGAGCGATCCTGGCTGCCGGTCTGCTGGCTCGTGTAGTACTCGCGCACCCCGCTCTGCTCGGCGTAGACGTAGTAGTCGCCTGCGGGCGCGTTGTAGAGATCCCACATGCCGAAGTCGGCCGAGGCGCCCGCGCCGCACTGCGGCGTCGGCAGCGTCTCGCCGCGCTGGCCGGGCTCGAGCTGATAGGTCTTGCCGGTCGCCAGATTCTCGGCGATCATCTTGCTCGGTCGCAGCGCCGCCGATTCGCACGAGCCGAAGGTGCCGACGAGATGCGCTTCCGCTTTGATCGTCGTGGTGCCGACCGCGACGTGCCCGTTGTTCACCGTGACCGTCGTCGAGAGGCCTCGCGCATAACCGTTGTTGGGAAGAGTCACACCGAGATTGAGGCGATATGTGCCGTTCGCGACGTTGTTCACCGTCCACTCGCCGGTGGCGGTGTTGACGATCACGTTGCCGTGCTCGCCGTAGTCCCAGCTCTTCACCGAGTAGTCCGGTTGCGTGACGGAGAGCGACAGATAGAGCCCGCTGCGTGTCGCGTCGGCCTCGTTGTAGTCGACCTTGCGCAGCAAGCTGGCGACCGGGGCCGCCGGATCCGTCGCAGCGAAGGTGATCTTCCCGCTCACGGAATACGGGCCGCTGGGCGGCGACGGATTCGCCGCCTGCGCCGCGCTCGGCGCGGCAAGCCCCATCGCACCGAGCAGCAGGGCCGTAGCGAGGGCTAGCGGTCGGGCGAATCGTTTCCGGGCGCGGATCGGACTGAGGCCATCTGCCATCGGGCGAACTCCTTCATACTCGTTTCCCCCTCGTCCACTGTAGGGCATGGTCGCCGATGCCCGGCGACGGCGACGAGCGCCGGATCTACGCCGCCGGCGGTCTAGCGCCGGTAGTTCGGCGCCTCGACCACCATCTGGATGTCGTGCGGGTGCGACTCCTTGAGGCCGGCGGAGGTGATCCGCACGAACTCGCCGCGCTCCTTCAGTTCCTCGATCGTGCGCGCGCCCACGTAGAACATCGACTGGCGCAACCCGCCGATCAGCTGATGCGAGACCGCTCCGACCGGCCCGCGGTAGGGCACCTGGCCCTCGATGCCCTCGGGGATGAGCTTCTCGTCGCTCGGCACATCGGCCTGGAAGTAGCGATCCTTCGAGTACGAGGTGCGCTCGCCGCGCGTCTGCAGCGCGCCGAGCGAGCCCATGCCGCGGTAGTTCTTGAACTGCTTGCCCGCGACGAACACGAGGTCGCCCGGGCTCTCGTCGGTGCCCGCGAGCAGCGAGCCGACCATGACGGAAGAGGCGCCGGCGACGAGCGCCTTCGCGATGTCGCCCGAGTACTGCAGTCCGCCGTCCGCGATCACCGGCACGCCGGCGGGCGTCGCCGCCTTCGCCGCTTCGTAGACGGCGGTCACCTGCGGCACGCCGACACCGGCGATGACGCGGGTGGTGCAGATCGACCCCGGTCCGACGCCGACCTTCACCGCGTCCGCTCCGGCCTCGACGATCGCCTTCGCCCCGTTGTACGTGGCGACGTTGCCGCCGATGACGTCGACGCCGGCGAACGCCGGGTCGGCCTTGATCCTGGCGATGATCTCGAGCACGCCTCGGCTGTCGCCGTTCGCGGTGTCGACCACGAGCACGTCGACGCCGGCTTCGACCAGCGCACCGGCACGGTTCCACGCGTCTCCGAAGAAGCCGACCGCGGCACCGACGCGCAGACGGCCCGCGTCGTCCTTCGTGGCGTTCGGGTACTGCTCTTCCTTATCGAAGTCCTTCACGGTGATCAGACCGGTGAGCCGGCCGGCTTCGTCGACGAGCGGCAGCTTCTCGATCCGATGCTCCTGGAACAGCGCCTGCGCGTCGTCCCGCGAGATGCCCCGCGGGCCGGTGATCAGCGGCATCGGCGTCATCGCCTCGGCGACGCGCATGGTGCGGCGATCCTCGGCCGAGATGAAGCGCATGTCGCGGTTCGTGATGATGCCGAGCAGCACGCCCTCCGCATCCACGACCGGAAGCCCCGAGACCCGGTACTCGCCGCACAGCGCGTCGACCTCGGCCACCGTGGCGTCGAGCGTGGTGGTCACCGGATTCGTGATCATTCCGGCCTCGTTCCGCTTGACCCGGTCGACCATCTCGGCCTGATCCTCGATGGAGAGGTTGCGGTGCAGGATCCCGATGCCGCCGTTGCGCGCCATCGCGATCGCCATGCGCGTTTCGGTGACGGTGTCCATCGCCGCCGAGATCAGCGGCATGGCGAGCCGGATCCGGCGCGTGAACTGGGACGAGGTGTCCGCCTCGCTCGGGATGACGTCGGTGTGCGCGGGCAGGAGCAGCACATCGTCGTAGGTGAGACCGGTGAACGCGAACGGATCACGCTGTTCCATGGAGACCTCTTCTGCAGGATCGGGTGACGGACGAACGACGCTGGTCTGCGGCCGGGTCCGGCCGTACACCTAGTGTAATCGTCCGGGGTCGGCGACTATTCCCGCGGCTAGAGCACAGGATGCGTCGCGATCTCGCCGGTGGTCAGCGGCGGTTCCGCTCCGGCCGGAGTCCTGCGGACGCGCCTGATCGAGAGCACCATGTCGACGAGCAGCACGATCAGGGCGACCCAGACCGCCGCGAATCCGATCCAGCGGGCGAGGGGCATCTCCTCGTGGAAGATGAAGTACCCGGTGAGGAACGCAAGGATCGGGGTGGTGAACTGGATGAAGCCCATGTGCGAGAGCGGCAGGCGGCGATTGCCCGCGGCGAAGAGCAGCAGCGGGATCGCGGTGACGACACCGCTGAGCAGCAGCAGTGTCGTGATGGCGGGGCCGTGCTCGAAGGCGCCGAGGCGTCCGGCGAGCAGCAGGATCACGATCAGCTGCGGGATCGCGATCGCGGAGGCGATCATCGTCTCGACGGTGAGGCCGGTGAGCGCGTCCACATGCTGGCTGGTCTGCTTGCGCACGGCGCCGTAGAACCCGAACGTGAATGCGAGGCTGAGGGCGATGAGCGGGAACTGGCCGTAGGCGATCGCGCTGATGATCACCCCGATCCCCGCGATGCCGACCGCGATCCATTGCAGGCGGGTGAGTCGTTCCTTGCGCACGATCACACCGATGAGGATCGTGACGAGCGGATTGATGAAGTAGCCGAGCGCCGTCTCGAGGATCCGCTCCGTAACGACGCCGACGACGAAGATCTGCCAGTTCGCGTAGAGCAGGAGGGAGGCGAGGATGAACCAGCCGAACATCCGCGCCGATCGGAGGATCTCGAAGACCGGCGACCAAGCGCGCATCACGGTGACCGCGAGGACGCAGAAGACGAGCGCGGTGAGGACGCGCCACGGCACCGCCTCATAGGGATCGATGTCGGCGAGCAGCGCGAAGTACAGCGGGAAGGCGCCCCAGCACAGGTATGCGGCGATGCCGTAGATATAGCCCAGACGTTGCTCCACCGCACCAGCCTAGGGGTACCGGGCGACGGAGGAGAAAAAGAAACGGGGCCGGTGCAGCAGCACCGGCCCCGTGGACGCTCGTCGGTCGACTAGCGCTCGACGATCGCGAGGATGTCGCGCGCCGAGAGGACGAGGAACTCGTCGCCGCCGTACTTGACCTCGGTGCCGCCGTACTTCGAGTAGAGCACGATGTCGCCGACATTGACGTCGAGCGGCACGCGGTTGCCGTTGTCATCGATGCGACCCGGGCCCACGGCGAGCACCTCGCCCTCCGAGGGCTTCTCCTTGGCGCTGTCCGGGATCACGAGACCGGAGGCGGTGGTCTGCTCCGCCTCGACCTGCTTGATGACGATTCGATCTTCGAGCGGCTTGATGTTCACCGACACGTGTGACCTCTTTCTTCGGGGTAAGTACCAGGTGGCGCCCCGGGCGGGCGCGCTGGTAGCGAGTCTAGAGCCAGAGCTGGCACTCTCGCAAGGCGAGTGCCAATGGATCGCATCGCCGCGAACGCGCTCAGAGCGAACAGCGCCGCCCTCGGAAGATCACGGCCGAGCCCGCACGGGCGATCCCGAGGAACGCCACGATCTGAGGCTGCTGTGAAATGACTACTGTGAAATACTGGGATCCCTGCTACCCAGTCGGCCGTGCGGCGGCCACGAGCCTCGCCGCGACCACCCAATCGAGAAGGACGCATGTCGAATCCCACCGATCCCGGCGCCGAGCAGCCGACGCCCGCCCCGCCCGCGGCCGCACCGCAGTACCCGGAGGCACCCGCCCCGGAGCCGCAGTACGCGCCTCCGGCCGCCCCGCAGTACGCCGCTCCTGCGGCCCCGCAGTACGGTGCACCGCAGTACACGGCCCCGCAGTACGGTGCGCCGCAGTACGCCGCGCAGGGCGTTCCGCAGTACCCGGCCGCCCCGCGCACCAATACGCTCTCGATCATCGCGCTGATCTCGGCGTTCGTGCTGCCCTTCGTGGTGCCGGTCGTGCTCGGACACATCAGCCTCGGGCAGATCAAGCGCACGGGCGAGAGCGGGCGCGGCATGGCGATCGCGGCGCTCGTCCTGGGCTACATCGAGGTCGGGTTCTGGGTGATCTGGGCGATCGCTCTGATGCTGGCGATCACCCTCGCCGCGACCACCACCTACTAGGAGCGACGAAGATGACCGCACCCTACCCGAACGCGCCCCAGCCCGTCCGTCCGCAGGCGACGACCGTCGGCCAGACCAATGCGTTCGCGCTGGTCTCCGTGATCCTCGCCTTCATCCAGCCCATCGCCGCCATCGTCTTCGGGCATCTGGCGATCAACCAGATCAAGCGCAACGGCGACGGTGGGCGCGGCATCGCACTCACGGGACTGATCATCGGCTACGTCTACGTGGCATCCTTCGTGCTGTTCATCCTCATCTACGTGAGCATCATCGCGTTGGCGATCGGTTCGATGGGGTCGCTGTTCTCGGAGCTCGACCGGATGAGCTATTACAGCTGAACCGGCCGGCCGGCCGCTCCCGGGCTGGGAGGCCCTCCTCGCCGAAGAGGGCCGAGAGCTTCTGCGCGCCGTCGAGGACGCACTCGCCGACGGGCGCTCGCTCGATCGGGCCGGCGCGGAGCTCCGCTCGGCGGGCGCGGCCCCGGATCTGGTCGCCGCCGCGCTGACCCAGGCCGGACTGAGGGAGAAGGCGCGGGCGAAGTTCGGCGAGCGCGCCGCGAGCATGCTCTTCACGCCTGCCGGCTTGGAGCAGGCGACCCGCGCCGCGGTGGCCGATCTGCACGCCCGTCGGTTCGCCGCAGCGGGATGCCGACGCGTCATCGACCTCGGCTGCGGGATCGGAACCGAGTCCCTCGCGCTGCAGGCTGCGGGGATCGATGTGCGTCCGGTCGAGATCGACCCGTTCACGGCTGCGATCGCCGCGCACAATCTCGGCATCGAGGTGACCGTCGGAGACGCGGAGTCCGTGGGCATCGGCGACGCCGACGGCGCGTTCCTCGACCCGGCCCGCCGCACCTCCGGCCACCGCGACACCCGCCGCCTCTCCTCCCCGGGCGATTACTCCCCGTCGCTGGACTTCGCGTTCGGCCTGGCGGATCGCCTGCCCACCGGCGTGAAGCTGGGGCCCGGCTTCGACCGCGAGCTGATCCCGGACGGGGCGGAGGCTCAGTGGGTGTCCGTGGACGGACAGCTCGTCGAGACCGGGCTCTGGTTCGGCGAGGTCTCCCGACCGGGAGTGCGCCGCGCCGCGCTCGTCATCCGCGGAGACGAGTCGCACGAGCTGACCGCCGCGGCCGATGCTGCCGACGTCGGAGCACGCCGGCTCGGCGAGTACGTCTACGAGCCGGATGGCGCGGTGATCCGTGCCCGACTGATCGGACGGCTCGCCGAGGATCTCGGCGCCGGGATGGTCGGCAACGGGATCGCCTATCTCACCGCCGACGAGGCCCGCCCGACGCCGTTCGCGCAGGCCTTCCGCGTGCGCGAGGTCCTGCCGGCCGGCGAGAAGGCACTGCGTCGCGCCCTCGCCGCGCGCGGGATCGGTCGGTTGGAGATCAAGAAGCGCGGCGTACCGGTCGACCCCGCCGCGCTGCGCCGGCGCCTCCGCCTCGCGGGGCCGAACACCGCGACCCTGATTCTCACCCGTGCCGAGCTGGCGGAAAGCGCGGATGCGCACGTCGCGCTGCTCGCCGATCGCGTGCCGGCCGCAGCCTTCGGCTAAGCCTCCGGCTCGGCCTGGGCCCGCTTCCATGCCGCCGCGCGCGAGGTGAGCCGCTCGGCGAGCTCCGCGAGGCGCCCGTCCCCCGCCGCGGTGCCGGCAGCAGCGCCGGCGGCGGAGTCCACAGCAGAGCCTCCCGCGGCGCCGACGGCGACGCCCAGCAGGAACGTGCTCAGCGGGGCGGCCGGGCGGGCGACGTCATGGGCGACGTCGCGCGCCACGTTCAGCACCGTGGCGATATCGACCGCCGAGGGGTCGAGGCCCAGCTCTGCGGCTGCGGCGGCGAGCCAGTCGTTCAGTGCCTCCGGCGGAAGATGCTTGGTCTCGGACATGGTGTCTCCTTCTTCTCCTGATTCACTGTCGACGATCCCCTTCGGAGTCGCTCTCCGCGGCCTCCCCCTCCGGCGCGCCGGCGGCGCGGGCCCGCTCGAGGTCCTCCGGCGTGTCGACGTCGGCGATCAACGCGGCCTCGGCAGACCGGTAGCCCACCCGCAGTCCGCCGAACGCCAGTCGCAGCGGCCGGTCGGCGGTCTCGCTGCCCAGCGCCGCCACCCCGGCCCGAAGCTCGCGGAGCCGGTAGCAGCCGGCGAGCCACTGCTCCCGCCCGTCGGGATCGCGCAGCACGGTCGCGTCCGCGTCTTCCTGGATCGCCGCCTCCCGGAGCCGCGCCACGACGGCGGCAGGACGCACGAGATCGCAGGAGAGCAGCAGCACCGAACCGCCGTGCCATGCCGACGTTGCGGGCGGGAGCGCGTCGAGCGCGGCTGCGAGCGCGGCGAGCGGTCCGGAGAAGGGAGGATCCTCTCGCGCGACGAGGCACCCCTCGGGCGCCGCGTGCGCCGGGCCCGCGACGACCACGGGATCCGCCCCCGCGCGGCGAGCCGCGGCGACGACACGGTCGACCATCCGTTCGCCGGCGAGCCGCAGCCCGGCCTTGTCCCGCCCTCCCATGCGCGATCCCCGGCCACCGGCCAGCACGATCGCCGCGAGCGGCTCCGACCTCCCGCTCACCGTCATCACGGCTCCAGCACGATCACGTCGACCGGATCGCCGGCGGCGACGTCGCCGCGTTCGGGCCCCACGAGCGCATACCCGTTCGCGGCGCCGCTGCCGCCGACCGCGTGCGAGACGCCGCGCGGGTTCACGCTCGGCCGACAGACGAGGCCGCCCGGCTCGCGGTCGATCCGCACCGGAAGCACTTGGAGGCGCCCCGCGGATCCGCGCCAGGAACTCGCGGCGACGGCGGGCAGGCGCATCCGCTGCACCTCGCCGCGGCCCTGCATCCGCAGCAGTGCCGGCCGGACGAAGAGTTCGAAGCTCACCGCGGCGCTGACGGGATTGCCCGGCAGGGCGAATATCCAGGCGCCGCCGGCAAGGCGGCCCGTGCACTGCGGCTGACCGGGCTTGACCGCGACCCGCACGGCGCGCACCTCCGGCTCGGCCTCGACGGCGATCCGCACGATGTCGTGCCGGCCCGGCCCGACGCCGCCCGTGGTGATGATCGCGTCCACCTGGGATGCGAGTTCGGCGAGCACCCGGGCGAAGGCGTCGGTGTCGTCGCCGTGCACCTGCACCGCCTCCGCTGCGACCCCGCATTCCGCGAGCAGCCCGGCGACGAGCATCGAGTTGGATTCGGGGATCTGGCCTCGGCGCAGCGGCGCGCCGGCCGGTTGCAGCTCTGAGCCGGTGGCGACGACGGCAACCCTCGGGCGGGGGCGGACGAGCACAGCGGCTTCGCCCGCGGCGGCGAGCGCAGCCACTCGATTCGCGGTCAGGAGGTCTCCGGCCCGCGCGAGCACCGCCCCGGCTGCGGTGTCCTCGCCGCGGATCCGGATGTTCGCGCCGGGATCCGCCCGGCGGATCACCTCGACCCGCTCGACCGCCCACGGGTCGTCCGCGCGATCCCCCCGCGTGTGCTCGACGGGCACCACGGCGTCCGCATCCGCAGGCACCGGCGCCCCGGTCATGATCCGTACGGCCTCTCCTGGACCGATCTGCGGGTCCTCGGCGCTCCCGGACGCCACCTCGCCGAGCACCCGCAGCGCGATCGGCGATGCGGGGCCCGCTGCCGCGACGTCCGCCGCACGCAGCGCGTAGCCGTCCATCGCGGAGTTGTCCCAGAGCGGCAGATCATGGCACGCATTCGCGTCGCCGGCGAGGGTGAGCCCGTGCGCCTCGCCCACGGGCAGACTCCGGGGGGCGAGTGCCGGAACCCGGTCGAGGATCCATGCGAGGTGCTCCTCGGCCGTCACCATCGACGACCCGGCCGCATCGGCCATCCCGCACCTCCGCCCCGAGCAGTCGGCTCCTCGTTTGCTCTCTCCCGCATTCGATGCTATCCAAGAAGCGTGTCCCGCATCGCCGATCGCCGCCGCGTCACCCGTCTCACCGTCGGGCGCTCGCCGACCCGGCGCGCGGACTATCTCACCGTGGAGGAGCCGCTCGAGATCCGCGTCTTCGGCCGCTCGCTCGCGGTGACGATGCGAACGCCCGGTCACGACGTCGAGCTCGCCGCAGGCTTCCTCGTCTCCGAGGGCGTGATCCATCGGGGCGAGGACTTCTCCACGGCGCGCTACTGCGCGGGAGCCGAGTACGAGGGATCGGACGAACAGGGCAACACCTACAACATCCTCGACGTGTCGCTCGCTCCAGGCGTCGCTCCGCCCGACCCGAGCCTCGAGCGGAACTTCTACACGACGAGCTCCTGCGGCCTGTGCGGCAAGGCGAGCATCGACGCCGTGCACACGCAGACGCACTTCACCGTCGCCGACGATCAGCTCGAGATCGACGCCGCCGCCCTCGCGGGCTTCCCGGAGGCGTTGCGCGCCCAGCAGCGGGTGTTCGATCGCACCGGCGGCCTGCATGCCGCCGGACTCTTCGACGGGCGGACCGGGGAACTGCTCGTACTGCGCGAGGACGTCGGCCGCCACAACGCGGTCGACAAAGTCGTCGGCTGGGCCCTCATGAACGGTCGCCTGCCGGCACGATCCTGCGTGCTCATGGTCTCGGGACGCGCGAGCTTCGAGCTCACCCAGAAGGCGCTGATGGCCGGGATCCCGATGCTCGCGGCGGTGTCGGCGCCCTCGTCGCTGGCGGCGGATCTCGCCGAGGAGTCCGGGCTCACGCTCGTCGGCTTCCTGCGCGGCCCGTCGATGGTCGTCTACTCCCGGCCCGACCGGATCGTCGGCGCCGCACCTGAGGATGCGACGGACGACGACACAGCCGACGACACGACGGACTGATCCGACTCCGCCGATCTCCGCACCCACCGATCCCGCAGCCCTGCGGAGAGGCGGCCGTGAACCCGGCCCCGGGTCACGCCTGAGGCGGAACCCGGAGGCAGGTTCGCGGCACCGGCCGGCGGCGACGCGGTGTCACGCCGCCGCGCGCGGTGCGCCGATCCCCGGGTCGATCTGCACGGGACCCGACGCCGAAGGCCGCACGTCGAAGTCGAAGATCGAGGTCGGGATGTAGACCGTCGAGCACGAGTTCGGGATGTCGACCACACCGGAGAGACGGCCCTCGATCGGCACCGCTCCCAGCAGCAGGTAGGCCTGCTCGGGGCTGTAGCCGAACTTCGTGAGGTAGTCGATCGCGTGCAGGCACGCGCGCTGGTACGACAGGTGCGAGTCGAGGTACTTCTGCTCGCCGTCGAGGGTCACCGAGGTCCCCGAGAAGGCCAGCCACTCGCTGAACTGCGGATCGACGTTGCCCGGCATGAAGATCGCGTTCTCCGAGACGCCGTAGGTGTCCATCCCGCCCTTGATGAGGTCGACGCGCAGGTCGATGAACCCGCCCATCTCGATCGCACCGCAGAAGGTGATCTCACCGTCGCCCTGGGAGAAGTGCAGGTCGCCCACCGAGAGGTTCGCCCCGTCGACGAACACCGGGTAGAAGATCCGCGTCCCCTTGCTCAGGTTCTTGATGTCCTGGTTGCCGCCGTTCTCGCGCGGCGGAGCGGTTCGCGCGGCTTCGGATCCGACCCTCGCCCATTCTCCGCGGTCCAGTCCTCCGAGCACGGCGTGCTCGGCCTCGGGCGGCAGAGCGAGCGGCGGAACCCGATCAGGGTCCGTCGCGATGAGTGCGCCCTCACGTGCGTTCCAGGTCGCGAGCAGCTCCGCCGAAGGCGCGGTGCCCATGAGGCCCGGATGGATCAGGCCGGTGAAGGAAACTCCGGGAACGTGCCGCGATGTCGCCGTCTGCCCGTTGAAGTCCCAGACCGCCTTGTAGGCGTCCGGGAACTGCTCGGTCAGGAAGCCGCCGCCGTTCCGAGTCGCGAAGATGCCGGTGTATCCCCAGCCCTGGCCGGCGAGCGGCCCGGAGTCCTCCTGCGGGATCGGGCCGACGTCGAGGATGTCGACGATCAGCAGGTCGCCCGGCTTCGCCCCTTCGACGGCGAAGGGTCCGCTGAGCGTATGCACCGTGAGCAGGGGGGCGTCGAGGATGTCCTGCGCCGAGTCGTCGTTCTTGATCGCGCCGTCGAACCATTCACGGCAATCGACCCGGAAGCTGTCGCCGGGCTTCACCGTCGCGACCGGCGGGATCTCCGGGTGCCAGCGGTTGTGACCGAGTTTCTCCTGGTCGACGAACTTCTTATTGGAATCCAGTTTGAATATGTGTTCGGGCATCGCCCTCGACCTTCCTTCTTCTCCTTGTTGTTGCGGCGGCGGCATCGCCGCCGGACTTCCTGCCGCCGCGCTAGGAGCGCGGCAGCTTCGCGTGCAGCGGGTTGTGCGTGACCGATCGACGGCGTGCGGGGCCGGCCGCCGAGGGCAGACTCGTCACCACCTCCGGCTCATGGGCGCTCCGCGCCGCCCCGTCCATGAGGCGGAACGCCGAGCTGTCCGCCACCGAGAGGTGGGGCGCCGTGATGGCGCGGCGGGCGACCGCCCCGCAGTCGCGGCATTCCGTCTCCTGCGGCACCTCTGCCATCGGGTAGATCGCCTCGAAGCGGCAGCCCTCGACGCATCGGTAGCTGTAACTCGGCATCCGGGCCGCTCCTTTCGTCACCACCGCGCGACGACTGCTCGCAGTGGAAGATCAGTGGGGTATCGCTGGGTCCGTGACGTGCGCCGGCGCCGCTCGCTCGACCGGCCGGCCGAGCACCCACGAGATCGCCAGAAGCACCGCCCCGAGCACCGCAGCGATGATGCCCTCGGTCGCCCCGGTCGCGTAGCCGTCGCTGAGCAGCAGCAGTGCGGGAATCGCGCCGGTGAAGATGCCGAGCAGCAGCGTGAACCAGCCCGTTCGGCGCGTCAGCTGCTCCTTGCCCAGCCCGAGCACCAGGAAGAACAGGAACCAGAGCACGGCCCACGAGAACCAGATCACGCCGAACACCGGGTCGTCGAACAGGGTGAACTGCAGGATCCCGTAGACGACCGCGCAGCCGGCGACGAAGAGGGAGAACCATCCGAGCCCCTCCCCGCTCGCACCGGTCAGGATGTTCCAGGCGACGTACAGGTAGGTGAAACCGAACAGGTACAGGCCGGAGGCCCCGAGGACCACCGCCGGGTCCCCGCCCGACTGCATGATGATGATGGTCGGGAAGATCACCTGCATTCCCCCGACGAAGAGGTTCATCGCGGCCGCGGATCTCCCCGGCACGACGTCGATCAGCATGAGGCCGTTGATGAACAGAACGGCTCCGACGTACAGCAATCCCACGCTGCCCATGTCAGCATCTCCTCTCGCAGCACTGCGTGAAGAGGAAGGAAGCACCGAAATGCTTCGGTCCTGATCCGCCGGGGCATTTGCCGAGTGCCGCCGATACCCCGACGGTAACCCGGGCCATCGGGGAAGTCAATGAGGCGAGGCGCGGGCAGCGGCGGGGGCACGCGGCGATTCGCAACTCTTCAGGCGTGCGCATATGCGTCGAGAATCCGGTCAGACACACGCAGGCACGGATGTAAGCTGGGCTTCATGACGTATTTCCGGATCAGCGAAGCGGCGCGCCTGATCGGCGTGAGCGACGACACGATCCGTCGGTGGGCTACCGATGGTCTACTCGAGGCGAGCATCGACGAAAGCGGGCGGCAGGTCGTATCCGGCGCCTCCCTCGCCCAGCGCACGCTCGAACTCGCGCCGCCGCGGGACGACGACGAGCCGGTGCGACGGAGCGCGCGCAACCGGTTCACCGGGATCGTCACCGCCGTCGAGCGCTCGGGCATCGTCGCGCAGGTCGAGCTGCAGTGCGGCCCGAATCGCGTCGTCTCGCTGATGACCGCGGAGGCCTTGGACGAGCTCGGGATCGAGATCGGTTCGCGGGCGACCGCCATCGTCAAAGCCACCACGGTGATCATCGAGACTGCTCGCTGATCACCGCAGCCGAACCCGCCGGTGGCCATCCGATCAGCGCCGGCCCACACCAGGAGGACGCATGAACACCACGACGACCCGCACGATCCGGGGCCTCGCCGCTGCGGGGTTCGCTCTGGCGCTGCTGGCCGGCTGCGCGAGCGCGCCGGACGCGTCGACGGGCGGAGACGCGGAGCCGGCCCCGGCGAGCGAGCTCACGGGCACGCTCACCGTCTCGGCCGCGGCCTCGCTGCAGCCGGCGTTCGAGCAGCTCACCGCCGCGTTCCAGGAGCTGCATCCCGGAGTGACCTTCGAGGGCCTCACCTTCGATGGATCGTCCACCCTGGCGACGCAGATCATCGGCGGCGCGCCCGTCGACGTCTTCGCCTCGGCCGATGAGAACAATATGGACAAGGTCGCCGAGGAGGGCCTGCTGGCCTCCGATCCCGTGATCTTCGCGACGAGCAGCCTCCAGATCGCCGTGGCCCCGGGCAACCCGCTGGGCATCGAGACGCTGGCCGACCTCGTGAAGCCCGGCCCCGACGGCGAGTTGCCGATCGTGGTCGTCTGCGCGCCCGAGGTGCCCTGCGGCGCCGCCTCGCAGCAGCTCCTCGAGCGCGACGACGTCGCACTCGAGCCCGTCAGCGAGGAGCAGAACGTGACGGCCGTGCTCACCAAGGTGAGCAACGACGAGGCCGACGCCGGGCTGATCTACCGCTCCGACGTGCTGCGCTCCGACGGCGCCGTCGAGGGCATCGAGATCGAGGGCTCGATCGAGGCCGCGGGCAGCTATGTGATCGCCCCGCTCGCCGGATCCGGGTCGCCGGATGCCGCCCAGGCGTTCGCCGACTTCATGCTCTCCGACGAGGCGCAGTCGCTCTTCGAGCAGCTCGGCTTCGGCCCGGCGTGACCGGGTCGGGTGGCACCCGCCCGATCCACCGGGGGGTTCCGGGCACCATCATCGTCCCCGCCGTCATCGGCGGGGCGGTGCTGGTGCTTCCGCTGCTCGCGCTGCTCTCGCGCATGGACTGGGCGGCGCTGCCCCGCACGCTCGCCGCGCCCGAGACGGCGAGCACCCTCGGTCTCTCCGTGGTCACGGCATTGATCTCCACCGGGATCTGCCTCGTTCTCGGCGTCCCGCTCTCGATCGTCATCTCGCGGACCACGGGGACGACCGCCGCGCTCCTGCGCGCGGTCGTCACCCTGCCGCTCGTCCTGCCCCCGCTCGTCGGCGGCCTCGCGCTGCTCTCGCTGCTCGGCCGGGGCGGCGTGCTCGGCGACGCGCTCTCCGAGCTGGGCATCCGGATCCCCTTCACGACTGTCGCGGTGGTGATCGCCCAGACCTTCGTCGCGCTCCCCTTCCTCGTGATCTCGGTCGAGGGCGCGCTGCGGGGCCTCGACCCCGCGTACGAGGAGGCCGCGGCGACGCTCGGAGCGAAGCCGACGAGCGCCCTCTTCCTCGTCACGCTCCCGATGGTCGCGCCGGGTCTCGCCGCCGGCACCATCCTCTGCTTCACTCGCGCGCTCGGCGAGTTCGGCGCGACCGCGCTGTTCGCCGGCAACGCCGCCGGGACGACGCGCACCGTGCCGCTCGCGATCTACACGGCGTTCAACGGTGCCGGTGTTACCCAGGACACGGCGCTCACGCTCTCCCTGATCCTGATCGTCGTCTCGATCGCCGTGCTCGTCGCGCTGCGCGGGCGCACCGCGAACTGACCCGGGGCCGCACCGGGAACGGGCGGGGAACGGGCGGACGGGCGGGGTACGATGGCGGTATGTCCCGCATCACCGTCAGATACTTCGCCGCGGCCGCGGAGGCTGCCGGCCGCGAGGAGGAGGAGCGCGAGCTCGCCGAGGCGACGCTCGACGCGCTGCGCGGCGAACTGGCCGACGCCTACGGCGAGGAGATGCGGCGGGTGCTCCGCACCGGCTCGTTCCTCGTCGACGGCACCGTGCGGCGCGACGGGGGCGAGATCGCGGGGACGCGGGTCGACGTGCTCCCCGCCTTCGCGGGCGGCTGATCGTGCGCACCGTCGCCGAGCACACGCGCGTGGTGCACGCGCTGCTCGACCCCGTCTTCGCGCGACTCGCCGCCGCTCCGGCCGAGCACCTGCCCATCGACGACCCCGCGCTCGCCGGCCGGGCGACGGCGACGAGCCTCGTCTCCGAGATCCCCCTGCCGCCGTTCGACAACTCGCAGATGGACGGCTACGCGGTGCGGCTCGCCGACTTCCCGCCGCCCCCCATCGAGGGAGCCCTCGAGCTCCGGCTCGGCCGCACCACCGCGGCCGGCGATCCTCCGATCGAGCACGAACCCGGCACCGCCGCTCCGGTGATGACGGGCGCGGCCATACCCATCGGCGCGGACGCGGTGATCCCGATCGAGCTCGCCGACCCGCCGCGCTTCGGCGAGCTCCGGCGCGCCGGCGACCCGGCGCCGCAGGGATCGGTGCGCTTCGTCGCGGCGCCCGCGCCGGCGGAGTTCGTGCGCACGGCCGGATCCGACCTGCCGGCCGGGGCGATCCTGCTCGATGCCGGAGTGCGTCTCACGCCCTCTCGCATCGGCCTCCTCGCGAACGCCGGCGTGCGCAGCGTGCCCGTGCGGCCGAAGCCGCGGATCCTGCTCGTCTCGACCGGCGACGAGGTCTCCGCCCCCGGCGAGCCGCTCGCCCCGGGGCGCATCTACGACGCGAACACGCCGCTGCTCGCGAGCGCGCTGCGCGGAGCCGGCGCCGACGTCGAGGTCTGCAGAGTCTCGGACTCGCCCGACGCGCTGCGACGGCTCGTGGTAGAAGAGGGCTCCACCGCCGACGTCCTCGTGACCTCGGGCGGCATCAGCGCCGGGGCCTACGAGGTCGTGCGAGAAGCGCTCGCCGGTCTCGGCGCGGAGTTCACCGGACTCGCCCTGCAGCCGGGCGGCCCGCAGGGCTGCGGCGGCCTCGCCCTCCCCGGCGGAGGCAGCCTGCCCGCGCTGTGCTTCCCCGGGAACCCGGTCAGCTCCGCCCTCTCGGCCGAACTCTTCCTGCTCCCCCTGCTCCGCGCGCACGCCGGCCGGCCGGCACTGCGCCCCTCCGAGCACCTGCCGCTCGCCCACGCGGTCGACTCGCCGCCGCAGAAGCACCAGCTGAGGCGCGGGCGCGTCGATGAGGCCGGGCGCGTGCATGTGACTCCGCCGAGTTCCCACCTGCTCGCGGATCTCGCGTCCGCCGAAGTACTGGCGCATCTCCCGGTAGGGGTGGATCACCTCCCCGCCGGAGCCCCGATCGAGATCTGGAGGATCGATGACTGACACGCACCCCACCACCGCGCCCGACCTCACCCACCTGCGAGCGGACGGCAGTGCGCACATGGTCGACGTCACCGAGAAGGCCGTCACCTCCCGTACCGCGCGGGCCGAGGCCACCCTCGAGACCCGCGCCGACGTGGTCGATCGCCTCATGGCCGGTGACCTCCCCAAGGGCGAAGCCCTCGGCACGGCGCGCATCGCCGGCATCATGGCGGCGAAGCGCACGTGGGAGCTGATCCCCCTCTGCCACCCCCTTCCGCTCACCAAACTCTCCGTCGACTTCGAGGCCCGGGGGGACCGCGTGCGCATCGTCTCGACCGCCTCGGTCCGCGGGGTGACCGGCGTCGAGATGGAGGCGCTCACCGCGGCGAGCGTCGCCGCGCTCACCCTCTACGACATGATCAAGGCCGTCGACCGTCACGCCGTGATCAGCGGGGTGCGCGTACTCGCGAAGTCGGGCGGCAAGAGCGGCGATTGGCAGCTCGAATGACCGGGCGCGATGCGCGCGTGGTAGTCGCCTCGACGCGGGCCGCCGCCGGCGAGCGGCCCGACACCACGGGGCCCATCATCCGCGCCTGGCTCCTCGAACGCGGTTTCGCCGCCCCGGCGCAGACCGTCGTCGCCGACGGTGCCCCGGTCGGCGACGCCGTGCGCGCCATGCTCGCCGAGCGGCCGGCCGTGATCCTCGTCACCGGGGGCACCGGGGTCTCCCCCGACGACCGCACCCCCGAGGTCATCGCGCCGCTGCTCGAGCAGCAGCTGCCCGGCCTCATCGAAGAGCTTCGCCGGCGCGGCGCGGCGACCCTGCCGAGCGCACTGCTCACCCGCGGCGTGGCCGGCTTCGCCGGCGGCACCTTCGTCATGACGCTGCCGGGCTCGCCCGGCGGGGTGAACGACGGCCTGGCGATCCTCGATCCGCTGCTCGAGCACCTGCTCGGGCAACGGGAAGGCGCCCCGCGCGGTGAGCACGGAGCGCCTTCCGATGGCTGATCGTGCGCGCTACGCGCCGAGGAGCATCTCGATCGGTCCCCTGGCGAAGTAGATCACGAAGCCGGCGGCGACCGTCCACAGCAGCCAGTGCACGTCGCGCCCCTTGCCCGAGAAGGTGCGGATCAGCACCCACGAGATGAAGCCGGCGCCGATGCCGTTGGCGATCGAATAGGTGAAGGGCATCACGGTGACCGTCAGGAAGACGGGCAGCGCGACGTCGAAGCGGGCGAGGTCGATGGACTTGATCTGGGTCATCATCATCGCCCCCACCACGACCAGCGCCGCCGCCGCGACCTCGGTAGGCACGATCTCCGCGATCGGCGTGAGGAACATCGCGAGCAGGAACAGCACGCCGGTGACGAGGTTCGCGAAGCCCGTCCGCGCGCCTTCGCCGATGCCCGATCCCGACTCGATGAACACCGTGTTCGAAGAGGAGGAGGTGAAGCCGCCGGCGAGCGCCCCGACGCCCTCGACGACCAGCGCGGACTTGAGCCGGGGGAAGTTGCCCTTCTCATCGGCCAGCTCGGCCTCACGCGAAAGCCCGGTGAACGTGCCCATGGCGTCGAAGAAGTTCATGAAGAGCAGGCTGAACACGAGCATGACGACCGCGATGACGGCGACCTTGCCGAAGTCGAAGCTGACCGCGCCCACCAGGCTCAGATCGGGGACCTGGAACGGGTTCCCGGTGAGCTCGGGGACGGTGAGGCCCCAACCGCCGGGGTTCACGACGTTGCCGGCCTCGTCGGTCCCGCGCGCGCCGAGGTGCCAGATCGCCTCGACGACGACGGCGAGCACCGTGCCGGTCACGAGACCGATCAGCAGGCCGCCTCTGACCTTGCGCGCCACGAGGATGCCGGTGATCACCAGGGTCACGATGAACAGCAGCGTCGGCACTGTGGCGACCGACCCGAAGACGCCGAGTCCGACCGGCGGAGAGGCGCTGGAGGTGACGAAGCCCGCGTTCACGAACCCGATGAAGGCGATGA
Organism: Leucobacter soli; assembly: GCF_910593785.1. Classification (GTDB taxonomy): domain Bacteria; phylum Actinomycetota; class Actinomycetes; order Actinomycetales; family Microbacteriaceae; genus Leucobacter; species Leucobacter soli. The sequence continues at coordinate 38,321 of NZ_CAJVAP010000003.1, read as the reverse complement.
AGAGGCCGATGCCCACCGTGATGGCGATCTTGAGCTCCATCGGAACCGCGTCGAAGATCATGCGGCGCAGGCCGGTGGCGGCGAGCAGCACGATGAGTGCGCCGTTGATCATGACGAGCGCCATCGCCTCGGGCCAGGTGACCTGGCCGACGACGGTGAAGGCCAGGAACGCATTGATGCCGAGGCCGGCCGCGAAGGCGAAGGGCAGACGGCTCACGATGCCGAAGAGGATCGTCATCACGCCCGCGGTCAGGGCCGTCACGGCTCCCACCTGGCCGAACTCGAGTCGGGTGCCCGCGACGTCGGTCGTCGTCGTGAGGATGATCGGGTTGAGGATCACGATGTAGGCCATCGTGACGAAGGTCACGATGCCGCCGCGCACCTCGCGGCCGAACGTCGAGCCGCGCTTGCTGATCTCGAAGTAGCGGTCGAGTGCGCCGGACGGCTCCCCCTGCCCCCGTTGCGCCGACTTCGCAGTCGTCGACGACTCTGTCTCTGCCACCTGGTGCTCCGTTTCCGCGCATGCCCTGCGCACGCGCACGGAACCGAACCTACCACTCAGCGGGTTCTCAGGAAACGGCGGGTTCAGTCAGTGCTGAGAGCAAAGCGCACGGGCCCGTTCCCGGACCCGTGCGCGATGATACGGCTCAGCGATCAGCCGACGTTCTTGAGGTCGATCACGAAGATCAGCGTCTTGCCCGAGAGCGGATGCCCGCCCGCGGTGCCGTACGCCTGAGCCGGCGGCACGGTCAGCTTGCGGCGGCCGCCCACCTTCATGCCCGGGATGCCCAGCTGCCAGCCCTGGATCAGCGAGCGCAGCGGGAAGTTGATGGTCTCACCGCGGCCCCACGAGCTGTCGAACTCCTCGCCGCTGTCGTACTCGACGCCCAGGTAGTGCACCTCGACGGTGGATCCCGCCTGCGCCTCTGCGCCGGTGCCTTCGACGAGATCGACGATCTCGAGCTCGGTCGGGGCCGGGCCCTCGGGGAAGTCGATCTCGGGCTTGGTCAGCGGTGCTTCACTCATACGCCCCATTCTTCCGGGTTCCGCCGGCTTTGTCGCGGCGCGTTCGCTCTCAGAGGAAGCACACCGCCGCACCGGGAGTTGTGGGATCCAGACCACGGTTTCCGTATTCGATAGTCGATACCCGACGGGCATGCTCCGCCAGAAGTCGGTAGCCTGGATGAGTGAAGTTTGCGCATGTGACCCGGGCAGGGAGTCGGCAGCCGGAGTTCGTGGCGGTGAGGGGCGAGAGCTTCGTACCGCTGCGGGACCTGGGCGAGAGCTTCGCCACCCTGCAGGAGCTGATCGAGGCCGGCCCCGAGGCGACCGCCCGCGTGCGCGCCGCGCTCGACGCGCTGCCGGAAGACCGCGGGCTCCCACTCGAGGACGTCGCCTACGCCTCCGCGGTGCTGGATCCGCCGATCGTGCTCGCCGTCGGCCTCAACTACGACGAGCACGCGAGCGAGCTGAACCTCGACAACGACTCGGGTCCGGTGCTGTTCTCGCTGTTCCCGAACTCGCTCAACGGCCACGGCCGGGACGTGCCGCTGCCGACCCACCTCAGCGAGGAGGTCGACTACGAGGGCGAGCTCGGCGTGATCATCGGTCGCGCAGCGAAGAACGTGTCCGCCGAGGCAGCCCTCGATCACGTCTTCGGCTACACGGCGATCAACGACATCACGGCCCGCAACATCCAGTTCCTCGAGCCGCAGTGGTCGCGCTGCAAGTCCTTCGACGGCTTCACCCCGGTGGGCCCCGTCGTCGTGACCGCCGACGAGATCCCGGACCCGCAAGCACTGCACCTCACCACCGACGTCGACGGGCTGCGCGTTCAGGACTCGACGACCGGGTACATGATCCGCACCGTGGCCCAGCTCATCGCCTCGCTGTCGCAGTCGCTCACCCTGCTCCCCGGCACGCTCATCTCGACCGGATCCCCGGGCGGCGCCGGGCGCTCGCGCAAGCCGCCGCTCTACCTCGTGCCCGGCACCGAGGTGACCGTCACGATCGAGGGCATCGGGGCGCTCACCAGCACCTGCACGCAGGCCTGATCCCCGCCGGGCTCACTCCCCTTCGACCACCTCGGGCGCGGTCACGATGTCCATGGCGCCGGTCTCGGGCTCGAGGCCCGCGAGGCGCGCCGGCTGCAGGATATCGTCGAGCTGCGACTGATCGAGCAGCCCGCGCGAGGTGACGAGTTCCGACACCCTCTCGTTGGTGGCCAGCGCCTCCTTCGCGAGCTTCGCGGCCTCCGCATAGCCGATCACCGGCGCGAGCGCGGTGATGACCGTGACCGAGCGCGAGACGGTGTCGGCGAGACGATCCTCGTTCGCGGTGATGCCGTCGACGCAGTTGAGGCGAAGCGTCTGGCAGGCGCGCTCCAGCCAGGTGATCGACTGGAAGAGCGAGTGGGCGATGATCGGCTCGAAGGCGTTGAGCTGCAGCTGCCCGGCCTCCACCGCCATCGACACCGTCACATCGGATCCCGCGACCGCGTAAGCGACCTGCGAGACCGCCTCCGGGATCACGGGGTTGACCTTGCCCGGCATGATGGAGGACCCCGCCTGGCGCGCCGGCAGGTTGATCTCGCCGAGGCCGGCCTGCGGGCCGGAGGACAGCAGGCGGAGGTCGTTCGAGATCTTCGAGAGCTTGAGCGCGCTGCGCTTGAGCGCGCCCGAGAAGGTGATGAACACGCCGGTGTCGCTGGTCGACTCGACCAGGTCGCCGGCGGTGACCAGCTCGAGACCCGTGATGTCGCGCAGATGGCGGATGACCGCCTCCTTGTACCCGCGCGGTGCATTGATGCCCGTGCCGATCGCCGTGGCGCCCATGTTGACCTCGCGCAGCAGCGTCACGGCTTCGGTGAGGCGCTCGATGTCCTCGCGCAGTGTCACCGCGAAGGCGTTGAACTCCTGCCCGAGCGTCATCGGCACGGCGTCCTGCAGCTGGGTACGGCCCACCTTGATGATGTGGGAGAACTCCCGGCCCTTCGCCGCGAAGGAGTCGGCGAGCAGCGCCAGCTCCTCGAGCAGGCTGGTCAGTGAGAAGGCGAGAGCGACCTTGATCGCGGTCGGATAGGTGTCGTTCGTCGACTGGCTGCGGTTGGTGTGATCGTTCGGGTTGATGAAGGCGTAGTCGCCCTTCGCGTGGCCGGCGAGCTCGAGCGCGCGGTTCGTGATGACCTCGTTCGCGTTCATATTCGTCGAGGTTCCGGCGCCGCCCTGCACGACGCCGACGACGAACTGGTCGAGCAGCATGCCGGTCTTGATCTCCTCGCAGGCCCGGTCGATCAGCGTGGAGCGCTGCTCGTCGAGGGCGCCGATTTCGAGGTTGGCGCGCGCCGCCGCCTGCTTCACGCACGCGAAGGCGCGCACGAAGTCGGGGTAGACCGAGACGGGGCGTCGCGAGATCGGGAAGTTCTCGTGAGCGCGGGCGGTATGAACGCCCCAGTAGGCCGCGGCGGGGATCTCGACGCTGCCGAGCGAATCGGTCTCGGTGCGGGTCTGGGCGGACAGGAAATCACTCACGGTGTATCGACTCCGATGTTGAAGAAGAAGAACGGCGGATCGGCCGTCAGCGTACCCACCCAGCCTACTCGCGCGGGCGGTTTCCAGCGACTCGGCGCGGGGCCGCCCGCACCTACTCGTCGACGCGCTCCAGCACCTCGACGTCGCCGAAGGTCTCGGCGGTGCGGAAGTGCTCCGCGAGGTAGTCGCTCATCTGCGTGTTCGTCTCGTAGAGCTCGCGATTGATGCCGCTCAGCATGACGTAGCGCACGCCGTGCGCCTCCATGCCCGCGATCACCTCATCGTTGAATCCGAGCCCGAAACCGTCGCGGAAGTCGAGCAGCAGCACGCTCGCCGAGACGAAGCGGCTCGGCGCCTTGCGCTGCGCGAGCTGGTAGAAGGTCGCGCCGTAGTCGTAGGAGAGGATCCGCTCCTCCGGCTCCGTGTGCTCCTGGATGTACTCGGCGGCCGCCATCTTCTGCTGCGCATCGACCGCGGCGGAGCCGGTGAAGTTGTTGAGCAGCTGGCGGGTCGAGATCGCGTAGTTGGCGACGAGCGTGAACACGAGCCCGGCGATCAGGATCACGCGCCACACCTTGCCGAGGCTCGAGACCCGCAGCATCGCGAAGATCATCACGAGCACGGTGAACGGCATCGTGATGAGCAGGTAGTAGGGGTAGAAGGATCCCACCAGCCCGATCAGCACGTACCCCGCGAGGAACATGGCTCCGACCAGCTGGTAGCTCTGCGACTTCCACTGCGCCCGGATGTCTCGCAGGTAGACGACGAAGAGGATGAGCGCGGGCACCATGAGCGCCGCGGTGGTGACGATGAGCAGGATGTTCGCGCTGACCTTGCCGGCCCAGGCGCTCGTCGCGTAGAGCGCGGAGAAGCCGAAGGAGGCGAGCCAGAAGTCGTCGAAGGTGCCGCGAGCCGCGAAGTAGGCGAACCAGGCCAGCGCGACGAGCACGATCGGCGCGACGTAGACGACGACCTGCAGGATCAGGCGGCCGCCCGCCCGGCCCCGCGTCCTCCACCCGTGTATGAGCAGGAGCAGTCCGATGATGCCGCCGAAGATCAGGAAGTTGCCCTTGAACCAGAAGAGCACGCCGCAGGAGAGGCCGGCGAGGGCGAGCCAGTGCAGTCGACCGGTGTCGGCGAACTTCAGGTAGGCCAGCACGAGCAGGAGCACCAGGATGACGCCGTAGCCCTCGGTGTTGTTGCCGCTGTCGGTGAACTGCGAGAGGTTGCGGAAGAAGACGTAGGCGAGCAGCGTCAGCTTCACGGCGACCTCGCGGTCGATGATGCGGGCGGTGCGGGAGCCCGGGCGATCCGCGGCGCGCGACGCGTCGGCGGCGTCGGCGCGATCCAGCATCCCGGGCAGCACCCGCTTCGCCAGCAGGTAGAAGAGCCAGCATTCGAGGATCGCGAAGGCGGTCAGCCAGATCCGGTGCAGCACGATGCTGTCGCCCAGCAGCGCGGCCATGATGCCGTTCATGAGGAAGATCATGGGCGGCTTGTGATCCCACGCGTCGACGTAGAGGTCGCCGCCGTCGACGATCCAGTTGTGGCCGACGTAGTAGAAGATCCAATGGTCGCTGTCGAACGGGTAGCCCCAGGTGGCGAGGCGCGCGAGTGCGAAGACGACGATCAGCGCCGCCCAGAAGCCGACCGGGTGCTTCGTGACGGCGAGCACGAGCCTCGACGAGGTCCATCCCGCTCGGATCGGCTGGGTCTCGCTCGTCATCATGCTCCTCGCTCGTCGGGATCCGGATCGGTCTGCGGCGCGTCCGATCGATCGGACCGCCGGCTCCGGAACACCACTCGATCGTACAGAAGATAGTTCCAGACCATCGAGACCGCGGTGGCCGCGATCTTCGCCAGGAAGAGCGCCGGGCCCTCGCCCGTGACTCCGCCGAGCAGCGCGGTGCCGCCGAGCAGCACCAGCGGCTGCAGCGCCCACAGTCCGACGAGGGTCACCACGAGGAACGCCACCGCCTGCCGCGCCGCGCTCCCGCTGCCGGCCGCACGGAACGTGAAACTGCGGTTCGCGAAAAAGCTGAAGGCGAGCGCGACCGCGGTCGAGATCATGTTTGCTGGCACCAGCGGCACGCCGAGCGCCCGCAGCGCGAAGAGCAGGCCGAAGTCGATCGCCGTGTTGGCGAGCCCGACCAGGACGAAGCGCAGCGGCTTCCGAGCGCCGCTCACCGGCCGGACCGGCCCGGGCCGCCGTCGTGGTCGACGCCCCCCGGCAGATTGCTCTCCCCGATCAGGTAGTTCGGCCGGTCCTTCGTCTCGTTGAAGATCCGGCCCACGTACTCGCCGATCACCCCGAGCGACATCAGCTGCACGCCACCGAGGAAGAGGATCACCGCCATCAGCGAGGGGTAGCCTGCGGCGTCCGATCCGAAGAGCAGCGCTTGCAGGACGATCACGAGCAGATAGACGAATGCCACCAGCGAGACGATGAAGCCGAAGAAGCCCGACACCCGCAGCGGTGTCGTCGTGAACGAGGTGATGCCGTCGACGGCGAGGTTCGTGAGCCGACGATAGTTGAACTTGCTCCGGCCCGCGGCCCGCGGCTCTCGATCGAAGAGGATCGCCTGCTTCCGGAATCCGATCCAGGAGAAGAGCGCCTTCGTGTTGCGCTCGGTCTCGCGGAAGCGCGTCAGCGCGTCGAGGCAGGCCCGGTCGAGCAGGCGGAAGTCCCCCGTGTTCGCTTGGATCTCCACCCGGGTGACCGACTGCAGCACGCGATAGTAGGCGTTCGAGGTGGCCCGTTTCAGCCAGGTCTCGCCCTTGCGGCTGCGGCGCTGCGCGTAGACGTCCTGGTAGCCCTGCTGCCAGTAGTCCACCATCTCGGCGATCAGCGCCGGCGGATCCTGCAGATCCGCATCGATCACCACGACCGCGTCCGTCGTGACGTGGTCGAAGCCGGCGAGCAGCGCGCGCTCCTTGCCGAAATTCCGACTGAGGGCCAGGTAGGTCACCCGCGGATCGTTCGTCGCGAAGTTCTTGACGATGCTGAGCGAGGCGTCGCGCGAGCCGTCGTCGACGAAGAGGTAGGTGAAATCGATCCCCGGGATCGTCTCGATGACCCGGTTCAGCTCCTCGTAGAAGAGCTCGAGCACCGCCTCCTCGTTGTACATCGGGACGAGGACGGTGAGAGACGGCTGCGTCTGCGGTTCTGCCATGTTCGGCGCTCGCCTCCTCCTGCGTCGACCGTACCTCGATCTCGCCTCGACCGAACCAGCCTAGGGCATGCCCCGCCGATCCCCCGGTTCCTCGCGCTCAGGGTCGTCGCCGGGCGCCCCGATGCTGCCGATCGGGCCGGTGAGTCCCTCGCTGAGGGCTCCGCTCTGCGGCGCGGAGCTCGGCTCCGACAGGATCACCGGGTTCCGGCGCAGCACTGACAGGGGCGCGGTCAGCGTCTCGAGCTGCTCCGCCGGATCCTCGTCGTCGTGCCGGCGGCCGGCGTGCGTCACGGTGAGGCGCGGCCGTCTATGCCCGGCGGCACCGAGGTGCACATGCACTCGGAGTCGACGGCCGACGATCAGCCAGCCCAGCCCCACGCCGAAGGCGACGACTCCGGCGAGCGCCGCGGTCCAGAGGCTCCACCGCGCGCCGAGCGCATCGGCGACGGCGCCGACGACGGGGGCTCCGACCGGCGTGCCGCCCATGAGGATGGCGAAGTAGATCGACAGCACGCGGCCGCGCATGCCGGGCTCGCTGGTCGTCTGCACGAAGCCGTTCGCCGTCGAGAGCAGCGTCGAGGTGCAGTACCCGAGCAGCACGAGCGAGATGGCGAAGGTCCAGAACGTGGGCATCAGCGCGGCGATCGTGCCCGACACGCCGAAGCCGCCCGCTGCGGTGACCACCGCGCGGAATCGTGCGGCCGGCCGACGCGCGACCATCAGCGCACCGGCGAGCGAACCGATCGCGAGGATCGACGAGAGCACGCCGTACTCCCCCGCGCCACGGCCGAACTCGACGGCCATCGTCGACGAGTAGATCGGGAAGTTCATGCCGAAGGCGCCGATCACGAAGACCATGATCATGATGACGACGAGATCGTGCCGACGCCGCACGTAGCGGAATCCCGCCACCAGCTGACTCGCCTGCGATCCGCCGCTCACCGCCACTGCGCCGCGGTGCCGGACCCGGATGAGCGCGAGCGCGAGCAGCATCGCGATGAACGAGACCGAATTGATCACGAAGACCCACCCTGAGCCGATCGCCGCGATGAGCAGACCGGCGACGGCCGGACCCAGCAGCCGCGCCGAGTTGAAGGAGGCGGAGTTCAACGCGACCGCGTTCGAGAGCTGATCAGCGGAGACCAGATCGGACACGAAGGCCTGCCTCGCCGGCGTGTCGAACGCGTTGACGATACCGAGCCCCAGCGCGAAGGCGTAGAGGTGCCACAGCTCGGCGTGCCCGAAGACCAGCATGAGGCCGAGGCCGAGTGCGAGCAGCATGAGCAGCGACTGCGTGACGAACAGCACGCGTCGGCGGTCGAAGCGGTCGGCCACCGCGCCGCTGAGCGGCACCAGCAGCAGCTGGGGCCCGAACTGCAGCGCCATCGTGACCCCGACGGCGACGGCGTCGTTGTCGCTGAGCTCGGTCAGCACGACCCAGTTCTGCGCCGTGGCCTGCATCCAGGCCCCGACGTTCGAGACCAGAGCTCCGATGAACCAGATGCGGTAGTTGCGCACCCCGAGAGATCTGAACATCGTTGACACGGGGCGGGCGACCTCCTTCGGGCTCCCTCCACCCTATGCCCTTCTGCGGAGCGCACCGGACCGCACCGCCCTCGACACCGGTGAATGGGCGGTTAGAACTTCCCGCCCAGGCCAGGCGCTCGAGCAACGCATCGCGTTGCGCGCCGATGCCGCCGGTGTCGCCCTCGACACCGGTGAATGGGCGGTTAGAACTTCCCGCCCATATCGAGCAGACGCCGGATCCGATCCGGGATCGGCGGATGGGTCGCGAAGAGGCGCTGCGCGAGACCCGGCTTCAGCGGGTCGGCGATCCAGAGATGCGCCATGCTGCTGTGCTGCTTCTGCAGCGGGCGCCCGTACTCGCTCAGCTTGTGCAGCGCGCTCGCGAGCGCCTCGGGGTGCCGAGTGGTCAGCGCTCCGGTGGCGTCGGCCAGGTACTCCCGCTGCCGGGAGACGGCGAGCTGCACCAGGCTGGCGACGAGCGGCGCCACCAGCATGGCGACCAGCCCGAAGATCATGACAACAGGGTTGCTGTTGCTGTTCCTGCCGAAGAAGGCCATCCGGACGAGCAGGTCCGAGACCATGCCGACCGCCACGACGAGGCCGTAGACGATCATCGAGACGCGGATGTCGTAGTTCCGCACGTGCCCGAGCTCGTGCGCCATGACGCCCTCCAGCTCGGCATCAGTCATCATGTCGAGCAGGCCGGTCGTCGCGGCGACCATGGCGTGCTCGGGGTCGCGCCCCGTGGCGAACGCGTTCGGCGCCGGATCCTGCACGATGTAGACCTCGGGCATCGGCGTGCCGGTCGTGATCGACAGATTCTCGACGATGCGGTAGAGCCGTGGGTGATCAGTCGGTCCGATCCGCTGCGCCCCGCTCATCGAGATCGCCTGCCGGCCGGCGGCGAAGTACTGGAACAGCGCGTATCCGGCGGCGAAGACCAGCACCCATACGACGATGGCCGAGGAGCCGTAGATGGCGGAGGCGAGCCAGCCCAGCGCCCCGATGATGCCGATGAAGAGCAGGATGATGAGGACGCTGTTGACCTTGTTGCGACGGATCGCGCGGTACACGGCGCGGCCGCCTAGAACTGGATGCGGGGCGGCTCCGAGATCGCCGCCACGTCTTCGACCTCGAAGAACTCGCGCGTCGTGAAGCCGAACATCTTCGCGAAGAGGTTGTTCGGGAAGATCTGGATCTTCGTGTTCAGCTCGCGCACTCCGCCGTTGTAGAAGCGTCGAGCGGCCTGGACCTTGTTCTCGGTATCGACGAGCTCGCTCTGCAGCTGCAGGAAGTTCTGGCTCGCCTGCAGTTGCGGGTAGGCCTCCGCGACCGCGAAGATGCTCTTCAGCGCCTGCTGCATGTGGTTCTCGGCCACCGAGGCCTCGGCGGGCCCCGAGGCGGATATGGTCTCGGCCCGCGCCTGGGTCACCGCCTCGAAGACGCTCTTCTCGTGGGCCGCGTAGCCCTTCACCGTCTCCACGAGGCTCGGGATCAGATCGGCTCGCCGCTTGAGCTGCACGGTGATGTCGCTCCATGCCTCATCGACTCGCACGCGCAAGGTCACCAGCGAGTTGTAGGTGGCCCACACGTAGATGCCGAGCACCACGACGATGCCGACGATCACGAGAATCGAGATGAGTGATCCAGTCATGACTGCATCCTAACTTCGGCGACGGTGAGCCTCCTGAATGCACCGCGCCGATGCATCGCGCCGGCGTGCCCTGCCGCACCCGGCCGCACTCGGCCGGCGGCTATCGGCCGAGCACCCGGTTCAGATAGGGGTTCGCGAATGCGCGATCCGGATCCAGCACGTCGCGCACCGCGAGGAAGTCGTCGAAGCGCGGATACACCTCGCGCAGCTGCTCCGCCGTGCGCGTGTGCAGTTTGCCCCAGTGCGGGCGGCCGGCATGCGCGGCGAGGATCGCCTCGGCCTCCCGGAAGTACTCCTGATCCGGATCCCGCCAGTAGCGGTGCACGGCGATGTAGCCGCTCCGCCGCGCGTGCGCGGTGGAGAGGGTCAGCCCGTCCGCCGCCGCGGCCCGCACCTCGACGGGGAACGAGACGCGGAAGCGGCGGCGCTCGATCATCTCCCGCAGTTCGCGCAGCGCCGCCGGCACCGCGTCGAGCGGCAGGGCGTACTCCATCTCGCGGAAGCGCACCCGCCGGCGGGTGACGTAGACGCGATGCGACTCGTCGCAGTAGTCGCGCCGGCTCGAGACGGATTCGATGGCTCGGTTGATCGCCGGAGTCGTCGCGGGTGCCCAGCGCTCGAAACCGACCACGGCGCCGAGCAGCGCGTTGTTCACGAGCTCCTCGTCGAGCGCGCGCGCCGCGGCGCCGAGCGGCCTCGCCCCGGCCTCGAGCGGCAGGCGCGTGTTCGTCTTGGTCCGGGTCCCGGTGGTGTGCGGGAACCAGTAGAACTCGAAGTGGTCCGCCGCACCGGTGCGCTCGACGAAGGTGTCGAGCGCCTCGTCGAGCGGGGCCGGCTCTTCCACCGCGTGCAGCAGATAGCGCGGCACGCACTGGATCGTCATGGTGACGAGGATGCCGAGGGCCCCGAGACCGAGTGCGACGGCGGGCAGCAGCTCGGCATGCTGATGCTCGTCGACGGTCAGCACCTCGCCCGTGCCGGTGACGAGCGTCGCTCCCACCACGGCGGTCGCCAGCCCGCCGAAGCCGACGCCCGTGCCGTGCGTCCCGGTGCTGGTCGCGCCGGAGATGGACTGGCGATCGATATCGCCCATGTTCTCGAGCGCCAGCCCGAGCGGGTTCAGGATCGCCGGCAGTTCCCAGAGGTGCGTGCCGGCCCAGAGCGTGACCCGCCCCCGGTCGAGATCCACATCGACCAGCCCGCGCAGTCGGCTCAGGTCGAGCCGGACTCCGTCCGTCGCACCGATCGCGGTGAAGCTGTGCGATGCACCGATCGCCTTGACCGTGTGCCCGGTCTCGAGTGCGCGCCGCACGGCGAGCACGACCTGGTCGACGCTCCGCGGTGCGACCTCGAGCACCGGGCTCGAGCGCTCCGTCCGCGCCCAGTTGCGCCATCTCGCGGTCATAGGAAGCAGCGCCCCTCTCCTCGATAGGTCGGCAGCGGATCGTCCGCGACGGCGGGTCCAGCCGCGCCGCCGCCCGTTCCCGTGCCGCCCGCTCCCGTGCCGCCGGTCCCGCCGCCGGCACCGAATCCGACGCGGACCGGCACGATCTCGTTCGTGTGCTCCATCGGCTCGCCCGACTTCGTGTGGCGCAGCCAGACCCGGTACCCGATCCTCAGCCCGCGCGCGGCGGCGCCGATGACGGGAGTCTGCACCTCGCCCGCGCCCTCCCTCGGGGCGTAGCGCAGGCCGGGCGGCCACACGACCTGCGGGAGTCGATCCCGACCCGCCGGGCCGGAAGCCGTCCAGCCGCCGCCGAGCAGGGTCGCCGTGTCCGAGTCCGGCCGCCGTACGACGTCGAGCGCGAACGCCGCCGCCGGGGCGGGGTCGAAGGACCGGTAGTGGTCGAAGAGGTGCGGGCCGAAGAGCCCGCTGCCGGCTGCGACCTCCGTCACCGCAGGCTCGGCGACCGTGCGCTCGATCGATCCGGTGCCGCCGCCGTTGACGAACTCGAGCGGGGCGATGGCCCGCACGGCGGCGATCGCCGCGGCCCGTCGCTCGGCGAGCTCCGCGCCGCTCGCCCGCTGCACGGCTCGCAGGAGCGCCCCCTCGGCGGGCTTCCCGGCCGGCGCATCGCCCACCCCGGCGATCTGGGCCTCGTAGGACATGATGCCGACCAGTTCGAAGCCGGGTCGCGCGAGCACGGTCTCCGCGAGGCGGCGCAGCGCCTCCGGCGTGGCGACGGGAGAACGGAGGACCCCGATGCGGCCGAGCGCGCGGCTGCGCCACGACGCGTCGAAGTCGAGGCAGACGCGGATCGGACGGCGGCGCCCCGGCGGGGCGGCCCGGTCGACGACGTCGAGCTGCTCCACGTCGTCGACCATGATCGCGACCCGGGCGGCGGCGCGCTCGTCCGCAGCCAGCGCGGAGAGTGCCGGCAGGTCCGCGCTCGGATAGGCGACCACGATGTCGTCGATGGTCTCGCTGAGCCAGACCGCCTCGGCGAGCGTATAGGCGAGCACGCCGCGATAGCCGGGCAGCGCGAGCACGGCGTCGAGCACGCCGCGCACTCGGATCGACTTGCTGGCGACGCGGATCGGCAGGCCGCCGGCGCGGCGGAGCATGTCGTGGGCGTTCCACGCCAGCGCTTCGAGGCCGAGTGCCACGACGGGCGCGGAGTGCTCAGCCGTCGCCTCGCCGAACCGCGGCCAGTAGGCCTCGGGGTTTCGCCACGGCTGATCGGCTGCTGCGGCGAGCAGTTCCGGTGCCGCAAGATCGAGCCTCATGACTGAAGTCTAACCACGGGCGGGAACACCGCACCGTGTCTATCGAGGGTTCCGCTTGAGGCGCGCGGCGCGGCGGCGCTTCACGCGCAGGATCAGCGCCAAGACGATCACGGTGACGATCACCGCGATGAGCACGAACTTGGCGAAAAGCATGGGTCGAGCCTATCGGGTCGCTAGAAGGCGGATGGATCGGTGCCGGCCGGTGGATCGGTGCCGGCCGGTGGATCGGTGCCGGTCGATGGGTCGGCGTCGCAGGATGGGTCGGTGCCGCCCTGTTGGGACTCGGCCGTGTGCGCAGTCGCGTGTTCGGGTGCTGGGCAGGGCCGGAACCTTACGCGGCTGGTCGGGATATCGGTGTATCGCCTGCCGGCCGGGCTGCGCCACTCGTACACCCCGCCGGCACGCTGGGTCGGCTGCCAAGCTGTGCTGCTCAAGAGCTCGAAGTGTTTCAGGGTGTGGTGCCTTCGACAGAGATGCCCGGTGTTCTCGAGCGCGGTCGGCCCGCCGTGGGAGGCGGGGACGGTGTGGTCGATGTCGCAGTGGTCGAGCCTGCGTGTGCAGCCCGGGAAGCGGCAGTGCTGGTCGCGTGCTCCGAGGAAGCGGCGGAGATCCTCGCTGGGCCGGTACCGGTCGACCGCGAGTACCGCACCGCTGACGGGGTGGGTGAGGACACGTTCCCACGCCAGGACGGCGCCGGCGAGGCGGCGTGCGGTCGCGGTATCGATCGGGCCGTACCCTGCGAGTTCCGCGGGGCCGGCGTAGGGCGTGGCGTCCGAGTCCCCTGAGCCTGCGAGCCTGAGGACGGGGATGCTGACCTGCACCCGGCCGGTGATGGGAGCGGCGGCATCAGCGGGAGTGGAAGCCCCGGTGCGAGACAGGAGTGCTGCGGGAAGTGCTGCTGGTGCGAGCGTCAGCTCGGTGAGCACGTCGGCTTGAATCTGCGCGAGGGTCCGATCATCTGCCGCAGGATCGGAGGGAATACCAGGCCCCACGGCCCTGCCCTGCCCGCGCTTCCTGCCCTGCCCGCCCTGCACGAGGTGCGCGAGCTGTGCGAGACGGTCCCTGATCGCGTACGCCTCGACCGCGCCGATCGTCGCGACCAGTCTCGCCATCCCGTCGTCGAGATCGATCACCCGCACACCCCGTCCACGGCGTGCGTCGCGATGGCGCTCGTCGATATCGCGGCCCGCCTAGTACTCGGCCACGCGCTTCGCGTGCGCCCGGAGCTGAGGGGCGGTCATACGCTCGGCGAGCGGCACGATCTCTGCCTCGTACACCGCACGTGCCGTGGGCTCGGCGATGATGTCGCCGGCATCGACTACGACCTGCGTATGTCTGAACGAGACGGCCCCGTCGCGAAGCGCACCTGTCAGAGCCGGGTAATCGGACGTGAGAGTCTCCGCGTGCCCCATCGCCGACGCCACCGCGGCCTGCCCGGTACGGGTCGCGACCGCGACTTCCGCCTCGACGGCACGATGCACGAGTTCACCGTGGTCGGGGTGCCCCTCATCACTCGCGATACGGGACGCGAGTCGGGAGAGCGAGGCGAGCCCCGCAGCCTTCAGATACTCGAGCTGATGGATCATCGCGTCGATGCGTTCGACCGCGGCGACACCCGCAGCCAGCGCGTCGCGCTGCTGGACGGTGAGGGCGTCGGGGAGGTTGCTCATGCCCCCATTCCAGCAGCAGCCACCGACATTCGAGACCGGTATTCGGGGCCTCGCGATCCAAGGATCTGGGGCTTGGTTTGTTGTGCACCCTACAAACGAGCTGACGTCCCCCCACTGGGATTCGAACCCAGACTGTGCCGATTTTAAGTCGGCTGCCTCTGCCGGTTGGGCTATGGGGGGCCTCACCATTCTGACGGACGAAGAAAGTGTAGGCCCCGAGCTGGGCAGCGCTCGGGGCCTACGGTCCGTGAAATCAGTGCGGCGCGACGCGCGCGCCCGCGTCAGGCGCCGAGGCGCTTGCGCAGATCGGCGAGCTCGGTCCGGAGCCCGGCGGGCACCCGATCGCCGAAGCGGGAGAAGAACTCCTCGGTCAGATCGCATTCCGCGAGCCACGAGGCGGGGTCGATCGCGAAGAGCTCGGCGAGATCGGACTCGACCTCCTCGATCCCGTCGAGGTTGAGCTCGCCCTGCGCGGGCAGAACGCCCACCTGGCTCACCCTACCCTCGACCTCGCCGCTCACCCGGCGGATGACCCAGTCGATCACTCGCGAGTTGTCGCCGAACCCGGGCCACAGGAAGCGGCCGTCGGCACCCTTGCGGAACCAGTTCACCTGGAAGATCTTGGGCGCGTGCTCACCGAGCTGCTCGCCCATCTCGAGCCAGTGGCCCCAGTAGTCGGCCATGTTGTAGCCGCAGAAGGGCAGCATCGCGAAGGGATCGCGGCGGAGTTCGCCGACCGTGCCCTCCTGGGCGGCCGTCTTCTCCGAGGAGATGGTGGCGCCGACGAAGACGCCGTGCTGCCACGAGAGCGACTGTGCGACGAGCGGCACGTTCGTAGCGCGGCGGCCGCCGAAGAGGATCGCGTCGAGCGGTACGCCGTTCTGCTCGTACCAGTCGTCGGCGAGCGTGGGGGTCTGCTGGATCGGCACCGTGAACCGCGAGTTCGGGTGCGCGGCGACGCGGCCGGCGTCGGGGGTCCAGTCATCGCCCTGCCAGTCGATCAGGTGATCGGGGACCTCGTCGGTCTTGCCCTCCCACCAGACGTCGCCGTCGTCGGTCAGTGCGACGTTGGTGAAGATCGTGTTGCCCCAGAGCGTCTCCATGGCGACCGGGTTGGTCGACTCGCCCGTGCCGGGTGCGACGCCGAAGAAGCCGGCCTCGGGGTTGATCGCGTAGAGGCGGCCGTCGGGGCCGGGCCGCAACCAGGCGATGTCGTCGCCGATCGTCTCGACTTTCCAGCCGGGGATCGTCGGCTGCAGCATCGCCAGGTTGGTCTTGCCGCACGCGGAGGGGAAGGCCGCGGAGAGGTGGTAGGTCTTGCCGCTGTCGGTGTTCGTCAGCTTCAGGAGCAGCATGTGCTCGGCGAGCCAGCCCTCCTTGCGCCCCATCACCGAGGCGATGCGCAGCGCGAAGCACTTCTTCGAGAGCAGCGCGTTGCCGCCGTAGCCCGAGCCGTAGGACCAGACCTCGAGGGTCTCGGGGAAGTGCGTGATGTACTTCAGGTCGTTGCACGGCCAGGCGACGTCTTCTGCACCGTCGAGCAGCGGGGCGCCGACCGAGTGCACGGTGCGCACCCACTCGCTGCCCGGCGTGATGCCGTCGAGGGCGGCCTGCCCCATGCGGGTCATGATCCGCATGTTGAGCACGGCGTACGGCGAATCGGTGATCTCGATGCCGAGCTGGGTGATGGCGCCGCCGACCGGCCCCATGGAGAAGGGCACCACGTACATGGTGCGACCGCGCATGCTGCCGTCGAAGAGCGGCATGAGCTCGGCCTTCATGTCGGCGGGTGCTCGCCAGTTGTTGGTCGGACCGGCATCGGACTCGTTCTCCGAGCAGATGAAGGTGCGATCCTCGACCCGGGCGACGTCGCCGGGATGCGAGCGCGCGAGGAAGCTGCCGGGACGGAGATCCTTGTTGAGAGGGATCAGCGTGCCCGCGGCGACCATTTCACCGGTGATCCGGTTCCATTCCTCCTGGGAACCGTCGCACCAGACGACCGCGTCCGGCTTCGTGAGCTCGGCGACGCCGGTCACCCATTCCACCACTTCAGCGTTCGAGGTGATCGCGCCGTCTGCGACGAGGTCCGCGATCGATACCGTGTCATCGAGAGTCGAGGTGCTGCCCATACCGTTCGTTCTCCGTGTTGAAGTGAAATACCGTCAAGATTCGGCCTGAGATCTATTCTGAGTGAACATCAGGTGGCCGAGATGCGAATCCGGACTGTAAAGAATAGACGTTTTTGACATATAGTCAAACCATGACCCCAGAGTCCCCCGTCCAGCCTGCCCCCTCCGGCGACGCCGCGACGGACCGTCTGCTCCTCGGCAAGCGGATCCGCCACTTCCGCGGGCGCGCGGGCCTCACGCTCGATGCGCTCGGCGAGCGCGTCGGAGTCGGCGGCAGCCAGCTCTCGCTGATCGAGAACGGTCGCCGGGAGCCGAGGCTGACGCTCCTGCAGGCCATCGCCCGGGAACTCGGCGTCGACCCCGCCGAGCTCCTCAGCCCCGAGCCGCCGGATCGCCGCAGCGCCTTCGAGATCGAGCTCGAACGGGCGCAGTCGTCCCTTCTCTACCAGCAGCTGAACCTCCCACGGGTCCGCACGCCGCGAACGCTGAGCGACGAGGCCCTCGAATCCCTCGTCGGGCTGCACCGCGAGCTCTCTCGACGCAGCCGCGCCGCGGCGGCCACGCCCGAGGAGGCCAGGCGGGCGAACACCGAGATCCGGCTGTGGATGCGCGAACGCGACAACCACCTCCCCGACATCGAGAAGGTCGCCGAAGAGCTCATGGCCAGGATCGGCCACACGACCGGCGCGGTGACCCACCGCGAGGTCGCCGTGCTCGCCGAATTGCTCGGGTTCACGCTGATATTCGTGGACGACCTGCCGTCGAACACGCGCAGCATCACCGACCTCGAGAACGGCCGCATCTACCTGCCGCCGGCATCCATTCCCGGCGGGCACGGCCTGCGCTCGCTCGCGCTGCAGGCGATGGCGCACCGCGTGCTGGGGCACGACCGCCCGGCGAGCTACGCGGAGTTCCTCCAGCAGCGGTTGCAGATCAACTACTTCGCCTCGGCCTGCCTGCTGCCCGAGACCCCGGCCGCGGCGTTCCTCCAGCAGGCGAAGCAGGATCGCAACCTCGCGATCGAGGATCTGCGCGACGCCTTCGGCGTGACGCACGAGGCCGCGGCGCACCGCTTCACGAACCTCGCCACCCGGCATCTGGACCTGCGCGTGCACTTCTACCGGACGGAGGCGGCCGGCGCCCTGCTCCGCGGCTACGAGAACGACGGCATGCCGTACCCGGTGGACGGCACGGGGTCGGTCGAGGGCCAGGTCATCTGCCGCAAGTGGGCGGGTCGCACTGCCTTCGATCGCACGAACCGCACGAGCGAGTTCTACCAGTACACGGACACGCCCGCGGGCACGTACTGGGCGAGCGTGCAGACGGGCGAGACCGAGCAGGGAGCGTTCTCGCTCACCTGCGGGGTGCGTTTCGACGACGCCAAGTGGTTCCGGGGCAGGGATACGCAGACGCGCACGGTCTCGACCTGCCCGGACCCCGCCTGCTGCCGGACCCCGGACGGCGAACTGCTCGACCGCTGGGACGGCCGCGCCTGGGCGAGCGCACGCATGCACGCCCACGTGCTGTCGCCGTTGCCGACCGGCACCTTCCCAGGTGTCGACGACACCGAGATGTACGAGTTCCTCTCGAAGCACGCCGTCTGAGGCGGAGCGGCACGGCGTCGGTCACCGCGCTCGCACCGGGCGAGGCCCGGGGCCCGGCAGCCAGCAACGCACGCGGTCGCGGTAGGCGCGGAATGACTCGCCGAACCGGGTCTCGAGATCGGCCTCCTCGATGGGACGCACGAGCCAGTTCCAATAGGCCGCACCGCACACTCCGTAGAGGACGACCAGCCAGGAGCCCAGCATCAGCCCGACCCCGACCGCCTGCACGATGCCCGCCAGCGCCATCGGGTTCCGCACGTTCCGGTACGGCCCGGCGATGACGAGCCGCCGGGCGGTCGCCGACGGCAACGGCGTGCCGTCGCCGCGCGTCGACATGGCGATCGCCGCCCAGATGCCGAGCGCGCTCGCGGCCACGAGCAGGATCAGACCGACGGCGAACCCGGGGCCCCGCCACTCGGACGCGTCGATCCGCAGGTTCCAACGGGCCTCGAACCACGCGATCAGCACCGGGAGCACGACGAGGAAGAACACCCAGAAGACCGCGAGCTGAGCGAGCGTGCGGAGGAACTGCCGCGCGGGGCTCGCCGACCGTGCGACCCGGATGGACAGCGGTCCGACCAGGGCGAGCTCGGCGGGGATCCTCCCTCGCTCCATCAGCAGCCAGGCGGCGAGCGATCCGGCACTCGCCGCGACCATCGCGAACGCGCCCCATCCGGCACGACCGGTGGCCGTCGCGCCGATCACCAGCGCGAAGGCGACGAGCAGCGTCCAGGGCACGGCGATCCGGGGCGCCCATCGGATCCCGAGCGCGGCGAGCAGCGAGGCGACGACGAACAGCGGCACGTCCAGCATCGCGACGAGCCGCGGATCCGCCCCGCCGAGCGTGGCCTCGCGCACCGCGTCGACGGTGAAGACCGCGAACCACCAGAGGGCCCCCGCGAGCGACTGCACCGCGAAGTAGCCGCGCCCCACGGCCATCCAGACGGGATTCTCCGCCACGATGCCACCCGCCGCCATGCGACCAGTCTACGAGCCGCCCGCACGGCCCTCGCGCATACTCGCGCCGCGCCGATCCCGCGTTTCGGGCCTCGGTCGCAGAGGTGCTGAAACGGAAAAACCCCGCCGGCGATGCCGACGGGGTTCCTGCGGAACGGCTTACTTGGGCCGGCTCGCGAACTCCTTGAAGATCGCGCGGGGCTCCTGCACCGCCTCGATGTTGACGATGTCGCGGCTCAGGAAGAAATGACCGACCCAGGCTCCGAACACGCGCCACTTGCGCTCCCACGTGGGGACCGCGAGGCCGTGGTAGAACCGGTGCGCCAGCCAGGCGAAGTAGCCCTTCAGCGCGAACTTGCCCGACTGGAAGACGCCCACGTTCACGCCGAGACCCGCGACGGCGCCGAGGTTCTTGTGGTTGTACTCGCGCACGCCCTCGCCGCGCAGGTCCGCGGCGATGTTCTTCGCGAGCAGCCTGCCCTGACGCACGGCATGCTGCGCGTTGGGAACGCAGAAGCCGCCGGGGCCGGGGGTCGAGGAGATGTCGGGCGTCTGCGAGGTGTCGCCGGCGGTCCAGGCGCCCGCGAGCGGTTCGCCGTCCTCCGTCGTGATCCGCAGCGTCGGGCTGCCGATCACGTGACCGCGGGGGCCGATCGGGAGGTCGGTCTCGCGGAGGAACGGCCGCGGCATGACGCCTGCGGTCCACACGATCAGGTCGCTCTCGTACTTGTCGCCGTTCGACAGCTCGATCTTGCCGTCGATGGCCGAGCTCAGCTGGGTATCGAGATGGATGTCGACGCCGCGGCGGGTCTGGTCCCGGACCACCCAGTCGGCGGTCCTCTCGGAGACCTCGGGCATGATGCGCCCCATCGCCTCCACGAGGCGGAACCGCGTCTCGTCGAAGCTGATCTCGGGGTAGCGGCGCAGCAGCGACGTCGCGTAGGAGCGCAGCTCGCTGATCGTCTCGATGCCGGCGAAGCCGCCGCCGACGACGGTCACCGTGAGCAGGCGGGCGCGCTCGGGGGAATCGGCGGGCAGCGAGGCCGCACGCTCGAAGTTGCCGACGAGCCGATCGCGCACCGCGACGGCCTCTTCGATCGTCTTCAGGCCGATCGCCTGGTCGGCGACGCCCGGAATCGGGAAGGTGCGGGACACCGAGCCGGTGGTGACGACGATGTGATCGTACTCGAAGTCGTAGGGCTCACCCGTGTTGGGGGTGACCGTAGCGGTCCGGTTCTCGTGGGAGATCGCCGTGACCTTGCCGGCGATGTTCTGGGTGCGCTTCAGGTGCCGGCGGCGGGCGACGACCGCGTGACGCGGCTCGATCGAGCCGGCGGCCACCTCGGGCAGGAAGGGCAGATAGGCCATGTAGGGCAGCGGATCGACGATCGTGACCTGCGCCTCGCCCGGGTAGAGCAGCTTCTCCAGCTTCCACGCGGTGTAGAAACCGGCGTATCCGCCACCGACGATGAGAATCTTCTTCGCCACGAAGTTCACTCCTTGCAGCACATTCAGGCGTTCCCCTGCGCTCGACGGCAGGCACGAAAAACACGGGCGTTCCCGCCCGACTGACTCAGTCTAATATGCAAAGGCGATGATCCGCGAAGCGGCGCGGCGCTCCGAGGAGGGACGCGCGCTACAGCCTCAGTCCCGAACGTTCGAGCGCCAGATCGCCGATCGGGTTCACCCCGGGACCGGCGGCGAGCGCATGCCCGATCAGCGCGTGCAGGCACTTGACCCGGTTCGGCATGCCCCCGGCGCTGACTCCGGCCAGTTCGGGCACCTCACCGACGCTGTCCCGGTCCTCGATGTATTGCGCGTGCGCGTCGGCGTACTGGGCCCGCACGGTCTCGTCCTCGGCGAGCAGTTCGTTGTACTCCGCCATGACGCCCACCGCCTCGAGTCGCGACGCGGCCGCGACGGCCTCGGGATGGCAGAGGTAGTAGAAGGTCGGGAACGGACTCCCATCGGGCAGACGCGGCGCGGTCGCGACGACGGCCGGGCTGCCGTCACTCGCCCGGGCGGCGATGCCGACGACACCGCGGGCCTCTCGCCCGAGTTGCTCGCTGACCGCGGCGATGTCGGCGTCGGTGGGGGTCTCGTAAGGCGGGCGGCTCATCCGTCGCTCTCTTCCTCGCTGCGGTCGGTGGTGGGGACGGGGGTCTCGGTCGGGGTCCGTCCGAGCATCAGATCCAGCAGCTCATCGGGTGTCGCGGTCGTCGTCCCGGCCGTGAGCGCGGAGCCGACGAGCGCGTGGGCCCAGTTCTGGCTGATCCGCGTCAGCTGGTCGCTCGTCTCCTCCGTCGACTCGGGTGGCACGATCGTGTCGTCGATGACCGAGAGCTGGGTCTCCCCCGGCATCACGTAGAAGAGGCGCCCGCGCGCCTGCGCCCGCACGTAGGTCGGGTCCTGCCACTTCAGCCGCTCGGCATCGATCTCGGCGACGGCGTCGCGATGCAGTTGCACGCTCCGACGCAGCTCGGCGATCTCGCGCTGCTGCTGCACGTACGTCGAGAGCGTCGGGCTGACGATCAGCGCGCCCAGCACGACGAGGCCGACGATCAGCAGCGTGTACCCGCTGAATCGGAGGCTCCCCGCCCAGTCGCCGAGCCCGGCGGTCGGGCGCGCGGTGCGCGCACTCCCGTCCTCCGGTCGGCGCCTCGACACGCAGTGCTCCCTGTTCCGTGACTCGGATCGGATCCGTTACGCGCTGAAGCGCGGGAACGCCGCGCGTCCCGCGTAGCGCGCGGCGCTGCCGAGCTCCTCCTCGATGCGCAGGAGCTGGTTGTACTTGGCGACGCGATCGGAGCGGGCGGGGGCGCCCGTCTTGATCTGACCGCAGTCGGTGGCTACCGCGAGATCGGCGATGGTGACGTCCTCGGTCTCGCCCGAGCGGTGAGACATGACGGCGGAGTACCCGGCGCGCTGCGCGAGCTGCACGGCGTCGAGGGTTTCGGTGAGCGTGCCGATCTGGTTCACCTTCACCAGGATCGAGTTCGCCGTGCCCTTGGCGATGCCGTCCGCCAGACGTGCCGGGTTCGTGACGAAGAGGTCGTCGCCGACGAGCTGCAGACGGTCGCCGAGTTCGTCGGTGAGGGTCTTCCAGCCCTCCCAGTCGTCCTCGGCGAGGGGATCCTCGATCGATACGAGCGGGTAGCGATCGGCGAGGTCGGCGTAGTAGGCGGACATCTCGGCGGCCGTGCGATCCTTGCCCTCGAAACGGTACACACCGCCCTCGAAGAACTCGGTCGAGGCGACGTCGAGCGCGAGGGCGACGTCGCGGCCGGGCTCGTATCCGGCACGGGTGATGGCCTCGACGATCAGATCGAGGGCATCGGCGTTGCTGGGCAGGTCGGGGGCGAAGCCGCCCTCGTCGCCGAGCGCCGTGGTGAGGCCCTTCTCCTTCAGCAGCGCTTTCAGCGAGTGGTAGACCTCGACGCCCCAGCGCAGGCCCTCCGAGAAGCTCTCGGCGCCGAGCGGCACCGCCATGAACTCCTGGATGTCGACGCCGGTGTCGGCGTGCGCACCGCCGTTGATGATGTTCATCAGCGGCACCGGCAGTGTGCAGGCGGTCGGGCCGCCCAGGTACCGGAAGAGCGGGAGACCGGCCGACTCCGCGGCGGCGTGCGCCACCGCGAGGCTGACGCCGAGGATCGCGTTCGCACCGACCCGCTGCTTGTTGTCGGTGCCGTCGGCCTCGATCAGCGTCTCGTCGATGACGCGCTGGTCGCTCGCGTCGAGCTCCGCATCGGCGATGGCCGGGCCGAGCTCGTCGAAGACCGCGTCCACGGCTCCGAGCACGCCCTTGCCCAGATAGCGGTCCGCGTCGCCGTCACGCAGCTCGTACGCCTCGAACGCGCCCGTCGATGCGCCGGAGGGCACGGCCGCTCGGCCCACGGATCCGTCGGTGAGGCCGACCTCGACCTCGACGGTCGGGTTGCCGCGGGAATCGAGGATCTCGCGTGCGATCACAGCGTCTACGAATGCCACCTGGTGCTCCTTGGGTCTGGTTGCGGTACCGACAACGATTCTAACCGGCACGACCCGGCGCAGGCCGACGCCGGACTCTGCTCGGTCCGACCTGTCGTCGCGGCGTTCGCTCCGTCGCCTCTGCGACCGCGCCCGCGCCTGTCACTCAGGCTCGCCGAGGGCTTCGATGAGAGCGCCGTGCCGCGAACTCCCGATCAGTTCGGCGCGTGCACGCCGAGCGGGTTGCCGGCCTTGTCCTTGCCGTAGTCGTAGAAGAAGTTCATCGACTTCGGCGCCGAGGCCGAGGCATCTCGGTTCAGCGCCTCCCCGGTGCGCGTATGGCGGCTCGTGAGGCTCGGCACCGTGCTGAGCACATAGCCGGTGTTCGTGGTTCGCGACACGTAGATGCGAAGCGAGCCCTCGAACGGTTCCACACGCGCGCCCTTGCCCCAGGGCGTGATGTACAGCGCGTTCGACGAGCCGGACTGATGGTCGACCTTCGCCGCAGTGATCCAGGCGTCCCGGATCGCGCCGTTGAACCAGGCGTCGGGCGACTTCCAATCCACCTTCGTCTCCGATGCCGCGCGCTGGCTCGCCCACGGCTGCCACCCCAGCTGATAGCCCTCCTCCCATGCGAGGTCGTTCAGTCGGGCGACCGCGGTGTCGGCAGTGCCGTCCGCCTTCTTCCCGCTGTTCGAAACGTAGTAGCGCACGGGGTTCTGCAGGCCGAACCAGGGCTCGTAGCGAACGATCTCCTTGCCGGACTCGTCGGTGATGCTGGTGAACGACTGCCACCGCTCGTACCCGGCCCACCACCAGCCGTTGGTCTGCGATGCCGGGCTGCCCCGGCGATCATCCGTGGTGCCGGCCCCCGCATCGCTCGTGCGGTAGACCCCGGTGCCGTTGGTCGTGTACTTCGAGATGCAGTCGGCCGTGGGGATCAGGCGCATCCCGCCATCGCCGCGCGGCAGATCCGAGCCGATTGTGGGCACCGCGGTCGGTGCGGACTGACCCCCTGAGAACGGTCGCGTGCACGAGGAGTGCAGCTCGTTCGCATTGCCGTAGTTCGTCATCGTCGTGGCGAAGATCTTCGTACCGTCGTTGCACTGGACCGCGTAGAACAGCTCGTGCGTGTTGTTCTTCGTCGGGTCGTTCGAGTGCGAGCCCTGGTGCATCTTCATCAGGTAGTCGCACGCGAGCTCGGTCGGCGCGCCGAAGGTGTTCGGGAACTTGATCGCCGTGTTGCTCCCGTCGCGCAGCTTCTGGTTGTTGGAGACGATCACCTTGTGCCCGGGATCGTCCTCATGGCGGTGCACGTTCGGCCCCGTCGGATTCGCGTTCGAGTACTCCGTCAACCGCTCGCTCCCGTAGCCGAACGGCAGGCCCAGCGCACGGTCGGTCGCCACGTCCAGGTACTCTCCGGCAGCCTTATCCACGGTCACGATCTCGCGGTTGTTCGGCGCGGCCGCAGCCTCCGCCGCATACTGCTCCATCGCCCACGCGTAGATGTCGGAGTTCCGCGGATCGTCCCCGTGCTCATGCCCGAATGCGCACGTCGTACCGTCCGCTCGCTCGTGCACCGGCGGATGCCACCCCGGGTACAGCTTGCCGTCGGGCCCGATGACCGCGTACTCGTTGTGCTCCGCGGCCGTGCACGTGTCGTACTCGGATGGCGTCCACGATGCACCCTCGCGGTAGGCGTGCGAATACGGCGACTCGTCATCCCCGTCGCCGTGGTCGTGGCCGCCGCCCGGATCCACCGGATCCACCGGGTCACCCGGGTCGGTCGGATCGGCGGGGATCTCGAGAGATCCGCTCCCGATCACCTGCAGGCGCAGCGGCGCCGTCACCGCCGCCGTGATCCTCGCCCCCAGCGCACTGCCCTTCGCCCCGTTCAGGGCCGCGAGTTGCGCGGCGCTGAGCGTCAGCCGGTAGGTCTTCAGCTGCTTCGGCAGGATCGAGAACGAGGTCTTCGCGCTCGTCTTGCCCCCGACCGTGATCGAGGCGCTGCCCTTGCACGTCTTCGACGACACGCACGTCATCGAGACGCCGACGCCCCCCTGCGAGGCCTGGGTATCCATCAATACCACCCGCAACGGCGCGGCGATCTTCACCGTGCGGGTCTTCTTCACCGTGCTCTTCTTCGGCGCGCTGCCCACCACGACGAACGACGCCTTCCGCTGGTTGCCCTTCGCATCGTGGATCGCCTGCAACTGCTTCGCGGACAGTTTCACTCGAACCGTCTTCGCCTTCTTCGCCTTGATCGCGAACTTGGTCTTCGCGCTCGTGAGGCTCCCGACCTTCGCCCGCACAGTGCCCGTGCACGTCTTCTTCTTGTGCTTGCCTGTCGGTTGGCATTTCACCTTGACCGCCACCCGGCCGAGCGCGTCCGCCTGCGACACCCACACGATCCTCACCGTTGCCTGCGCCGCCTCCGCCGGGGCGGCGGGTATCAGCGCCGCGGAGAGGGCGAGACCGGCCGAGGCGACGACCGCCGTCGCGCGGAGGATCCGGGCGCTCGATGTCGCCCCGTTCATCGCTCGCATGCGCATCAACGAGCCCTCACCTTCGCCAGCTTCGAGCTCGACTTCGAGATGTTCTTCGTATCCTTCGGCAAGAACGTCGCCTTCACCGCGATGCTCTTCCGATACTTCTTGCCGAGCTTCACCGTGACCTTCCCCTTGGCGGAGGCCGGCAATGCGACCGTCTTCTTGTACGAGCCCACCTGCACCCGCACCTTGCCGACCGGGTACTGCCCGTTGTTCAGCCTGTTCACCGCGACCGTGACGATGGGCTTGCCGTTCTTCTTGAACCTCTTGCCGCTCACCGCAAGCTTCGAGGTCTTGGCCTTCGCCACCTTCACGGTGTTCACCGCGCCGGAGGCCGCGAGGTGCGTGCCGGTCGCGGCGAGCTGCGCGGAGATCTTTCGCGTGCCCGCGGCCAGTGCTCTCGGCAGCACAGCCGACGCCTGCCCGTCGATCACCTTCGCCGTGACGAGCTTCGTCGAGCCGTTCACGAAGGTCACGGTGCCGGTGCCTGCTCCGGTGACCCGCACGCTCGCCGTCACGCCGCCCGCACCGTAGACGGTTCGGGTCGTGCTCAGCCGGACCCCGGAGAGCGCGGTGCTCGCCTTCGTCACGGTCAGGATCGCGCTGCCCGCGGGTACCGGATCGCCGCTCTCGGATACGAGCACCGCCGTGATCGTGTGCTCTCCCACGCCCAGGCCGGTGAGCGGATGCTCGGCGACACCGCTCACGACCGGCGCCTCGACCGGGTCGCCGCCGTCCACGCTGAAGCGCACCGCACCGGCGCTGCCGGTCGATACGGTCGCGGTCACGCTCTCGCCGTATTCCGCGGTGTCCCGGCTCAGCTGGAAGGCCGCGGTCGCCGGATCCGAGACGACAAGGTACGACACGGTGATCTCCGAGGCATCGAGCAGTTTCAAGGTCTCGTCGGTGTCGTCGGCCTTGTCCACCGTGTAGCCCGAGTAGCCGGCAGTGAAGGTGTAGTCGCCGTCCTCCGGCAGCGGGATCGTGTGCACCGCGGTGCCGCCCGAGACGTCGACCTCGGCGAGTTCTTCTCCGTTCGAAGCGAAGACGATCGATCCTTCGTTCACCACCTTCTCGGAGGAGACCGGCGCCACCTCGGCGGTCAGCCGCAGCGACTTGCCGCTCGCGGTGCGACGCACCTCCAGTGCGGTCTCGCTGGTGTCGATCACGAACACGGGAATGGATTCCGTGTCCGTGCTTCGCACGTGTCCGTCGCCGTCGAACCCGACGCCGAAGCTGTGCGTGCCGTACTCGGCGATCTCGATGCCCGCCTCGCAGTATCCGAAGGACTGATGCACGGCACCGCGTACCGGCTCGGCGGTCCGCACGGCGGCGCAACCCGCCACGGTCTGCCCGTCGACGGAGAATGCGAGTTCGCCCGCGTAGCCCTTGAACGTCTTCAGCCGGAGGTTGCTGCGCAGGTCGAACGCATCGCCGGCGACGAAGACGTCGTTCCGCTCGCTCACCGCGATACCGGTGTCGCCCACTCTCACCGATGCGTCCAGCGAGGCCCGCGTCTCGATGTCGCCGCGGAGCGCCGCAAAGGCGATGCCGTACGATCCCGCCTGGGCGGGCGAGTATCCTGCCGCGGTGTAGGCGAAGTCTTCGACGCCGTTCGCGTCGATGTCCCCCACTCGCGCGACCGAGGATCCCCAGCTGCTCGGCCGGGTCGCCGTCTGCGAGGCGCCGCGCTCGCCGTCGATGCGGTAGCCGGTGCTCCCGCTCAGTTCGGCGAGCGGCTGTGCGGCGCCATCCGCCTTGCCGTACACCACGTACACGGCGCCGGAATCGGTCGAGACCGTTCCGTTGACCACGGGGTCGAAGCCCGGGGCTCCGAGCAGCAGGTCGGATCGGCCGTCGCCGTTGTAGTCGCCGCCACCCGCAACCGAGAAGCCGAGCGCATCGCCCGTCTTCTCCGCTTCGATCACGTAGCCGCGCGTGCTCCCTCCCGCGGTCACCGTCTTGGCAGCGGTGTCCACGACAGCCGGGTCCGGGGTGTCGCCGCCCGTGATCGGGGCGCCGAACACCACGACCGCGCCGCCCGTGGCAGCGGCGGTACCGACGGTGGCGGGGGCGGTCGCCGCCCGCCCGAAGAGGTAGTCCTGCGTTCCATCGCCGTTCACGTCGTCGACCACCGAGAGCGCAGCGCCGAAGCCGCTGCCGCCGCTCGCCGCTGCGAGCAGCATGCCGTCGCTCGGGTCGAGATCCGCCAGATCGATCTGCCGGGCCGCATCCCCGCGCTCCTTGCCCCAGATCAGCCACGCCTTCTGCGAGACCTGCGAGGCCACCAGCAGATCGTCGATGCCATCGCCGTTCGCATCGCCCGCGCTCTTCGCCGTGCCGAGCTGATCGCCCGAGGCCTCTCCGGTGATCACCGCTGCGACGTTCACGGGGTCGGCGACGGCGGCATCGTCCATGTTGATCGTCTGCAGCACCGGTGCGGTCGGCGACGGTCGCCCGGCCAGCACCCAGAGGCGCCCGTTCCCGGTACGCCCCTCGGCGTTCACCAGGTGCTGGGACACGACGAAGTCCCCGTGGCCGTCGCGATCCAGATCGCCCGCGCTCCCCGCCGCGGTGATGCCGAAGTCTCGGTTGCCAGTGGGGTACTGGTAGCTGATGAACCGCGCCGCGGTATTCGTCGCGGAATCGCTGCTGCTCTCCGCCGACAGGTGCAGATAGAAGATTCGTGCGGTCGCGGCTCCGAGCTGCAGGATGTCGTCGAGGCCATCGCCGTTCGTGTCCTGGATGCAGGAGCCGTTCGCCAGGGCGACGCTGGTCCACCACGGCTGATTCGTGAAGTTCGGCACCGCCACGTTGTCGGCGTTCCTGCGTGCTTCGGAGTCCTCCCAGAGCGCGGTGCCCCGGCCCTTGGCGGTACTCGTCGCCAGGTCGGGGATGTCATCGCCCTGCCGGTCGCAGAATTCGCGCTCGGCCGAGAACACCCCCGTGGAGACGAGGTGCATGGTCGTGGTCGTGGGATAGGGCGAGGCCGCCGGCTCCTCCTCGACCGCCGCCGAGCCGTGCGCCGCGACCGGAACCAGCATCCCTGCGGTGAGCAGCGAGGCGAGCGCGACACCGGCGACCTTCCCGCCGCCGACCATCTGCTTGAACATAGACGTCCTCTCGTTTGCCGCCCGCCGGGGAGAACCCGGGTGGCGTCTCGATGCGCTGGCACTCCGGACGTATGGCCCCCGATCCAGCAACTAAGGCATACCTTATCTAGATCAGATGATGTGCGCAAACAGTGAGATCACCGTCGAATGGCGTCATGCCGAGATCCCTGCGCCTCGGCGCAGGGATCGCCGCAGCGC
>NZ_CAJVAP010000003.1:0-9511 GCF_910593785.1 Leucobacter soli | reverse complement strand
GCGCCCCCGGTCCCGCGGCGCGGGAACGGGGGCGCGGTGCGCGGGAAGGCGGGTCGAAGCCGGGAGGAGACTACGCGAGCGGTCGGATCTCCAGCTCGTCCGCGCGGCGCGCTCCGGCGCGCACGTTCGCGAAACCGGCGAAGCCCTCGGCCGCGACGCGGTCGAGCAGAGCCTTCATGTTCTTCTGCCGCTTCTCGAGTCGCACCCGATGCCCGCGACCGACGAGCTCTCGCTTCAGCGCGGCGAGGTCCGCGGGCGACGCCTCCGCGTCGAAGACCAGGGCGACCGCGTCCGGGCCGTCATCCTCCGGCAGGCTGATCAGGTCGACCACCCGCTCGAATCCGATCGAGAACCCGACCGCCGGCACGTCCTGCCCGAGGAAGCGGCCGACCATGCCGTCGTAACGGCCGCCGCCGCCCACGGAGCTGCCGGATCCGGGGTGGGCGATCTCGAAGATGGTGCCGGTGTAGTAGCCCATGCCGCGCACGAGCGTCGGGTCGAAGCGCAGGGTGACGCCCTCGGGCAGCCCGCCGGTGAGCGCCTCGCCCAGACCGGCCAGATTCTCGACGCCCGCGTCGAGACCCGACGGTTCTCCCCCGGCGGCGGGATCCTGCGGCAGCACCGCGCGGATCGCATCGCCCGTCAGCGGGATGCCGTCGCCCACGAGCGCCGGCTCGATCGCCGCGAGCACCCCGCCGAGGCGCTCGGCGGCGGCGTCGTCGAGCTCGCGCAACTCCTCGACGACCCCGTTCGCCCCGATCTTGTCGAGCTTGTCGACCGTGATGAGCGCACGGTCGTGCTGATCCGGCGCGAAGCCGCAGTGCGCGAGCAGGCCGAAGAGGATCCGGCGATCGTTGACGCGGATCACGCAGCCCTCGAGTCCGAGCCTCGAGAGCGCCTCCGACGTCGCCGTGATGAGCTCGATCTCCGCCAGCGCGCCGGATTCGCCGATGATGTCGATGTCGGCCTGCACGAACTGGCGGTAGCGCCCCTTCTGCGGGCGCTCGGCCCGCCAGACCGGGGCGATCTGGATCGCGCGGAACACCGGCGGGAGTTCGGCGCGATGGCTCGCGTAGAAGCGGGTCAGCGGAACGGTCAGATCGAAGCGCAGGCCGAGGTCGGCGAGCTGCTCGGCGTTGCCCGCCTCGCTTGCGGCGGCAAGCGCCTCGGGCGTGATCCCGCGCTTGAGGATCGAGAAGCTCAGCTTCTCGTTGTCGCCACCGAGGCCCGCGTGCAGACGGGACCAGTCCTCCACCACGGGGGTCTCGATCTCGTCGAAGCCGTGCGCCCGGTACACTTCGCGGATCACGCCGAGCGCGTGCTCGCGACGCGCCTTGTCGGCTGGCAGGAAGTCGCGCATGCCGCGCGGCGGGTTCACGGGAGAGGCCATGGGCTCCATTCTTCCACGAGCGGCCGCGCGCGGATCGTCGGCGCCCGCCCCGCGCCGGCGCCTCACCTCAGCGGTGGGGCGGATCCGCCCGCCCGGCCAAGCGGTTCGCCGCGAGACGCAGCGCGCGATCCGCGTCGATGCCCTGCGCGTTCGCTCGGATCACGAGATCGAGGATCGCGTCCCCCAGTTCCGACTCGTCGAGGATCGGCTCCCGGGCCGACCCGGCCGCAGGATCCAGCAGGCCCGCCCGCTTCAACCGTTCGACCACCTTCGCGGCGCGTGCGAGTGTCGGCATGCCCGCCGGGATCCCGTCGAGCGCGCCGCGCGATCCGCGCTCCTCCCCCGCCGCGTCCTCCTTCAGGCGCTCCCATTCGGCGTGCAGCTCCTCGACAGACAGGTAGCCGCGATCGCCGAAGACGTGCGGATGCCGGTCGATCAGCTTGCGGTTCAACGTCTCCGCGACCGCGTCGAGGTCGTAGCCCTCCTCATCGCGTTCGGCGATCGCCGCGTGGAAGAGCACCTGGTAGAGGACGTCGCCCAGTTCGCCGGCCACCTCCCCCGCCGGGAGCCCGCGCTCGACGGCGTCGATGAACTCCGCGGTCTCCTCGATGAGGAACGGCACCAGCGAGGCGTGCGTCTGGGCATCATGCCAGGCGCAGCCCTCGGGCTCCACCAGACGTCGCACCGTCTCCCGCACGTCGGCGAGCGGATCGCCGGGCGCATCGCGGTGCGCGCCGTCGCCGAGTTCGACATCGCCGGGTTCGTTCTCGCTGGGATCGGCCATGGATGCACCCTACCGCGCCGCGATCCGCTCGCGACCCGGCGGTGATCCGACGGTGATCCAGCCGTGCTGCACACAGCAAATCGAGACGTTCGCCTCGATACACTCTCTGCATGCCGACCACGAAGCTCCTGCGCGTCTGCACGACGCTCGTCGGCGCGCTGGCCGGAGCCGTCCTGCTCACGGGGCTGACCTCGTGCGGGGTCGAGACGGCGCAGCTCGATCCCGAGAATCGGCCGACGATGGCGCCCGAGCAGAGCACCGACGAGGCCTGCGCGGAGGCGAGGGCCGGGATCGACGCTCTGGTGGCCGACGCGCGCGAGCAGCTCGAGGCCGCCGGAACGTCGGTCGCCGCGGGTGAGATGCCCGATCTGACCGGCCTTCAGGAGCAGATGCAGCGCTCGATCGACACGATCGCGGAGGGCGTGAGCAACTCGGAGGTGCTCGCCGCCATCGACGGCGTCCGCGCTGAGATCGACGGCTTCGCAGAGCTCTCCCCGCCCGAATCGATCCTCGGGATGCCCGGCTACCTCGCCGAGCTCGGCGGGCAGGCGGGCGATCTGCAGTCCGCTGCGGAGGCGCTGCGCACCCTCTGCAAGGCGGACTGACTCCTCTTCCGACCCTCCTCACCATTTCCGATACGAAGGATCACGGATGTCGACACGGCAGATGCACCTCATGGCGGTGTGCACGGCGGGTCCCCACATGGGGAGCTGGCTCCATCCGGAGAGCGAGAACCGATACTTCGAGGCCGAGTGGTGGGGCGGCCTCGCCCGAACGCTCGAGCAGGCGCGCTTCGACGCCATCTTCTTCGCCGATGTGCAGACCTTCTACGCCGAGGAGATGATGCGCAAGGGCGGCGACCTCTACCTGCTCGACCCGGTGCCGCTCGCCGCCTCGATCGCCGCGCAGACCGAGCGGATCGGCATCGGGATCACGATGTCGACCAGCCTTATCGAGCCCTATGCCATCGCACGGTCGATGCAGACTCTCGATGTGCTGAGCCGGGGCAGGATGGCCTGGAACGTGGTGACCTCGTCGAACCATCGCGAGGCACGCGTCTACGGCCGCGAGGCGCTCCCTCCGAAGCCCGAGCGCTACGATCGCGCGGACGAGGCCATCGAGGCGTGCATGCGGCTGTGGGAGAGCTTCCCCGCCGAGGCGCTCGTGGCGGATCAGTCGCAGAACCTCTACATCGACCCGGAGAAGCTCGTACCGGTGGACTACCGGGGCGAGCACGTCGCGACCAGCGGCGTGCTCGCTATCCCCCAGGGCCCCCAGGGGCGGCCCGTGATCATGCAGGCGGGGGCGTCGCCGCGAGGCCGCGACTTCGCTGCGAAGTGGTCGGAGATCATCTTCACCTACGGGCATTCCGCTGCGGGCATGCGCGCGTTCCGCGCCGACATGGAGCGCAGGTTCGTCGCCGCGGGGCGCCGGCCGGAGGAATGCCGCATCCTGCCCGCGGTGCAGGCGATCGTCGCGGAGACCGAGGAGATCGCACGCGCGCGTCAGGAATACATCTTCTCCCTCATCGACGTCGACGTCTCGGTCTCCCGCGCCGCCGAATACATCGGATACGGTCTCACCGCCCTCGATCCGGACTCGCGGATCGAGGACATCGACTTCACCAAGGTCTCGCGCGGCGGCGCCTCCGACATCTTCTTCAACACGATGCGCGACGAGGGGTACACGGTCGGGGAGACCGCGCAGCGCTTCTCCTTCAACTACCTCGGTCCGGAGTTCGTGGGCACCCCCGAGCAGGTGGCGGATCAGATGCAGGAGGTCTTCGAGACCTGGGGCATCGACGGGTTCATCCTGGCGCCCTCGGTCATGCCGAGCTCGTTCGAGGACTTCGCGCGGATGGTCGTGCCGCTGCTGCAGGAACGCGGGCTGGTCCGGTCCGAGTACTCGGGCACGACGCTGCGCGAGCACCTGGCGCAGAACGAAGGCTGAGCGCTCTCGAATCGCGGGCGGGCGAACGGGCTTCTCGGGCCCCTGCGCTTACCCGCTCGATTCCTCCGGCTCGAGCAGCGCGCGAAGCACGGAGCCGGTCCAGGCGACGATATCGCCGTCTTCGGGTGTGCGCTTCACACCGACGCCGGCGAGCGGGCTGCGACTCGACGCGGTGCCCGTTCCGGGGAGCGGCACCTGCAGCACCTTGGTCGCCTCGGTGTACCGGTTGCCGGGGTAGAGGCGATCCGCGCGCATGCGCCGCGATGCCGGCAGTTCGACGGGCTCGATGCGCAGGGTCGGCCCTCCGGCGACGACCTTCGCGAGGCCCAGCCGGGAGGCCCGCCGCCGCAGCGCCGAGACCGCGGCCAGGCGCTGCACCTCGGCGGGCGGTTCGCCGTAGCGGTCGGTGAGTTCCTCGAGCACGAGACCGACGTTCTCCTCGGGCGCCTGCGGGTGCGCCGCGGCCGAGAACTTCTGGTAGGCCTCGAGCCTGAGCCGCTCGCTCTCGACGTAGTCCTCGGGAATGTGCGCGTCGACCGGCAGTTCGAGTACGAGCTCGGCGCTGCCGGCGTTCTCCTCGCCCTTGAACGTGGACACCGCTTCGCCGATCATGCGCAGGTAGAGGTCGAACCCGACACCGGCGATGTGCCCGGATTGCTCGCCGCCCAGCAGGTTCCCGGCACCGCGCAGTTCGAGGTCCTTCAGTGCGACCTGCATACCCGATCCGAGCTCGTTGTTGGCCGCGATCGTCTCGAGCCTCTCGTGCGCGTGCTCCGTGAGCGGCTTGTCGGGGTCGTAGAGGAAGTAGGCGTAGGCGCGCTCGCGGCTCCGGCCGACGCGGCCGCGCAGCTGGTGCAACTGGCTGAGGCCGTACTTGTCGGCGTTGTCGATGATGATCGTGTTCGCGTTCGCGATGTCGAGGCCCGTCTCGATGATCGTCGTCGAGACGAGCACGTCGAAGCGGCGCTCCCAGAAATCGATGACCACCTGCTCGAGCTGGTGCTCGTTGAGCTTGCCGTGGGCGACGGCGATCCGCGCCTCCGGCACGAGCTCGGCGAGTTGCGCCGCCACTCGGGTGATCGACTGCACGCGGTTGTGCACGAAGAACACCTGGCCCTCGCGCAGCAGCTCGCGGCGGATCGCGGCGGTAATCTGCTTGTCGCTGCGCGGGCCGACGAAGGTGAGGATCGGATGGCGGTCCTCGGGCGGCGTGGCGAGCGTGGACATCTCGCGGATCCCGGTGACCGCCATCTCGAGCGTGCGCGGGATCGGGGTGGCGCTCATGGCGAGGATGTCGACGTTCGCCTTCAGCCTCTTCAGCGTGTCCTTGTGCTCGACGCCGAAGCGCTGTTCCTCGTCGATGATGAGGAGCCCCAGATCCTTGTAGCGCACCTGATCGGTGAGCAGCCGATGCGTGCCGATCACGATGTCGACGGTCCCGGCGGCGAGGCCCTCGATCGTGTCCTTCGCCTCGGCGTCGCTCTGGAAGCGGCTGAGCGGGCGCAGCCGCACCGGGAAGCCCGCGAAGCGATCCTGGAACGTCTCGAGATGCTGGCGCACGAGCAGCGTCGTCGGAACGAGGACCGCCACCTGCTTGCCGTCCTGCACCGCCTTGAACGCTGCGCGTATCGCGACCTCGGTCTTCCCGAAGCCGACATCCCCCGAGATCAGGCGATCCATGGGGATGGGCCGTTCCATATCGCGCTTCACCTCGTCGATCGTGGTGAGCTGATCGCGGGTCTCGGCATAGGGGAACGCCTCTTCGAGCTCGTGCTGCCAGGGGGTGTCCGGCGAGAAGGCGTGCCCCTGCGAGGCGATGCGCGCGGAGTAGAGCTTCACCAGCTCGACGGCGATATCGCGCACGGCCTTGCGCGCCTTCTTCTTGGCCGTGGCCCAGTCGCCGCCGCCCATCTTCGAGAGCGCGGGAGCCTCGCCGCCCACGTAGCGCGAGAGCTGGTCCAACTGGTCCGTCGGCACGTAGAGCTTGTCGCGCGGCATGCCGCGCTTGGTCGACGCGTACTCGAGCACGAGGTACTCGCGCAGCGCCTTCGTCGCATCCCGCCCGATGCCCGTAGGGACCAGCCGCTGCGTCAGCTCGACGAACTGCCCGATGCCGTGGGTCTCGTGCACCACGTAGTCGCCGGGCTTCAGCTGCAGCGGGTCGACCACGTTCTTGCCGCGCCGCTTCGCCAGCTTCACGGGCGCCTGATCGCGGTTCGCGGATCGGCCGAAGAACTCGGCCTCGCTCGCGAGCAGCACCTCGGCATCGGGCTGTTCGAAGCCCGCCCAGGCCGTCCCCGGGACGACGTGGATCACGCCGCGTTCGGGCTCTTCGGGCAGCCGATCGACCATGCGGGCCGCGAGCCCGGCGTCTGCGAGCATGTCCCGTGCGCGCTCGACGAGCCCGACGCCCTGCGCCGTGACGACGACGCGCCAGCCCTCGCCCGCGCGCTGGCCGAGGCGATGGATCGCGGCCTCCGTGGCGGAGACTCCGGCCTCGGGCGGCGGGAGGGCCCCGGCCGTGACGACGATCTGCCCGCTCTCCGCGTCGGTCTCGTCGTGCGCGAAGCCGGACACCGTCCACCAGGGACCCGCGGCCGCGGAACGCAGCTCGGTCACGGTCAGCATGCCGTGGTCGTCGACGGGCACCGGGGCATCGGCACCGGCGGTCGCCGCCGCCCAGGCCGCCTCGAGGAACTCGCGGTTCGTCTCGGCGAGGCTCGCCGCCCGGCTCGCCACCCGCTCGGGCGAGACCACGACCACGGCGCCGCCCTCGGGAAGCAGAGCGGTCAGCGGTGCCAGACCCGGCACGAGCTGCGGCAGCAGGCTCTCCATCCCCTCGACCGGGATGCCCTGCGCGATCTTCTCGAGCAACGTCCCGAGGGCGGGGAAGCGCGGAAGCAGAGCGGCTGCGCGCTCGCGCACGTCGTCGGTGAGCAGCAGTTCCCGAGCCGGCCAGAGTTCGACCTCGGGCAGCGGATCGCCCGCGCTCCGCTGGTCGCTGACCGCGAAGCGCCGGATCTGATCGACCTCGTCGCCGAAGAAGTCGACGCGCACCGCCTGGTCGGCGGTGGGCGGGAAGACGTCGAGGATGCCGCCGCGCACCGCGAACTCGCCGCGGCGCGTCACCATGTCGACGCGCGTGTAGGCGAGTTCGACGAGCCGCCGCGCCGCGGCTTCGAGCCCCTCCGAGTCCGCACCTGCGCGCAGCACCAGCGGTCGCGCCTCGGCCGCATGCGGCGAGACGGGCTGCAGTGCGGCGCGCACGGAGGCGACGAGGATGAGCGGACGATCTCCGGTTCCCCCGGCGCGCAGCAGCTGCAGCGCCTGGGCACGGCGACCGACGGTCTCGGCGCTGGGACTCAGCCGCTCGTGCGGCAGCGTCTCCCAGGCCGGGAACTCGGCGGTGACCGCCTCCGGTACCAGTGAGGCGAGGGCCGATCGCAGCCCGTCCGCTTCGCGACTCGTCGCCGCGATGAGGAGGAGCGCGCCGCCCGCGCCGGACTCGCGCCGCCGGCGCAGCAGGCCGGCGATCAGCGCCGGTCGCAGAGACTCGGGAGCGGCGAGGTCGGCGCTCCCGGCGGCCGCGTCGAGCGCACGGGCGAACGACGGCGCGTGCTCGAGCAGCCGGTCGAGCCCCGCGAGGCTCATCGTGCGGCCCGCCCGTGGAACCTCTGCTGGGCGGCCGTCAGCCCCTCCGAGACGACCGCCTCGGCCGCATCCGCGGCATCCTCGAGCAGCACGTCGAGCGTGTCGCGCTCAACCTTGCCGAACGGACGCAGCACGAAGTCCGCCGGATCCTGCTGCCCCGGCGGGCGTCCGATCCCGATACGCACGCGCAGGAACTCGGGAGTCCCCAGCGCCTTCGCGATGTCCCGCAGACCATTGTGACCCCCGTGGCCTCCGCCCTGCTTCAGCTTGATCGTGTCGAAGGGCAGGTCGAGCTCGTCGTGCAGCACGACGACCCGCTCGGCCGGGACGGAGAAGTACTTGGCGAGCGCGGACACCGGCCCGCCCGAGGTGTTCATGTAGCCGTTGCTCTTCGCGAGCACGAGCTTCGGCCCGCCCGGACGCAGGAAGCCCTCGGCGACGCGCGAGTTCGTCCGATGCGCGGCGAAGCGGCCGCCGATGCGCTCGGCGAGGGTGTCGAGCGCCATCTGACCGACGTTGTGCCGGGTCGTCTCGTACTGCGGGCCGGGGTTGCCGAGACCCACGATCAACCATGCATCGCCCACCGCATCGCTCCCTTCGCAATTCTTACGCCTGCGCCAGAACATACCCGCCCTCGTCCATCGACCGTTCATCCTCCATCGAAGCACGCACCGCCGACATCCGCAGCCGAGGGAAGAAAGACGTCATCCTGCGTTCGTGGAACAACGCACCGGATTCCGCCGCGCGGAGCGGGGAACCCGGCGCGGATCCAGTCGCGCAGGATGACGGATGGGATTCGGCGGGCCGAGCGCTACTCCGCGGGAGCCTCTTCCGCAGTCTCGGACTCCTCGTCCTCCGAGGCGCCGCGCGGCACGACCACGTGGACGACCAGGGTCTCCGGGTCGTCGAGCAGGGTCTCGTCGCTCGCCAGCGTGATCTGACCGGCCAGGATCTGCGAGCCGGCCTCGAGGCCCTCGACGTCCACCTCCACGTTCTCGGGGATGTTGGTCGCGGGCACGCTCAGGCGGATCGTGTTGAGCTCCTGCAGCGCGTTGGTGCCCGAGAACGAGGTGCCGACGACGTGCACGGGGACCTCGACCTCGACGGTCTCGCCCTTCTTCACGATGACCAGGTCGACGTGCTCGATGATCTGGCGCACCGGATCCCGCTGCACGTCCTTGACCAGCACGAGCTGCTTCTTGCCCGAGAGGTCGATCTCGATGAGGGCGTTCGCGTGGCGGATGATCAGACTCAGCGGGTGGGTCTCGACCGACGCGTGCACCGGATCGGTGCCGTGGCCGTAGATGACGACGGGGGTCTGGCCGGCGGCGCGCAGCTTGCGGGCCGCGCCCTTGCCGAAGCTCTCGCGGGGGGTGCCGACCAGCGCATTGGTCTCGCTCATGTTCTTCTCCTTGCGGGCTCTCGCCCAACAGGGCGGGCCCGGCCCGCCTGGTTCGATGTCTCGCACTGTGCTGTGCTCGGATGCACTGTGGCGTGTCAGAAGGGCCCCAAGGAGGCTCCACCGCGTCGATAACGGGCGCGCGTGCGCCCCTCGCCGAAGTACAGCGTAAAAGTCTACCCCATTCCGGCGGACCGGATTTCACCGAGTGCTTCACACGCCGCGCGAAGTCCGCTACGCTCGTCGACGTGAAGATCTGACGCAGTCCCGTTCCGCGCCCGAGGCCGTTGCCGCGCCCGGCGGAATCGTTCCGTTCTGCGAAAGAGGGCCCATGCCC
>NZ_CAJVAP010000002.1 GCF_910593785.1 Leucobacter soli | reverse complement strand
CCAACCACCACCCCAAAGAGTGGTAGCCGGGGATAATAAATTGGCATTTGACAATCAAGTGCACACTATTGAGTTCTCAAGGACCAGACACCCCCCGTAACGACCTGAACAGGCCCTCCGAAGAGTTGAATAGTCGGCCTCGGCCCGAGCGCATAACGAGATGTTTCTCAAGAGCCTTTGAGGCGTCCCTCTAGCATAAAGCAAGCGACGAGTTGATTCAACCCGCCGCCTTTGAGGGAATTTGTCTTTCCGAAGCGTTTCCGCTCCGTGCCAACAGATGATTACTTTACGGGGGTTCCGGAGGGCGTGCAACTCGGCGCCGCACTCCGGCGTGTCGCCAGTGTTTCCAACGCTCGGACCCACCGCTTCGCGCCATCGCCCGGTTCACGCTTAGATAGATCGGGTGACGGATACCACGAGCCCCGGCGCTCCCTCCCCCGCTGACTTCGGCTTCGAGATCGAGCATCGGCTCGAGCACGGCGGCGCGCACGGCGGCGACGGACGCCCGCTAGGAAGGGCCGGCGTGATCCGGACGCCGCATGGCGACCTCCCGACGCCCGCCTTCATTCCGGTCGGCACCAAGGCCACGGTCAAGGCCGTGCTGCCCGAGACCGTCGCGGAGTTCGGCGGGCGCGCCGTCCTCGCGAACGCCTATCACCTGTTCCTCCAGCCCGGCGCCGATATCGTCGACGAGGCCGGCGGACTCGGGCGCTTCATGAACTGGCCCGGGCCGACCTTCACCGACTCGGGCGGCTTCCAGGTGATGTCGCTGGGCGTCGGTTTCAAGAAGGTGATCTCGATGGACGAGAACGCCTTTCAGAGCGACGAGGTGATCGCCGAGAACAAGGAGCGTCTGGCGCACGTCGACGAGGATGGCGTGACGTTCAAGTCGTTCATCAACGGCGACAGGCACCGCTTCACCCCCGAGGTGTCGATGCGGATCCAGCATCAGCTGGGCGCCGACATCATCTTCGCATTCGACGAGTGCACCACGCTGATGAACACCCGCCCCTACCAGGAGGACTCGGTCGCCCGCACCCACCGGTGGGCGGTGCGCTGCCTCGACGAGCACGCGCGCCAGACCGCGGAACGCGGGCACCGCCCGTATCAGGCGCTCTTCGGCGTAGTGCAGGGCGCGCAGTACGAGGACCTGCGGCGCCAGGCTGCGCGCGGCCTCGCCGAACTGCGCGGCGCAGACGCCGCGGAGCAGGAGTTCGACGGTTTCGGCATCGGCGGCGCTCTCGAGAAGTCCGAGCTCGGCACCATCGTCGGCTGGGTGAGCGACGAACTGCCGGATCGCAAGCCGCGCCACCTGCTCGGCATCTCGGAACCCGACGACCTCTTCGCGGCGATCGCGGCCGGCGCCGACACCTTCGACTGCGTCGCCCCCTCGCGCCAGGCCCGCGGTGGAACGATGTACTCGGAGCGCGGGCGGATCAACGCCAAGTCCGCCCCGCAGCGTCGACGTTTCGAGCCGCTCGACCCGGAGTGCGACTGCTATACGTGCGCGAACTACACCGCCGCCTACCTGCACCACCTGTTCAAGGCGAACGAGATGCTCGCGTCGACGCTCGCGACGATCCACAACGAACGCTTCATCGTCCGATTGGTCGACCGCATCCGCGAGTCGATCATCGACGGCGCGTTCTCAGAGCTCCGCGAGGAGACGCTCGGCCGGCTCGGCTTCACGCGGCGCTAGCGGAACCGGCACCGTCACCGCGAACGGCGCGATCCTCTGCCCCGCGCACGGCGCGGATCACCCGCGTCGTGACCGGCAGGAGCACCACCTCGGCGAGCACCTTCACCACGTAGCCCAGCACGACGTACATCACGAAATCGACGCCCGTGATGATGCCGGCGAAGGCGATGGTGCAGAACAGCAGCGTGTCGAAGAGCTGACCGACCAGGGTGGAGCCGATGAGGCGCGTGCGCAGGAGGCGCCCGGAGGTGCGCCGCCGCAGGCGGTCGAGCACCCAGGCGTTCATGAGCTGGCCCACCAGGAACGCCACGAGGCTCGCCGTCACGATCCTCGGCACGAAGCCGAGGACGGCCGCGAAGGCCTCCTGGTTCTCCCAGCCCGCCGCCGACGGCGATACCTGCACGGCGAGGATCGTCAGCGAGGCGACCAGAGCGAGTGCGAACGCGGTAAGGATCGCACGGCGCGAGGCGCGCAGGCCGTAGACCTCGGTGAGCACATCCCCGAGGATGTACGCGAGCGGGAAGAGGAACACTCCCCCGTCGAAGACGAGCGGCAGCGAGAGGCCACCGATCGCGATCTCGCCGAAGGCGATCGGCTTCACGGCGACCACGTTCGAGATGAGCAGGACCCCGACGAAGACGGCCGAGATCGTCGCGTACCTGGATCCCATCGCCGCCGCGCGGGCGCCCGTCATCGCGAACCGCAGCGGATCCTCGGCCGCACTCGTCCCGCCGCGTTCCATCGTCCCGGTCTCACTCATCGATCTGCCCCACTCCCAGCGCACCGCGGATCAGGTCCATGTTCAGCCTCGCCGCGACGCGGGCGCCGTTGCCGGCGGCGATGATCAGCTGCTGCGGGCCGGGCGGCACGATGTCCCCGGTCGCGTAGATGCCGCGGATCGAGGTCTCCCCGCGATCGTCCACGACGATGAGCCCCCAGTCGTCGCGGTCGATCGGCTGCTCCCCCAGGAACTCCACGGGCGCATGCCAGCGCGGGCGGACGAAACCGCCGACCCGCGGGATCAGCTCGCCGTCGCTCAGACGCACACCGGTCATCTCGGCGCGCTCCCCCACGATGTCGTCGATGGCTCGGCGCTCGACCCGGATGCCGATGCGGGAGAGCT
This sequence comes from Leucobacter soli, assembly GCF_910593785.1. GTDB lineage: Bacteria > Actinomycetota > Actinomycetes > Actinomycetales > Microbacteriaceae > Leucobacter > Leucobacter soli. Next base: position 141,835 of record NZ_CAJVAP010000002.1, on the reverse strand, counting down.
GCGCCTCCTGCTCGGGCCGGACGGTATCCGCGCCGTTCGTGAACACGATCAGGTCGCTGGAGAATCGGCTGATCAGCAGCGCTCGTGCGAACACGTCGCTGGTCTCGCCGATCAGGACGAGCGGCTTGTCCGTCTTCTCGAATCCGTCGCACTCGACGCAGCTGTGGAGCGCCGTGCCGTAGAAGGCGCGGATCATGGGCAGAGGCGGCAGCTCCTCGGTGAGCCCTGCGGTGATCAGCACCCGCCTCGCCAGGAACTCGACATCGGCGGCGCCCCGCACCCCCGAGCCCCGCACGCGGAAACCGATGCCGTCGGGGAAACCGGCGGCCAGCGCATCGGCCGCACTCAGCGGGACGACCTCGTGGGCGATCGCCTGCGCGAAGGTCGCCGTCGGGTACGCCTCGAACTCCTCGCGGCCGAGCTTCCGCAGTTCGAGCGGAGGCGCCCCGTCGCGCGTCAGGAAGCCGTGCGACTTGAGCGTCGCCGAGTGACGGGGGCGGTTGCTGTCGAGGATCGCGATGCGCCGATTCGCGCGCACCAGTTGGAGCCCGGCGGAGAGCCCCGCAGGGCCTCCGCCGATGATCGCGACGCCCACGGGAAGATGCCCCGTGGCGCTCCTCGGCACGGACGTCTCGGTCACGCCTGCTCCAGGTGAGCGGCGAGGCGGCGCAGACGGGCCAGCGTCTCCTCCCGGCCGAGCAGCTCGAACGATTCGAAGAGCGGCGGCGACACCCGGCGGCCCGATGCGGCGACGCGCAGGGCGCCGAAGGCGATGCGCGGCTTCAACCCGAGACCGTCGATGAGCGCCGCCTGCAGCGCCGTCTGGATCGACTCCGTGCGCCAATCCGCCTCCGGCAGCGCTTCGAGCGCGGCAAGGCCTGCGGCGAGGACCTGCGGCGCGTCGCTCTTCAGCGATGCGAGCGCATCGTCCTCGTAGACGAGCGCATCCGCCGAGGCGAAGAGGAACCCGAGCATGCCGACGGCCTCGCTCAGCACGGTGACGCGGCTCTGCACGAGCGGGACCGCGGCGCGCAGCGTGGCGAGCTGCCGCTCGTTCGGCTCGACGGGAAGCGCCCCTCCGGCGATCAGATAGGGCAGGACGCGCCGCCCGAAATCATCCTCGGCGAGGAGGCGGATGTGGTCGGCGTTGATCGCGTCGGCCTTCTTCTGGTCGAAGCGCGCGGGGTTCGGGTTGACGTCGACGACATCGAAGGCTGCGACCATCTCGTCGCGCGAGAACACGTCCCTGTCGGCCGAGAGCGACCAGCCGAGCAGCGAGAGGTAGTTCAGCAGCCCCTCGGGGATGAAGCCGCGGTCCCGGTGGTGCAGCAGGTTCGACTCGGGGTCGCGCTTCGAGAGCTTCTTGTTGCCCTCTCCCATCACGTACGGCAGGTGGCCGAAGCGCGGGATCGCCGGTTCGACGCCGAGCTCGACGAGCGCGCGGTGCAGCGCCACCTGACGCGGGGTCGACGAGAGCAGATCCTCGCCGCGCAGCACGTGGGTGACCCCCATCAGCGCGTCGTCCACGGGGTTGGTCAGCGTGTAGAGCGGAGCCCCGTTCGGCCGGACGACGACGAAGTCGATGGTCGAACCGGCTGGGAAGTTGATGGGGCCGCGCACCAGGTCATCGAAGCCGAGATCGACGTCGGGCACCCGGAAGCGGAGCGCCGGCTCGCGGCCCTCGGCGCGGAAGGCCGCCTTCTGCGCCTCCGTGAGGTCGCGGTCGTGGTTGTCGTACCCGAGCTGCTTCGGACGACCCGCGGCCTCGTTGCGCGCGTCGATCTCCTCGGCGGTCGAGAAGCTCTCGTAGAGGTGGCCGGCGGCGAGCAGCCGCGCTACGAGGTCGCTGTAGACGTCGCTCCGCTGGGACTGGCGGTAGGGGCCGTGCGGTCCGCCGACGTCGATACCCTCGTCCCAGTCCAGGCCGAGCCAACGCAGGGAGTCGATGATCTGCTGGTAGCTCTCCTCGCTGTCACGCGCAGCATCCGTGTCCTCGATGCGGAAGACGAATGTGCCGCCGGTGTGCCGCGCGTAGGCCCAGTTGAAGAGGGCGGTGCGCACCATGCCGACGTGCGGGGTGCCGGTCGGCGAGGGGCAGAAGCGGACGCGCACGTCGCTGCCCGTGGCCGTGGAGAACTGAGGATCGCTGCTCGTAGTCATCGCCCTCCAGTCTAGTGAAGACGGCAGCTGCGATCGCCCAGGCCGAGCCGGATCGAGGCGACCGCGCCGAGCGCGAGGAGACCGCCGGCGAACAGCGCGAGGATGCCGAAGTCGCCGAATGCGAAACCCACCCCGGAGAGCGCTCCGGCGACCGCGCCGGAAGCGCTCATGAAGGTGTCGGAGCGCCCCTGCCAGCGCGGGCGGTCCGCGATGGTCGTGAGCTCGGTCAGCAGCGCCGCGCCGGCGACCGTCACGGCGCCCCATCCCACGCCCACCAGGGTGAGTGCGACTTGCACCAGCAGGTGGGAGGAGCCCGAGATGTAGGCGAGTGCGACGGCGAGCAGCGTGATCGCCCAGCCGATCATGATCACCGGGACGCATCCCAGACGCCCGGCGAGCGAACCGAACACCGGGGAGAGCGCGTACATGCCGGCGATGTGGAGGCTCAGGGTGATGCCGACGATCTCGGCCGTGCCCTCGTGGTGCATCAGATGCAAGGGTGTCATCGCCATGAGCCCGACCATGATGGCCTGCGCCATCGCGATCACGAAGATCGTGACGATCAGAGCCCGGCGTCTGGAGGCCTCCGACCTGGCGTCGGTCGCGGTCGCGGGCTCGGTCCCAGGCTCGAAGGCGGGCTCGGGAACCGTCGCGGCTCCGACCGGCTCAGTGGCGCCCGCCGGCTCGGGATCGGGTTCGCGGGAGAGGATCTCGCGCGCGGTGAGCAGGGGGTCGGGGCGGAGTCCGAGCCAGTTGGAGAGCGCCGCGAGGATCTGGGCGACGAAGGCGAAGACGAATACACCGGCGAGCGGAGTGACGCCTATGGCGTGCCCGACGACTTCGCCGGGGCCGATCAACAGTGGGCCGATGACGGCGCCGACCGTGATCGACCAGACCACGAGGGAGAGGTCGCGTGCGCGCTTCCCCGGCGCGGCGAGGTCGGCTGCGGCGAAGCGGGAGAGCAGCTGGACGGAGCTCGCCACGCCGATCATGGCGATGCCGATCCCCAGCAGCCACCACTGGCCCACCACGGTGGAGAGGATCGCGACGAGCGCCCCGACCATCGCGATGAGATTGCCGGTGACGAGCGCCGGCCGCCGGCCTCGGCGCTCCGCCAGTCGGGCCAGCGGGAGGCTCGCGGCCGCCGCACCGACGCTGAAGGTCGTCGAGGCGAGACCGGAGATCGCGTCGTTCCCGCTCACCTCGGCGAGCAGCAGGGCCCCCACCGAGAGCGAGGCGCCGACGCCGAAGCCGCTCAGGATCGTGCCGGCGGCGAGCACGAGCAGGGTGCGCCGCTGCAGCGGACCGCCGAGCCGGTACGGTATCTCGCGCGAGCGCCCGGTGACCGTCGCACTCACGCGGCGGCCTCGAGCTCCCAGACCGAGCCGTCGATGCGGGAGAGGAGTCGCTTCGCGAGGCGGACCTGCGGGCTCTCGTTCGCGGTGTCCATCGAGACGAGACCGATCGTGCGGTAGCGCGGCGGCTCGAGCGGCAGCGCCGTGGCGTCGTCGGGCAGTGTCCTGGCGGCCGCGAGCGCGAGGCCGGGCACGAGTGCCACCGCTCCGCCGGCGGCGGCCATCGCCAGCATCGCCGGCACGTTGTCGGTCTCCTGGATGATCTCGGGTTCGAAGCCGCACTCGGCGGAGGCGGCGAGCAGGTGACCGCGGCACTTCTCGCAGCCGGCGATCCAGTGGTCGGCGGCGTAGTCGCCGAGGCGCGCCACCGCCAGCCCCTCGGCACGGTCGTCCGAGAGCACCAGGCTGACCGTCTCGCGCCAGAGCGGCGTGAAGACGCTGCCCGCGGGGAGCTCCGCCGCCCCGGCGTAGTCGAAGATCAGGGCGCAGTCGACCTCGCCGTCGCGCAGCATCCCGATCGCGGCGGGCGGCTCGGCCTCACGGTACTGCAGTGCGACTTCGGGGGCCTCTTGCGCCATCCGGCGCATGACGGCGGGGATGATCGTGGCCGAGGCCGACGGGAACGCTACCATGCGCAGGGTGCCGCCCCGCTCGCCGCGCAGATCCTCGATCGCTGCGAGAGCGGCGTCGATCTCGGCGACGACGGTTCGACCGTGATCGGCGAGGATGTTGCCCGCGGTCGTGAGCCGGATCCCGCGCCCCTGCCGTTCGATCAGCGGCACGGCGAGCCGGGTCTCGACGCGTTTGATCCGCTGGCTCACAGCGGGCTGGCTCAGACCGAGGCTCGCCGCCGCCGCGGTGAGGGAGCCGGTGGTCGCGAGGGCGTGCAGGATCCGCAGCTCGGTCGAATCGATCGCTCCGAGCGGATCGGCGTGGCGTGTGCTGCTCATGCCGATACGATAACACCGGCGGAGGTGTTTCACATATCCTATTCAGATTGCTTATACAGCGGCGTCCGCGAAGCTCTGCGCCTCCCGCTTGTCCTGCTCCGTCGCCACCAGCTGACCGCAGGCGCCGTCGATCTCCTTGCCGCGCGTGTCCCGCAGGGTCGTCGGGATCCCCGCCGCGTTCAGACGGTCGACGAACTCGCGGGTAACTCCCGGCTCGGATCGCGTCCACACGGAACCCGGTGTCGGGTTCAGCGGGATCGGGTTGACGTGCACCCAGCCGCGGCCGCGACGGTTCAGCTTCTCTGCGAGCAGGTCCGCCCGCCAGGCGTGATCGTTCATGTCCTTGATGAGCGCGTACTCGATCGAGACGCGTCGACCCGTGCGCTCGAAGTAGGCGCGTGCCGCATCGAGCACCTCGTCGACCTTCCACCTGCTGTTGACCGGGATCAGTTCGTCGCGCAGTTCGTCGTCGGGAGCGTGCAGCGAGAGCGCGAAGGTGACCGGGATCTCCTCGTCGGCCAGCTTCCGGATCGCCGGCGCGAGACCCACCGTCGACACCGTGATGCCCCGGGCGCTCATCCCGAGGCCTTCGGGAGCGGGCGCGACCATCCTGCGCACGGCGTTCATCACGCGCTTGTAGTTCGCGAGCGGCTCGCCCATCCCCATGAAGACGATGTTGTTCACGCGTTCCGGCTCCGCCCCGTTGCCGGCCTGCCGACCGATACCGAGGCCGCCCTCGGCGATCACCCGGTTCGCCTGGACGATCTGATCGAGGATCTCCGCCGTCGACATGTTCCGAGTCAGCCCTGCCTGGCCGGTGGCGCAGAAGGGGCAGTTCATCCCGCAGCCGCACTGGCTCGACACGCACAGCGTGATCCGGCCGGGGTAGCGCATGAGCACCGACTCCACGAGCGCACCGTCGAACAGGCGCCAGAGGAACTTGACCGTCGCCCCGTCGTCGGTGGTCAAGCGCTTGACCTCCGTCAGCAGCGGCGGGAGGAAGGCCGAGACGATCTCGCCGCGGCGATCCTTCGGCAGGTCGGTCATCCGTTCCGGATCCGTCGTGTGGTGGACGAGGTAGTGCGCGGAGAGCTGCTTCCCCCGGAACTTCGGCAGACCGAGCTCCTCCATCTTCGCCTCGCGCTCGACGAGCGTCATGTCGGCGAGGTGCACCGGCGGCTGCGTCACCCGGGGTGAGGCGAACTGCAGCGTCGGCCTGCCGTCCGGCCCGGTCAGCTGCTTCCACCCCTCCGTGCGGGGGCGAGTCTGGGGGCGCGTGCGCTCTGCCGAGCGGGGGCGCGTCGGGATCACGCGGCCGCCCGGCGGCTCGGCGTCGTGATTCAGCTTGTTGGGATCCACACCGGTATTCTCGCAGGTCGACCGCTCGCCCGCCTGGGCGGACGCGATCGGTGCAGTGGACGCGACCGCGTCAGAGCAGACGGGAGCGGATGAGGAAGCGCAGCCCTTCGGGCGCCTCCAGGGAGAAACCGCCGCCTCGCCCCGGTACCGCGTCGATCGTCAGATGCGTGTGCGACCAGACCTCGAACTGCTCGCGCGACATCCAGAAGCCGATCTCGCGGGCAGCCCCCTCCGCGCGATCGGCACCGTCGCCCGTCGCGGCGAGCGGCGGCAGTTCGAGGGTGCCGAGCAGGACGTCCTGCCCGCCCGTGCGGAACTGCCCCTCGCGGTAGCACATGGGCGCGCTGCCGTCGCAGCAGCCGCCCGACTGGTGGAACATGAGCGGGCCGTGCATCTCCCAGAGCCGGTCGATCAGCGCGATCGCCGCCGGGGTGAACGCCAGGCGGCTGACCGACTCGCCTTCCACTTCCGGCCGCGCCTCCACGCTGCCGGGGATGCCCGGGGCGTCGGCGGGAGCCGTGGTCACGGCCTCGAGGTCGCAGGCCTCGCCCACCACCGGTTCCTGCAGTTTCGAATCGGACATCTCGCCCTCCTCACCGCGGCGACCCCGCCGCTCCCCTCATCTCATCGTACGCCCGTCTCACGACCGGCGCCCGGGAAGCCTCGCTCCCGGACGCCGAGCCCGGACGCCGCGAGGGGGGACACGGCGTCCGGGGTCGGGCCGTCGGCTCAGAAGAAGCCCTGCGCGGTCTCCGCGTAGCTGACCAGCAGGTTCTTCGTCTGCTGGTAGTGATCCAGCATCATCTTGTGGTTCTCGCGACCGATGCCGCTCGACTTGTAACCGCCGAACGCCGCGTGGGCCGGATAGGCGTGGTAGTTGTTCACCCACACGCGGCCGGCCTCGATCGCGCGGCCGGCCCGGTACGCCGTGTTGCCGTCGCGACTCCATACGCCCGCGCCGAGACCGTAGAGCGTGTCGTTGGCGATGCGGATGGCGTCGTCGAAGTCGGTGAAGGTCGTCGCCGAGACGACCGGGCCGAAGATCTCCTCCTGGAAGATGCGCATCGAGTTGTCGCCCCGGAACACGGTCGGCTGGATGTAGAAGCCGCCCGAGAACTCTCCGCCGAGATCGAGCACGTCGCCTCCGGTGAGCACCTGGGCTCCCTCCTGCTTGCCGATGTCGAGATACGACTTGATCTTCTCGAACTGGTCGTTGGAGGCCTGGGCCCCGACCATCGTGTCGGTGTCGAGCGGATTGCCGCGCACGATCTTCTCGGTGCGCGCCACGACGGCGTCGAGGAAGTCGCCGGCGATCGACTCCTGGATCAGCGCGCGCGAGGGGCAGGTGCAGACCTCGCCCTGGTTGAGGGCGAACATCGTGAATCCCTCCTGCGCCTTGTCCCAGTAGGCGTCGTCGTTGCGCATGACGTCCTCGAAGAAGATGTTGGGGCTCTTGCCGCCGAGCTCCAGCGTCACCGGGATGATGTTCTCCGACGCGTACTGCATGATCAGGCGGCCGGTGGTCGTCTCCCCCGTGAACGCGATCTTGCGGATACGCGGGTTCGAGGCGAGCGGGGCGCCGGCTTCGGCGCCGAAGCCGTTGACGATGTTCACCACGCCGGCCGGCAGCAGGTCGCCGATCAGCTCGAAGAGGAACAGGATCGACGCCGGCGTCTGCTCGGCGGGCTTCAGCACGACGGCGTTGCCGGCGGCGAGCGCGGGGGCGAGCTTCCACGTGGCCATGAGGATCGGGAAGTTCCAGGGGATGATCTGCCCGACCACGCCGAGGGGCTCGTGGAAGTGGTACGCGACGGTGTCCTCGTCCAGCTGGGAGATGCCGCCCTCCTGCGCGCGGATGGTTCCGGCGAAGTAGCGGAAGTGGTCGATCGCGAGCGGAATGTCGGCGTTGAGGGTCTCGCGCACGGCCTTGCCGTTGTCCCAGGCTTCGGCCACGGCGATCGCTTCGAGGTTCGCCTCGATCCGATCGGCGATCTTGTTCAGGATCACCGCGCGCTCGGCCGGGCTCGTCCGCCCCCAGGCCGGTGCGGCGGCGTGGGCGGCGTCGAGCGCCGCCTCGATGTCCTCGGCGGTGCCCCTGGCGATCTCGCAGAACACCTTGCCCGTCACCGGGGTGACGTTCTCGAAATACTGACCCCGCACCGGAGCGACCCATTCGCCCCCGATGTAGTGCTCGTACCTGCCCTTGAACGAGACCAGCGAATCGGGCTGGCCGGGTGCTGCATAGACGGTCATTGCGATGCTCCTTCGACGTCGTTGTCTGGTTTTTCCCCGACCGAGCGGACGCGACCCGACGGGTGTCCGAGCGGCTGGGGTTCTCTGCAGAGTACGACGTCGAAGGTTGCGGCGACGTTGCGGCGATGTTGCAACGTCGTTACAGCTCGGCCCGGACCGCCTAGCGCGCCTCGAGCCGCGCCACCACGCGCGCCCGCTTCGGCGAGAGCGGGGGCAGCACGCGCAGCAGCGTCCGCCAGATCTCGAGGTCCTCCGCGCCCCAGCGCTCCGCGTAGTCGTAGAGCACCTCCGGCGCGGCGGACTGCAGCATCGCCTCGCGCAGGGTCGCGTCGACCTCGCTCCGGAGCTCCTCGACCACCGGCGAGGCCGAGGCCGGGAGCACCGGGCCGTCGTAGGCGGCGAGTGCGAGGCGGTGCGCGCCGCGATCGAGGGCGTCGAGCGTCTCGACCGCGTCGACCCGCAGCCCCGTGCTCAGGCGGTACGGCCGCGATTCCAGGTCGAAGTCGACGCGATGCTCCTCGAGCCAGCGCCGCAGTCGCACCAGCTCCGGTCGCAGCCGAGGTTCGTGAGCGCGATCCCCGTAGACCTGCTCGGCGAGAACGGCCGCGCTGAGCCCGTGGGGCGCTGCCGCCAGTGCGAGCAGGATCTCGGCGTGGCGCCCGGCGAGGGCCGCGGAGCCCGAGGCGCTCTCGAGGATCGCCGGATCGCGGCCGAGCACCACGATCCGCGGCACCTGCGGGGCGCGCGGCCGCCGAGACACGCGCTTCGGCTGTTCCCGCTCGATCATCTCCCGCAGCGAGATGAGCTTCAACTCCGCCTCGACCGCGGCGAGGGTCGCCTCGACTAGCGGGAGGATGTGGGGCGAGGCCGCCTCGTCTCCGCCGGTGACGTCGATCACCCCGAGGATCGAGCCGCTGAGCGGATCGTGCACGGGCGCGGCGGTGCAGCTCCACTGGTGCACGGCACGACTGTAGTGCTCGGCGCCGAGCACCTGGATCGAGTGATCCAGGGCGATCGCACTGCCCGGAGCGCTCGTGCCTACGGCGGACTCCGACCAGTCCATGCCCGAGCGGAAGCCCATCTCCTCGGCGCGCGAGCGCAGGCGTCGATCCCCGTCGATCCAGAGCAGGCGGCCGGAGGCGTCGCCGACCGCGACGATGAATCCCGCTTCCGCGGCCTCGTCGGAGAGGAGTCGCTGCACCAGCGGCAGCAGGCGGCCCACCGGGTGGGTGCGGCGCAACTCGGCGAGTTCGTCCTGCCCGAGCACCGGCCGGTCGGGGACGAGGTCGGGGTCGATGGTGCGATCCCTGGAGCGCAGCCACGAGTCGAGCACGACGGACCTCATGCCGGCATCCCGGGCGAAGCGCAGGCGCGCTTCGACGTCTTCCGCGACATCCGCCGCGACGTCCGCGCTCGAGACGAATCGGGCGTGGGCGCGTTCGAGCTGGCTCCGTCGCTCGCTGATCGACTCGCCGCGGTGCAGCGCCTGCCACCCGTTCGCCACTTCGGCCTCCTCGTCGGGGCTCCGTGCCGACGAGCCTACCCCGGCAACCGCCGGGTCGCACCTGCCGGGAGGCTGATCACGGGATCAGACGACCGGGTTCGAGAGGATCCCGATGCCGGCGACCTCCACCTCGACGGTGTCGCCGGCCTCGAGCGGGCCGACGCCGGCCGGGGTTCCGGTGAGGATCACGTCGCCCGGCAGCAGCGTGAACGCCTGCGACGCGTGCGCCACGATCTCCGGGATCGAGTGGATCAGCTGCGCCGTCGATCCGCGCTGGCGCAGCTCGCCGTTGACCCGCGTCTCGATGCGGGCGTCGGCCAGGTCGAGATCCGTCTCGATCACCGGGCCGAGCGGGCAGAACGTGTCGAAGCCCTTGGCCCGCGCCCACTGCCCGTCGCGCACCTGCAGGTCGCGCGCACTGACGTCGTTGGCGCAGGTGAACCCGTACACGACCTCCAGCGCGCGCTCGACCGGCACATCCTTCGCGACGACGCCGATCACGACGGCGAGCTCGCCCTCGTGCTCCACCCGGTCCGAGATCTCGGGCCGCACGATGGCTTCGCCCGGACCGATCACGGACGTGTTCGGCTTCAGGAAGAGCAGGGGCTCCGCCGTCGCTCGCCCTCCGGTGACGTCCCGCATCTCGGCGACGTGGTCGGCGTAGTTCTTGCCGACGGCGACGACCTTCGAGCGCGGAATCACCGGGGCCAGCAGACGGACCCGGGCGAGCGGCAGCCGGCGGCCCGTCGTCTCGTATCCGCCGAGGAGAGGATCGCCCGCGAGTTCGACGAGCTCGACCTCGCCCGTCCCCTCTGCCGCATCGAGGATCCCGTAGGAGATCTCCCCCTCGAACTGGAAGCGCGCGACCTTCATCCCGGTCAGGCCCCCGCGGTCACCATCACGCTGAGCCAGCCGTGGCGATCCTCGCGGACGCCGTACTGGATGCCGGTGAGCTCCTCGCGGAGCGACATCGTGAGCTCGCCCGGACTGTTCTCCTCGCCGAAATCGATCGACAGGCCATCCTCGCCGAGGAGCCGCCGGATCGGCGTGATCACCGCGGCGGTGCCGCAGGCGAATGCTTCCACGATCGATCCGTCGGCGACGCCCTCGCGCCACTCGGTCACGGTGATGTCCCGCTCCTCGACGGCGAGGCCGCGATCCTCCGCGAGCCGGATCAGGCTCTTGCGGGTGATGCCGTCGAGGATGTTGCCGTTGATCCGCGGCGTGAGCAGCGCGCGGGGCGCGCCGTCGGCTCCGGCCTGCACGAGGAACAGGTTCATGCCGCCGAGCTCGTCGATGGTGTCCTCGGTGGCGGAGTCGCAGAACAGGACCTGGGCGCAGCCGTGCTCGGCAGCGATCCGAGTCGGCAGGAGCGACGACGCGTAGTTGCCGCCGCACTTCGCCGCCCCGGTGCCGCCGCGCCCCGCTCGGGCGAGATCCCGGGAGAGCCAGATCGAGACCGGCTTGACACCACCCGTGAAGTAGGCCCCCGCCGGGCTGGCGATCACGAGGAAGCGGGCGCGCTGCGCGGCGCGCACCCCGAGGAAGCTCTCATCGGCGATCATGAACGGGCGCAGGTAGAGGGTCTGATCCTCGCCCGAAGGCACCCACTCCGCGTCGATCGTGACCAACTGCCGCACCCCCTCCACGAAGAGGTCGACGGGAAGCTCGGGGAGCGCCAGCCGACGGGCGCTCGCGTTCAGGCGGCGGCCGTTCTCCTCGGGGCGGAACGCGACGATCGAGCCGTCCTCGCGCCGATAGGCCTTGAGCCCTTCGAAGATCTCCTGCCCGTAGTGCAGCACCGATGACGCGGGATCCATGGGGATGGGCCCGTACGGCAGGACGGCGGCATCGTGCCACCCCTCCTCCTGGGTCCACGTGATCGAGACCATGTGATCGGTGAAGTGGTTGCCGAAGCCCGGGTTCGCGAGGATGGTCTCGCGCTCGGCCTCGGGCAGGCGGTCCGCCTCGGTCAGGGTGAAGTGCAGCTCGGTCATTGCGGTGCTTTCGGGATTGCGTGGAGGATGAGGGATCAGGCCGCGCGCGGCGGGAGCTGCGCGATGACGGCCGCGCCGATATCGGCGGTGGAGCGCTTCGCGCCGCCGCGGGCGGCGAGGTCGGCGCGTACGGCCGAGCGCACGCGCTCGGCATCGCCGTCGAAGCCCAGGTGGTCGAGCATGATGGCCGCGGAGAGGATCGCCGCGGTCGGGTCCGCGAGCTGCTGCCCAGCGATGTCGGGCGCAGAGCCGTGCACGGGCTCGAACATGCTCGGGAAGGTGCCGTCGGGATTGATGTTGCCGCTGGCTGCAAGACCGATACCGCCGCCGATAGCGCCGGCCAGGTCCGTGAGGATGTCTCCGAACAGGTTATCAGTCACGATGACGTCGAAGCGCGACGGGTCCTGCACCATGAAGATGGTGGCCGCGTCGACGTGCAGGTAGTCGACGGCGATCTCCGGGTGCTCGGCCGCGACCGCTTCGACGATCCGCTGCCAGGTCGCTCCCGAGTGGACGAGCACGTTCGTCTTGTGCACCCACGTGAGCTTCTTCCTGGGGCGCGCGGCGGCGAGCGAGAAGGCGTGGCGCACGACGCGCTCGATGCCGTAGGCCGTGTTGACCGAGACCTCCGTCGCCACCTCCGCCGCGGTGCCGGCGCGCAGGCGCCCGCCGTTGCCCGCGTAGGGGCCCTCCGTGCCTTCGCGCACGACGACGAAGTCGACCTCGCCCGGATCCTTCAGCGTCGATTCGACGCCCGGGTAGAGCGCGCAGGGCCGCAGATTGACGTAGTGGTCGAAGTCGAAGCGCAGCTTGAGCAGCAGTCCGCGCTCGATGTTCGCCGCCTTGAGACGCGGATCCCCGGGCACGCCGCCGACGGCGCCGAAGAGGATCGCATCGTGCTCGGCGATCGCGGCCTGCTCCGCCTCCGGCAGGGTCTCCCCCGTCGCCAGGTAGCGCTCCGCGCCCAAGGAGAACTCCGTGCGCTCCAGCACCGCGTCGCCTCCCGCGAGCACCGCGTCGAGAACGCGGTTCGCCTCGGCGATCACCTCGGGGCCGATCCCGTCTCCGGGGATCACGGCGAGCTTGATGGTGCGGGTCACGGCGGCTCCTTCTGGTGTGGTGAACGTGCGCGAAGGGGGACTCGAACCCCCACGTCCGAAGACACTGGAACCTAAATCCAGCGCGTCTGCCAATTCCGCCACTCGCGCGAGCCACTCCAGTCTAGTGATCCCGACCCGGCTCTCCTGCCATCGCGTGCACCGCGGCCGCTCGCCGGCTCGCCTACTTGAGCCAGGCCACCGCCTTGATCAGGTGATGATCCGAGGCCGAGCTCAGCACGGTCTTGTAGGTCGACAGATGCACGTTCCCGTGGGCGAAGATGTGGTCGATCCGCCCCGCGTGGCCGCTCTTCATGACGACGGGCTTCTTCCAGCCATTGTACGTCTGGTACTCGAGGTTGTAGGCGGTATCGGCGGTGATCGCGTTGACGTAGCCCTTCGCCGTCAGGCGGGAGTTCAGCGTCTTGAGGTCGGTGCCGCGGGTGGGCGAGAGGTTGAGGTCGCCGGCCAGCAGCACCGGCTCGTCGCGCGTGTTCTTCTTATTGATCGTGCTGACGATCTTCTTCAGCTGGGCGCTGCGGTTCTTGTCGTAGCTCGACCCCTTGCGCACCTCGAGGTGCGCCGAGACGACCCAGAACTTCTTCCCGGTCTTCCGATCCTGGAAGCGAGCGATCGCGCCCCACCGCTGGTTGACGGCTCCACCGATCCGCGGCAGCTTGATCGTGCACGACGTGGAGTACTTCTTCCCGCCCGTCGTATCGGAGCATCCGGAGAGGAGTTTCACCTGCTTGTTGTTGTAGAGGATCCGCGTGCCGTCGCCGCCCATCGAGACGCCCGGCGCCGCGTACCGGGTGCTGCGCACCCAGCGCCACGCCGCCGACTTCCCCGTCTTCTTCTGCGCCTTCCGGATCTGCGTGGTCAGGGACCCGAGCTGGGTGTCGTCGCGGCCCGCGATCACAACGGACTCCTGGATCGCGAGGACGGAGGCGCCCGACTTCACGATCTGCTTCGCGACGCCCGGGCGGCGGGATTTCAGGGTTCCCGAGCTGAGCTCGGGCGTGAACGCCAGGTTGTACGAGGCCACCAGCACCTTCGCCGAACCGGAGCTCCGGCTCGACTTCGGCTGGCCTGCGGCCGTGATCCGGCTCGCCGTCAGCACGCTCTTCTTCGAGCCGTTCACGGCCTGCATGCGCACCGTGAAATGCCGCCCGGATCCCAGCGGGGCGCGCAGTTTCTTGAGGTTCGCCTTCGAGACCACGATCGAGGTCGCGTCCTTCTTCGCGGAGAGCACGACGGCGCCCTTCGAACCGAAGTGCTCGAGGCCGAGGTGGATCTTGAACCCGGTGACGCAGCTGGCGCTCGGCGTCCACGAGATCCTCACGTTGCCGGTCGAGGTGAGCGTCGGCTGCTTGAGCGTCGGCTTGGCGACGGTGCTGCCGGTCGTGCACCCCGCGGCCGCGGCCGGCGTGCCGGCATCCGCCGCGCCGCCGATGCCGACGGCGCTGCTGACCGCCAGCAGCGCGGCGAGCGTGAACGCGAATGGCGCGGAAACCCTTCGATACGACATGCGGCGACCGCCCCTTTCACCCTGTCCGGGAGTCGAATGCAACCCGACCACCGTAGCATCCGCGATGCGGGCGGGCCCGGTGGCCGGATTCGACCCATGCACCGCGGCCTCCGGGCGCGTTTCGACTACCATCCGGTCGAGAGCACCTCGTCTAGCCGTGCGATCACGAAATCCGCGCTCTCGGCGGTGAGGCAGAGCGGCGGCTTGACCTTCAGCACGTTCGAGCGCTCCGAGGTCGTGAGCACGATCACGCCGAGTTCCTTGAGCCGCTCGCAGATCGCCGAGGCCTCCGCCGTCGCGGGCTCCATGGTCGCGTGATCCCGCACCAGCTCGACGCCCAGGTAGAGCCCTTCTCCGTGCACCGGGCCGATGAGGTCGTGCTTCCCCGCCAGCGCGCGGAAGCCCTCGGCCAGCCGGCCGCCGACGACGCGGGCGTTCTCCTGCAGGCGCTCCTCCTCCATCGCGTCGAGCACCGAGAGCCCGACGACGCAGCTGAGCGGGTTGCCGCCCGCGGAGGAGAAGAACTGGCCCTGGCTCGCGAGCGCATCGGCGATCCGCTTCGTGGTGATCACCCCGCCGATCGGGAAGCCGTTGCCCATGGGCTTCGCGATCGTGATGATGTCGGGGAGCACCCCCGACTGCTCGAAGCCCCAGAAGCTCGAGCCCATGCGACCGAAGCCGACCTGCACCTCGTCGGCGATGCAGAGCCCGCCCGCGGCGCGCACCCGGGAGTAGGCGTCGGCGAGGTAGCCGCCGGGCAGCAGCACGCCGCCCGCGTTGCCGAGCACCGATTCGCAGATGAAGCCGGCGACGTCGCGCCCAGCTGCGGCGAGCGCGTCGAGGTCCCGGCCGAGGTCGGCCGCGTACTTCGCGCCGATCGCCGCGTCGCCGGCCTCGCCGCGATAGGTGCCGCGGAAGCGGTTGGGCACGTCGGCGACGTGGATCCAGTCGGGCCGGTTGTCCAGCGCGTAGGGGTTGTCGTAGGCGCTCGTCGTCACCGCGTCGCTCGCCATCGTCCAGCCGTGGTAGGCCTCGCGCAGGGCGACGACCGTCTTGCGTCCCGTCGCCGCCTGGGCGAGCCGCAACGCGAGGTCCACGGCCTCGGATCCGCTGTTGACGAGAAGCACGGTGTCGAGTGCGGAGTCCTCGGGCAGCAGGGCGAGCAGCCGCTCGCTGTACTCGGCGAGTTCCCGGTAGAGGAAGCGCGAGTTGGTGTTGAGGATCCGGATCTGGCGGTTCACGGCATCCGCGACCCCCGGGTGGCCGTGGCCGAGCCCGGTCACGTTGTTCACGACGTCGACGTAGGATCGCCCGGTCGTGTCGATCAGGTGGTGCCGCCAGCCGCGCTCGATCTGCATCGGCTGCTCGTAGTAGCGCTCCTGCGCGCTCGCGAAGATCCGCTCGCGGCGGCGCCGCTCGTCGGCGGCCTCGTCGCGCTGAGCGAGCGGGGGCAGGCCGAGCAGTCCGGCGGGATCGTGGGTGAGACGAGCCCAGGCCGGCACGCGCTCCGGGGAGACGAATTCGACCCCGTCCGATTCGGGCCCCGTGTCGGATCGGCGCAGGCCGACCATCAGCTCTCGCGCCTCGCCCGCCGCCGAGGCGGGGAGCACGCCGATCCCGGCGCCGTCGCGGAGCTCCGCCCCCGGCGCGACGGACGGCTCGACGCCGGTGAGGACCAGGTGCCAGTCGGCGCCGTGCTCGGCGCTGTTCTCGCCGCGGAGCTCGACGCGGGGCTCGGCGGGGGCCACGGAGCCGACCTCGATGACGACGCTCGTCGCGCCGACCGCGGCGACTCGGCCGCTCGCAGGCGCGGTCACCTCGAGCGCCTCGCCTCCGGCGACACGGATCTCGGTACGGGTCGGCCAGGTCTCTGCGGCGTCGCTGCGGTCCACCCGGGTGCGGGTGAGGCGGTAGACGCCGTACGGCATCACCGCGGCGTGCGCCCCGGCGGCGAAGGCCGCGTCCGCCAGTCCGTTCTCCGCCTCGGGGTCGAGCCAGCGCCCCGCGTCCAGGGCGTCGGACTCGATACCCGGATCGAGGATCGCCACCTCTCCGCGCAGGCCGGGCAGCACCGACCTCAGGGCGCCCTCGCCCGAGCCGGTCGGCGCCGGCGTGCCCGAGATCAGGCCCAGTCGCGCCAGGACCTGCTCCGTCATCTCGCGGAGCGGGTAGCGCGTCGCGGCGTCGAAGATCGACTGCTCCCCCGCGATCCGCTCGCGCGCGTACGCATTGCTCCCGTCGATCTCGAGCTGGCGCCAACCGCTCGCGACCAGGAGGGCCGCGCGCAGCACGACGAGCGGCCAGAGCGCCTCCGCCTCGGCTCGGCTGAGCGGGGCGGTCCGGTGGAACGCGGCGACGGTGTCGAGCACGCGCAGGGGGCGATCCGCGTCGTGGTGCAGCATCGAGCTCGCGGTGACGGCGAGTTCGGCGACCCGCCAGCCGTAGGAGAGGTCGCCGAGGTCGAGCAGCGTGCCCGGGTGCAGCCGGCTGTCGTCGCCGCGCGCGCCCATCACGTTGTCGTCGGTCAGGTCTCCGTGGATCGCCTGCACCGGCAGTTCCCCGGCGACCGCGGCGAGGGCGGCATTCGCGGCATCGGCGGAGGCGAGCACCCGCTCGTGCAGGCCCGGGTCGGTGATCGAGCCTGCCAGCTTCACCGTCTCGGCATGGGCGACGCGCATGTCCCACATGTGGGCCCGGTCGAGGCCGGCGTGGGCGAGGCCGGCGAGCGCACTCACCGAGGCCGCGGCAAGCTCCCCGAACTCCTCGAGCACGACGGGCGCGAGGTAGCCCGCGTCGACGATCGACTCCCCCGCGGCGAACTCGCTGCGGCGCACGGCGAGGCCGTTCCATCGCTGCGTGAGCTCCCCGTCGATCCCGGGCAGCACCACCGCCACCGCGACGCCGGCCGCGCAGTACGCGTCGATCGCGGCGTGCTGGCCCTCGCGCGCCGCGTCCCCGAAAACCGGGTTGTCGACGCGCAGCACGCTCTTCGCGCCGTCCGCCTCGACGAGCAGGAAGTTGCGATCCTGGTTGCTGCCGAGCTCGACCGCCGTCGCCTCGAGGCCGTAACACACGCGTGCGATGGTCTCTGCGCCGCGCTCATCCACGTCGGGGCGCACGAGGCCGCCCGTCTGGTTATCCGTCATCGTGATATCTCCATCCGAAGAACTTCGAAATGATGTGGCGAGTGTGTTGGGTACCGCATCCTGTGCGCTTCGCGCTCGCGGGGTACTCGGGCTCGGGTCGCGTACGGCGACCGCACAAGCCGGCGTCTCGGGTGCCTCGAGAGGCGGGAAAGTGCTCAAAATTTTTCAGCAGGCAGCATTTTTCCGCCTTTCGAGACCGGTTTCAGGGCAGCAGCCTCCGCATCTCCTCGGCCAGCGCCGTGAATGCGCGGCGACGGTGGGAGCTCGCGTCCTTCTCCGCCGGGCTCAGCTGCGCCGCGGATCGCTGCTCGCCCTCGGG
This sequence comes from Leucobacter soli, assembly GCF_910593785.1. Classification (GTDB taxonomy): domain Bacteria; phylum Actinomycetota; class Actinomycetes; order Actinomycetales; family Microbacteriaceae; genus Leucobacter; species Leucobacter soli. The sequence goes on along the minus strand of NZ_CAJVAP010000002.1, from coordinate 124,167 downwards.
GAGGAACACCGGGTCGTAGCCGAAGCCGCCGTCGCCGGCCGGTGCGCGCAGGATCGAGCCCGGCCAGACGCCGCGTACCGCGACCTCGTCGCCTGCGCCGACCGCGCCGTCGCCGGGCAGCGCGAGTGCCGCAGCGCAGACGAACGATGCGGCGCGGTGCGCGTCGGCGAGATCGGAGAGCTGCCAGAGCAGCAGTTCGACGTTCGCGGCGTCGTCGCGGGCGGGGCCGCCCCAGCGCGCCGAGAAGATACCCGGGCTGCCGCCGAGCACGTCGACCGCGATGCCGGAGTCGTCGGCGATCGCCGGCAGTCCGGTGTGCGCCGCCGCGGCGCGCGCCTTCAGCAGCGCGTTCGCCTCGAAGGTGACGCCGCTCTCGACGGGTTCCGGGCCGTCGTAGGCGAGCAGCTCGATGCCCGGTACGAGGGGCGCGAGGATCCTGCGCAGCTCTTCGAGCTTGTGCGCGTTGTGCGATGCGAGGACGACGCGGGTCGCACCGCCTCCACCGTTGCTCCCACCGCCGGTCACGCCGCTGCTCACGCCTCTGCCCCGGGCCCGTCGAGCGCGGTCCGCTGGAGCTCGCGCAGCTCCGCGGCGGAGGCGAGGGCGAGGTCGAGCAGAGCATCCAGCTCGGTGCGCGCGAACGGCGCCCCCTCGGCCGTGCCCTGCACCTCGACGAAGGCACCCAAGCCGGCGACCACCACGTTCATGTCGGTCTCCGCGCGCACGTCCTCGACGTACGCCAGGTCGGAGAGGGGTACGCCGTCCACGATGCCGACGGAGACTGCGGCGACGCTGTCCTTCAGCGCCGTCGCCTTCGCCGGGATGTGGCCCTGCGCCTTCCCCCAGGCGATCGCGTCGGCGAGGGCGACGTACGCGCCGGTGATCGAGGCGGTGCGGGTGCCGCCGTCGGCCTGCAGCACGTCGCAGTCGATGACGATGGTGTTCTCGCCCAGCGCCCGCGTATCGACGACCGCGCGGAGGCTCCGGCCGATGAGCCGCGAGATCTCGTGGGTGCGTCCGCCGATCCGGCCCTTCACCGACTCGCGCTGCGTCCGCTCGTTCGTCGACCGCGGCAGCATCGAGTACTCGGCCGTCACCCAGCCGGTCCCCTTGCCGCGCAGCCACGGCGGCACGCCGGGCGTGAACGAAGCGGTGCACAGCACGCGGGTCTCCCCGAAGGAGATCAGCGCGCTGCCCTCGGCCTGGCGGCTCCAGCCGCGCTCGATCGTCACCGGGCGGATCTCGGCGGGGGTCCGCCCGTCGGCGCGCGTCGTCTCGTTCATCTCGCTTCTCTCCTTCGTCCGAGCGGCGCTTCGCCGTCTCGAGGGTTCATCCGTTCGGCAGTCGGATCGCGCCGGTGGCCAGATGGTCGACGGCGTCGATGCCGATGCCGAGCATGCGGCGCGCCAGCTCCACGAAGCCGGCGGTGTCGTCGCCGGTGGCCTCGTAGCGCACCTCGGGCTCGGCAGGTGCGATCGCCTCCGCACCGGTTGCCCGCAGCAGCCCGCGCTGCGTCAGCACGCGATACACTTCTGCGGCGGTCTCGATGTCGCTCGACACCAGCGCCACCTCGGGTCCGACGACCTGCCGGATCGCACCGCGCAGGAACGGGTAGTGCGTGCAGCCGAGCACGAGCGTGTCGATCCTGCGCGTGACGAGGGGGGCGAGGTACTCCTCGGCGATCTCGAGCACCTCGGGGCCGCTGGTCCGGCCGGCCTCGACCAGTTCGACGAAGCGGGGGCAGGCGCGCGCCGTGAGTTCGATCTCGGGGCGCATGCTGAAGAGGTCGTCGTAGACCCGCGACTGGATCGTCCCGGCCGTGCCGATCAGGCCGACCCGGCCGTTGCGCGTGATGCTCATCGCGCTGCGGACGGTCGGGCCGATGACCTCGACCACCGGAACGTCGTAGCGCTCGTGCGCGTCCCTGAGCATCGCGGCGCTCGCCGTGTTGCAGGCGATCACCAGCATCTTCACGCCCTGCTCGACGAGCCCGTCGAGGATCTCCAACGCGAAGCTGCGGACCTCGGCGATCGGCCGCGGCCCGTACGGGGTCCGCGCGGTGTCGCCGACGTAGATCATCGACTCGTTCGGCAGCTGATCCCGGATCGCCCGGGCGACCGTGAGCCCGCCGACGCCGGAGTCGAAGACGCCGATCGGCCGATCATTCGCCTGCTCTGTCACCGCACCAGACTACCGCGCCGGATCGGCGCAGCGCTCCTCGCCGGATCGGCACGGCGCACGGCTCAGTGGATGAAGCTGCGGCGATGGAGCGGCGTCAGCCCGTGGGCGTCGATGCCCGCGTAGTGCGCATGCGCTCCGTACCCCTTGTTCGAGGCCCAGCCGTAGTGCGGGTGCACTTCGTGCGCGTCGCGCATCAGCGCGTCGCGCGCCACCTTCGCGCGCACGGATGCGGCTGAGACGCTGGCGCAGGCTCGATCGGCTCCGACCCGGGTCCGCACGTCGAGCGGCCGGCGGAGCACCGGCGAGAGCCAGTCGTGGGAGCCGTCGAGCAGGATCACCGCCCGGTCGACCGGGACGCCGAGTTCGTGCAGCTCCAGCAGCGCCCGGCGTGCGGCCTCGCCGAGCATCGCGACGATGCCGCGCGCGTCGATCTCCTCGGCCGCGCCGAAGCCGACGGCGCCGCGCCCCCATTCCGCGACGAGCGGCCCGAGGGCTTCGCGCCGCTTCTCGCTCAACAGCTTGGAGTCGCGCAATCCCTCGGGGAACGCCGTCGTGCCGGAGCCGACGGCGTGGGCGCCGACCGCCACTGGGCCGGCGATGGCGCCGCGGCCCACCTCGTCTATCCCGATGACGAGCTCGGCGCCTGCCGCGAAGCAGGCCGCTTCGACCTCGAGCGTCGGATCGCGGCTCTCGCGCCCGGGGTCACTCCCCGCCATGCGTCTGCTGCGCCTGCTCGACCCCGGTGAAGGTGTCCGGGTAGTTGCCGAGCACGCCGAAGCGGCTCAGCGGCCAGTTCAAGACGAACGCGCGGCCGACGATCTCGTCCTCGGTGACGAATCCCTTGCCCGGCTGCTCCTGGTTGTAGCGGGAGTCGCGGCTGCTGTACCGGTTGTCGCCCATGACCCAGACGGCCCCCTCCGGCACCGTCACATCGAAGTCGATCCCGGAGGATCGGCTCTCGCCGTCGGGGATCACGATGTAGGGCTCGTCGAGCGGCACTCCGTTGACGGTGACGCGCCCCTCCGCATCGCAGCAGGCGACCCGGTCCCCGCCGATGCCGATCACGCGCTTCACCACGTAGTCGGTGCTCGTGTCGGCCGCGAGGCCGACCGTCTGCAGCACCGATTCGAGCGGCGAGGGCGCGGCCGTGTTCACGCTCGGCGGCAGGTTCAGCCAGCCGCCCGGATCGCGGAACACGACGATGTCGCCGCGGTTCACGCCCACGACGCCGGGCACGAGCTGATTCACGAGGATGCGGTCGTCCACCTCGAGCGTGTGCTCCATCGAGCCCGAGGGGATGTAGAAGCTGCGCACCAGGAAGGTCTTCAGCAGGAACGAGATCAGGAACGCGACGACCAGGATCACGACCAGGTCGCGCAGGAACCCGAGGAACCCGCCTCGGCGGGACTTGCCCGCGGGGGCGGCGGCGGTGTCGGTCATGTCCCTCCGGGATCCTCATGGCTGGTAGGCGGTGCTTCGGCATGGGGCGCACGCCGAACCGGGGCGTCTGCCGAGCACAGACGCTTCAGGCTCCCATCCGCAACCGGAGGGAGCCTGAGAGCGTTGAAGGTTCAGCGTGGTACGCGGAGGCGTCGAGCGCTCAGGCGTCGTCGCGCTTCTCCTTGATCTTGGCCTTCTTGCCGGTGAGACCGCGCAGGTAGTAGAGCTTGGCACGGCGCACGTCGCCGCGGCTCACGACCTCGATCTTGTCGATGGCCGGCGAGTGGACCGGGAACTTGCGCTCCACGCCCACCTGGAAGCTGATCTTGCGGACGGTGAAGGTCTCGCGGACGCCATCGCCGTGGCGGGCGATCACGATGCCCTGGAACACCTGGACGCGCGAGCGGTTGCCCTCGATGATGTTCACGTGCACCTTGACGGTGTCACCGGCCCGGAAATCGGGGATGTCGCTCTTGAGGGAGGCGGCGTCGACGTGGTCGAGCTTCTGCATGATGGTCTCTCTCTGCGTCCGCCGCGAGTCGGGGCGCATGACTAGTTTTCGAAAGAATGCGGTGCTTCACGGTTCGTGCGGACCCTCGCGGCAGTACCGCACCGTGGCACAAGGATCTATTATGCCACAGGTCCGACCGCGCGCGCATCACTCGTCGTCGAGGAGGCTCGAGTCGAAGATCCAGGTCTTGACAGGCCGGGAGGCGTCGGCGACGTCGCGCTCGCCGAGCGGCGTCGTGAGCGTGATCGTGTACGGAGTCGGCGGGAACCCCGCGCAGTCGTAGGCGCCGTCGGGCAGGGGCCGCACGCCGAGCAGGACGCGCACCTCGGTGTCGTCCTCCTCGAGGCTCACGACCTCGATCCGGTCGGGCATGTCCGCGTCCCCGCCGCAGCTCGGATCGAGCACCATCAGATTGAGCTCGCGGGAATCCCTCGTCGGCAGAGCGTCCTGGTCCATCCAGACGTGGGGCACCTGCAGTTCGCCGAGGTCGACCGTCAGGGTGCAGGAGCCCTCGGCGCCGACCGCCCACCCCGGCCACAGCTCGGTGGTCAGGCTGATCCGTTCGGTGTCCTGCTCCGCGGTGGGATCGTAGGGGACGGTTCCGGCGTCGTCCACGCCGGTCTCTCCGGTGGCCTCCCCGGCGGCACCGCGCGCGGCGTCCGTCACGCCGGCGCCGATGGCGAAACGGTGCCGGATCAGGACGATCCGCGTCTCGTTCCGCTCAGCGACGCTCCAGCTCTCGGGGTGGTCGAGATCGAGCGGCGAACCGTCGTCGTAGGTGGCGTTCGCGATCGCGGCCTGCCCGGCCTCGTCGAGGTCGGCGATGCGCACCGGGTCGTCGATCACGGACCGCGGGATCCGCTCACCCATGCACAGGAAGGAGTCGCTGCTCGGCCCGACGTCCGTGGACGAGCCGGGCTCGGCCGCGCCGGGGCTCCCGGCGGGAGCGGCGCACCCGGAGAGCAGTACCGCCGCGTTCAGCGCCACCGCCACTGCCGCTACGACGACCGCCGTCCTGCCGCCTTCCAGCAGACTCCTCATGCGCGCTCCCCCTCCATCACCCGGCACGAAGCCGCCGGATCTCAACTGCCGGATCTCATCGGCTACTCGTGAATGTCCTCCGCACCGGTAGGCGTCTCAGATCGCTGCTCCCGGGTTCACTGCGCGCCAACCATCCCGCCCAGTTCGCGGCAGAAGTCGTCGCTGCGCCCCTCGTCGCTGCTCCCCTCGTCGTCGGGGAACACCGCGATCGACCCGTCGGGCAGCTCGCAGACGGCCAGCTCGGGCGCCGATGTTTTCTCACCGTCGGACGCCGAGGCTCCCAGGCCGCCGGACTCCGAGTACGCGAGGGGCACGCGAGCCTCCCAGATCAGTTCGCAGGCGGCGACACCGCCCTCGGTGCCGCCCGTCGCCGGCTCGATCGTCACGGTCGGCGCGTCCGCGTCCGCCTGCTCGTAGCAGACCACGGTCTGCCGCTGATCCTCGTCCGGGACTCCGCTCTCCTCGCGCGCCAGCTGCGTATCGGCCGGAGCCACCGCCTGTCGCATCGAACCGCCGGCCACCACCGCGACGGCGGTCAGCGCTGCGGCGGCGGCACCGACCGCGACCAGCCGGGCGCCTCGGCGCCGGCGCGCGGTGCGACGCACCCGCCGCAGCACACCCCTGCCGAGGGCATCGTATTCCTCGGGAGTCGGTTCACTGCTCATGCCCGCCCCTCCTCGGTCTCCGCTTCGAGGCGCACCCGCACCGACTTGCGCGCACGGCTGAGCCGGTTCCGCACCGTGGCGTGCGTCGAGCGGAGCCGATCCGCGGCTTCCTGGTAGCTCGCCCCCTCGACGAGGCAGAGGTGCACGATCTGCCGGTCGATCGGTTCGAGCCCGCCCAGCGCCTCGGCGAGGGTCGAGGCGAGTTCGCCCCGGACCACGGCCTGTGCGGGGTCGGCGCGGTCGTCGCCGAGTTCGTCCGGCAGCTCCGATGCCGCGCGCCGCGCCTGGTAGCGCCGGCGGTTGCGCGCGAGGTTCTTCGCGGTGACGAGCAGCCACGGCAGCGCCGAGTCGCCGACGATCCTGACCCCTCGGCGCTTCCGCCAAAGGGTGAAGAACGTGTCCTGCAGCACCTCTTCGGCGTCCGCCCGCGAGGCGGTCTCGACGTAGCCCTGCGCGTAGACGGCGCGCCGATGCCGCGCATAGATCTCGGCGAGCGCGACCTCGCTGCCCGCGACGATATCGGCGAGCAGCGTTGCGTCGTCTGTGTCTTGCACCCGAACACGACCTCCCTCATACCAGGGTATGTCCGGCAGGGGCCGTATCGTCTCGGATCCGCCTCAGGCCCCCGGCGGCAGGAGGTCCGGGCGCACCCGGCGCGTGCGCTCGATCGACTGCTCACGGCGCCAGGCCGCGATCGCCGCGTGGTTGCCGCTCAGCAGCACGGGCGGTACCTCGCGGCCGCGCCAGACCGCAGGCTTCGTGTAGCTCGGATACTCGAGCAGCCCGTCCTCCTCGTGCGATTCCTCGACGAGGCTCTCGGGGTTGCCGACGACACCGGGCAGCAGCCGCCCGATGGCCTCGATCATGGCGAGCGCCGCGACCTCCCCGCCGTTCAGGATGTAGTCGCCGAGGCTGACGAGCCGCACGCGGCCGCGCTCCGCGAAGGCGTCGAACACCCGCTGGTCGATACCTTCGTAGCGACCGCAGCCGAACACCAGCTGCCGCTCCCCCGCGAGTTCGCGGGCCATCGACTGCGTGAAAACCTCTCCCGCGGGTGAGGGGAAGATGAGGAGCGGATCCGGATCCGCTCCCTCGTCCGCGAGGATACCGTCGAGCGTCTCGCCCCACGGCTCCGGCTTCATCACCATGCCGGCGCCGCCGCCGGTGGGCGTGTCGTCGACCGTCCGGTGCCGATCGTGGGCCGCGTCCCGCAGGTCGTGGACGCGCACGTCGAGCAGGCCGCGATCCCGCGCCTTGCCGAGCAGCGAGAGCTCGAGCACGTCGAAGTAGCCCGGGAAGATCGTGACGACGTCGACCCTCACGACTCGTCGCCCTCCTCGGCGGTCACGGCCTCGCTCTCGTCGAACAGCCCCGCGGGCGGGGTAACGATCACGACACCGGCCGCGATGTCGACCTCGGGCACGATCGCCTCGACAAAGGGCACCAGCACGGTGCCGTCCGCCGTCCGTACGGCGAGCAGATCCTGCGCGGGGAAGTGCTGCACCTCGGCGAGGGATCCGAGCACGGGGCCGGTGGCCGAGTCCTTCCGCACCTCGAGCCCCACGAGCTCGTGGTCGTACCAGGCGTTCTCCTCCTGCCCGGCGGCGACGGCGGACTCGTCGATCCAGAGGATCGCGCGAACGATGCTCTCGGCCGCGGTCCGGTCGGACACCTCCTCGAAGAAGGCGACGGGCACGCCGTTGAACCAGCGCAGCTCGCGCATGCGGATCGTGAGCTCGAACCAGGGCGAGTCCTCCGGCACCTGCAGGTGGAAACGCGCCCCGGGAGTGAACCGCAACTCGGGGTTGTCGGTGTAGAGCTCGATCTTGAGGCCGCCCTTGAGCCCGTGGGGCTTCGTCAGGCGACCGACGCGCAGGCTCCCCGGCCCCAGTTCGGGGCGGGGAGCCTGCGGGCGTCCGTCAGCCGGCGACATCAGGCGCCGGCGGTACCGTCGAAGCCGTCGGCGTCGGTATCGACCACGTCGATCCGCACCGAGCGGCCGTCGCCGAGTGCGCCGATCACGGTGCGCAGGGCCTGGGCCGTGCGTCCGCCCCGGCCGATCACCCGGCCGAGATCGCGCGGATGCACGCGCACCTCGAGCAGTTCGCCGCGCGCGGTGTCGCGGTTGTCGACACGGACCTCGTCCGGATGGTCGACGACGCCGCGCACCAGGTGCTCCAGCGCCTCCGCGAGCGAGCCGGCCATGTGCTAGCCCTCGGAGTTCTCGGCGTCGGCGGCCTCGGCGACCTCAGCGGTCTCGGCCTCGGCAGGAGCCTCTTCGGCCTTCGGCGCCTCGGCGGGCTTCTCCGCTTTGGGGCGCAGGACGGGCTTCTTCGCGGCGTCGGCCTCGAAGACGGCCTTGGCCTCGGGCGCGAGGACCTTCGACTCGGTATCGCCCTCGCCGGTGAACTTCGCCCAGTCGCCGGTCAGCTTGAGGATCGCCGCGACCTGCTCGGTGGGCTGCGCGCCCACGCTCAGCCAGTACTGGGCGCGCTCGCCCTGGACCTCGATGAACGAGGGGTTCTGAGTCGGATCGTACTTGCCGATCTCCTCGATCACGCGGCCGTCGCGCTTGGTGCGCGAGTCGGCGACGACGATGCGGTAGTAGGGTGCCCGGATCTTGCCGAGGCGCTTGAGACGGATCTTGACGGCCATGTTGCTCCTTGATTGGTCGGTGTCGCCGCGCCGGGAACGGCGCGGAAGCTCAGTCCGCTGCGGGACACGAAGGCGCGTGAGCGCGAACCGGTCTATCCTCGCACGTCAGGAACAGTAATGCAAACTTTGTCGCGATCAGGTATTTTCTTCCAGTCGGGCGAGGATCTGATCCGGTTATCGCCCGCCGCGGAGCATGTTCTGGATCGCTTCGAGATCCTGCTGGCCCGCTGCACCGGCTCCGGTCGATCCGCCCGCGGCTCCCGCCGCGCCGAGTCCGAACCCGGATCCGCCCGCCCCGGTCGGGGTCGTCGGCCGGCCCGCGGCCTCCGCGGCGCGCTTCGCCGGGTTTCCCGAGCGCTTCGCGCCCTTGCCCTTGGCCTGCTGCTTCTTCTTCCCCGCGTAGCCGCCGCCCATGCCCGGCACCGGCCCCATCCCGGGGATCTGCGGCACACCACCCTTGGCGACGGTCTTCATCATCTTCGCGGCCTGCTCGAAGCGGTTGACGAGCGAGTTGACATCGGTGACCGTCTGGCCCGATCCCTTCGCGATGCGCAGCCGCCGCGAGCCGTTGAGGAGCTTCGGGTTCCGGCGCTCATCCGGCGTCATCGACTGGATGATGGCCTCGGTGTGCAGGATCTCGCGCTCGTCGAAGTTCGCGAGCTGATCCTTCATCTTGCCCATGCCGGGCAGCATGCCCATCATCTTCTGGATCGAGCCGGCGCCGCGCAGCTGCTGCATCTGCTTCAGGAAGTCGTCGAGAGTGAACTGATCGCTCGCGATCTTCTCGGCGACCTGGCGCGCCTCCTCCTCGTCGAAGGCCTGCTGGGCCTGCTCGATGAGGGTGAGCACATCGCCGAGGTCGAGGATCCGGCTCGCCATGCGGTCGGGGTGGAAGGGCTCGAAGTCGCCGAGTCCCTCGCCCGTGGAGGCGAAGAGGATGGGCTTGCCGGTGACGCCGCGGATCGACAGCGCCGCGCCGCCGCGGGCGTCGCCGTCGAGCTTGGTGAGCACCACGCCGGTGAAGTCGACGCCCTCCTGGAAGGCCTGCGCCGTGGCGACCGCGTCCTGGCCGATCATCGCGTCGATGACGAAGAGCACCTCGTCGGGGTCGATCGCCGCGCGGATGTCGCCCGCCTGCTTCATCAGCTCGGCGTCAACGCCGAGACGACCTGCGGTGTCGACGATCACGAAGTCGTGGTGCTTGGATCGCGCCTCGGCGACGCCGTCCCGCGCGACGCGCACCGGGTCGCCGACAGTGAGGTCGCCCTCGACGCCGGTGTTCCCGGGGTGGGGCGCGTAGATCGCGACGCCGGCCTGCTCGGCGACGACGCCGAGCTGGGTGACGGCGTTGGGGCGCTGCAGGTCGCAGGCGACGAGGAGGGGGGTGTGGCCCTGGTCCTTCAGCCACTTCGCGAGCTTGCCGGCGAGGGTCGTCTTGCCGGCGCCCTGCAGGCCGGCGAGCATGATCACCGTCGGCGGGGTCTTCGCGAACTCGAGGCGCCGCTGCTCGCCGCCGAGGATCCCGATCAGCTCGTCGTTGACGATCTGCACGACCTGCTGCGCGGGATTCAGCGCCTTGTTGACCTCGTCGCCGAGGGCGCGCTCGCGCACCTTCCCGGTGAAGTCCTTGACCACCTCGAGCGCGACGTCGGCCTCGAGGAGCGCGCGCCGGATCTCCCGGACCGTCCCGTCGACGTCGGCGGCCGAGAGCTTGCCCTTCGTGCGCAGCTTCGCGAAGGTGTCGGTGAGTCGCGCGGAGAGGTTTCCGAAAGTTGCCATAGTGCTCCTGATCCTACCTTCCGGTCCTAGCCGACCAGCTGCTGAGCGAAGACGTGGGGGGTGAACCCGGTCAGGTCGGCGATCCCCTCGCCCTGGCCGACGAGCTTGATCGGCAGACCCGTCTTCTGCTGCACCGCGAGCACGAAGCCGCCCTTGGCCGAACCGTCGAGCTTCGTGAGGACCAGTCCGGTCACCCCGGCATGCTCGATGAAGGCATCGGCCTGCGCCAGGCCGTTCTGCCCCGTCGTCGCGTCGAGCACCAGCAGCACCTCGGAGACGGGCGCCAGCTTCTCGATCACGCGGCGGACCTTCGCGAGCTCGTCCATCAGCCCGCCCTTGGTCTGGAGCCGGCCGGCGGTGTCGATGATCGCGATGTCGTGGCCCTCTTGCACCGCCCGTTCGATCGTCTGGAAGGCGACCGACGCCGGATCCTGCCCCGGCTGCTGCGGTCGCACGATGTCGACGCCGGCGCGTTCGGCCCACGTGGCGAGCTGCTCGACAGCGGCCGCGCGGAAGGTGTCTGCGGCACCGACCACGATCCGCTTGTCGAAGGTGCGCAGATAGTTCGCGAGCTTGCCGATGGTCGTGGTTTTGCCGACTCCGTTCACGCCGACGACGAGGATCACTGCCGGGCGTTCCGAGAGCCGGAGCGTCGGATCGAAGGCGGCCAGGCGGTCTTCGATCGCGTCGCGCAGCATGCGTCGCAGCTCGACGACCTCGGAGACGCGATGGCGCTCGACGTCGTCGCGCAGCTGGTCGAGGATGGACTCCGCGACCTCGGGCCCGAAGTCGGCGGTGAGCAGCGCCGACTCGAGATCGTCCCAGGTCTCCTCGGTGATGAGTTCCGGCCCGCTGAAGAGGTTGCGGAACGCTTTCGAGAAGGACCAGGATCGTTCGGACATGCCCCCAATCGTAGCCCGGACTCCCCCACCCCGATCGGTTGCGCCGACCTCTCGCCTCGGGCGAACGCACAGCTTGCCGGCATGATACGCACATGCAATGCATAGCTGTGTCGTGCCGCCCGAATATTCCTGTTTGGTCACGAAGATATGTAGCCACCCCACATTTCTCGACGGAGCACGCCGACAGTCCGCTACGATTCCAGAGATGCGGCGCGCGCAACGGAGCGGCGCGCCAGATGACTCGGAGGCACCGTGACACCAACAACGGCCCTTTCGCCGAGCAGTAGACGCCCGATCGGCTTGATCCTGCTTCTCGGCCTCATCGCCGCCCTTCTCGGCGGCCTGTTCACCGCACAGCCGGCTCACGCCGCGGATCCGTGCGCGCCGGATGCGGCGACGGCCTGCATCCAGGGCACGATCAAGCTGAGCTCGGGCGAGCCGGCGGCAGACGTCGAGCTCTCGCTGAGCGGGAACGGCGAGGCCCAGACGACGACCACGAACGACGAGGGGCGCTGGGACTTCACCGTCACCGCCACCGGCACCTACGCCGTGACTCTGAACCCGGAGAGCCTGCCCGAGGGGCAGTTCTTGAAGAGCGTCGGAACCCGCGAGGTGACCGTCGAGTTCAACGGCTTCAAGAGCGCACTGTTCCCGCTCACCGACGACCCCGAGGGCGGCGGCGACGACGCGGGAGCCTCCGGGGGCGGGGACGGCGCCGGGACCGACGGCGGCACCGCCGTCGAATCCGACGGGAACAGCAGCACCTCGGTCAGCTCGTTCTCCTGGCCGCGCTTCTGGCAGCAGTTCGCGTCGGGCATCCGCATGGGCCTGCTCATCGCACTGGCCTCCCTCGGACTCTCGCTCATCTTCGGCACGACCGGCCTCAGCAACTTCGCTCACGGCGAGCTCGTCTCGCTGGGCGGGCTCAGCGCCGCGCTGTTCATGGGACTGACCGGGAATATCTGGCTGGCCGGCGCCCTCGCTGTGCTGGCCCTCGCAGCTTTCGGCTTCGTGCAGGACAAACTGCTCTGGAAGCCGCTGCGGAAGCGGCGGCTCAGTCTGATGCAGATCATGATCGTGTCGATCGGCCTGTCCATCGTCATCCAGTACCTGTTCCAGCTCTTCTTCGGCACCGGTGTCATCCGCATCGACACGTCGACGCCCGCGACGGTGAACGTCTTCGGCGTGATCCTCACCGTCCAGTCGCTCGTCGCGATGGGGTTCTCGATCGTGGCGATCATCCTGGTGGGTCTCGGCCTCATGTACACGCGCTTCGGCCGGGCCACGCGCGCGATCAGCGACAACCCGGCGCTCGCGCAGGCCTCCGGCATCAACGTCGACCGGGTCATCAACATCGTCTGGATCGTGGGCGGCGGCCTCGCCGGCCTCGCCGGCGTATTCCTGGGCCTGGTGTTCAACGGCATCACCTGGTTCACGGGCGGGCAGATGCTGCTGCTCTTCTTCGCCGCGGTCACCCTCGGCGGCCTGGGCACCGCATTCGGCGCCTTCGTCGGATCCATGATCGTGGGCATGATGGTCGAGCTCACGAACATCTGGCTGCCCGGCGACCTGAAGTTCGCGACCGCGCTGATGCTGCTGATCCTGCTGCTCCTCGTGAGACCGCAGGGCATCTTCGGTCGAAAAGAGCGGATCGGCTAGGAGCACATCATGGAATTCTTGACTGATCTCGGATCGAGCGTCCTCTACACGCTCCTCTCGCCCACCACCGCCGCGTTCGTCCTCGCGGCGATCGGCCTCAACATCCACTTCGGCTTCACCGGCCTCATGAACTTCGGCCAGGCCGGGTTCATGCTGCTGGGGGCCTACGGCTTCGGCGTCTCGGTGAGCTACTTCGGGCTCGGCTTCTGGCCGGCCCTGCTCGTCGCTGCCGCGGCCGCCGTGGTGTTCGCGCTCATCCTCGGTATTCCGACGCTCAAGCTCAGAGGCGATTACCTCGCCATCGTGACGATCGCTGCCGCGGAGATTCTGCGGATGATCTTCAAGATGAATCTCCTCGCGGATATCACCGGCGCCTCGAGCGGCCTCCACAGCCGGGAGTACAGAGACGTGTTCAGCGCGCTCTCGCCGCTGCCCGAGGGCACCACCACGATCCTCGGCATGACGCTGACGAACACCGGCGGCAACGACTGGTGGACGCGCATCGTGGGCTGGTCGCTGGTCGCGCTCTTCCTGCTCATCGCGTGGCTCATCATCCGCAGCCCCTGGGGCCGCGTGCTCAAGGGCATCCGCGAGGACGAGGACGCCGTGCGCAGCCTCGGCAAGAGCAGCTACGCCTACAAGATGCAGGCGCTCGTCATCGGCGGCGTCATGGGCGCGTTCGGCGGAATCATCTGGACGCTGCCCTCGTCGATGCACCCCGACATGATGGGGCGCGCGATGACCTTCAACCTGTGGATGATCGTCCTGCTGGGCGGGGCGGCGACCATCTTCGGTCCCCTGCTCGGCACGCTGATCTTCTTCGCGCTGCGCATCACACTCGTCACCGCGGCGTCCGAGTTCGTGCCGAGTTCCGTCCTGACCGCAGACCAGACGGACAAGCTGGCCTGGGCGCTGATCGGCGTCGCGCTCATGCTGCTCGTGATATTCAGACCGCAGGGCATCCTCGGGAACAAGAAGGAGTTGTCGTTCAATGTCTGAGACGCAGGCGCCGGCGAAGCCGCCGGCCGACGAGAACTACCCCTACGATCGCGAGGCGCTGAGGGCGCAACTGCGCACGCTCGAGCAGACGCCCGGCGTGTCGAAGCCGGATCCGATCCTCACGGTGGAGAGGATCGAACGGCGCTTCGGCGGCATGACGGCGGTGAACGTCGAGCACCTTGAGGTGCAGCGCGGGGCGATCACCGCGCTCATCGGGCCGAACGGCGCCGGCAAGACGACCTTCTTCAACCTCATTACCGGTTTCGACCAGCCGTCGAACGCGAAACGGCTCATCGGCGGCGGCGACGCGCAGTGGACCTTCAACGGACGGACCATGCGCAGGACCGGCGCCTCGCAGGCGGCCCGAGCCGGCATGGTGCGCACCTTCCAGCTGACCAAAGCGCTCAGCCGCATGACGGTTCTGCAGAACATGCTGATAGGCGCGAACAACCAGCCGGGCGAGAACCTCTTCGTCGCCCCGTTCAAGCCGCTCTGGGCGGCGCGCGAACGGGAGAACATCGAACGGGCGAAGGATCTGCTCACGCGATTCAAGCTCGACGCGAAGATCGACGACATGGCGGGCGACCTGTCCGGCGGCCAGAAGAAGCTGCTCGAGATGGCGCGCGCGCTGATGTCGAATCCGGCGATGATCATGCTCGACGAGCCGATGGCCGGGGTGAACCCGGCGCTGACGCAGAGCCTGCTCGATCATATCCAGGCGCTGCGCGACGAGGGCACCACGGTGCTGTTCGTCGAGCACGACATGCACATGGTGCGGCACATCAGCGACTGGGTCGTGGTGATGGCTCAGGGCGAGATCATCGCCGAGGGCCTGCCCGAGACGGTGATGACGAGCCAGGCCGTGGTAGACGCCTACCTGGGTGCGCACCACGACAAGGACCTCGGCGACGACGAGGCCATCAACACCGCCGTCATCCGGGCGATCGAGACCGAGATCGCCGAAGAGGTCGAGGAGGAGAGCCGATGACCGACCCGAAGCTCGTCGTGAAGGCCGACAACCTCACCGCCGGCTACCTGCCCGGAATCAACATCCTGAACGGCTGCACGCTCGAGGCGTACCAGGGCGAACTGATCGGCATCATCGGCCCGAACGGCGCCGGCAAGTCGACGCTGCTCAAAGCGCTCTTCGGCCTGGTCGACATCCGCGACGGCTCCGTCACCCTCGACGGCGAGGACGTCACGAACACCGCCACGAACCAGCTCGTGAGCAAGGGCGTCGGGTTCGTGCCGCAGACCAACAATGTGTTCCCCTCGCTCACCATCGAGGAGAACCTGCAGATGGGGCTCTTCCTGAAACCGAAGGAGTTCGCGACCCGGCTCCAGGAGATGTGGGAGCTGTTCCCCATGCTCGTCGACCGGCGCAAGCAGCGGGCGGGCTCGCTCTCGGGCGGGGAGCGGCAGTCCGTCGCGATGGCCCGTGCGCTCATGATGGATCCGAAGGTGCTCCTGCTCGATGAGCCGAGTGCGGGCCTCTCCCCCGTGCGCCAGGACGAGACCTTCATCCGCACCCGCCAGATCAACAAGACCGGCGTGACGATCATCATGGTCGAGCAGAACGCGCGCCGCTGCCTGCAGATCTGCGATCGGGCCTACGTGCTCGACCAGGGACGCAATGCGTACGAGGGTCCGGGGCGCGAGCTCGCGAACGATCCGAAGGTCATCGAGCTCTATCTCGGCACGCTCGCCGCGGACGTCGAGGCGAAGGCCGCCGGGGGCACTGGAGCCTAGGCACCTCGCTCGGGTACCGGCGCACAGGCACCGGCGCAGCCCGCTGAACTCCTCCGCATACACGAAGAACCCCCTCCCGGTCGGGAGGGGGTTCTTCTTCGTTCGGCGAAGGGGGCGCGCTTAGAGCTGACCCTCCTCCGAGCGGACGAACACCGGAGCGTTGCTGTCGGCACCGTACTTGTAGATGCCGATCCACGCGGTCGAGGGATCGTTCTGCTCGTTCAGCGGGCCGACTCCGGCGCGCGCGACGTAGTGGATCTCCTCACCGGCGGCGATGAGGTCGCGGCACTCGGCGAAGGTGTTGCACTCCGTGCCGCCGTTCGCGCCCGACACCGCGCGCAGCTGCGCCTGGATCGCCGCGGCCGACGCGTCGCCCGCCTTCTCGGCCGCGAGCGCGACCAGGTTGACCAGGTCGTAGGCCTCCGGGCCGTAGGTGGTGTCGGCGAGCTCGCCCGAGGTGTAGGCGTCGATCAGCTGCTGGCGGAAGTCCTCGTCCACCTCGTAGCCGGGCTTGGTGCCCTGCGCGCCGTCGAGCACGCCCTCGTCGAGGTCGGTGAAGTCGACCAGGTTGCCGTCCACCAGGTAGACGTTCGACAGGTCGAGGCCCTGGCTCATCAGCTCGGGCAGGATCGACTTGACCTCATCGAAGGTGATGATGACGATCGCCTCGGCACCCGAGTCCTTGAGCGCGGTCACCTCGGCCGAGAAGCTGTTGGTGTTCGCCGCGAACTCGGCGTTCGTGCCCTTGCCGCCGTAGACGACCTCGGCACCGCCCTCTTCGACGAGCTCCTGCACGCGATCGCGCAGGCCGGTGCCGTAGGGATCCTGGAAGGTGAGGAAGCCGACCGTCGCCTTGCCGTCGCCGAGGATCAGCGAGGCGAGCGTCGATCCCTGGATCGAGTCCGAGGGGGCCGTGCGGAAGTAGAAGGGGCTCACGCCGGTCATGATCGCACCGGTGTTCGAGGGCGAACCCATGAGGATGCCGGCGCCGGTGATGTCCTCGTAGACGTGCTGCGACGAGCCCGTGCTCATGGCTCCCAGCACGAACGCCGCGTCGCTCGCGAGAATGTCGGCCGCCGATGCCTCGAGCGTCGGGCGGTTGTCGCCGTCGGCCTCGTTGCCCTCGTAGACGATCTCCACGGGGTTGCCGAGCACGCCGCCCGCCTCCTCGATCTCCGACAGGGCGAGCGAGATGCCCGCTTCGACCGGAGGCAGCAGGAAGTTGAGGCCGCCGGTCAGCGGCAGCAGGGTCGCGATCTTGAGCGTGTCGACGGTCTCGGTGCTCGAGCCGTCGTCGCCCGGCTCCTCGGCCGCGGGAGTGCTGCTGCAGCTCGCGAGCAGCAGAGCTGCGGCAGCGGTGAGAGCGAGTGCACTCGCAGTACGCTTCATCTTCATTGACGATGCCTTTCTTCGTCGGAATTCATCGGAATTCGTCTGGTCGCGGAGTTGCGACACTGCGCCCGAGCCTAGGGCAGGTTCGATACCCGGAAGAACGGAAACGGAGAACTGTCGGCCAAGTGTTAACTACTTGTGACTTATGCGTCAGCGAAGTCCCGCCTCGTAGGCGAGTATCACCGCATGCACGCGGTCGCGGAGACCGAGCTTCGTCAGCACCCGCCCCACGTGCGTCTTGACCGTCGACTCGGAGAGGAAGAGCCGCTCGCCGATCTCCGCGTTGCTGAGCCCCTCGGCGATGAGGCCGAAGACCTCCTGCTCGCGGTCGGTCAGCTCCTCGAGCACCACTGAGCCCCGAGCCGCCGGATCGGTGCCGCTCGCGCCGCCCGCCCCGTCTGCCGCGGTGCCGTCGCGGCCGTCGCGGCCGTTCACCGGTCGGGATTCCGCGAGGCGCACGAGGAGGCGCTGCGTGACGCTCGGCGCCATCACCGCATCGCCGTCGGCGACGGCGCGCACCGCCGCGACGAGCTCGGCCGCGCGGGCGTCCTTGAGCAGGAATCCGCTCGCACCCGCCTCGATCGCTTCCACGGCGTACTCGTCGAGGTCGAAGGTGGTCAGCACG
Organism: Leucobacter soli; assembly: GCF_910593785.1. Classification (GTDB taxonomy): domain Bacteria; phylum Actinomycetota; class Actinomycetes; order Actinomycetales; family Microbacteriaceae; genus Leucobacter; species Leucobacter soli. The sequence continues at coordinate 106,569 of NZ_CAJVAP010000002.1, read as the reverse complement.
ATCACCCGCACGCCGGGGAACCGTCGGGCGACGAGCCCGGTCGCCTCGATACCGTTCATCCCGGGCATGCGGACGTCCATGAGCACGACATCCGGTACTCGTCCCTCCGCTTCGAGCGACGCCAGCAGATCCAGGGCCTCCTGCCCGTCGCCCGCCTGACCGACGACCTCGAACCCGCGGTCGCCTGCGGCGGTGTTGAGGATCAGCGCGAAGCCGGTGCGGATGAGCTCCTGGTCGTCGACGATCGCGACGCGGATCGGCCGCTCGGTCATGGTGTCCCCTCCTCGGAGTCGGATGGCGCGCGGCCCGCGCGCGCAGCCTCTGCGGGGGCCTCGGCGCGGGGCGCCTGGTGGACCCGCCCGGTCTCGAACGGCACCTCGGCCGCCAGGCGCCACCCCCGGCCCCGCGGCCCGGCCTCGACCGAGCCGCCGAACACCCCGGCGCGCTCGGCCGCGCCGGCGAGCCCGCGGCCGCTGCCGGGGATGGGCCTGCGTGCGCCGCTGTCGTGCGGCGCGGCGGGCGTGCCGGATCCGGCTCGATCCGGCCCGGAGTCCACGACCTCGATCTCGGTGGTCAGATCCCCGTGGATCAGTTTCAGCTCGACATCCGCGCCGGCACCCGCATATCGCAGCGCATTCGTCAGCGATTCCTGCACGATCCGGTAGACGGCGAGCTGCTGCGCCGCGTCGCCGGCCGGAACACCCTGCTCGGTGACGGAGATGCGGAGGCCCGCCTCCGCGAAGCCGCGGATCAGCTCCGCCAACTGCGCCGCACCCGGCTGGGGCGCCAAGGGGGCCGCGGACGGAGTCGTCGATGTCGCGGGGCCCCGATCCTCGTTCAACACCCCGAGCAGGCGGCGCATCTCGGTCAGCGCCGAGCGACCGGTCTCCGCGGCTCGATCCATCGCCTGCTTCGCGGCGACCGGCTCCGCGTCTATCGCGACGGAGGCCGCCTCGCTCAGCGTGACGACCACCGAGAGCGAATGCGCAACGATGTCGTGCATCTCCCGCGCGATGCGGGCCCGTTCGGCGGCCGCGGCGAGCTGGGCCTTCTGCTCGCGGTCGCGGGCGAGCTGATGCGCGCGGTCGATGAGCGCCTCGATGTACCGGCGACGGTTGCCGAGGTTGATGGCGATCATCAGCACCGCGAGCAGCCACAGCGCGTTGATGATCACGAGCACCAGACCTTCGCGCACGCCGACGGGATCCGCGACCGCGATGCCGGCCGGACCGACGGCGCCCGATGAGCCGGAGGGCACGACGAGGATCAGCAGCGAATTCACGATGACGGCGACCCCGTAGCCGATCCAGCCCATCGCGACGCTGCGATAGACGGGGACAGCGTAGAGCAGGAAGACCAGTGCCACGGAGTTCGGCGCGACGAGGAGGCCCTGTTCGAAGACCATCAGCAGCGAGACGACGATGAGCCCGGCCAGTGGGAATCGTCGGCGGAACCGCAACGCCGTCGCCACGAGCGCGACGATGAGCAGCGTCATGAGGGTCCAGGGCCAGACGAGGTGCTGCGCGAGCGCCTGCATCTCGGAGACCGCCTCCGGCTCGACGCCCTCGAAGTCGGTGGCCACGAAGCCTGCGACGACTTCGAAGAGCATCATCAGCGCACAGCCGAAGAGATAGGTGCCGACGATGGTCCAGTCGACGGCGCGCGGGTGCTCGGCCAGCCAGCGCCGGAACACGCCGGGCGGGCGCGGGAGCGCCGCGTCGCCCGGCGTGAGGGTGATGGCTTCGGTCACGCAGCGTCTCTCGTCTTGAGGAGGATGCCGGCGGGGACGAGGGCCGCGACGGCCCAGGCGGCGAGGCCGCCCAGTGCGGCCCAGTATGACACGTCGCCGCGGTACTCCGGGTCGGTGACGGCCCAGGTCGAGAGCGCATGCCCGAGGTCGGCCGGCATCCACTGCGCGAACGTCGGCACCCATTCCCAGCCGGTCATCGTGAGGATCTGGAACACGATCGTCGAGATGAACAGGAGCGTCACCATGACCGCGATCGCACCCGCGCTGGAGCGCAGCAGCGCACCGAGGCCGAGCGAGAGGAGCGCCGAGAGGGTCAGGAAGAGCGTCGCGCCCAGCAGCGAGATCAGGACCGTCGGCTCGACCAGCGCCTCGAACGCTCCCGACCCCAGGATCGTCGCGGAGATGAGCCCGCCGCCGAAGGTGCTGAGCCCTCCGACCGCCAGGCCGAGCGCCGCCACGACGAGCGCCTTCGCGCCGAGCAGCGGCGTCCTGCTCGGTACCGCGGCAAGGCTCGAGAGGATCAGTCCGCTCGCGTACTCGCTCGTGACGGCGAGCACGCCGAGGATCCCCATGACGAGCACGGTGAACATGCTGCTGAGCGTGGCCGACTGCACCAGCAGCTCCGGCATCGCCTCAAGCGTGGCGAACTCGGTCCCGGCCATCGCCGAAGCCATGAGCGCGGCGCCGCCCCAGCTCAGCACGATGGTGATGATGATCGACCAGCGGATCGAGCGCAGGGAGAGCAGCTTGATCCACTCCCCGCGGAGGACCCCGTCGAAGGACAGGCGGCCGCTGACGTCGTGTTCACGGGCGACGGGCTCGCGGGCGGTGGCGGGTTCGATGAGTGCGGTGGTCATGTCGTTTTCCTCTGTTCCTCGGATCTTCGCATCGGGTCGCAGCGCTTCAGGCCGCGACCGGCTGCGCGGCGGCCGGGTCGGACGTGTACTCGAGCTCTCCCCTGGTCAGCGAGAGGTAGGCCTCCTCCAGGGAGGCCGCATCGGTGCTCAGTGCGTGCAGCACGATGCCGTGGCCCGCGGCGATCTCACCGACGCGCTCGGCCGCGATTCCGTGCAGCTCGAGCTCGTTGCCGCCGCTCTGCTGGGTGCTGCGGGCGCCCTCGGCGCGGAGCAGCTCCCCCAGCCGGATCGCGTCCGGCGAGGTCACCCGCACGGTGCGGCGGCCGCCCGCGCCGATGAGTTCTGCGATCGGTGCGTCGGCGATGATCCGGCCTCGGCCGAGCACGAGCACGTGATCGGCGGTCTGCGCCATCTCGCTCATCAGGTGGCTCGAGAGCAGGACCGTCCGCCCCGTGGCGGCGAACTCGCGCACGAACTCGCGCACCCAGAGCACGCCGTCGGGGTCGAGCCCGTTCACCGGCTCGTCGAGAACCAGCACGTCGGGATCTCCGAGCAGGGCGGCCGCGATGCCCAGCCGCTGCCCCATGCCGAGCGAGAATCCGCCGACCCGCTTGTGCGCCACCGAATCGATGCCGGTGAGCTCCAGCACCCGGTCCACCCGCGCGTCGGGGAGGCCGTGCGTCGCCGCGAGCGCGCGCAGGTGGCTGCGCGCCGTGCGGCCCGGATGCACGCCCTTCGCGTCGAGCAGCGCACCGGCGACGCACAGGGGGTTGCGATGCTCGGCGTAGGGCTTGCCCAGCACGGTGATGCTGCCGTGCGTCGGGCGGTCGAGGCCCATCAGCATGCGCATGGTCGTCGACTTGCCGGCCCCGTTCGGTCCGAGGAAGCCGGTGACCTGCCCGGGCTGCAACGAGAAGCTGACGTCGTCGACCGCGAGCTTCGTGCCGTAGCGCTTCGTGAGATTGACCGCCTCGATCATCGTGTTCCCTTCCGTCGGCCGATCTGGCCGCTGAGAACACGCTATGTTCCGCTCGGGTCTCCGGACATCCGCCGCAAGTGCCGTCCGGGGTCATCCTTTCGGATGATGCCGCGCGCCCGTCTGCCGGGATCCCGCGGTTCTAGGCTCCGGCGTGCGCGCCGATCCTCTGGCCGACGACGGCGGAGATCCCGTCCTGCCTCATCGAGACGCCGTAGAGCGCATCCGCGATCTCCATCGTGCGCTTCTGGTGCGTGATGACGATGAGCTGGGAGCTCTCCCGCAGCGCTTCGAAGACCTGGAGCAGGCGACCGAGGTTGGCGTCGTCGAGTGCGGCCTCGACCTCGTCCATGATGTAGAACGGACTCGGCCGCGCCCGGAAGATCGCGACCAGCCAGGCGACGGCGGCGAGGGAGCGCTCGCCTCCGCTCAGCAGCGACAGCCGTTCGACCTTCTTGCCGGCCGGCCGCACGGTCATCTCGATACCGGTGCTCAGCAGGTCGTCGGGATCGCTCAGCGCGATCTCGCCGGAGCCCCCCGGGAACAGCACCGGGAAGATCTCGGCGAACGCCGCCCGGGTGTCCTCGAACGCCTCCGCGAAGATCCCCTCCATCTTCCCGTCGAGCTCCGCGATGATGGTGAGCAGGTCGGCTCGGGTCTTCGTGAGATCGTTCAGCTGCTCGACCAGGAACGCGTGGCGCTGCTCGAGCGCCGCGAACTCCTCCAGGGCGAGCGGATTGATCCGGCCGAGCTCCGTGAGGCGGCGCTCGGCCCTGGCGAGACGGCGCTCCTGCTCGGAACGGACGAAGGGAACGGTCTCGACATCCCCGGCATCCTGCGCGTTGCCGTCATCCTGCGCGTCAGTCGCGGGATCCGCATCCGACCCGGTAGATGCTGCGAGCCCCTGCGGCTCCGATGATCGCTGGGAAGGCTCCAGCCCCAATTCGGCCGCGAATTGCGCTTCGAGATCCTCGGGCAGTTCGGCGACGAGCGTCAGGCCGCCGCTCGGCGCGGGATCGTCCTCCGGCGCCGTCACCGGCACTCCCTGATCCGGCCCGTACTCGGCGATCAGCACGTCCTCGACGAGGCCGAGCTCGTTGCCGGCCCGCTCGAGCAGCGCCGACAGTTGCAGCTTGCGCTCGTAGCTCTTGAGCTCCGCACCGTGCACGCGTTCGGTGAGCGCCTGCAGCCGTCCCCGCAGTTCGGACTCCTCCGCGCGCAGCAGCGTCAGCTCCTGGCTGTGCCTGGCCCGCTCCTGCTCGGCGGTCTGCTGCGCGAGCCTGGCCTCTGCGAGCGAGCGGTCGCAGGCGGCCAGGATGTCGGGCAGCAGGCCCGCGACACGCTCGGAGCGCTCCACCTGCCGCGCCCGGAGCACGGCGCGACGCGCGGCCTCCTCGGCGGCCTGGCGCTCGGCATCGAACTGGCTCGCGAGCATGCGGTGCCGCTCCTGGGCGGCGCGAGCGCGCTCGCGCGCGGTCTCCAGCTCGAGCCGCTGCTCCACCTCCTCGGCGCGGGCGCGCTCGACCTCGGAGAAGAGCCCGTCGCGCTGGCTCGCATCGAGAATCGGCCGCGGCCTGGCCTCCGCCTCTGCGAAGACCTGGGCCGCGCGGTCCGCGGCGGCCGCCGCCTCCGCCTCGCTATCGGAGACCTCCGCGAGCGCCTGACGTGCGCGCTCGGCCTCCGCCTGCCCCGCCTCCGCACGCACGGTGAGACGGTTGCGCCGCTCGGCGACCTCGGCGATCCTGGCGTCGGCGGCCCGCAGCTCGGCGAAGGCGCGCTCGGCGCCCAGCTTCGCGCGCGCCGCGCCCTCGCGCAGCTCCGCGAGCTCGACGACGGCCGTCTCTATCTCTGCGGCGAGCGCCTCGCGACGCAGCTCGGCCTGCTCGCGATCGGCGATCAGCTCGATGCGCGAGGGCGCCTGGCCGGACCCGCCCGTGAGCGTGTGCTGCGTCAGCACGTCGCCGGCGGTGGTCACGATCGTGAAGCTCTCGGCCGGCCACTTCTCGCGCAGTGCCGCTGCGCCCTCGATGGCCGCGGCGAGATCGTCCGCGAGATAGCTGCGGGAGAGGAGGCCGCGCACGCCCTCCGGCGCCTCGAGCAGCACGTCGCCGGCGCGCGTGAGCCGGTCGATCCGCGGCGCATCCGGTGTCTCCGAGGCTCCCCCGCGTGCGATCACAGCGCGCAGTCGACCGAGGTCGCGCTCCCGGGCCGCTCGCACGACCTCTCCAGCGTCGTGCCGGGACTCGGCGAGCAGCGCATCGGCGTAGACCCCGAGAGCCGCGCCCACGGCGGCCTCGTATCCCTCGTGCACGCGCACGTGGTCGGCGACTCGGCCGACGATACCGCTCGGCTCCTCGGCCAGCAGCGCGGCGGAGGCGTCGCGCTGGTCGAGCGAGCGGGCGAGCGCGCTGACCCGTGCCTCGAGGCCGGCGTGCTCCTGCTCCATGGTGTGCAACCGGTCCCGCAGTTCGTCGCGCGACTGCTCGGCCTCGGTCTGCGCGTCCTGCGCGGCGCGATAGGCGTCGTCGAGCCCGTGCTCGGGCGCCTCGCCCGTGTCGAGGGTCGCCTCGAACGCCTCGAGCTCGGCGCGGGCCTCGGCCGCGCGTTCCTCGGCCTGCTGCACCGCGTGCTCGCGCCTGGCCACCTCCTGCGCCACCGCGGCCCGCTTCTGCTCGGCGGCCTCGGCCTGGCCGCGCAGCTTCGAAAGCTCGAGATCGTGCTTGGAGACGAGGGCGCTCTGCGCAGCCAGGTGCTCGTCGATGGCGTCGAGCGAACGCTGCGCGCGACGGGTCGCGTCGCCGGCCTCCTGCCAGGCTCGATCCGCACCGGGGATCAGGTCGGCGAGCGCAGCGGCTTCCCTGCCCGCCTCGTCCACGCTCGAGCGACTGAGCCGAGTGAGCTGATCCGGCGCTTCCGCCTGGGTGGCGAGGAAGGTGAGCCGCTGCTGGGTCTGCGCGAGCAACCCCCGTAGCCGCGACTGGGAGGATTCGAGGCCGATCGTGACCCGACGGGCGGCATCGAGCTCCTCGCTCTGCTGATCCTGCTCGAGGCGCGCGATTCTGAGCTGCTTCTGCTCGACCTGCTCCTGCAGCACGATCCGCTCGCTGTGGCGCTCGGCCTCGTCCTTGGCGAGCTCGTCGAGCTCGGCGCGCAGACGGGCGACATCATCCGCGAGCAGGCGGGCCTTCGCGTCGCGCACCTCGGCGGCGATGTGCTGCGCCTGCCGCGCCACCTCGGCCTGGCGCCCCAGCGGCTTGAGCTGGCGCCGGATTTCGCCGGCGAGATCGTTCAGCCGGGTGAGGTTCGTCTCCATCGCTTCGAGCTTGCGCAGCGTGCGCTCCTTGCGCCGGCGATGCTTCAGGATGCCGGCGGCCTCCTCGATGAAGCCGCGCCGATCCTCGGGTGTCGCCCGCAGCACCGCGTCGAGCTGCCCCTGACCGACGATCACGTGCATCTCGCGGCCGAGGCCGGAATCGCTCAGCAGCTCCTGCACGTCGAGCAGGCGGCATCCCTCGCCGTTGATCGCGTACTCGCTGGCACCGTTGCGGAACAGCGTGCGGCTGATCGTCACCTCGGTGTACTCGATCGGCAGCGCGCCGTCGCTGTTGTCGATGGTGAGCTTGACCTCGGCCCGTCCGAGCGGGCCCCGCGTGCTCGTGCCGGCGAAGATGACATCCTCCATCTTGCCGCCGCGCAGGGTCTTGGCGCCCTGTTCGCCCATCACCCAGGCCAACGCGTCCACCACGTTCGACTTGCCCGAGCCGTTGGGGCCGACGATCGCGGTGACGCCCGGCTCGAACTGGAAGGCGGTCGGCTGCGCGAAGGATTTGAATCCCTTGAGCGTGAGGCTCTTGAGGTGCAACGCTCCCTCCTTCCTGTCGCCCGGTGGTCGGAATCCGTCTCGTTGCGCGCCGTTTCAGGCGCGCACTGGATAAACGCTACCCGATGGCTCGGCTCCAGGCCGTCAGTTTTCGCCCCCTTCGGCCGGAAGGCCTGCGAATGCCGCGCTCGCGAAGCGTGTCAGGCGGCGAGCAAGCGTGCGAGCGATCCCCACGCCGATGCGAGATCGGCGCCCTCTGGGAAGCGCCCGACGATCTCCAGCGAGACCAGACCGTGCGCGGCGGCCCAGGCCAGCCGCGCACGGTCGTGGCGGGTGAGATCCTCGTCGAAGAAGCGCAGAAGCGCCCCCATCGCCGCCGCCTCGCAGCCGTGATCCAACCGCTCCAGCAGCTCCCGGTCGAGCGTGCGATCGTTCGCGAGCCGGTAGAGCTGGGGCGCGCGGAGCGCCAGGCCCCGATAGGCTCCCGCGAAGGCGGTCAGGCGATCCTCCGTACCTGGCTGCGCTTCGGCCGCGGCACCCGCTTGGATCTCGACCGTGGCACTGGTCTGGATCTCGACCGCGGCGAGCTCCGCGGCAAGCCGCCTGAACCAGCGCGCGACCAGCGCGTGCTCGATCTCGACGGCGCCCGCGAAATGCTTGTAGAGACTCGGCGGTTTGACTCCCGCGGCACGCGCGAGCGCGTTCACGCCGAATCCCTCGAGTCCGTCTCTCTCGAGGATCAGCTCGGCGAGATCGAGCAGGCTCTCCCGGCGCGCGCTCACTTCACGCGCGGCTTCCGCTCGCGGCTCCCGGCATCGCGGCGCACACCGACCGGCACGATGCTCCCGTCGGCCGCCCGGAGCCCGAAGCCGCAGGCCCGGTCGACCGCGATGTGGGCGAGCCAGGCCAGGCCGGCGAGTGCCGCGATCCACGTGTGCGGGGGCAGCGCGAGAATCGCAAGACCGGCCGCGACCAGCATCGCGCCGAGCATCGGCGCGTGCAGCAGGTTGTAGAAGCCGACCCGGCGCGGCTTGAGGCGGCCGTGCTCGGCGAAGGCGCCGATGAGCGCGATATCGGGGAGGCAGGCGAACACGACGGCCACGATCGTCGCGGGCCAGCCGAGCACAATGCAGGCCCAGACGATCGCGGCGATCATGAGCCCTGCGGCGAGCAGCCAGATGGAACGGATGGGATTCATGAGGCTAATACTATTAGCCTTTGAGATCGGAGTCGAGCGGGGCGCTGCGGCCTGTGGTCCTCAGTCACCGCGTTACACGAACTTCACCGCCTCCTCTTTGTAGGGTGCAGACCAAAGAAGTCGGCGAAAGTTTGAATCGAGAGTCCCCCGAAACCGGTCGGGAATGTCGGTGGCTGCTGTTGAGATAGTGCCATGAGAACGCTCCCCCACGACGTCACCGAGCAGCAGCGCGAGGCGCTTGCCGCCGGTATCGCCGTGATTGAGAGTCTGGACGCGCTGGGGCATCAGCTCGAGCATCTGAAGGCGGTCGCGCTCGCCTCGCTCTCGCACCTCGCGACGCGTATCGCGCACGACGAAGGGCATCTCGACCACGGCGAACTCGTCCACCGGGCGGTCGAAGCCGAGGTCGCCGTGGCGACCCGCTCCGGGCATACGGCCACCGCTTCCGCGATGGCGCACGCCGACGCGCTTCTGTCCGGCTATCCGACTACCGCGGCAGCACTGAGCGAGGGGACGGTGTCGTTGCGGCACACGCACGTCATCGTCGACGCCGGTAGTATCATTCCGGCCCCGGCCGCACGTGCCGCCTACGAGGCCGAAGCGCTGTCGCTCGCCCGCGCGATGACCGCGCACCAGCTCCGGGCTCACGCGAGACGCCTCGCCGAGCACTACGCGGACCGCGACATCGACGAGCGCCACCGCGAGGCGCACGAGGGCCGCTGCGTGCGCGTGATCGATCTCGACGACGGGATGGCGAAGCTCATCGCGACGATCGGGGCGGTCGAGGCGTACGCGATCAAGGATCGCCTCGCACGGATCGCGCACGCGGCGAGAGCGACCGACGACCATGGCGACGACGGGGTGAAGGATCGAGAGAACGGCGAGTCCGGAAGACCCGAAGTCCGCGAACGCACCGGGACCCCTGCACAGGCTCAGGCCGACCTCTTCACGGAGCTCCTGCTCTCAGTCGACCCCCGCGCGCCCCATCGCCCGGCGGGCGGCGACTCAGTCGCACCGATCACCGGCCGCGTACAGGTCACCGTCCCGGTACTGAGGCTGGCAGGCCTGCCCGAGAGCGCCGAGACCGCATCCCACTCCGGCTCGGCAGAACTGGCCGGGTACGGACCGATCGACACTGCGACCGCGCGCCGCCTCGCAGGAGGGTCCGCCGCCTGGGAACGAGTGCTCACGCATCCGGTCAGCGGTGCAGTGCTCGCCGTCGATCGCTACCGCCCGAGCGAAGAGCTGCGGCGCCTGCTCAGAGCGCGCGACCAGCACTGCCGCTTCCCCGGCTGCACCAGACGTCTCGACCAGTGCGACATCGACCACACGATTCCGGCCGCCCGAGGCGGGCCCACTGCGGACAAGAACCTCGGGCACCTCTGCCGCAAGCACCACACCCTCAAGCACTTCGAGTTCGCGGGTGGTTCCGGCTGGCACGCGACGCAGAGGCCGGGTGGCGTGTACGAGTGGCGCAGCCCGAGCGGCAGGCGCTACACCGAGGCACCGAGCAGCCGGGTACGGTTCAAGCCGGTGACGCCGCCCGAGCCCAGGGCGGGCCCCCCGCCGTACTGAATTGATGCACGGATCGCACACAGATGGCGACGGCCCTGATGACACGGGCCGCGACCCACCCGCACCTCTCGCATTCTCGGCACGAGACCAGGCCTGCGCGAGACCAGGCCCGATGCAAGATCAGCGTTCAGCGCGCGTAGCGGAGCGAGGCGCCGACCTCGAGAATCGGCGGGTTGCACCCATCGCCAGGGCGTAGCCGGTCGTCGCGAGCAGCATGGTCGGCAGGCCGAACACCCAGAGGCCGAAGAGGATGAGGCCCGTCCCGCCCTCGCAGGTCTCGCCCGGTGTGCACGAGTCCAGCAGCGGTTCGGCGAGGCTCAGCACGGCGAACAGCAGCACCGGGATCGCCGCGGCGAGCGCCCCGAAGAGAAGCGCCTGGGAGAACGGGAGGAAGCGCCGCAGCCAGGGCCCGACGACGGCCGCGAGGATCGCACCCAGGACCGGCAGCCAGACCACGTAACTGCTCGCGAACATCAGAGTCGCCTCGGGGCGGTTGCCGTTGAGCAACGTCAGGAGCACCAGCATCAACGTCGCCACCAGCACCACGATCCACAGCGCGAGCGTGGAACGCCACGCCATGCCCCAGCGCGACAGGGCGTCCCAGGGATCTCGCTGCTCGCCCGAACCTGTGGGCTCGCCAGAACCGGTGGGCTCGACCGTCACGCGGCCCGCTTGCGCCCGCGATCCTCCAGGTACCGCTTGAACACGAGCCCCATGAGGATCCAGCCGCCGAGCGCGGTGACGATCCACACGATGAGCGGTGCGAGCACCCATCCGAGGCCCGAGATCTCGATGCCGCCGGGGAACAGGGTGGCGACCCAGAGCGCGAGCAGCGTGGAGATGAGACCGATGCCGCCGAGCAGCGCCGAGGCGTACTTGCGCGCGATGTTGACGACGAAGGGCGTGAGGATCGCCTGGGCCAGAGCGAACACGAGCACCGCGACGATGAAGCCGCCCACGTGGAGGGTCACCTGCGGGAGGATCCAGTTGGCGATCAGCAGCGCGAGGGCCGACATCACGAGATGCGAGACGAGGCTCAGCAGGAAGCGGATCACGGCGACTCCTTTCGACGGTGAGCGAGGCCGCTCGATCACAGGCTACTGGATCGCCTCAGGTGCGAACGGGATCACCACGCGTGTATCGCAGTGCCCCGGCGCTGTGCCCCCCCGACTCAGCGCCCCTGTCACCGCGCCCCGGCGAGTGCCGACTCACAGTTCCCGTGCGAGCCCCTCGATCACCTCGACGCCCGGCAATGCGGCCAGCACCGCGCCCGGCAGGCTGATCTTCGCCGCGCGGATGCCCGCGCCGATGATCGCCTCGGGCACCTCTGCCACTCGCGCGTCGACGAGCACGCGCCAACCGCGCGGCACGCCGAGCGGCGTGATCCCGCCGTACTCCATGCCGGTGAGCGCCACCGCTTCGTCCATCGGCGCGAAGCTCGCCTTGCGGGCATCGAGCAGCTTGCGCACGACCCCGTTCACGTCGGCGCGCGTGGTCGCCAGGACGACGCAGGCCCCATAGCTCACGGCCTCGCCGCGGCGTCCCGCGACGACGATGCAGTTCGCGGAGGCCTCGAGAGCGACGCCGTATGCGGCGCAGAACTCGGCGGTGTCGGCAAGGCCCGGATCGATGGGAGCGACGCGGATCCGCGCGGCGGCATCCGAATCGAACGCCGAGAGCGCCCGCCTCACGGGCTCCGCGAGCAATTCCGGCGCGTCGAGCGCGGGTCGCAGGTCGAGCGCGGGCTGCAGGTCGATGGTCATCGGTTCAAGCCTCCTCGCCGGGACCGGGCCGCGCCCACCGCGCCGGCCGATCCGGCCCGTCCCACACTTTGACGATGCCCCAGACGACCGCGGCGATCGGCACGGCGAGCACCGCGCCGAGGATGCCGGAGAGGACGGTGCCGACGGTCAATGCGAGCAGGATCACGAGTGCGTGCAGCTTCAGCGCGCGGCCCATGAGCACGGGCTGCAGGAAGTTGCCCTCGAGCTGGTTCACGAGCACGACGACACCGACCACGAGCACGGCGCTGAGCGGTCCGTTGGCGACGAGGGCGACGAGCGCACCGAGGATGCCGGCGACCGTCGCGCCGACGAGTGGGATGAACGAGAGCAGGAACACGAGCACGGCCAGCGGCAGCGCGAGCGGCACCTGCAGGATGACGAGGCCGATCCCGATCCCGATAGCGTCGACGAGCGCGACGCTCGCGGTGCCGCGCACGTAGGAGCCGAGCGTGTTCACCGTCTTGTCGCCGACCCGTTCGGCACGCGCGAGCGCCTCGCCCGAGAACGGGCGGAGCACGAAGCGCCAGATCACGGGCCCATCTTTCAGGAAGAAGAACAGGACGACGATCATCAGCACGAGCCCGGTCACGAAGCTCGCGACAGCGCCGACGCCCGCGAGCGCTCCCGCACCGACGTTCGCCGAGGTCACCCAGTCGATCAATTGGTCGCGCCACTCGGTCAGCTGATCGGCATCGAGCGAGAAGGGCAGCGTGTGCGTCCACTCGACGAGCTGCCCGAAGCCCTCCTGCGCCTTCGACGAGAGTTCGTCCCACTCGTCGCGCACCGCCCAGGTCACGAGCCAGCCGACGCCGGTGAGCAGCAGCAGGATGCCGATGAGTTCGAGCGCCGCCGCGAGCGCCGCCGGCACACGGCGTGCCCGCAACCACTTCGTCACGGGCCAGAAGGTGCTGGCGAAGATGAGTGCGAGCAGGATCGGGATGACGACCGTGCTCAGCACCCGCATGCCCCAGACGAGGCCCGCGGCGAGGATCACCACGACGATGATCTGCAGCGCACGGGTGGCGATCTCGCCGAAGCCGTCGCTCCAGAGGCGGCCGGCGGATCGTCCGCGCCTCACGCGCTCGGCCTCGTTCCGCGCGATCGCGGTCATCTCATCGCGGGCGCTTCTGCCGAACCACATATCGCTCCTCCAGCCTTCCGCGAGTCGGTCTCAGCCCGAAACCCGCTCGATGTACGCGCGCAGCCGGGCTGCGTCGTCCGCCATTTCGGTGACGTGCTGCGGCAGTTCGAGGAGCCCCGCGAGATGGGCGGGCATGGCCGGCTCCTCACCCGTCGCCTCGCGCACGATCTCGGGGAACTTCGCCGGTTTCGCCGTCTCGAGCACGAGCATCGGCACGCCGGGCTCGACCCACTCCCGCGCCACCTTCACGCCGTCCGCGGTGTGCGGGTCGATCGTCACGCCGGTCGCCTCGTGCACGGCTCGGATCGTCGCGACCCGGTCGGTGTGCGTACTCGTACCGCTGACGAGGCCGAACTCCGAGGCGAATCGGGGCAGTTCGGCCGACAGGTCGAAGAACCCGGCTGCGCCTTCATCGCGGGTGTCGAGCTCCCGCCAGAGAGCGGCGAGTCGCTCGGGATCACCGCCGACGAGGTCGTAGACGAAGCGCTCGAGGTTCGACGCCTTCGAGATGTCCATCGACGGGCTCGACGTCGCGTGCGTGTCCGCCGCGCTGCGCGGTCGATAGATCCCGGTGCGGAAGAAGTCGTCGAGCACGTTGTTCTCGTTGGCGGCCAGCACGAGGCGGCGGATCGGCAGGCCCATGCGGCGCGCGAAGTGCCCGGAGAGGATGTTGCCGAAGTTCCCCGACGGGACCGCGAACGAGACCTGGAAGCGGCCGCGGTCGACCTCGGCGATCTCGTCGCTCGCGCGCAGCCAGGCCCAGAAGTAGTAGACGACCTGGGCGGTGATCCGGCCCAGGTTGATCGAGTTGACCGTGCCGAGGCGATGGGCGCGCTTGAACCCGAGGTCGCCCGAGAGCTCCTTCACCAGGTTCTGGCAGTCGTCGAACACCCCAGCGATCGCGATGTTGTGGATGTTCTCGTCGGTCAGCGAGTACATCTGCGCCCGCTGGAACGCGCTCATGCGGCCCTGCGGCGAGAGCATGTAGACGGTGATGCCGTCCTTCCCCCGCAGGGCGTACTCGGCGGCCGAGCCGGTGTCGCCCGAGGTCGCGCCGAGGATGCTGAGGGTGTCGCCGCGCCGCGCGAGCGCGTACTCGAGCGCCTGCCCGAGGAACTGCATCGCCATGTCCTTGAACGCGAGCGTCGGGCCCTCGGAGAGGCCGACCAGGGTGAGACCGCCGTCGATCGCGGTGAGCGGCACGATGGCATCGGCGACGAAGTTCTCGTGCGAGTACGCCGCACGGCACATGCGCGCGAGCTCGTCGCGCGGGATGTCGGTCGCGAAGAGGCCGAGGACCTCGGTGGCGAGCGCCGGATAGTCGAGTCCGCGCCACGCCTCGAGCTGCGCGGCATCGACGCTCGGCAGGCGTTCCGGCACCGCCAGTCCGCCGTCGGGCGCGAGTCCCTCGAGCAGGGTCTCGCTGTACGGTGCGGGATCCATGCCGCCGCGCGTCGAGATGTACTTCACCGGGTGCTCCTCAAATTCGTCGCAGACCCGTCCAGTCTAGTTCTCACCCCGTCACCATGAGACCGGCAGCGCTTTGCCCTCCTCGTAGCCGGCCGCCGACTGGAGGCCCACGTGCGCGCGGGTGTGGAACTCTGCGAGACTGCGCGCCCCCGCATAGGTGAACGAGGATCGCACACCCGAGGTGATCATGTCGAGCAGGTCCTCTATGCCGGGGCGCTGGGGATCCAAGTAGATCTTCGAGCTCGAGATGCCCTCGGCGAAGAGTTCCTTCCGCGCGCGCTCGTAGGCGTCGAGCGCGCCGAAGCGGGCGGTCACGGCCTTCGTCGACGCCATGCCCCACGACTCCTTGTAGTGGCGACCGTCCGCGTCCACGCGCAGCCCGCCCGGCCCCTCGATCGTCCCCGCGAACCACGAACCGATCATGACCGATTCCGCACCGGCGGCGAGCGCGAGCGCGACGTCCCTGGGGTAGCGCACCCCGCCATCGGCCCACACGTGCGCCCCGAGCTCACGGGCGGCCTGCGCGGCCTCGAGCACGGCTGAGAACTGCGGGCGGCCCACCGCCGTCATCATGCGGGTCGTGCACATCGCGCCAGGCCCGACGCCGACCTTCACGATGCTCGTCCCCGCTTCGACGAGGTCCCGCACACCGTCGGCGGTCACGACGTTCCCCGCGACGATCGGCAGGCCGAGATCCAGGTCGGCAACCGCGGCGAGCGCGCGGATCATCCCGTCCTGGTGCCCGTGCGCGGTGTCGACGACGAGCACATCGGCACCCGCGTCGGCCAGCGCGCGAGCCTTCGCAGCGGGATCCCCGTTGATGCCGACCGCCACGGCGACGGCGAGGCGGCCGTCGGCGTCGAGCGCGGGGCGGTAGATCCCTCCGCGCAGCGCGCCGCGGGCGGTCACCGTCCCCGCGAGGCGATCCCCGTCGAACACGACCGCCGGATCGTCCCGTTCCTCCGGCCCGTCCGTCCCGCCCGCACCATCCGCTCCGGTCTCGGCCCGAACGGCGTCGAAGGCGTCACGGCCGGCGCCGAGCGCGGCGAGCTCGACGCCGGGCCTCCGCCCGTGGATCAGGTCGCCGAGACGGGCGTCGCCGGGCACGTGAGCCAGACGATCCGCGGGGATCACTCCGAGGATCTCCTCACGACGCAAGCCGCCGGCTGCCGGATCGGCGTCGTCCGCCGCGGCTGCACCGGTGCTCGCGACCACGACGCCGTATCCGGCCACCGGCGGCAGCAGACCCAGCGCATCGCCGGCCGTCGCGTCCGCGGGAAGCACGAACGGGCTGTCGCAGGCGACCGGCTGCCGCTTCACCCAGCGGACCGCGGCGGCCAGCCGCTCGACGGAGAGGTCTTGCGGCAGCACGCCCAGGCCGCCGCGGCGGGCGATGGTCGCGGCGAGGCGCGGCCCGGTGACGGCGTTCATGTTCGCCGCCACCAGCGGGATCGTCGCCGGCGTGCCGTCCCCGGGCGAGAGGTCGACCTCGAGCCGGCTCGTCACCGCCGAACGGCGGGGCACGAGGAAGACGTCGGAGTAGGTCAGATCGACGGTGGGCTGAGAGCCGATGAACTGCATGCCCCCAGCCTAGGATGTCGCAGCGGCGGAGAACCCGCACAGCCGGCCACGAGTCCTGTGTTACGTCGCGTCACAGAGCCATGCCATACACTGCGAGCAGGTCCCCCGAGAGTTTTCGAGCGCATCGTCTGGAGCTGATGGCATGACCGAGCTGACCGACATCGTCGGCAGTCGAGAGATCGTCGTGGTCGCTAACCGACTGCCGGTGGATCGGGTCGTCGGGCCCGATGGCAGCTCCTCCTGGCGAACCTCCCCCGGCGGGCTCGTGACCGCGATGGAGTCGGTGGTCGAGGAGCTGGGCTGCCTGTGGGTCGGGTGGCCCGGAGACATCGACGAGGAGCTCGCCCCCTTCGAGCTGGGAGCGATGCGCATCCTCCCGGTCTCGTTGAGCACCGAGGATTTCGAGGGCTACTACGAGGGCTTCTCAAACGGCGCGCTCTGGCCGCTCTACCACGACGTGATCGCGCAGCCAGAGTTCCACCGCGAGTGGTGGGAGTCCTACGAGCGGGTGAACCGGCGCTTCGCGGATACCGTGGCCGCCGAGGCCCCGGCGGACGCGATCGTATGGGTGCACGACTACCAGCTGCAGCTGGTGCCGGCCATGCTGCGCGAACAGCGCCCGGACCTCACGATCGCCTTCTTCCTCCACATCCCGTTCCCGGCACGGCGGCTCTTCGCGCAGCTCCCGTGGCGACGCGAGATCGTCGAGGGGCTGCTCGGCGCGGACGTCGTCGGCTTCCAGCGCGAGCAGGACGCGCTGAGCTTCCGGTTCGCTGCGGAACGCTACTGCGGAGCCCTCGCGCACGGCAACATGCTCAGGCTCGCCGCGGACGACGACGGGCGGCAGCGATCGGTGCTCGCGCAGGAGTTCCCGATCTCCATCGACGCCGCCGCCTTCGCCCGGCTCGCGGAGAGCCCCGCGGTGCAGCGACGGGCCGCGGAGATCCGCCGCGAACTCGGCGACCCCGACACCGTGCTGCTCGGAGTCGACCGTCTCGACTACACGAAAGGCATCAGGCACCGGCTGAAGGCCTTCGCCGAGCTGCTGGCGGAGGGCGAGGCCCCGCTGGGCGAGGTCGTACTCGTGCAGGTGGCGAGCCCGAGCAGGGAGCGCGTCGCCGCCTACCGCCGCCTCCGCGACGAGGTCGAGCAGACCGTCGGCCGTATCAACGGCGAGCACGGGGCGATCGGCCGGACACCGGTGGTCTACCTGCATCAGGGCTTCTCACGGGATGAGATGGTGGCGCTCTACCTCGCGGCGGACGTGCTCGTCGTGACCGCACTCCGCGACGGCATGAACCTCGTCGCGAAGGAGTACGTCGCCTCGCGTTCGGACGAGACCGGCGTGCTCGTTCTGAGCGAGTTCACGGGGGCGGCGGACGAACTGCGGCGGGCGGTGCTCGTGAACCCGCACGACATCGAGGGGATGAAGGCCGCCTTCCTCCGCGCGATCCACATGCCCGAGCGCGAGCAGCGCCGGCGCATGAGCGCGCTGCGCGCCGCGGTCAGCGGCAACGATGTGCGGCACTGGGCCGAGAACTTCCTCCGCGCGACCGAGGCGATGGCGGCGCAGCGGGAGACAGCGCTGCGAGATACGGCTCAGCGAGAATCTGCATCGTACGAATCGGCACCGGAGGCGGAATCGCCGCCGGAGGTCGCGCGGGAGGCCGCGCCGCCGACCGCGCCGATCCTGCTCACCAGTCGGATCTCGGGGCACCTCCGTCGGTTCGCGACCGTCCCCGAGCTGATCATCGCCTGCGACTTCGACGGCACCCTCGCCCCCATCGTCTCCCGACCCGGCGATGCCAGGATCCTCGATCGTGCGCAGCGCGCCCTTCAGGCGCTGCACCGCGCACCGGGCACGCACGTGGTCGTCCTGACCGGTCGCTCGCTCGAGAGCCTGCTGGCGACCGGCATCGATGCCGACGGCTGGGTCGTCTCCGGCTCGCACGGCGCCGAGCTCGTCGGCTTCGAAACGGATGCGGACGCGCCCGGCCCGGGGCTGACCGATGAGGAGTCGGACCGGCTCGCGGCCCTCCAGCAACGGATCGCACGCGTGTTCGGGCGGGAGCCCGGCGTCCGCTTCGAGTCGAAGCCGTTCGGCTTCGCCGTGCACACCCGTCAGGTCCGGGAGGAAGACCGCTCGGACGACATCCTCGAGGCGGTGTCGCGTCTGGGCGAGGGCACCGGGCTGACCGCGCGCGAGGGCAAGCGCATCCGCGAGTTCTCCGCGAAGGAGAGCGACAAGGGCTCGGCGCTCCGGATGATCCGCTCGCGGTGGCCGTCCGCCGCCGTGCTCTTCCTCGGCGACGACGTCACCGACGAAGACGTCTTCACCGGTCTCAGGATCGACGACCTCGGCATCAAGGTCGGCCCGGGCGATACCGCGGCCGGGGAACGCGTGCCGGATCCCGAGACCGCCGCCGCGATCCTCGCCCGGCTCGCCGAGCTCCGCACCGGCATCGTCATCGGGAGCTCGTGAGGAGCGCCCTCCGAGCGGTGCCCTCCGACTAGGGCCGAGCGCTACTCCCGCAGCTTCGCCCCGAACGCCGTCTCGGCGGCCGCGACGCCGGCGAGCTTCGCCTCCGTCGCCTCCTCGGCCTTGAGCGTGCGATCCTCGGCGCGGAAGCGGAGCGCGAAGGTGAGCGCCCGCTGTCCGTCGGCCACGCCCGCGCCGCGGTAGTCGTCGACGATGCGCGCGTGCTCCAGCAGGTCTCCGGCGCCGGCGATCACGGCGGCGAGCACCGCCTCCGCGGGCACGGAGGTGTCGACGACCAGCGTGAGATCCTGCGTGGCCGCCGGGTAGGTCGAGAGCTGGCGCGTGTGCGGTTCGCGCGGCGCGACCGCGATGAGCCGGCCGAGATCCAGTTCGAACGCGGCCGCCCGGCCCGGCAGGTGCGACTCCGCGACGAGCTCCGGCAGCAGCTCCCCGGCGACGCCGACGACCTCGAGTCCGCCGTCGACCGCCGCGCACAGTTCCGCCGTGCGGCCCGGATGGAACGCCCGGTGCGCGCCCTGGCGCACCACGAGTTCGATCGCGACCGCCGCGGCGAGCGCCCGAGCGGCGTCGAGCGCGTCGGCCCAGTCGTATGCGCGCGGGGCCTCACCCGGCTGCTTCGCGACGGCGTCGCCGAGCAGCAGGCCGGCGGCGTGCAGCGGCTGCGCCGGGATGGAGGCGTTCAACTCGGCGAGCCGCTCGTCAGACGGCCGCTCGGCGAGCGGCGGAACCGTGTCCGTCCCGAGCACCGCCGCACCGTCTTCGGCCGCATCGCCCGCGGTCGGCGGCACGAAGACGGCGCCGAGCTCGACGAGGGCGAGATCGGTGAGGCCGCGCGAGACGTTGCGCTGCGCGGCGCCGACGAGACCGGGGAGCAGCGAACGGCGGAGGAACGGGGCCTCGCCGTCGAGCGGGTTCGCGAGGCGCACCGCATCGACGGGACCACCGGCGGGCGCGTCGCCGTCCCCGCTGCTCGCTCCGAAGAGGTCCAGCTGGGCGCGGGAGACGAAGGGGTAGCTCTGCACCTCGTCGAGACCGAACGCGGTGATGGTGTTCGCCGCGCGGCGGCGCAACCGCTGCGCACGGGTCAGGCCGCGGCCGGCCGGGGCGACGGGCAGCACCGACGGGATGCGTTCGTAGCCGACGATGCGGGCGACCTCCTCGATCAGGTCCGCCGGGCGCGACAGGTCGCTGCGCCAGCTCGGCGGTACGACGACGAGGGCGGGCGCACCGTCGGCGAGCACGTGATCCTGGAGCTCGCACCCGATCATCTCGATGGCGCCGCGGATCTCGTCGTCGCGGTAGTCGGTGCCGAGGAGGCCGTTCACCCGTGCGAGCGGCAGCAGCACCTCGGCGCGCACGCGCTCCGGACGGATCTCGCAGCCCAGCGAGTCGGCGGTGCCGCCCGCGAGCTCGACCAGCAGGTCGACCATGCGCTGCGCCGCGACAGCGCCGACCTGCGGGTCGACGCCGCGCTCGTAGCGCCGCGACGCTTCGCTCGGAAGCTTGTGCCGGCGAGAGGTGCGCGCGATCGACACGGGGTCGAAGGCGGCCGCCTCGATCAGCACGTCGGTGGTGGCGGCGCTCACCTCGGTGTCCTCGCCGCCCATGACGCCGGCCAGACCGATGGGCCCGGAGTCGTCGGTGATGAGCAGATCCTCGACGTCGAGCGCGCGCTCCTTGTCGTCGAGCGTCACCAGGGTCTCCCCCGCGGTCGCGCGACGCACGACGATGCCGCCCTGCAGCTTCGCGAGGTCGTAGGCGTGCAGCGGCTGCCCGAGCTCGAGCATCACGTAGTTCGAGATGTCGACGGCCAGTGAGATCGATCGGATCCCGGCGAGCGTGAGACGCGCCACCATCCACGGCGGGGTCGGGCGCGCGGGGTCGATCCCGCGCACCACGCGCGCGACGAAGCCGATGCAGCCCTCGCGACCGCGGATCGGCGCCCGGTCGTCGAGGGTGACGGGGTATCCCGCGCCGTGCCCCAGCTCGCTCTCGAGCGCGAGCACCGGGTCGGTGAACGCCGCGCCCGTGGCGTGCCCGTACTCCCGGGCCACGCCGCGGATCGAGAAGGCGTAGCCGCGATCCGGCGTCACATTGATCTCGACCGCGCTGTCGCGCATGCCGAGAAGCTCGAGCGCATCCGCGCCGACCTCGGGCTCGGTGCCGTTCTCGGCCGAGAAGCCGAGCCGCGAGAGCACGATGATGCCGTCGTGATCCTCCCCCAGCGCCAGTTCCTTCGCCGAGGCGATCATGCCGTCGCTCACGTGGCCGTAGGTCTTGCGCGCGGCGATCCGGAAGTCGCCGGGCAGCACCGCGCCCGGCAGCGTCACCACGACCTTGTCCCCCGTTTCGAAGTTGTGCGCGCCGCAGACGATGCCGCGAACGTCCTCGCCGCCGTCGGCCGCGCGGCTCCCCTCGGGGGCGACCCGCACCTGGCACCAGTTGATGGTCTTGCCGTTCGACTGCGGCTCGGGCTCCCGCGAGAGCACCTCGCCCACCACGATCGGGCCGTCGGCCTCGAAGCGGCGGATCGACTCCTCCTCGAAGCCCACGCGCACCAGGTCGGCGTGCACCTGCTCGGGGGTCACGTCCTGCGGCAGTTCGACGTGCTCGCCGAGCCAGCTCAGTGGGATACGCATCAGACCAGGCCTCCGAACTGACGGTTGAAGCGCACGTCGCCCTCCACCATGTCTCTCATGTCGTTGATGTCGTGGCGGAACTGCAGCGTGCGCTCGATCCCCATGCCGAACGCGAAGCCCTGATACTCATCGGGATCGATGCCGGCGGCGAGCAGCACGTTCGGGTCGACCATGCCGCATCCTCCCCACTCCACCCAGCGCGCGCCGCCCTTGGCGTTCGGCTGCCACACGTCCATCTCGGCCGAGGGCTCGGTGAACGGGAAGAAGTTGGGACGGAGCCGGATCTCGGCCGCCTCCCCGAACATCTGCCTGGCGAAATGCTCGAGCGTGCCGCGCAGGTGCGCCATCGTCAGGCCGCGGTCGATCGCGATCCCCTCGATCTGGCTGAACACGGGCGTGTGGGTCGCATCGAGCTCGTCGGTTCGGTAGGTCTTGCCCGGGGCGACCACGTATACGGGCAACCGGGTGTTCGTCAGGTTCTCGCCGAGCAGCGAGCGGATCTGCACCGGCGAGGTGTGGGTGCGCAGCAGCAGGTGCCGCTCCGCGGGTTCGATGAAGAAGGTGTCCTGCATGGCGCGCGCGGGGTGATCGGGATCGAAGCCGAGCGCGTCGAAGTTGAACCATTCGTGCTCGATCTCGGGGCCCTCGGCCACCTCCCAGCCCATGCCGACGAAGACGTCGGAGACCTCGTCCTGCAGTTGGGCGAGCGGATGCCGGCTGCCGCCGGTTCGGCGCACCGGGGCCTCGGTCACGTCGACGGTCTCGGCGACGAGTCGTTCCGCCGCCTCCTGAACGGCGAGCTCCGCCTCACGGCCCTTGAACGCCCCCTCGAGGCGGCCGCGCGCCTGCCCCATGAGCTTGCCGGTCTCGGCCTTCAGCTCCTTGGGGACCTCGCGCATCCGTGCGTTCAGGCGCGCGATCGTCGAGCCGTCGCCGACATGCTCGCCGCGGGCCTGCTTCAGCTCGGCCGTCGTGGACGCGGCGGCGGCGGCGGCGAGCGCGGCCTCCACGGCAGCGTTCACCGCCTCCGGGGTGATCGGGTTCGGCGCGGCCGATGCGTTCTCTTCGCTCACTGACACAAGGATCAATCCTATCTCCCCGGGGCGGTTCCCGCGGGGTGCGTAGACTGGAGGGGTGAACGCGCAGCGGAACGGGATGACGCGCGCGGCCCGCACGGGCCGCGGGGCGATCGCCGCCGCGGCCGCGACCCTCGTCGCCGCGATCTCGCACGCGGCCGCCGGCGGGGCGATCACACCGCTCGCGGTCGGCGCGACCGCCGTACTCGCGCTGCCGATCTGCGTCGCGCTCGCCGGGCGTCTCGGCTCGCTCTGGCGCCTCGCCCTCGCGGTGGGCGCGAGCCAGTTCCTGTATCACTGGTCCTTCTGGGAGCTCGGCCTCTCGGCGGGCAGGCCCTCCGGCGACGCGCCGGCGGCGCCGCACCACGCCGCGCACCTCACGACCGTGTTCGCGCCCGAGCTCGTCGCCTCCGGCGCCGCCGAGGCCTGGATGTGGGCGTCCCACGCGGCCGCCGCGATCCTCACCGTCGTCCTGCTGCGCCACGGCGAGCAGGCGGCTGCCGTACTCGGCCGCGTCGTCTTCCAGGTGCTGCTCCGCCCGACGGCAGCGGCGCCGGTGGCGCCGCCGAGCCGCACCGCGGTTCGCGTCCAGACCGTACGAGCGGCCCTCCGAGACCGCCTGACGGTGCTCTCCGCGATCAGCCATCGCGGTCCTCCCGCAGCCCTCGCCTCCACGTTCTGACACCGCCGCGTCTCCGTCGGCGGTGATCCGCCGACCCGGCCGCGGCCGGAGAAGAGATGAAGACAACGACCATGCATACGAACATGCACACGAACACACCCACCCGCCCCCGCACCGTCGCGCGCACCCTGGCGGCAGGGCTCATCGCCGCCGGCGCCGCACTCGCGCTGACGCTCGGGGCGTCCTCCCCGGCGCTCGCGCACGACGAGATCACCGGCTACCGCGTCGACATCGACGAGGCGACCGGAAACGCCGACCGGCTGACCCTGAGCTTCAGCAATGACATCATGGACGTCGGCAGCGAGATCCTCATCACCGACGCCGACGAGCAGGAGGTGGCCGACGGCGCCCCGGAGGTCGACGGGCGCGATGTCGTCCAGCGCTTCGCCGCAGACATCGGCGAGGGGATGTACCGCATCGCCTGGCGGGTCGTCTCGAGCGACGGCCATCCGATCCAGGGTCTGCTGGTCTTCCGGCTCGATGCCGACGGCCTCGTCAGCTGGCTGCCCGCGGACGACGACGGCACCGCAGGCGAGGGCACGGAGGCACCCGCGCCGGCCGACGAAACCGATTCGCACGGCGATGAGCAGGGCGAGGAGCACGACGAAGGCCACGAGCACGAGCACGACGGGGACGCGTCCGCCGATACCGCGACCTCATCGGGCCTCGGAGCAGGATCGATCGCGGCGGTCGTCATCGGCGCGGGCGTGGTCGTCGCCGGTGGCGTCGCCGCCGTGATCGTCGGCAGCCGGAGGCGCGCACGCGCGATGAACGAGGCGGCTGCAGGCGCGGCATCCGACACCGATGAGTCGGCAACGAACACCGACGAGTCGGCTCCGAACGCGGACGACGCCCGGTGAGGCGGCGATTCCCCGCCCGGCTCGGGGCGGCGCTGTTCCTGCTGCCCGCCCTCGCACTCGGCGGCTGCGCGTCGCCTGGCGCGAGCGGCGCGCACGAGACGTCGCACGGGGCCGAGGCCGGTACCGGGGCGAACGGCGGGACGACCGATGAGACGAGCAGCGGCGTCGAACTGCTGGACGGTTGGGCGAAGTCGGCCCCGAGCGGCGGGATGACCGGCCTCTTCGGCGTGCTCGAGAACCGCGGAGACCACGACCTCGTGATCGCGAGCGCGGAGTCGCCCGATGCCGGCTCGGTCGAACTGCACGAGGTCACGGCCGACGGCGTGATGCAGGAGATCGCGGAACCGGTGACGATCCCGGCCGGCGGAAGCTTCGAACTCGCGCCCGGTGCGAACCATCTCATGCTGCTGGATCTGCAGCGCGATCTGCTCGCCGGCGACGAGACGACGGTCACCCTCCGCTTCTCCGACGGCACCGAGGTCGAGCTCACCGCATTGGTGAAGGACTACGCCGGCGCGAACGAGGAGTACGGCGACGACTCCCACGGCGACGGGCACGACCACGATCACGGCGACGGGCATGACGCGCACTGACGACGGGCACCCCGGGCTCGCCCGCCGCTCCCTCCTCACGGGGGGCGCGGCGGGCCTCGGGGCCGCCTTCGGCACGGGCGCCCTGCTGGGCCTCGGCGGCGGGCTCGCCGGCGCGCGTGCGCTGCAGCCCGCCGGCGGCGAGACCGAGCCGTCCGGCTGCGAGGCGGAGCCGTTCGGCGGCGAGGTGCTCCCCTGCCACGGCGCGCATCAGGCCGGCGTCGTGACCCCGCCCGGGGCGAACATCCGCTACCTGGCCTACGAGCTCCGCGACGAGACCGACGCGGACGCGCTCGGCCGCATGTTCCGCATCCTCACCGGCGACATCGAGGGACTGACCTCCGGCGTGGCACCGCTCGCGGACCCGGAGCCCGAGCTCGCCGCCCGACCGGCCCGCCTGGCGATCACCGTCGGCATCGGGCCGGAGGTGCTGCGACGAGTCGCCGCGGATCCGGCACCGGACTGGCTCGGCCCGCTCCCCGTGTTCTCGCGGGATCGTCTCGGCACCGGCTACGACGGGGGCGACCTGCTGCTCGTGGTGCAGGCGGACGACGCGACGGCGGTCGCCCACGCCGCACGGATGCTCGACCGCGATCTCGCGAGCTTCGCACGACCCCGGTGGCGGCAGCACGGCTTCCGACAGGCGCGCGGCGCCGAGTCGGAGGGCACGACCACGCGCAACCTGATGGGTCAGCTCGACGGCACGGTGAACCCCGCGCCGGCGGACGAGGATTTCGCCTCCCTCGTCTGGCTCGGCGAGGAGAGCGGCCCGCTCGCCGGCGGCACCGCGCTCGTACTGCGCCGGATCCGCATGGAGCTCGACACCTGGGATCAGGTCGACCGCCCGGGTCGGGAGCAGTCGGTGGGGCGCCGGCTCTCGGACGGCTCGCCGCTCAGCTCGCCCCCGGGCAGCGGCGAGCATACGCCGGCCGATTTCGCGGCGAGGGACGAGCTCGGACTCAGCGCGATCCCGGTCGCCGCGCACATCCGACGCGCGCACTCGAGCAACCCGGCGGAACGCATCTTCCGACGGTCCGACAACTACGACGACGGCACGGAGGCCGGGCTGCTCTTCGCCTGCTACCAGCGCGATCCGCTCACCCAGTTCGTGCCGATCCAGCGCCGGCTCGACGAGGTCGATCTGCTGAACGAATGGGTCACGCACGTCGGATCAGCCGTGTTCGCCATCCTGCCGGGGTTCCGCGCCGGCGAGACGCTCGGGGGAAGCCTCTTCGCGTGAACAGGCGGTCGGCGTCCGCTCAGGCGCGTGCCGGGGCCGGTGGATCGAGCGCCTCGATCACGACGCCCAGCCGTGCCGCGCGCTCCGCGACGTCGGCCGCCGCCGCTGCGCTCTCGAAGACGGCATAGCCCTGCGAGTGGCCCTGCACGGGTCGGATCGACCCCGCGAGCACCCGTGCGTCCGCCGCGAGGGCGCCGAGATCCACCGGCGTCGTCCCGTCGAAGCGGGCCACGTAGCGGTGCGCCGCCCGCGGCGGCAGCTGCGCGACCGATGCCTCGATATCGCTGCGGCTGTCGTGCCGCGCCGAGCGGACGAGCTCGGCCGTCACCGGGTGACGGGGAGCGCTGAAGATCCGCCAGGTCGGGCCCTGCTCGATGATCCGTCCGGCATCGACGATGGCGATGGCATCGGCGACCGATTCCACCACCGACATCTCGTGGGTGATCAGCACGACCGTCACGCCGCGCTCTCGATTGATCCGGCGGATCAGCTCGAGGATCGACCGCGTCGTCTCGGGGTCGAGTGCCGAGGTCGCCTCGTCAGAGAGGAGGATCTCCGGGTCGTGCACGAGCGCGCGGGCGATCGCGACGCGCTGCTTCTGCCCGCCGGAGAGGCTCGCGGGGAAGGCGTGCGCGAGGTCCGCGAGACCGACGAGCGAGACGAGGTCGGCGACCCGCCGGTCGATCTCGGCGGTGGGCACGCCGGCGAGCTTCAGCGGCAGCGCCACGTTCTCCCAGACCGTCTTCGACGCGAGCAGGCTGAAGTGCTGGAAGATCATGCTCGTGCGGCGGCGCAACCCGGCGACCTCCGAACGGCGCGAGCCGTCGACCGCCTCGCCGTCGATGACCAGGCGACCGGAATCCGGGACTGCGAGCAGGTTGATCGTGCGCAGGAGCGTCGACTTGCCCGCACCGCTGCGACCGATCACGCCGAAGATGCTGCCGCCGGGGATCTCGAGGTCGATGCCGTCGAGCGCCGTGTGCTCCCCCGCGCCCCGCACCCGGCGGAACGTCTTGCGGATCCCCTCCAGCCGGATGCTGCCGCGTGCGGGGGCCGATGCCCCCGCCGCGGCCGACGCATCGGCGCCGGCATCCGCTGCCGACGCGTCCGCATCAGAAGGCGACATCGATGCTCCCGTCGTACTCCTCCTCGATGAACTGGCGGACGGCGTCGGAGTTCAGGGCGCGGTCGAGCGCCTGGATGCGGGGGTCGTCCACCAGCTCGGGCCGTGTGACGAGATACTCGGCGTAGCGCGGGTTGCCCTTGTCGGTGAAGATCGCGCTGAGCGGATCGAGTCCCACGTCGAGCGCGTAGTTCGCGAAGACGAAGGACACGTCGACCTGATCGATCGAGCGCGCGAGCTGCGCGCCCTCGAGCTCCACGATGTCGAGGTTCCGCGGGTTGTCCGCCACGTCGTTCACGGTCGAGCTCGGGTCCCCGGGTGTCGCGAGCGCGATCAGCCCCTCCTGCTCGAGCAGGGTGAGCGCGCGCCCCGCGTTCACCGGATCGTTCGGGATCGCGATGGTCGCGCCCTCCGTGACCTCCGCGAGGCTCTGGAACTTCTCGGAGAAGGCGCCGAAGGGCTCGATGTGCACCGGCACAGTCGGCACCAGGTCGCTGCCGTTCTCGGCGTTGAAGTTGTCGAGGAACGGCAGGTACTGGTAGTAGTTGGCGTCGAGTTCGCCCGACACGAGCTGCGCGTTCGGCTGGATGAAGTCCTGGAACACGACGATGTCGAGTTCGATGCCCTCATCGGCGAGGATCGGCTTCACCACTTCGAGAACCTCCGCGTGCGGCACCGGGGTGGCGCCGACGACCAGCCGGTTCTCGGCGGGTCCGCCGCGAGGCACCAGCACGGCGACGAGGACGGCGATGACCGCGGCTGCGGCGAGCACGACCGCGGCGATCGTCAGACCCCGCTTCCTGCCCCTGGCGCGCCTCCGCGCGGACTCCTCGATCAGCGCCTGCGCGGCGGCGTCCCCCGACGGCGATGTCGCATCGCCGTTCTCGGGTCTGTTCTGCTCGGGTCTGTTCTGCTCGGGTCTGTTCTGATCCGCGTCGTTCGACATCGGTCCGCGTCCTCTCGCTGTGGGTGCGCATCGCCCGCCGGGCGCGCGTCGTTCGTCGCCCGCCGTGGGCCCGAAACTCACTGAATGCTAGGCGACCGACCGCACCTCACGCCGGTGAGCGAGTCACAGGACGAAACAATTGCAATCGCAGTCATAACAGGGCGACATGATTGATCGTATGGAAGACCTCCTGCCCAATGTGCGCTGGGGCGAGATCGCCGAGGCGCTCGGCGAGACGCTCGCCATGGTGTCGATCGCGCTCGTGTTCACCGTCGCCCTCGCGCTGCCGCTCGGCATCCTGATGTACCTGACCGGCAAGGGGCAGCTGCGAGCCAACCCGATCGTCTACGGCGTCGTCGCGTTCATCGTGAACATCATCCGCTCGGTGCCGTTCATCATCCTGATGATCGCCGTGCTGCCGTTCACCGCACTGCTCGTCGGCACGACCCTCGGCGTTGCCGGCGCCCTCCCCCCGATGATCATCGCCGCCACCCCGTTCCTGGCTCGGCTCGTCGAGATCGCGCTCCGCGAGGTCGATCACGGACTGCTGGAACTGGGCCAGTCCATGGCGGCCTCGACCCGCCAGATCGTTTCGCACATCCTGCTCCCCGAGGCCCGGCCGGCGCTCCTCGCCGCGGTCACGGTCACCGCTATCGCTCTGATCGACTACACGGCCATGTCGGGCGTGCTCGGCGGCGGCGGGCTCGGCGATCTCGCCATCCGCTACGGCTATCAGCGCTTCCAGACCGACGTGATGGTGCTCACGATCGCGCTGCAGATCATCCTGGTGCAGCTGATCCAGTTCCTCGGCGACCGGGCGGTCCACCGCTTCAGTCGGTCGCGGCGCGGCTGAGCTGCGAGGCCTCGGCGGCATCCGGGCCGGGCCCGTCGATCCGCACGGCGTGCGCCGGGTGGTCGGCGGCCGGTCGTGCCGATCCTCCGCCCAGCTTCTCCCGCAGCGTACCCGCCGCGTACTCCCGCTTGAACCGACCCCGGCGCTGCAGTTCCGGCACCAGGTGCTCGACGACCCCCTCCAGCGTCTCGGGCTGCACCGCCATCGCGAGGTTGAAGCCCGCTACGCCGGTCTCCTCGACGATCGTCTCCAGCGCGTCCGCGACGGTCGCCGCCGAACCGACGAGCACGGGGCCGTCCCCGCCGATCCGGACGTAGTCCGCTATTTCGCGCGGCGTCCACGTACGCGTCGGATCCGCGTCGCTGAACGCCGAGAGCGCGGATTGGATCGCGTCGCTCTCGAGCCCGGCCAGCGCCTCGTCCGGGTCGAGCCCGGCGAAGTCGATCCCGGTCCAGCCCGACATCAGGGTGAGCGCGCCCTCCGGCGAGGCGACCTCCAGGTATTCGTCGAAACGCCGCTGCGCCTCGGCATCCGTGCCGGCGACGATCACCGTCTGCTGGTTCAGCACCGGCGGCGGGGTCGTGCGGCCGGCGGCGAGGGCTGCCTCGTTCGCCGCGCGCACCTGCCGCCCGAGCACCGCGGTGCTGGGGGCGGCGACGAAGACGTGCTCCGCGTGACGGGCGGCGAAGGCGATGCCGCGGGATGACGCGCCGGCCTGGTAGATGACGGGGGTGCGCTGCGGCGACGGTTCGCTCAGATGGAAGCCGGGCACGGTGAAGAACTCGCCCCGGTGGGCGATCGGATGCACGCGCTCGGGGTCGGCGAAGACGCCGCGCTCCCGATCCTCGATGACCGCATCGTCCTCCCAGCTGCGCTGCCACAGCTTGTAGCAGACCTCGAGGTACTCCTCGGCGATGTCGTAGCGCCGGTCGTGGGAGACCTGGCCGTCGAGGCCGAGATTGCGGGCACCGGATCCGAGGTAGGAGGTGACGACGTTCCATCCGACGCGTCCGCCGGTGAGGTGGTCGAGCGTCGACATGCGTCGCGCGAAGGGGAACGGATGCTCGAACGATGTCGACGCGGTCACGCCGAAGCCGAGGTGCTCCGTGACCGAGGCCATCGCGGGCACCAACTGCAGCGGGTCGTTCACGGGGACCTGCACCCCGCCCGCGATCGCCGCCTCCGGGCCTCCCCGATAGACGTCGTAGCTGCCCAGCACGTCGGCGAAGAACACCGCGTCGAGCAGCCCGGCCTCGGCGGTGCGAGCGATCCCGAGCCAGTAGTCCAGCTCCGTGTAGCGCCGGCTGCGGTCGCGGCGGTGCCGCCACACGCCGGGCGACAGATGCCCCACCGTGTTCATCGTGAACAGGTTGAGGTGGATCCTCCCGGCGTCGCCCACTCCGATCATCGTGCCCTCACAGCCAGGAATGACGTGCGGGCAGCGTGCCGTTGAGCACGTAGTCCCCGATGGCGTGGGGCTTCCAGCGCACCGGATCGTGCAGGGTGTGCACGCGCGCGTTGCGCCAGAAGCGGTCGAGCCCCCGGCCGCCGAGCGTCGAACGGGTGCCGCCGAGCTCGAACAGTCGGCTCGGTACCTCGAGCGAGACCTCCGTAGTCAGGACCTTCGCCCGCGCGACCGCGATCGAGGCGGCCGCCACGTTCCGCTCGTCAGGCGCAGGCTTCGCGGTGTCGATCGCCCGGGCGGACTCGCGCAGCAGCGCCTCGGCCGCCCGGATGTCGATGTCGAGGCGGCCGATGGTCGCGAGCGTGAGGGGATCCTCCGTCGCCGAATCGACCTTGGCGTCGATCCAGGGCCGCGACTGCCGCGTCGCTTCGAGCGTCTCGCGGAACGCGCCGCGGGCGATGCCGAGGTCGATAGCCGCCGTGGTGATCTGGGCGAACGGGCCGGCGATGGTGGGGTTCTCGTACTCCCGGTACATCGGGAACACCCGGCTCGCGGGCAGCCGCAGTTCGTCCGCCACGACCGTGCCGCTCGCCGTCGCGCGCTGGCCGAAGCTCGACCAGTCGTTCACCACGGTCAGCCCGGGGGCGTCCTTCTCGGCGAACACCAGCAGCTCCAGGCCGCTCTCGTCGACTGCGAGCACGGGGATCCAGTCCGCGTAGATCGAACCGGTCGAGTAGAACTTGCGCCCCGTCACCACGACCTCGTCGCCGTCGCGCCGCAGCCGCGTCGCCAGCTCGCCGACGTTCTTGCCGCCGCTCTCGCTGAACGCGTTCGCGAAGCGGCTGCCCGCGAGCACGAGCCCGAAGAAGAACTCGTGCTGCTCGGGCGTGCCGCTGAGCCGGATGTCCTCGACGAGGCAGAAGTGGTTCTGGGGGATCTGCGCGAGCGAACCGTCCGCCTCGGCCACGATCGCGATGACCTCGGCGAGCGTCTCGGTCGAGACGTCCGCGCCGCCGTGCGCAGCGGGGATCGTGATCGCCCAGAGCCCCCGCTGCGAGAAGTCTTCGACGATGTCGCGCGGGATCTCCCGCTCGGCATCGATCTGCGGCGCGCGCTCGAGCACGGCGTCGCGGAACTGGGCGGCCGCCTCGAGCGCCTCGGCATCGGAGCGGATGATGTGAGCGGGCGATGACATGTGACGACTCCCTCGGTTCGGTCGGCGCTCGGAACGATAGGCGGCGCGAGGCCATGCCCAGCCTACGGAGGCCCCGCCGGGAGGCAGGGCAATAAGGCCGATTGTTACACGGGACGGCCGGGCCGGGTCAACCCCCGCTGCGCGAACGCAGTCTGGTAGAGCAGCACGCTCGCGGCCGTGGCCAGGTTCAGCGACTCGGCGGCGCCGTAGATCGGCAGGCGCAGCGCCCCGTCCGCCAGAGCGCGCTCTTCCGCGTTCAGCCCGCGCGCCTCGTTGCCGAAGAGCCAGGCGACGGGTCCGGCGAGCACGTCCGCGGCCGGATCGAGATCCTCGCCGTGCACATCGGCCGCGAGCACGCGGAGACCGGCCGCACGCGCGGCATCTACGGACGCGTCGAGGGTCGGGGCCACCGCCACGGGCAGATGGAAGAGCGACCCGGTAGTGGCACGGACCACCTTCGGATGCCAGGGGTCGATGCTCTCCCCGGCGAAGACGACCGCATCGGCGCCGGCGGCGTCCGCGGCGCGCAGCACCGTGCCGGCGTTGCCGGGATCACGCACCTCGTGCAGGATCGCCACGAGACGGGCGTCGCGCAGCACCTCGGCGAGCGGTGCGGCCTCGATGCGGGCGACGGCCAGCACCCCCTGCGGATGAACGGTCTCGGCCATCGCCGCGAGCACCGGCTCGGTCACGCGCTCGATGACGACGCCGTGCTCCGAAGCCAGTCGATCCACCTCGTGCTGCCAGGACTCGGTGCCCATCGTCGCGTAGACCGTCTCGGCGAGGTCCGCCCGGTGCGCCAGCAGTTCCCGCACGGCCTGGGGTCCTTCGACCAGGAACAGGCCGCTCTGGCGCCGGTCCTTCCGGCGCGAGAGGGCGGCGACCCGGCGCACGCGGGGGCTCTTGGGGTTCTCGATCACCCGACCAGCCTAGCGACGTCGCCCCCGGCGCAGGACGACGTCACCCCGCGCCGCCGCTCGGAACGGCGAAGGGCCGGGCACCAATACGGTGACCGACCCTTCGCCGAGGAATGCGCGGAGCCTACTCGGCGTCGGCGGCCTTCTTCGCCGGAGCCTTCTTGGCGGCTGCCTTCTTCGCGGGCGCGGCGGGCGCCTCGACGGTCTTCGGCGCGGAGGTGTCGGCCGGCAGCGCCTGCTTGGCGGCCTCGACGAGCGACGCGAACGCGGCCGGCTCGTTGGTGGCGAGCTCGCTCAGCATGCGACGATCCACCTCGACACCCGCGAGCGAGAGGCCCTGGATGAAGCGGTTGTAGGTCAGGCCGTGCGCGCGGGCGCCGGCGTTGATGCGCTGGATCCACAGGCGACGGAAATCGCCCTTCTTCTTGCGACGGTCGTTGTACGCGTAGACGAGCGAGTGGGTGACCTGCTCCTTCGCCTTGCGGTACAGGCGCGAGCGCTGCCCGCGGTAGCCCTCGGCGCGCTCCAGGATGACGCGACGCTTCTTATGGGCGTTGACTGCCCGCTTGACTCTTGCCATTTCAGTTCTTCCTTACGAGATCTTCGAAATCCGGGTGCGGCCGCTCAGCGGACCAGCAGCTTCTTGGCCTGCTTGACGTCACCGGCCGAGAGCACCTGCTCGGCGTTCAGACGACGCTTGCGCTTCGAGGCCTTCACCTCGAGGTTGTGGCGCATGCCGGCCTGCTGCTTCATCAGCTTGCCGCTGCCGGTCACCTTGAAACGCTTCTTGGCACCCGAGTGGGTCTTCTGCTTGGGCATCTCTTCTCCTTGTGTGGTGCGTGTCGCCGAAGCGACTACGTGGGGATACGGCCTCGACGGCCGCAGGTCTGTTACTCGGCGGACTGATCCGGAGCCGCGGTGCCGTCCGCGACATCCTCCGCGCCATCGGCGGCCTTGCCCGCCTTGCGGTCGGCCTTCTCCTCGGCTCTGCGCGCATTCTGCTCGGCCTTCGCCTCGCTCTTGTTCTTCAGCGGAGCGATCACCATGACCATGTTGCGGCCGTCGATGCGAGGGTTGCTCTCGACCGTGCCGAACTCGGCGATGTCCTCGGCGAACTTCTGCAGCAGCCGGACGCCCTGCTCCGGCCGGGACTGCTCGCGCCCGCGGAACTGGATCATGGCCTTGACCTTGTCGCCCTGCGACAGGAAGCCGATCGCGCGCTTCGTCTTGGTCTCGTAGTCGTGCGTGTCGATCTTCAGACGGAAGCGGACCTCTTTCAGGACCGTGTTGGCCTGGTTGCGGCGGGCTTCCTTGGCCTTCTGCGCGGCCTCGTACTTGAACTTGCCGAAGTCCATGATCTTCGCCACGGGCGGATCGGAGTTCGGGGCGACCTCGACGAGATCGAGGTCGGCGTCGGCTGCGAGGCTCAGCGCCTTGTCGATCGACACCACCCCGACCTGCTCGCCGCCAGGGCCAACAAGTCGCACCTTGGGGGCGCGGATTCTGTCATTCGTACGGGGATCGCTGATCGCCGGCTCCTCTGTCTCAATGCTGGGGCTGCTCCCGGCCGAGGCTTCTCGGTGCCGGGGTGCTCGCAAGCAGAGCGGAGGATCGCGCACGCGCGTTCCGCACCCTTCATCTGCTGTCCCGACCGGGCCGAAGCCGCTGCGGGACGGGGTGCCAACAACCCGGTGGTCTGGGCGTTCGGAGAACCGGAGTTCGCCGTATGCTGTCGACCGCGGGTGGGAGTTTCTCCACTTGCGAGTCCGCGGAGAAAGACCGCGAACCTTGTAGATACTAGCAGATGGTCGGACCCCTGCCAACAGAGCCCCGCCGATCGGTAGACTGGTTCATGTGCACCAGACTCCCAACATCTCCGCCGAGAACACCGCCGATCCCACCGCCGAGGATCCGGCGGCGCTGCATTCGAGCGTCGAGGACCGAGACCCCCAGGATCTCACGGAGCAGGAGCAGGTCGCCCAGGCCGCACGCGACATCGCCGAGGTGCCGGCGGTCGAGGTGATCACCGCGGCAGCCGTCAACCTGCTGAGCGCCGCCGCGGTCAAGTGCGGGCTCGCGGACGATCCCGAGACGCAGACCGACCTCGACGAGGCGCGCAAGCTGATCAACGCCCTCGCCGGCCTCATCACCGCCGGCGCGCCCGAGATCAGCGATTCGCACGCCCGCCCCCTGCGCGACGGCCTGCGCTCGGTCCAGCTCGCCTTCCGCGAGGCCTCCCCCATTCCGGATGCTCCGGGGAGCGGCCCGGGCGAGAAGTACACGGGTCCCGTCATCTGATGTCCCGCGCAGCGCAGCTGCGCGCCGGCGCGGTCGACTCGCTGGGCGTCGGCCTCGGCATCTTCCCCCTCGGCGTCGCGCTCGGCGTGCTCGTGATCCAGGCGGGACTCCCCTGGTGGCTCGCCCCCGCGCTCTCGATCGGCGTCTTCGCGGGCTCGGTCGAGCTGCTGCTCGTCAGCCTGATCGCGGCGGCCACTCCGCTCGTGACGATCGCCGTGACCGTCTTCGCCATCAACTTCCGGCACGTCTTCTATCCGTTCTCGTTCCCGATCCAGGTCGTTCGGCCGGGTCTCGGCCGCGCCTACTCGATCTACGCGATGATCGACGAGGCCTACGCCACGTACGTGCTCATGCCGCCCGAGAAGCTGACCTCGACGCGGATGCTCACCGGCCAGTTCCTGATGCAGGCCTACTGGGTGGCCGGCGGCCTGGTCGGCGTCGCCCTCGCGTCGATGCTGCCCGAGCCGATCGAGGGCTTCGAGTTCGCCCTGGTCGCCCTCTTCGTCGTCATGGCCCTCGACGCCGCGCGCTCCCGGCGCGAGATCCCCTCGGTCGCGCTCGCCGGCGTCGCCGTCGCCCTCGCGATGCTGGTGTTTCCCGGCTCCGAGGTGCTCGCCGCCCTGGTGATCTTCACGCTGCTGCTGTTCGTCCGTTACGCCTGGTCGCGCATGCGCACAGCGGACGAAGGCGGCCGCGACGACGACGCGGCCCCGAGCGAGGAGGCGTCGTGACTCCCACGATCGGCTACATGATCGCCGCGGTGGCGATCGGCGGCGTCATCACCGTGCTGCTGCGGGCGCTGCCGTTCGCGATCCTCAAGCCGCTGCGCAAGTCGCGCTTCGTGACGGCGCTGGGGCGCTGGATGCCCGCGGGCCTGCTGCTCATCCTCGCGGTCGTCATGCTGAAGGAGCAGATCGCGGCCCGGCCGGCGCAGCCCTGGATCGTGGCGGTCGCGACCGCGGTGACGATCCTCGTGCACCTCTTCCTCGGCCGGCGCGCCCTGCTCAGCATATTCGCGGGCACCGGCGTCTACGTGCTGCTGCTCAATCTGTTCTGAACGCTGCTCGATCCGCTCAGTGCGCTGCTCGATCCGATCCGAGCGAGCGGATCGACAGGTGCAGCGAGTCGACGCGGCTCGCGATCAGGGCATCGCCGGCCCACCGCTGCTGCACCCCGGCCAGCACCTCCTGCAGCGCCGAGCGATCGAGCCCGGGCACCAGCACCAGGATCACCTCTGTCTCGGGGGCGAGCAGGCGCCCCTCGGGATCGCCCGGTTCGAGAACCACGTCGTGGATGCGCGGCTCCTCCGCGATCGAGGCGCGGAACGCCGCGGCGACCTCCGGGTCGGCCCAGGCCGGCAGCACCCGCAGGCCTCGCGCCACCGCCTCCAGCTGGGTGCGCCGCACCCCGAACTCGCGCTCCGGGGTGCCGGGATCGACCACGATGAGGTCGGTCCCCTCCTGCGCCGCGGCCAGTGCGGCCTGCGGGCCGGGCACCGGGATCGGGCGGGCGTTCGGGTTCCAGGCCTGCATCGTGTCGACGGAGCCGAACACCGGCATGGTGCGGCGGCCGTCCGGGCCGGCGACCGTCACGATCGAGAGCTCCTGGGTCTTCTCGACCGTGCGCCCCTCGGGCGTGACCCCGATGTCGCCGGCCTCCGCGAGCAGCGGGATCAGGACGCGGCAGTGAGACAGCGCGAGGAGCGCATCGGCGTGCGCCTCCGCGAGCGCCGCCCGATCCCCCGCGGCGGCGGCCGCGCGGACCCGCTCCACCCCGGTGCGGAGCTCCGGCGGGCAGGCGCCGTCGTCGGCGGCGAAGGCCGTGCCGTGGTGGTCGAAGGTGCGGCCGGCCCAGGGGAAGCCCGCGGAGTCCTCCGCGCCCCCGGCTACGAGGCTCGCCGGAACACCGGTCGAACGCGGGGCGTCGCCCGTCGCCGGGAGCTTCTCGATCGCCAAGTGGAGGACCTAGCGTCCTGCAACATCCAGGGCTGCGGGCAGCGTGAACGCGCCCGCGTAGAGCGCCTTGCCGACGATCGCGCCCTCGACGCCGTGGGGCACGAGCTCGCGCAGTGCGGCGAGGTCGTCGAGGCTCGAGACGCCGCCCGAGGCGACGACCGGGCGGTCGGTTCGCGCGCAGACCTGCTTCAGCAGTTCGACGTTCGGGCCGCGCAGGGTGCCGTCCTTCGTCACGTCGGTCACGACGTAGCGCGGGCAGCCGGCGGACTCCAACCGGTCCAGCACCTCCCACAGGTTGCCGCCCTCTTCGGTCCACCCGCGCGCCGCGAGAGTCTCGCCGCGCACGTCGAGGCCGACCGCGATCAACTCGCCGTAGCGGGCGATCACCGCGGCCGTCCACTCCGGGTTCTCGAGCGCGGCCGTACCCAGGTTCACGCGCTTGGGACCGAGCTCGAGCGCGGCCTCGAGGCTCGCGTCGTCACGGATCCCGCCCGAGAGTTCGATCTTCACGCGCTTGGACTGCTTGATCACCTTCCGCAGCAGCGCGGCATTGCTGCCGCGGCCGAAGGCGGCGTCCAGGTCGACGAGGTGGATCCACTCGGCGCCCTGCTCGATCCAGTCGAGCGCGGCGTCGACCGGGCTGCCGTAGTTCGTCTCGGTGCCGGCTTCGCCCTGCGTGAGCCGCACGGCCTGACCGTCGGCGACGTCGACCGCCGGGAGCAGTTCGAGCTTGGGGCTGTTGTTGAGTGTGGTCATCTCGGGGTGTTCTCCATTACGTGGCTAGAGGGAGTCGATCCAGTTGCGCAGCAGGCGGATACCCGCGTCGCCGGACTTCTCCGGGTGGAACTGAGTCGCCGAGAGCGGCCCGTTCTCGACTGCGGCGACGAACCGCTCGCCGTGCTCTGCCCAGGTCACGAGGGGACGGGTCGCCTCAGTCCTGCCCTCGAGCGTCCACTCGGTCGCGGCGCAGCTGTGCACGAAGTAGAAGCGCTCGTGCTCGATCCCTCGGAAGAGCACGGAGTCCTCGGGCGCGTCGACTGTGTTCCAGCCCATGTGCGGGAGCCGATCGGCATGCAGCTCGCGCACGATCCCGGGCCACTGACCGAGGCCCTCGGTCTCGGCGCCGCGCTCGACGCCCCGCTCGAACAGCACCTGCTGCCCGACGCAGATGCCCAGCACCGGTCGGCCACCGGCGAGGCGGCGATCGATCAGTTCATCGCCCCGCACCGCGGTCAGCTGCCGCATGACCGCGTCGAAGGCGCCGACGCCCGGAACCAGCAGGCCGTCGGCGGCGAGCACCGCGTCCGGGTCCCGCGTCAGCTCGACCTCGGCACCCGCGGATTCGAGCGCCTTCACCGCGGAGTGGACGTTTCCCGAGCCGTAGTCCAGCACGACGACGGCCTTCCGCGCGGCTGTGTCGGTCGTCGGCGAGGAGGTGCTCGTCAGCGGAGCTGCGTCCGGCTGCGTAGCTGCGGTCACAACGCGCCCTTGGTGCTGGGCACCCCGGTCACGAGCGGATCGAGCGCCTTGGCCTGGCGGAACGCGCGCGCAAAGGCCTTGAACTCCGCCTCGGCGATGTGGTGCGGATCCCGGCCCTCGATGAGCCGCACGTGCACCGTGAGCCTCGCGTTCAGCGTGAGCGCCTCGAAGAAGTGGCGGACCATGCTGCCGGTGAAGTGACCGCCGATGAGGTGGAACTCGAACCCGGCGGGCTCGCCCCCGTGCACGAGGTAGGGGCGGCCCGAGATGTCGACGACCGCCTGCGCGAGCGCCTCGTCGAGCGGCACCAGCGCGTCGCCGTAGCGGCTGATGCCGCGCTTCTCCCCGAGCGCCGCGAGCAGCGCCTGGCCGAGCAGGATGCCGGTGTCCTCGACCGTGTGGTGCACGTCGATGTCGATGTCGCCCTCGGCGCGCACCGTGAGGTCGGTCAGCGAGTGCCGTGCGAATGCGGTGAGCATGTGGTCGAAGAACGGCACGCCGGTGGCTACGTCGGCCTCTCCGGTCCCGTCGAGGTCGACGCTCAGGCTGATCTGCGACTCGCTCGTGGCGCGCTGCAACGAGGCGGTGCGGGAGGTGCTGCTCATGGCCTCTAGCCTACCGGGGCGCGAGGGCGGCGATCGCCTCGATGAGCACGGTCGTCTCGGTCTCGGTTCCCGCGGTGAGGCGCAGGTGGCCGGGTATCCCCAGGTCGCGGATGAGGATCCCCTGGGCGCGGAGCGTCTCGAACACCGCAGTGGGGTCGGCGAAGCCGCCGACGAGCAGGAAGTTCGCTCCGGACTCGTGCACGAGATAGCCGAGCGCCGTGAGCGCGGCGGCGAGCCGGTCCCGCTGGGCGCGGATGTCGGCGACCGTGGCGAGCATCTCGCCGGAGTGGCGGATCGCGGCCTGCGCTGCGGCCTGGGTCAGCGCGGAGAGGTGGTACGGCAGGCGGACGAGACGCAGCGCGTCGATGACCGCCGGATCGGCGGCCAGATAGCCGAGACGCACGCCGGCGAAGGCGAAGGCCTTGCTCATGGTGCGCGAGACGAGCAGGCGCGGGCGACCGGGCAGCAGCGTGATCGCGCTCTCCCGCTCGGCGTCGAACTCGTGGTAGGCCTCGTCGACGATGAGGATGCCGTCGAACGCGTCGTAGGCGGCGAGCACCGTATCGAGGTCGAGGGGCGTGCCGGTCGGATTGTTCGGGCCGCACAGGATCGCGATGTTCGGCCGGTGCTCCCGCAGCGCCGCGGCGACGAAGTCGGGCGTCAGCGCGTAGTCGGCGGGGCGCTCGACCGGGCGCCATGCCGTGTCGGTGCCGTCGGCGAGCAGCGGGTACATCGAATACGTGGGTGTGAAGCTCAGCAGGGTGCGGCCCGGGCCGCCGAACGCCTGCAGCACCTGCTGCAGCACTTCGTTCGATCCGTTCGCGGCCCAGAGCTGCTCCGCGGTGAGCCCGTGGCCGAGGTAGCCGGCGAGCGCGGCGCGCAGCTGGAGGAAGTCCCGGTCCGGGTACCGGTTCACGCCCCGCACGGCCTCGGCGAGGGAGGCCGCGATGTCGGCGACGACCGCCTCCGGTAGCGGATGGGTGTTCTCGTTGACGTTCAGGCTGACCGGCACCGGATCCTGCGGGGCGCCGTACGGCTGCTTGCCGACGAGGGTGTCACGGAGGGGCAGATCGCTCAGGCTGGTCACCGGATCAGTCTAGGGCGCTCGGCGTTCGGACGAGTCAGGCGTCGATACCCAGGTCCTCCGCGCTGACGACTCCGGGGGCATCGCTGTAACGGAGCGGCACAGCGATCGCCTGGCCGGCCTGGACGTCCGAGCTCTCGAGCTGGTTCAGCCGCACGATATCGGCGATCACATCGCGCGGATCGGACGAGGGGTCGAGCGTCGTGGCGACCGACCAGAGCGAATCCCCCGACTGCACGACGACGTAACCGAAGTCGACATTGCCGAAGTCGGCCCCGCCTGCGGCATCCGACGCCGCGGCCCGGGTGGCGCCGAACAGCGCCGCAGCCGCGACCAGGCCGGCGACGAGCAGCGCGATCAGCAGACCGAGCACCACGCGCCCGCGCCGGGTGATCCGGAGGCGGGTGCGATCCCGGACGTCGGTGTCAGTGTCGGTGTCGACGGCGGCGTCAACGGCGCGCAGGTAGACGCCGTGTGCGGTATGCGATGCGGTCATGATCGCTTCCTCTCGCTCTCGGTGTTCGATCTGTCGGGCGTTCGATCCGCGGACCGTTCGATCCATGGACCCTTCGGAACCCTTCACCTCGAACATCTGTTTCGAATCTATCTTCGATTAATCGAAAACTCAACCCCTCATCGAATTTCTGTTCGGAACCATTCGAGCGACACTCGAACACATGTTTGCCGATATTCGATTCGGACGGCTACGCTTTCTCCATCGGCACGAGTGAACCACCACCCACCGACATTCATGTTTCACCGCAGAATTCCGCCGAACCCGAGGGGGCAGAGATGGTCGCACCGGATGGCACGCCGACGCTCAAGAAGTTGAGCGAGAAGCAGCAGGCGATCCTCGAGTTCATCTCGCGCTCCGTCGAGACCCGGGGTTACCCGCCGTCGATGCGCGAGATCGGCGATGCAGTCGGGCTCTCCTCCCTCTCGAGCGTCACCCACCAGCTCAGCCGCCTCGAACTCGCCGGCTACCTGCGCCGCGACCCGAACCGGCCGCGCGCGCTCGAAGTGCTCGTGGAGCCGGCGAGCACCAGCCAGGCCCTCGCCGACGCGCCCGCCGTGCAGGCTGAGGAGACCGCGTACGTCCCGCTCGTCGGCCGCATCGCCGCCGGCGTGCCCATCACGGCCGACCAGCAGGTCGACGAACTGGTCCCGCTCCCCCGCGCGCTCGTCGGCGACGGTCAGCTCTTCATGCTCAAGGTCGTCGGCGACTCCATGATCGACGCAGCCATCTGCGACGGCGATTTCGTCGTGGTCCGGCAGCAGCGAGACGCCGAGAACGGCGACATCGTGGCGGCCATGCTCGACGGAGAGGCGACGGTCAAGGTCTTCCGCCGCCGCGACGGCCACACCTGGTTGCTCCCGCGCAACAGCGCCTTCGAGCCGATCCTGGGCGACTACGCCGAGGTGCTCGGCCGGGTCGTCGCCGTCTTCCGCTCGGTCTGAGGCCGCTCGGTCTGAGGCCGCTCGGTCCGAGGCCGGGGCGCGACTCCGGTCCCCCTATGCCAGGGGATCCCGCGCCAGCAGTCCCAGCTCGCGCAGCACCGCGAGCACCTGCGCGTGCCGGTTGAACGTGTAGAGGTGGATCGACGGCGCCCCGCCGGCCAACAGCTCGCGAGCCAGCTCGACGGTATGCGCAACGCCGAGCTCCGGCGCCGTACCCCCGGCCGCCTCGAGCGCGCGCGCCAGACCTGCGGGCGCCGGGCGCCCGGCGAGCTCGGCCACGCGGCGCAGCTGCGCGCTCGTCGACACCGGCATCAGTCCCGGCAGGATCGGCATAGTGAGCCCCGCGCGTCGCGCATCCGCGACGAAGGAGAGGTACTCCTCAGCCTCGAAGAAGAGCTGCGTGATGCCGAGCTGGGCCCCGGCCTCCTGCTTCTCGACGAGCCAGTCGATGTCGGCCTCCCGCGACCGGGAGAGCGGGTGCCCGTTCGGGTAGACCGCGACCGAGGTGCGCCCCACGCTCGTGAACGGCGGCCGCTCCGCGCGGACCTCGGCGATGAACGCGATCAGCTCTGCGGAGCTGAGCGAGCCCGTGACGATCGGGTCGTCCTCCCGGACGCCTCGGGGCGCGTCGCCCCGGAGCGCGAGGAAGTCGTGGATGCCGGCATCCATCATTCCGAGGATCTCGGTGCGCAGCTCGTCGCGCGACTGCCCGACCGTCGTGAGGTGCGCCATGGGCAGCGCATCGGTGTTGTTGCGCAGATACTTCAGCAGGTCGAGCGAGGCGTCGCGGTTCGATCCGCTCGCGCCGTAGGTCACGGAGATGAAGTCGGGGCCGCTCGCCGAGAGGTGCTGCACCGCGTGCCCGAGCGCGAGCGCGGCGGCCTGGCTGCGGGCGGGGAACACCTCGAAGGAGAAGCGCACCCGCGTGGACGCGCTCCCGGTCAGCAGCGGATGCGACGGATCGTTCACGAGCCGGCCCCCAGCGCCTCGGCGGCGAGCGCGGTGCCGCGCACCCGAGCGGCGACCTTGGCGAAGGCCACGTCCCTCGCGAAGTCGGGCGAACCGTGCCGCGGCTTCTCATCCACCAGGTACGGGGAGAATCCGCAGTCGTCGGTGGAGCCGAGCCGCTCCGCGGGGATGAAGCGGGCGGCCGCGAGCAGCCCGTCCCGCACCTCCTCCGCGGTCTCGAGCTTCGGACTCCTCGGATCCGTGACGCCGATGAGGATCCGGGGCAGTCGCCCCGCCGAGCCGCGCGAGGCGAGCTCGTCGCCGATCAGCCGGGCCACGCGCAGCGGATCCCTCTCGCTCGCCGCCTGCACGAGGAAGTAGCCCGCCTCGATCTGGAGCAATTCGGGGATCAGCGCCGCGTAGTCGACATCGTCGCTGTGCGCCGAATCACGATCGTTGCCAGGGCAGGTGTGCACCCCGATGCGGTCACGCAGTCCGGGGTCGACACGGTCGAGCACCCGGTTGACCAGTTCGATGAAGCCTCGTAGCGCGGCGGGGCCGGCCCACGGCGCCCGCAGATCCCGGCGCAGAGCGAGCCGCCCCTCGGTGAAGTCGATCGACACCCGCGCCGCGCCCGCGGAGAAGCAACGGGCGATGTCCTCAGCGCACCCGGCGACGACGTCCTCGAGCAGTTCGTCCCGCGTGTACTCCCCGATGCCCTCGTCGGGGAGCATGAGCGAGAGCATCGACGGCGAGATGACCGCCTGCTTCAGCGGCAGCCCGGTGAGCCGCCGAGCGGCGAGCACGTCGTCGGCGGCCCACCGCTGGAACCGGAACGGCGCACGGACGAGCCGCGGCAGCACCCGGTGATGCCCGTCGGCGAAGACGGCGAAGACGGGGCCGGACTCTGCATCGCCGCGGCCCAGAGGGTAGGTCGCGAAGCTCGAGCGGCGCTGCTCGCCGTCGCTCACGATCGGCGATCCCGTCTCGGCGAGACGATCCAGCGTGTCGCGGACGGCCGCCTCCTGCTCCGCGGCGAGCTCGTCAGCGCCCAGCAGCCAGGCCTCCGTCTGCAGCACGGCCTGCTGCAGACGGAGGGTGCGCGGCATCGACCCCACCGGTTCGGTGGGCAGCAGACCCCAGGCGTGCGTCGCGTGCGTCTGGTTCGACCGCGTCTCGCTCGTCGGCGCCTCGCTCGTGTCCGTCACAGATGTCACTCTACGGGTTCGCGCACGGCCGCCGCCGCGAGCACGAGATTGGTGAGGCTCGCCACGGTCTCCTCGTAGCCGCGGGTCTTGAGCCCGCAGTCCGGGTTCACCCACAGCTGCTCGCCGGGGATGCGATCCGCCGCGAGACGGATCAGTTCGGTCTGCTCCGCGACGCTGGGCACGCGGGGCGAGTGGATGTCGTAGACGCCCGGGCCGATCCCGCGGGAGTAGCCGTGCTCCCCGAGCGGCTCGACCACATCCATGCGGCTGCGCGCGGCCTCGATCGAGGTGACGTCCGCATCCAGCCCGTCGACCGCGTCGATGATCTCGCCGAACTCCGAGTAGCAGAGGTGCGTGTGGATCTGCACCTCCGGTGCGGCACCCCCTGTCGCGAGACGGAACGCGCCGACCGACCAGTCGAGGTAGGCGGGCTGGCGCTCCGCATCGAGCGGGAGCAGCTCGCGGAGCGCGGGCTCATCGACCTGCACGATCGAGATACCGGCCGACACGAGGTCGTCGATCTCGTCCCGCAGCGCGAGCGCCACCTGGGCGGCCGTGTCGGCGAGCGGCTGGTCGTCGCGCACGAAGGACCAGGCGAGGATCGTGACGGGGCCGGTCAGCATGCCCTTCACCGGCTTCTCCGTGAGGGACTGCGCGTACGCGGACCATTCGACGGTGATCGGCGCCGGGCGCGATACATCGCCCCAGAGGATCGACGGGCGGGTCGCGCGGGTGCCGTAGGACTGCACCCAGCCGTGCTCGGTCACGGCGAACCCGTCGAGGTGCTCGGCGAAGTACTGCACCATGTCGTTGCGCTCGGCCTCGCCGTGCACGAGGACGTCGAGGCCGATCTCCTCCTGCAGGCGAATGACCCGCTCGATCTCTGCGCG
The DNA here is from genome assembly GCF_910593785.1 of Leucobacter soli. GTDB lineage: Bacteria > Actinomycetota > Actinomycetes > Actinomycetales > Microbacteriaceae > Leucobacter > Leucobacter soli. Next base: position 62,466 of record NZ_CAJVAP010000002.1, on the reverse strand, counting down.
CAGGAACCCGTCGTACGCATCGCGATCGATCTCGCCGCGCGTGAACGCCGCGCGGGCATTGCGGATCTCCGCGGTCTGGGGGAAGGATCCGATCGTGGTCGTGGCGAGCAGCGGGATTCCGAGCGCGCGCTGCGCGTCGCGGCGATCCTGCTCGGCCGCACGGCGACGATCCGGATCGGCGACCTTCGCGACCCGGGTGCGCACGTCGTCGACGCGCACGCCCGGGGCCGCCGCGCGATCCGCGAGCACGCGATCGGCCTCGGCGAGCTCCGCCTCGATCGCCTCGGCGCCGTGTTCGAGGCCGTGGGCGAGGACGCGAACCTGCCCGACCTTCTGGTCGGCGAACGCGAGCCACGACCTCAGCCGCGCATCGAGCTTCGTCTCCTCCTCGACGTCGTGCGGCACGTGCTGCAGCGAGTTCGAGGTCCCGACGACCACGTCGACACCCGCGGATCGCAACGCCTGGAGCGCGTCCGAGGCCGCACGCAGATCGGTGCGCCAAATGTTGCGTCCGTCGACGACACCCGCGACGAACTGCTTACCCGCGAACGCGCTCGCGACGAGCGCGCCGTCGTATGCACCGTCGGGCAGCGCGCCGCGCACGAGATCCGCATGAACGGCCTCGACCGGCAGGGCGGCGAGGCGCAGCAGAGCGCTCGACGCATCGCCGTAGGGGGCGGCGAGAAGGATCCGCGGGCGCGCGGCACTGGAGGCGCCCTCCCCAGAGCCGGCACTGAGCCGGGCGTAGGCGCGCTCGACCAGCGCGAGCACCTCGGCGCGCGGAACGGAGAGCGAGTCGGAGACGAGCGCGGGCTCGTCGAGCTGCACCCACGCGGCGCCCGCCTCGGCGAGCGCCGCGAGCAGCTCGCCGTATACCGCGACGACCTCGTCGAGACGGTCGATCGGGGCGAATCCCTCGGCCGCTCCGTCGGCGGCCTTCGCGAGCAGCAGGTAGGTCACCGGGCCGACGAGCACGGGGCGGGACTCGACGCCCTGATCCTTCGCCTCGGCGAGCTGCGCGAGCTGCAGGGCGGGGTTCGCGGCGAAGGGCGTGCGCTCATCGATCTCGGGCACGCTGTAGTGGTAGTTCGTGTCGAACCACTTGGTCATCTCGAGCGGCTGGTGTGATTCGTCCCCGCGTGCGAGCGCGAAGTACGTCGCGAGATCCGATCCGCCGGCCGCGCCGACGTCGGCGAAGCGCGCCGGGATCGCGCCGAGCGCGAGCGTCGCGTCGAGCACCTGATCGTAGAAGCTGAAGCTCTCCGGCACGGCGCCGCCCTCGGCCGGGAGCCCGAGCTCGACGAGGCGGGCCCGCGTGGCGAACCGCAGCTCGGCCGCGGTGCGTCGCAGCTCGGCCTCGTCGATCGCGCCCTTCCAGAACGCCTCGACGGCGCGCTTCAGCTCGCGACGGCGGCCGATGCGAGGGTAGCCGAGGATGGTGGCGGCGGGCAGGGGGGAAGATGCGAAAGCGGTCATGCCCCCACGGTAGCGACGGACGCGGGGCGGGGCCGAACCGCCGTTGCACGGAGTTACCCCGTGCGACGAAAAGTTACGAGTCGGGGAGAAACCGCGTTGTCACGCCGCAGCGCCGTCACACCACTCCGCTGCCACACCACTCCGCTGTCACGCCGTTGCGCTATCACGCCACTGTGCCGTCACACCACTAGGAACGGCTCGAGCTTCGCGAGCGTCTCACCGCTCACATACGCGTGCACGCGGGTGCCCTCGGCGACGTACTCCGTCCCCAGCACGCGATTGCGTTCGTGGAGCTCGGCCACGAGCTCGCCCCGCTCGTAGGGCACCACCGCGGTGACCTCCCGGTCGGGCACCGGCAGCGTCGCGTCGATCCGCTCCTGCAGCTGCTCGATGCCCTCTCCGGTGCGGGCGGAAACGAAAACCGCGTCGGGCGCGAGCCCGTGCAGGACGAGACGCTGAGAGTCATCGATCAGATCGGACTTGTTGAAGACGACGATCTCGGGGATCCCCTGCGCGTCGACCTCGGCGATCACGTCGCGCACCGTCCGCAGCTGAGCAGTGGGCTCGGGATGCGAGCCGTCGACGACGTGCACGATCACATCCGACTCGGCGACCTCCTCGAAGGTCGAGCGGAAGGCTTCGACCAGTTGGTGCGGCAGATTCCGCACGAAGCCGACCGTGTCGGCATAGGTGAAGCGGCGGCCGTCGGCCGTCTCGGCATGCCGCACCGTCGTGTCGAGCGTCGCGAAGAGCTGATTCTGCACGAGCGCCTCCGACCCGGTGAGCCGGTTCAGCAGACTCGACTTGCCCGCGTTCGTGTACCCGGCGATCGCGACCGAGGGCACCTCGCCGCGCTTGCGGTTGGCGCGCTTCGCCTCGCGCGCAGGCGCGAATGTCTTGATCTGGGCGCGCAGCTTCGCCATGCGGGTGTTGATGCGGCGGCGATCCAGTTCGATCTTCGTCTCGCCCGGGCCGCGAGAACCCATGCCCGCGCCACCGGCGCCGACCTGCCCGCCGGCCTGCCGCGACATCGACTCGCCCCAGCCGCGCAGACGCGGGAGCAGGTACTCGAGCTGCGCGAGCTCGACCTGCGCCTTGCCCTCGCGGCTCTTCGCGTGCTGGCTGAAGATGTCCAGGATCACGGCCGTGCGGTCGATGACCTTTACCTTCACCACGTCCTCGAGCGCGCGCCGCTGCGATGGCGCCAGCTCGGTATCGGCGATGACCGTGTCCGCGCCCTCGGCCGCGACGATCTCCGCGAGCTCCTGGGCTTTGCCCTTGCCGAGATAGGTCGCGGGATCGGGGTGGGCCCGCCGCTGCAGCACGCCGTCGAGCACCTGTGCGCCCGCGGTCTCGGCCAGCGCTGCGAGCTCGCGCAACGAGTTCTCGGCATCCTCCTGCCCGCCCCGCGACGACGAGGCGTACACGCCGATGAGCACGACCTTCTCGAGCCGCAGCTGCCGATACTCGACCTCGGTGACGTCTTCGAGCTCGGTCGAGAGCCCGGCGACGCGCTTCAACGAGGCGCGCTCCTCCCGCTCCAAGCGGATCGCGTCGAGATCATCGGCCAGCCGATCGTGCTCCGCATCGCCCAACGCCTGGGCGCCCCGGCCGAGCAGCAGGTCACGGCTCTCGCGGACCACGTGCGCGCTCTCGCCACGGTTCGCGCGGGCGAGCAGGCGATCCAGCGCGTCGGAGTCGTCTCGCACGGTGTCGTCTCGCACGGTGTCGTCTCGCACGGTGTCGTCGCGCGCCGCACCTTCGCTCGCAGCGTCATCGCTCGCAGCGTCGAAATCTTGGTCAGTTCGTTCTGTCATGTGACTCCCAGTCTAGGCGCGCCGCCTGACACCGCCCAGGCTGTTCACCCACAGCGCAGCACTCCGCGCATTCCCCGCCTGGGATACTGGGGCGGTGGACCAGCACTACTTCAGCGAGAGCCCGGCGGGCGAATTCGTCCCGCGCGAGATCGAGGTCGAGCTGGCGGGCGCCCCGCGGCGCCTGGTGACCGCCGGGGGCGTGTTCAGCCCCGAGCACCTCGACCAGGGCACGCGCGTGCTGCTGCGGACGCTCGCCGGGCTCCAGGAATCCGGCGAGTCGCACGGGAATCACGGGCAGGCACTCGATACCGCCAGCACCGATGCGCCGATCCTCGATATCGGCTGCGGCTGGGGGCCGATCGCGCTCGACACGGCGCTGCGGGATCCCGGATCCGAGATCTGGGCGGTCGACGTCAATGCGCGCGCGCGGGAGCTGACCACCGCAAACGCTTCGCGTCTGGGCCTCACGAACGTGCGCGTCGCCGCACCCGACGAGGTGCCCGCCGAGCTGCGCTTCGGGTCGATCCGATCGAATCCGCCGATCCGCGTCGGCAAGGCGGTGCTGCACGGCCTCCTGCGCCAGTGGCTCCCCCGTCTGGCGCCGGGCGGATCCGCCCATCTCGTCGTCGCGAAGCACCTGGGCGCCGACTCCCTGCAGCGCTGGATCGCGGCGGAACTCCCGGAGCTCACGGTCACGCGCGTCGCCCGGGACAAGGGCTTTCACGTGATCGAGGCTCGGCGCGGCTGAGCTGACCCCGCGCGACTGGGCCGGGCCCGCATCTGCAGAAACGCACCGATCTGCAGAAACGCACCCGCGACACCCGAGTTCGCGGTGCAAAACTGCAGATCGGTGCAATCCTGCCCGCAAGGTGAAGGATCAGGGCAGATCGATGGTCCCCGTGTAGACGAGCTCCGCGGGCCCCGACAGCGAGACGTGCTCGCCCTCCTCCGTCGGGAACATGCGCACCCCGAGGCGCCCGCCGGGCACCTCGACGCTCCAGCTGCTGGGCATGCCTTCGCCGCCCCAGTGACGGAACGCGAGGGCGGCGGCGGCGGCGCCGGTGCCGCAGGAGAGCGTCTCCCCCGAACCGCGCTCGTGCACGCGCATGCGGATCCGGGCGACACCGTCCTTCAGCAGCGGATCCTCCGGCACCACGAACTCGACGTTCGCACCGTGCTCCGGTGCGGGATCGAGCCCGGGCGCCTCGGTCAGGTCGAGCCCGTCGAGCTTGGCGTCATCGGCGAGCACGGTCACCACGTGGGGGTTGCCGACGTCGATCCCGAGCCCCGGTCGCGCCACATGCAGTCCGCGTGCCGAGACCAGGCTGTCGTCGCCGAGGCGCCAGCGACCGAGGTCGACCGTGTATCCGGACGCGCCGGCGAGCACGTCCTTCACGCCGGCGCGCGTGCCGATGGGGAGAGTGTCGCGACGCTCGGGGGCGACGAGCCCCTCCTCGATCAGGTAGTGGGCGTACACGCGGATCCCGTTGCCGCACATCTCCGACGGGGAGCCGTCGGCGTTCCAGTAGTCCATGAACCACTCGGCTTCGGGTTCGGCCTCGAGTATCGCCGCCCCCTCGGGGATCGCCCGCGACCGCACGGCCCGGATCACGCCATCGGCTCCGACGCCGAAACGGCGGTCGCAGAGCATACGGATCTGCTCCGGAGTCAGCTCGATCTCGCCCTCGGGGTCGGTGAAGAGCACGAAGTCGTTGCCCGTGCCGTGGCCCTTGGTGAACGCGAGGATGCTCATCCGTTCAGTCTAGGGGCAGCCTCGCAGCGGGCAGCCCGATCCTCCCGGCATCGGCGCCGCCGGAGCCGGTCGCATCGAGCCACTGCACGCCCGGGTAGCGCCTGAACCAGCTGACCTGTCGACGCGCATAGCGCCGCGTCAGCATCTGGGTCTCGGCGACGGCCTCGGCCTCGCTCAGCTCGCCCCGAAGCTGCCCGAGCGCCTGCGCATAGCCGATGGCACGACTCGCGGTCCTCCCCTGCTCGAGGCCGCGCGGGATGAGAGCCTCCACCTCACGCAACAGGCCCTCGGCCCACATGCGCTCCACCCTCCGGTCGAGCCGTTCGACGAGCGTCGCGCGGTCGCAGGCGACGCCGACGATACGGGTGCCCGCCGACCACGGTTCCGGCTCCGTCGGCAAAGTCACCTGCGGGTCGCCGCCGAGCAGCGCGACCTCGAGGGCTCGCACCACCCGGCGCGGGTTGCGCGCGTCGACCGCCTCGGCCGCGGCAGGGTCCAGCGTCCGCAGACGTTCGAGCAGCGGCGCGGCGCCGCGCTCGTCGGCCTCGCGCTCGAGCTCGGCGCGCAGCACTTCGTCACGGGGCGGGAACCGGAAGTCGAAGACGACGCTCGAGACGTAGAGACCCGATCCGCCCACGAGGACCGCGTCGTGGCCGCGGGCCAGTACCGCCTCGATGGTCCGCCGGGCTTCGGGCTGATACCAGGCGACGGTCGCCTCGTCGCGCGGCTCGACGACATCGAAGAGATGGTGCGGAATGCCGCGACGCCCGATCGACGGCAGCTTCGCCGTGCCGATGTCCATGCCCCGGTAGAGCTGCATCGCGTCGGCGTTGACGATCTCGGCGTCGCGACCGCACTCCTCGCGCAGCCGCTCGACCAGGTCGAGCGAGAGCTTCGTCTTGCCGGTGCCCGTCGCGCCGACGATCGCCCAGAGCCTCGGCACACCCAGGGCGCGCTCGTCGCCGGGACTCATCCCACGCGCAGCGTCGGCATGCCGAGCCCGACCGCGCTGCGAGCAGCGGGCGAGGCCCCGCCTGCCGGAACCGGCACCCCGCAGCTCTCGGCCTCGCGCCGGTCCCACGCGTCGCCGGCGCGGGTGCGTCGAACGGCGAAAGCGGCCGCCTCGTCGGCGATGAGGAAGTGGGGGGCCGCCGCGGTCACCCGAACGGTCGCGACATCACCCGGCCTCGGCACCTCCGCGCCCTCGGGCACGGCGAAGTGCACGAGGCGGTTGTCCTCGGCACGGCCGGAGAGGCGGTGGGTGGCGTCGTCCTTCTTGCCCTCGTGCGCAGCGACCAGCACCTCGATCGTGCGGCCGATCTGCGCCTCGTTCTCCTCGAGCGAGATCCGCTCCTGCAGCGCCAGGAGGCGGTCGTAGCGTCCCTGGACCACCGCCTTGGGAATCTGCCCCTCCATGGTCGCGGCGGGCGTTCCCGGCCGGATCGAGTACTGGAAGGTGAAGGCGCTCGAGAAGCGCGACTGCTCGACCACGCGCAGCGTCTCCTCGAAGTCGGCGTCAGTCTCGCCGGGGAAGCCCACGATGATGTCGGTCGTGATCGCCGCGTTCGGGATCCGTTCGCGCACCGCGTCGAGGATGCCGAGGAAGCGCTTCGAGCGGTAGGAGCGACGCATCGCCTTCAGCACCGCGTCGGAACCGGACTGCAGCGGCATGTGCAGCGAGGGCATCACGTTCGGCGTTTCGGCCATCGCGGCGATCACATCGTCGGTGAAGGCCGCCGGGTGCGGGCTCGTGAAGCGCACGCGCTCGAGCCCCACGATCCCGCCCATCGCCCGCAGCAGCTTGCCGAAGGCCTGGCGGTCGCCGAACTCGACGCCGTAGGTGTTGACGTTCTGACCGAGCAGCGTGACCTCGACGGCGCCGTCGTCGACGAGCGCCTGCACCTCGGCGAGGATGTCGCCGGGGCGGCGATCCTTCTCCTTGCCCCGCAGCGCCGGCACGATGCAGAAGGTGCACGTGTTGTTGCAGCCGACCGAGATCGAGACCCAGCCGCTCGATGCCGAGTCGCGCTTGGTCGGCAGCGTCGACGGGAACACCTCGAGCGCCTCGAGGATCTCGACCTGCGCCTCGTGGTTGTGGCGGGCGCGCTCGAGCAGCGCCGGCAGAGAGCCCATGTTGTGCGTGCCGAAGACCACGTCGACCCAGGGCGCCTTCTCGACGATGGCGCCCTGATCCTTCTGCGCGAGGCAGCCGCCCACGGCGATCTGCATGCCGTCGCGCTGGCGCTTGACGCCCGCGAGGTGGCCGAGATTGCCGTAGAGCTTGTTCGCGGCGTTCTCGCGCACGGCGCAGGTGTTGATGACGACGACGTCGGCCTGCTCGGGATCGTCGGCGGCGATGTAGCCCGCGGCCTCGAGCGAGCCGGAGAGCCGCTCGGAGTCGTGCACGTTCATCTGGCAGCCGAGCGTGCGCACGGTGTAGCTGCGCGGCGATCCGTCGGCGCGGAGGGCCGCGGGCGACGGGTCGATGAGGGTGCGTGCGGTGCCGACGGTGCCGACGGGTGCGGCGCCCGCGAGGAAGGTGTCTTCGAGGGTGGGCATGGGGTCGATTCTACCGACGAGATCCGACACGACCCCTGCCGACGGTTGACACGGGTGCCCGGGACCTGCATATACTGAACCAATTCGTACGCATTGAAACGTTTCAATACCTGTTTCGGCATCTGCGTCACTCGACATGCGCGACGAAAACGATTGCGGTTCATAGATCAAAGGGGATCAGGATGACGGTTGGCTCGACTCGCGCACGGACCCGGGGCGGCGCCCCCAGTCGGCTCGGAACAGCTGCGACCTCGCTGCTCGTCGGAGCGGCCCTCGTGCTCTCCGGTTCGGTCGCCTCCGCGGCGCCCGCGGCTGCCGCGGACAACCGGGCTCCGACGGCGCCCACGGGTCTGCGCACGGAACTGCTGACGGATCCCGTCGTCATCGACACCACCGAGCCCTCGCTCTCCTGGGTGGTGGGCGATCCCGACTCGGACGAGCGGCAGACCGCGTATCGGATCGTGATCGCGGCGAGCGCCGCCGACGTCGCCGCCGAGCAGTACGTCCACGACACCGGCTGGGAGGAGTCGACGCAGTCGAGTTCCGTCGAGATCCCGGGGATCGCGGATGTGCTCGACGAGGATTCGCTGTACTACTGGCAGGTCCAGACGAAGGACCGCGAGGGAGTCGCGAGCCCGCTCTCCGCCCCGCAGCCCTTCAACACGGCGATCTCGTGGGCGGACACCCGCGGCGCCTGGCTGCAGCACACCGAGGATCAGACCGGAGACGACGCCAACCGCATGCTCGAGGTCCCCGCCTCGCTGAGCGCGCCGGGCTCCCTCCTGGACCTGTCGACGGGATCCGGATCCGGCCAGGCACCGGCGGAGACCCCCGCAACGCTCTCCCCCGCGTCCGCGAGCGAGTGGACCAACTACTCCGTCGAGGCCGACATCTTCACGGCGAACGCCCTCGGCGTGGTCTTCCGCCGCGCGGGCGGCACGGACTACATGTGGCAGTTCCGGTCGTCCGGAATCGGGACCGACGCCAACCAGGTGTGCGCCCACACCGGCACCGCCTACGCGAAGCTCGGCTGCGCACCGGCGACGATTCCGGCGAACACGTGGGTGCGCGTGAAGATCGTCGCGATCAACAACGTGGTCACCACCTACGTGAACGACACCCTCGTAGACACCCGCACCGTGACCCACTCGGCCTCGGGAACGATCGGATTCCGCACTGGCAGCACCGAGAGCGGGCGGGTCGACAACATCGTGGTGCGCAACGTCAGCACGGGCAAGACGCTCTATGCCGACGATTTCAGCGCGAGCACCGGCAGCGCCGGTTACACCGGGGGCATCGGCGTCGGGAGCAGCGACGGCAACGGCTACCTGAACGTCCCGACCGGTCAATCGGGCGGCGCCGTGCTCTCGCTCGTCGAGGATGCCGTCTCGGGCACCGGCCAGCCCGACCGGCCCGGCAGCCTCGCGCCCGCCGCAGCGAGCGAGTGGACGGACTACGCGATCGACGCCGATCTCAAGACCGCCACCGCGCTGGGGATCGTCTTCCGCGACAACGGCGCCCAGAACTACATGTGGCAGTTCAAGCCCTCCAACAACACCCTCAACTACCACGCCGGGCGCGACTACGCCGGCGCGACCCCGGCGAACCCCGCATCGCCGACCCTGGCCACCGGCACGCTGACTCCGAACGCCTGGTTCCACATCCGGATCGAAGCGCGGGGAAGCACGATCCGGACCTACATCGACGGCGCATTGGTGGGCACCGTCACGAACAGCAGCGCGACCGCCGGCACGATCGGGCTGCGCACCGGCAACAGCGAGAGCGGACTGGTCGACAACCTCGTCGTCCAGAACCTCGACACGGGCGCGTACCTCTACGCCGAGGACATGCAGAGCCTCGAGCCGGGCGAGTCCGCGGACTTCCCGGGAACGACGATCGGGGTGCAGCAGTCGAGCTCCACGATCTTCCCGAAGTTCATGTTCCTCCGGCACGCCTTCGAGCTGGAGGGCGCCGACGATATCGAGCGGGCCGTCGTCTCGGCGACCGGGTACAACACGCAGTCGACCCTGAGCTCGATGGCCGACCTGTTCGTGAACGGCGAGGCGCTCGGCACCTATCCGGCCCGGAATCACACGAACGCCCCGTCCGGGTCGCTCCAGTACTACAACTCGTACGACGTCACCGAGCTGCTGCGCGACGGCGAGAACGTGATCGCCTCGATGGCCTACAACCGGGACGCCGCGCGCGCCGTCCTCCTGCAGCTGACGGTCTGGCGGTCGGACGGCACCAAGCAGGTGCTCGCCAACTCCGCTCGCGACGCCGCCGACTGGCACGCGAAGGACGGCACCCCCGTCTTCGGCGACGTGCTGCAGACGAAGAACGGCGCATACTACGATCAGCACCTCGAGAACCTGGTGGCGAAGGAATACCCGTTCGGCTTCGACGACACCGGCTTCGACGAGGACGCCACCTGGCACCCCGTGCGGACCTCGAGCGCGGTCAACGGCTCGCGAGTGCTGACCCCGTTCAACTCCGAGAACACCGAACGCCACTGGATGCCCGCCGCATCGGTCGAGGACCGCGGATCCGGCACCTACGTGGTGACCCTCGAGAAGGAGATCATCGGCTCCCTGGAACTCGCGATCGACTCCCCCGCCGCACGGGCGATCACGGTGAAGTACGCCGAGAACCTGAACGCGGACGGCTCGATCCGGATGGGTGGCGCAGGCTCCGGCTCCTACCCCATCTACCAGGAGACCTGGAACCTGAAGGCGGGCGAGCAGACGCTGCGGACCTACCTGATGAAGAACTTCCGCTACATCCAGATCGAGAACTCCCCGGTGCCGATCACCGCCGACATGGTGCGCGGCTGGGCCATGCGCACGGCGTTCGACGAGGACGCGTCGAGCTTCAGCTCCTCCGACGAGTTCCTGGAGCGACTGTACGAGTACACGAAGTACTCGATGCAGGCGACCAACCAGGATCTCTGGGTCGACTCGCAGGCACGCGAGCGGGGGGCCTACGAGGGCGACCTGGTGGTGAACCTGGAGGCCTCCAGCGCCGTGAGCGCCGACTACTCGCTCGCACGGCACTCCGGAGAGTACCTCATCGACAACCAGACCTGGCCGGCGGAGTACAAGCTCTTCTCGGTCGAGGGCGCCTGGCTCGAGTACCTCTACACGGGCAACGCGGACTCGCTGGACGAGTACTACGCGAAGATCGCGGCGAAGCTGAACCCGTCGACGAACACCTCGGCCTCGGGCACCTTCGTCCCAGCGGACGGCCTCGTGCGCACGGTCGGCGACACCGGCTCGGGCAACCGCGTGCTCGTCGACTGGCCCACCGGCGAACAGGACGGCTACGTGGCCCCGAACCCCGGCTACAGCACGCCGTACAACGCCATCTACGTCGGTGCGGCCGAGGCGATGGCGGGGATCGCAGGCGTCACCGGGCACACGGCGGACCAGGAGCTGTGGCAGGAGCGAGCGGAGACGATCAGAGCGAGCATGATCGAACACCTCTACGATCCCGCGGTCGGCGCCTTCGCCGATCACATGAAGGATGACGGCACCGTCTCGACCCACTTCGCGCAGCACAGCACGGCCTACGCGCTCGCGTACGGCATCTACGACTCCCCGGAGATGGCCGAGAAGCTGACCGCGTTCCTCGCTGGCCAGGGCGGATTCAAGGGATCCATCTACTCGTCCTACTTCGTCCTGCGTGGACTGTTCCAGGGCGACGGCGGCGACACCGGCCTGCGCTTCCTGCTGAACCCGGATTCAGGCGACCGGCGCACCTTCGCGCATGTCCTGGACGTCCTGAAGGCGACGATCTCGCCCGAGGCCTGGGACCCGTCACTGAAGAGCAACATGACGATGTCGCATCCCTGGGGCGCGGCGCCGGGCGCGGCGATCGCCCACGGCATGTTCGGGATCAACCCGACCAGGCCGGCCTACGAGGAGTTCACCGTCAAGTTCCAGCCGGGCGAGGTCGGAACCGCCGAGATCACGGTCCCGACCCTCCGCGGCGCGGTGGGGGCGTCCTTCGACAACACGTCGACGCTCTTCTCCGCCGCCGTCGACGTGCCGGCCAACACGAAGGCCACGGTCGCACTGCCGGCGGCCAACACCGGCTTCGTGAACCTCGAGGTCGACGGAACGGTCGTCGCGGGCACCCGCGATGGCGCCTACCTCTCCGTGGAGCTCGGATCGGGTCACCATACGGTGGCGCTGTCCGCCGAAGGCGCGCAGCTGTACCATGTGACCCTCACGCCGGCCGCGGACACCGTGGTCGCGGGCCGGACGCTGGCTACCGAGCTCGCAGTCACCGACGAGACCGAGGCGGAGCCCGACCTGAGCGACGCCGAGATCGTCTACGAGAGCAGCGATCCCGCGATCGCGACGGTCGATGCGTCGGGCGTGGTGACCGGCGTCGCAGAAGGCGAGGTCACGATCAAGGCGACTGTCACCCAGGGCGGCCGGACCGGCTTCGCCACGGTACGCGTGCGCGTCGGCCCGAAGCCGAAGATCACTCGGCTCGAGGTGCAGGCGACGCTCGCGGCGGTCGGGGACCTCTATACGCCGGAGCTCGTCGGCATCGCCGACGACGGCTCGGAGATCGCGTTCACCGACGCCACCTTCACCTCGTCCGATCCCACGGTGGCCGAGGTACGCCCCGACGGAAGCGTCCGAGTGCTGCGACCCGGCACGTTCAGCCTGAACGCGCAGACCAGGCAGCACTTCGAGGATCTGGCCCCGGACTTCGACTTCTCGGCGTTCGAGATCACCGAGCTGTGGTCGAGCGACTTCGACGACGGAGTGAACCCGTTCACCTCCGGCCCGTCGAATCCGTCCGTGGTCGACGGACGACTGTTCGTGGACAAGTCGAAGAACTCGATGCTCGCCATCGGCTCTGACTGGACCGACTACATCGTCACCTTCACCGGCGAGGCGGTGGCGGGCACGTCCACCAATCCGCTCGGCGACGGCATTCCGCTCCTGCTCCGGGCGCGGACCAACACACCGCCGGGCGAGAACTACTACTGGCAGGTGTTCTCGTCGAACAACCTGAAGCGGGGCGCGGGGATCGCGGAGACCTCACCCGTCACCATCTCGAACGTGAACCCGGCGGGCACCGCCAATCGGATCGCGATCGCGACCGAGGGCGACCGGTTCATGACCTACATCAACGGGAAGCTGGTGGACACCTGGACCTCGGACGCCTACGCCCAGGGGACGATCGGCATCCGCACCGGCAGCACCGACGCCCGCTACTACATCGATGATCTCTCGGTGGGAACGCGGACGCTGACCGCGACCGGCACCTTCGCCGTCGCCGCGGACACGACGGCACTGGATGCCCTCGTCGAGGCGTCCGACGGACTCGTCGACAGCCTTGGGGGGTTCACCGATGCCACCGCGGACGCCTTCCGCACCGCACTGGCGAACGCGAAGGCCGTCCTCGACGATCGCGACGACCGCACCCAGGAGGAGGTGGACGAGGCGCTGACCGCCCTGCAGCAGGCGATCTCCGGCCTGGAGCTCTCGCCCGTCGTCGAGCCGGAGCCCAGCAAGACGGTTCTGCGCGCGCTCCACGAAAGCGTGAGCACGATGTCGAACACGGATGGGCAGTACACCGCGGCATCGTGGTCCGCGCTGCAGACCGCCCTCGCCGGCGCAGCGCAGGTGCTCGACGACGAGTCCGCCGATCAGGAGCAGATCGACGCCGCGGCCGTGGAGCTGGGTACGGCGCTGGCCGGGCTGGAGGTCGCGAAGGCGCCGCAGCCGAGCCCCGTCCACGTCAAGCGGATCAAGCTGAACCAGTTGAAGCTGCAGCTGGTGAAGGGGAAGACGTTCAGGCTCGAGGACGGCGTCTACTACAGCAATGGGCGCGCCGCCTACTCGGGGAAGACCAAGTGGACGTCTTCCAACACCAGGATCGCGACCGTGAACTCGGCGGGCAGGATCACGGCGAAGAAGACCGGCACGGCGAAGATCACGGTGACGACGAACGAGCGGAATGCCGCCGGGAAGCGGCTGTCGAAGAGCATCACGGTGAAGGTGGTGAAGAAGAAGCCGAAGTCGAAGGTCACGAAGGTGAGTGCCGCTCCCCCGAAGAGCATGAAGACGGGTCAGGTGGCCTACATCACCGGAACGTACTCGTCGAGCCGGGCCACCGGGGTGAAGGTGACGTACTCGTCATCGAAGCCCGGAGTGGTCAGGGTCGACAAGGCCGGCCGTCTGGTCGCCAAGACCACCGGCACGACGTATGTCGCGGTCAAGGCAGGGGGCAAGACCGCGCGCTACAAGATCGTCGTCAAGTAGCGCCATCGAGGGACGCCACTGGGCGCTCGGCCGAATCCGATCGGGCGCTCAGCGGAACCTGACCGGGCCGCGCCCCGGCTCCGAGGAATCAGCGGAGGGGCCGCGGTCGAGCGCCTCGCAGGCCGCGCGGGCGGCCCGCTCCCCGGACCAGCCGCGACGCGCGAGGAAGCCGAGGAGTCGCCGCTCGGCGGTCTGGCGATCCAGCCCGCCGAGTCGCGCGGCTCGTGCCTCGGCCGCAGCGATGAGCAGTTCGCCTTCCTCGTCCTCGTCGAGTTCGCCCAGCGCTTCCTCGATCACCCCGTCGGGCAGGAGGCGCTCGCGCAGTTTCATCCTGATCTGCATGCGACTCGCCCGCTTGCGCTCGCGCAGACCCTGCGCGACGGTCCGGGCCAAGCCGAGATCGTCGAGGTACAGACTGCTCTCGAACTCCAGCGCGACGGCCTCCGCCTCCTGCACGTCGTGGCCGAGCCCGATCAGTTCCCGGCGGAACTCTCCGGTCGATCGTGCCTTGCGTGCCAGCAGTCGCACTCCGTCCTCGGTCGCGGTACGCGTGGGGGCCTCCGGGCCCCCGCTCAGTTCCGGCGGATTCAGGACATCGTCGATCGCCCCTGCAGAGGCCTCTGCTTCAGAAATGTCTGCTGCAGGGGCATCTGCTGCAGAAATATCTGCTTCAGAGGCATCTGCTGCAGAGGCGATGTCCGCGAGGGCGCGTGCAGCAGCACCGTTCTCGGCGGCGTCCCGACGGGTCAATCGGCTGCGCAGGTCGATCACTTCGGCGAGGTCGCTCCGATCGGGCTGCGGAGATCCGGCGTCGGATCCCGGCGATGGGAGGAAGCGCACGGCCATCGCGACCCTCGTCAGGCGCTCTGCCGCTCGCCGGCGGTACCGGACTCGACAGGAGGCGCTGCTTCGAGGACCGGGGCCGCAGGATCTTCCTTCACACCGAGCTTGATGAGGATCTTGTCCTCGATCTCCGCGGCGATGTCGGGGTGCTCGATCAGGAAGCGACGCGAGTTCTCCATGCCCTGACCCAGCTGATCACCGTCGTAGGTGTACCAGGCGCCGCTCTTCTTGATGAGCCCCTGCTCCACGCCGAAGTCGATGAGCGAACCCTCCCTGGAGATGCCGACACCGTAGAGGATGTCGAATTCGGCCTGCTTGAAGGGCGGAGCCATCTTGTTCTTGACCACCTTGACACGCGTGCGGTTGCCGACGGCGTCGGTACCGTCCTTCAGCGTCTGGATGCGACGGATATCGAGCCGCACCGAGGCGTAGAACTTGAGCGCCTTGCCGCCCGAGGTCGTCTCGGGGCTGCCGAAGAACACACCGACCTTCTCGCGCAGCTGGTTGATGAAGATGCAGGTCGTCTTGGTCTGGTTCAGGCTGCCCGTGATCTTGCGCAGCGCCTGCGACATGAGGCGGGCCTGCAGGCCGACATGGCTGTCGCCCATCTCGCCCTCGATCTCGGCCTTCGGCACGAGCGCGGCGACGGAGTCGATGACCACGAGATCGACCGACCCCGAGCGGATCAGCATGTCGGCGATCTCGAGCGCCTGCTCGCCGGTATCCGGCTGCGAGACGAGCAGGGCGTCGATGTCGACGCCCAGCTTCTGCGCGTACTCGGGGTCGAGCGCGTGCTCGGCGTCGATGAACGCGGCGATGCCGCCTGCGCGCTGCGCGTTGGCGATCGCGTGCAGCGTCAGCGTCGTCTTGCCGGAGGACTCGGGGCCGTAGATCTCGATGATCCGGCCACGCGGCAGACCTCCGATGCCGAGCGCGACGTCGAGCGCGACGGAACCGGTCGGGATCACTTCGACCGGGGGCCGCTCGGTGCTGCCCAGACGCATGATGGCGCCCTTGCCGAACTGCTTGTCGATGTTCGCGAGTGCGGCTTCGAGCGCCTTGTCGCGATCCTGCGGTGCTGCCATCTGAGGCTCCTTCGTTCTGGGCGGAAATCGCCGGTTGCTGCCTACCTGCTGTCGATGCGGTTGCCCGTCGACAAGGCGCGGTGGCCGGTGATTCAGACCCTAGACGGCACCTCCGACATTCGTCGTCGGAAAGCGAAATCTGTGGAGAACTGACTCTCTCGGCTCACCTGTGAGCGAGCATACGCCGATTCGAACACATATTCGAAACGCTGGAGCGGCGTGTCGTCGGGCCGGGTGATCCCGGGCGGCGGCACCGTCGCCGGTGACGACTCGCGCGCGGACTCAATCCCGCGGATCGAGCAGTCCTCGACCGTGGCGGCGCGACTCGGGGATCTCGAACTCGTCGCAGAGGGCGAACCAGACCGCGCGTGGGGGGACGCCCCGCTCGAGCGCCTCGTTCGCGGTCGCGCCCAGTCCGGTCAGCCAGTGATCGCGCAAGAGCACACCGGAGTAGGCCCGCCCGAACTCCTCTCCCACCGCGCGCTGGAACTCGCTCAGACGCACGGCAGCTCCGGAAAGCGAAGAGGTGCCCGGCCGCACGGCCGGGCACCTCGCGATGTTCGCAACATCTAGCCCCGGGCCAGCAGTTCGGGGCGGAAACCGGATACGAGATCCGCGGGCACCGTATCCGGCACCTGCGGCGACAGAGGGACGCTGAGTCCCTCGACGATGGCCAGCCGTTCACTGACTTCGCCCATGATCACGGACAGCGGCGTATCGAGCGCTTCGGCGACCGCGGCGAGGATCTCGCTCGAGGCCTCCTTCTGACCGCGCTCGACCTCGCTCAGGTAGCCGAGAGCGACGCTGGCGGAACCCGCCACCTGACGAAGCGTGCGCCCCTTCTGCAGGCGGAAGTCACGCAGCACATCGCCGATCTCCTGACGAACTAGCACCATCGTGTCCTCCTTCTCTCGCACAACTCATCGCTATGCATCCACCCTACCCGCTGCGATTCAGGCGGGAATACCCCCAGTCTGCTGGGTGTCACTGAGAGTAACCGCCGCTACTCCCCCATTATTCCTGCACGTTTCCTGAATATGAGCCGAGTGCGCTCAAGTTTGCAGGGTGAGCTCGTCCAGGAGTGCCGTCAGTGCGGCCTCGACCGACGAAGCCCGGATCTGCGCACGCGTCCCGCCGAGGTGCAGCTCCACCGCGCGCGATCCGCGGGAGGAGCTGATGCCGAGCCAGACGGTACCGGCCGGCTGGCCCGTCTGCGGATCCGGATCGGGCCCCGCGACACCGGTCGTCGCGACGCCGAAGTCGGCCTCGGACAGCTCGACCGGGTCCGAACCGGCGGCCTCCGCGCGCGGCGCGGCGCACGCCTGCCGAACCCCGCGCGCCATCTGGCGGGCGACCTCGGCGTCGACGGGGCCGCGCTCCGCCAGCAGTCCCCCATCGACCCCGAGCAGAGTTCGCTTGAGCGCCGTGTCATAGGCGACGACGCCGCCGGAGAACGCGATCGAGGCCCCCGGCACCGAGACCAGCTCGGCGGCGAGCAGGCCACCGGTCAGGGACTCCGCGACGGCGATCCGGGCCCGGCGATCCGTGGCGAGACGGATCACCTGCGCGGCGAGCCCGGGATCGTCGCCGCTCAACGGGGTTCCGCCTCGTCTGCCGGGGAGGCGCCGCCGCGCGCGCGATGGGATCCGCGGAGGAAGTTGACCACGTAGTCGACGCCGCTCACGAGCGTCAGAGCGACGGCGATCGACATGGTGACCAGGTTCACCGCGTGCACCCACTCTCCGAGCACCTCGGGGAACGGGAAGAGCGCCAGCGCGATCGCCACCGATTGCGCGACGGTCTTGAGCTTGCCCATCCAAGCCGCGGCGAGCACGACGGTGCGCGCTTCGAAGAGCCGGTGCACCGTGATGCCGATCTCGCGTACCAGGACGAGCACGGTCACCCACCAGGGCAGCTCGCCGAGCACCGACAGGCCGACGAGCGCCGCGCCGGTGAGGAACTTGTCCGCGATCGGATCGAGCAGCTTGCCGAGGTCCGTGATCAGCCCGCGCGAGCGCGCGAGATAGCCGTCCCAGGCGTCCGTCGCGATGGCGAGCACGAAGAAGGCGGCCGCGGCCCAGCGCAGCCAGCCCATCCGGCCGTCGTCCGCGAGCAGCATCCAGACGAAGAGCGGAGTCGCGAGGATCCGCACCCCCGTGATCACGTTCGGCGCGTTCCAGTTGGCGGGCAGTCCCCCGCGATCCGTCTCCGTCATGATGCTCGCAGCCCTTCCCGCTCGGCGGCTCAGTAGAAGTTCACCGAGACCTCGTCGCCCTTCACCGTGGTGCTGAAGTAGAGGTACTTGAACGTCGCGGAGATCTTCTCGGTCCCGCTCTTGCCCGAGAACTCCTTGCCCTTCACCGTGATGGCGGCAGAGCCGGCCTCATCGATCTCCAGACCGCTCAGGCCGCCGCTCCGCTGAGCGACGGTCGGGTACTCGTCCACCGTGACGCTGAAGCTCGTGACGTTGTAGAGCTTCGACGGATAGTAGTCCGACAGCCCGCAGGAACTCAGCCCGTACACGTCCGCCGCATCGGTCGCAGCCGCCAGGCAGTCGTCGACATGCGCCTTCACCTGCTCGTTCACCGAAGCGAAGTACGCCTCGGACGGAACGAACTCCGGATCGACCGAGACGAACATGCTGGCCGAGCCGACCTCGAAGCTGACCGGCTCCGCCAGTTCGAACAGCGCACTCGCGGTGAGCATCTCGTAGACGCCGGGGTAGGCCTCGAGGTCGTAGTCTCCGCCGACGATGCCGTCGTAGCCGGGGATCCGATACCCGTCGAGGTCGGAGAAGTAGATCTTCGGCAGCGAATAGGTGAGGCCGCGGGAGACGTACCAGCCATCGCCGTCCCGCGCGAGCTCGATGTAGTCCGTGAGCTTCGACCCGTCGAGCAGGTAGCTCACCTGCGCGGTCCCGGCGTCGTTCCGCGCCTGGAACTTGTCGATCGTGAAGTCCGTCGCCCGGTTCGACTCCGCCCAAGCCTCGGAGAGCAGCACCGCCTGTCGCTTATCGCCGTCGAGCACGCGCGCGAGCTCGTTCGCGCGGTCGATGTCGCCCTCGGCGAGCGCCGAGACGTAGCCGTCGGCCGCGCCCTTCGCGCCGCCGCCCGACATCGCGGAGAAGAGCAGCACCGCGCCGGTCACGATCAGCGCCAGGAGCAGCACGCCACCGCCGATCACCCACCATGCCCAAGCCGGCATGCCGCGCTTCGCCGGAGGCTGGCCGGAACCACCGGGCGCTCCCGCGTACGGCTCCGCCTGCGGCGCCGGCGCCGCGATCGGAGCGACCGGCTGCTGGTACGCGGGGTCCGTCTGCGGAGGGGCGGCCTGGCCGCCCGGCTGCGCTACGGTCTGCGCGAATGCCTGCGGATCGATCGGCTGCTGCGGCTGGAGCGGTTCCGCGGGCGCAGGGTCCTGGATCCGAGGCTCGGCCTGCGAGGCGTTCCAGGCTGCCGCCTGCGCCGCGAAGTCCTCGGTCGAACCGCCGGGCTCCGAGGGGTTCTCGGGGGAGCCGTTCGAGGCGCTCTCCGGGGCGTTCGGAGCCTCGGGGGTCTCCGGCTGCTCGTTCTCATTCATTCGTCATCCACTCCATGTGCACAGGCGTTCTCCGGATTCCCCCTCAGCGACGCTAACAGGCGCCAAGGGGTTCTCGCGACTTCAGCGGACTCCGATCGCATCTCGACGGCATCCGGCGCGCACCATCGATGCACTCCTGCGGCGCGGCGCCGTCCCGTCCGGCTCCGCCCGGCGCGATCCGCTCAGTCCCGCCCGGTGAGCTGCCAGGCGTCTTCGTCCCCGTCCCCATCGACCGATTCGAGGTCGGCCTGGTAGCGGGCGATGGGGTCGTCGTAGCGTGGGTCGGCATCCGCCCCACTGCCTCCCCCGAGGCCGAGTTCGGCGAAGCCGTCCTCCGCCTGCGGGCGGCCGAGTTCGTCCGGCAACGGCTCGAGGACGCTCGTCTCGGGCTCGGTGGAAGTCTGAACCGGCGGGGCGGTCGACGGCGGTGGAGCGGACGCGGGCGCCGCCGGGAACGGCGCCGCCGAGGCGCCGCGGCCGGTGATGGAGGCGAGCACCTCCGGCAGCTGCTCCGGCGAGACGAGCACGTCACGCGCCTTCGATCCCTCGGAGGGGCCGACGATGTCACGCGATTCCATAAGGTCCATGAGCCGTCCGGCCTTCGCGAATCCGACTCGCAGCTTCCGCTGCAGCATGGACGTCGACCCGAACTGGGAGGTGACCACGAGCTCGATCGCCTGGAGCAGGACGTCGAGATCGTCGCCGATCTCCTCGTCGATCTCCTTCTTCTCGGCGACCTGCGCCACATCTGCACGGTACTCGGGCCGCGCCTGCGCCTTGACGTGCTCGACGACGCGCTGAATCTCCGCCTCTTTGACCCAGGCGCCCTGCACGCGGGTCGGCGTGGATTCGCCGTTCAGCAGCAGCAGGCCATCGCCCTGGCCGATCAGGCGCTCGGCGCCGACCTCGTCGAGGATGACGCGGGAGTCCGTACCCGAGGAGACCGCGAAGGCGTAGCGGCTCGGAACGTTCGCCTTGATGATGCCGGTGACGACGTTCACGGAGGGCCGCTGCGTGGCGAGCACCAGATGGATGCCGGCGGCGCGCGCCAGCTGGGTGATGCGTTGGATCGAATCCTCGACGTCGCGCGGGGCGACGAGCATCAGGTCGGCGAGCTCGTCGACCACCACCAGTAGGTAGGGGTAGGGCTTGAGCACGCGCTCGCTGCCCTCGGGGAGCACGATCGACCCGCTGCGCACCGCCTCGTTGAAGTCGTCCACATGGCGGAAGCCGAAGCTCTCCAGGTCGTCGTAGCGCATGTCCATCTCTTTCACGACCCACTGCAGCGCCTCGGCCGCCTTCTTCGGGTTCGTGATGATGGGGGTGATGAGGTGCGGGACGCCCTGGTAGATCGTGAGCTCGACGCGCTTGGGATCGACGAGCACCATGCGCACCTCTGCGGGCGTCGCCCGCATCAGCACGCTCGTGATCATCGAGTTGATGAAGCTCGACTTGCCGGATCCTGTGGCGCCCGCGACGAGCAGGTGCGGCATCTTCGCGAGGTTCGCGACGACGAAGCCGCCGCGCACGTCCTTGCCGATGCCGACGATCATCGGGTGGCGGTTGCCGAGCGCCTTCGACGAGCGCAGCACGTCGCCGAGCGCGACGTTCTCTCGATCCTTGTTCGGGATCTCGATGCCGATCGCGCTCTTGCCCGGGATCGGCGAGAGGATCCGGATCTCGTTCGAGGCCACGGCGTAGGCGAGATTCTTCGAGAGCGCAGTGACGCGCTCGACCTTCACACCGGGGCCGAGCTCGACCTCGTACTGCGTCACCGTCGGGCCGCGGGAGAAGCCCGTCACCTGCGCGTCGACCTTGAACTGCTGGAGCACCTCGGCGATGGCGGCCATGATGTCGTCGTTCGCCTGGGTGCGGGCGCGACTGGGCTCCCCCGCCGAAAGCGAGGCCTGATCCGGCAGGACATAGGGCCGCAACGATTCGTCGTGAGCCGGCGCCACCTCGAACGTGCTGGTCGACGCGGCCTCGTCGTGGAGCTGGGCGACCTCGGCATCAGGCTCCGCCCCGTGCGCACTGCCGAAGGCACCGGCACTGCCGAGGGCACCGTCGAGCACATCCGTCTCCTGTGCATCGGAGATCGCGCCCGACTCGAGCGCGGAATCGAAGGCGCGGTCGCGGCCGGGCTGATCCTCGCCGCCGAAGAGCTCGTCGATCGCGTCGATCGCGTTCGGCGCGCCATCAGCGGCACCGCTCGAGCCGTACTCCGGGTCCTCCTCACGCCCCGAGGAGGTGCGGCGCCACCATGGCAGGCTTCCCGTATCGGCTGCTCCCCCGTCATCGGGTAGATCGTCGACGTCGAAGAGCGGGGTCTGCCCCCGCTTGCCCCGTCGCCCGGCCCCGGGCGCTTCGGCCTCCGGTGCGGCTTCCGGCATCGTCGCGCCGAAGAGATAGCCGTAGGCCTCGCGCAACCGGGAGGGAATGCTGCCGGGCGGGGTCTTGGTGACGATCAGGACTGAGAGCGCCAGGAGGAGGATGAAGACGGGCACGGCGAACCACGCGGTCAGCATCGCCGCCGGCGCACCGACCATCCAGCCGAACAGGCCGCCCGACTGCGAGAGCGCGACCATCCCCTCGCTCGGCTGCGGCCGGCTCCCGAGGACGTGGGAGAGCCCCGAGGCGCTGAGCATCGCGAGGCCGAGGCCGATGGCGATGCGTCGGTTGTCGTGCACACCGGACGGGTTGTTGAAGAGCCAGAAGGCGAATGCGACCATCAGGATCGGCAGCCCGAAGGCGACCCGCCCGAAGAGCCCGCCGAAAGTCCACGCGCTGATCTGCACGGCCACCGGGTTCCCGATCAGGAACCACTCGGTGATCGCGCCGACCACCGCGAGCAGCACGAGCAGGAGCGGGATGCCGTCGCGCCGATCCTCGCTCGCGATCGGCTCGGGCCGGAACGCTCGGGCGGCACCGCCGACGGCGTGCGCGAGGCCCATCCAGGCACGACCGAACCCGCCGCCCTGCGGCTCGGGCTCGAGGACCTTGGTCGCCGAGGTGCGCGAGCCCGAGCGGGAGCGCCCGGTGCTCTGCGTCTTCGAGCGTGAGGATGTCTTGCCGGCCATGCGAACACGGTACCTTCGACCGCCGACATTCGCGGGGATCCCGCTCGGCGCGTGGGATTTCACCCTCGGACGGTACCCGCAGGACCGCCACGGGCATGGTCCACCGGGCGTGCGGAGCGGCCCCTATCGCCGCCGCAGCCGAGCCAGAAGCGCGCGCGCCTCGGGCGCGCGGACCGCGAGCAGCACGGCGAAGTAGACGAGGCCCATCGCGGCCGCGCAGACCAGGGCGAAGACGACGGCGAGCAGCAGCCCGAAGTCCGGCACGCTGCTGCGGCACACGTAGACGAGGAAGAGGCCGACGGCGAGCGCCGGAACCACGGCCACGAGGTATCGGATCACGCTGACGAGGAGATCGGCCCCGCCGATCCGCCCGAGCCTCCGCCGCAGCAGCCAGAGCGCGAGGAGCACCTGCAGGATCGTGGTGAACGACCAGATGCCCGCGTAGACGAACCCCAGCAGTCCCTTCTGCACGGTGAAGGCGGCTGGGACCGTCAGGGCGATCAGTGCGACCAGCTGCGCCGCCATGAAGATGAACGGGGTCCGCGCGTCCGAGAGCGCATAGAAGGCGCGCTGCACCGCGAACATCACGCTGTAGGCAGCGAGACCCAGCGAGTAGAACTGCAGCAGGTACGCGAAGGTCTGGACGTCCTCCGGACTGCCGCTCGGCCACAGGACGCGGCTCACGAAGGGCGCGGCCATGAACATGGCCGCCGCCGCGAAGACCATGAGCATCGCGATCTGCTTCGCCGCATCGGAGAAGCCGGTGCGGAAGGCGTCCATCCGGCCGCTCTGCCCGAACTCGGAGAGCTCGGTGAAGTGCGCCGTCATCAGCGAGACCGCGATCACCGAGTGCGGCAGCATGAAGACCAGCCAGGCGTTCGTCATCGCGGTCAGCGAGGGCCCCTGCCCCGACGCGGAGTTGATGACGTTGGTCGTGACGACCCCGCCGAGCTGCAGGACGAGGATCGAGGCGAGTCCCCAGCCGGCGATCCGTCCCGTCTGCCCGAGCCCCACTCCCCGCCAGGTGAAGTCCGGGCGGAACCGCAGGCCGGCCCGGCGCCACGGCCAGATCAGGATCAGCGCCTGCGCCGCGACCCCGAGGGTCGCGCTGCCGGCGAGCACGGCGATCGACGCCGGCGTCCAAGCGTCGATCGGCGGATCGTTGCTCGCTCCGAAGAGGGCGATGTAGACGACGGTGCCGATGATCGCGATCACGTTCGCGAGCGCGGGCGCCCAGGTGAAGGGACCGAACACCTTCTTCGCGTTCAGCACCTCCCCGAGCACCGTGTACCAGCCGTAGAAGACGACCTGCGGGATGCACCAGTAGGAGAAGGCGACCGCGAGCGCGCGCTGATCCGCGTCCCACGAGAGCGTGAGCACCCAGACGATGGCCGGAGCCGCGAGCATGGCGAGCGTCGTGATCGCCAGCAGCGCCACCGAGACGAGCGTCAGCACCTTGTTGATGTAGCCGCTGCCGCCGTCCTTGCCCTGCGCGGCCTTGACGATCTGCGGCACGAGCACGGCGTTCAGCATGCCGCCCGCGAGCACCATGTAGAGCGTGCTGGGCAGCTGGTTGCCGTTCGCGAACGCGTCGGCCGACTGCGAGAGCTGCCCGATCGCGTAGACCAGCAGCATCGCCTTCACGAACCCGAGGATCCGCGACACCATGGTGCCCGAGGCCATGACGGCGCTGGCGCGTACCAGCCCGGCGGCCATCAGGGGCGCACCGCCTGGCTCAATAGAACACGTCCCCTCGCGTCGTCAGCGTCCACCGCCGGGCGAGGCGCTCGAACACGGCGTCCCACAGGCGCACGGCGAAGGGGCGCAGCGGCAGATCCAGCGCCCCGACGTAGTCCGTCACGTCCTTCGACAGCCGCAGCTTGTACTGGCCCACTCCGTGGAGGCGGTGCGCGGGGTCGTCGAGCCGGTCGCTCGGCGGCGTCCCGATGAGATCGTGCCGGGTCGCGCCCTGCTCCTTCCCCCAGCGGATCAGCTCGAGCTGCATCCGGTACATCGCGCCGGTCGGCAGCCGGCTCTTGGCCGAGGCGCCGTCCTTGTAGCCGCTCGTCCTCCCGAGCGCCGTCGCGAACATGCCTGCGACCAGCGTCCCGCCCTCCCCTGCGCGCGCGGCGCCGGCACCGGCACCGTCGCCTGCGCCCATGTCGTATCCGAGCACGAGCTGCCCGCGACCGGCGCGCTGGAAGCCCTGCCAGAACTCCCGGAAGTAGTCGTAGGGACGCAGCTCGAACTTGTCCTCGGCGGTGCCGGAGAGCAGTTCGTACATGAGTCGGCAGTTCTCGTCGCTCGCCTCGACGCGGCGCACGTCGAAGCCCTCCTTGTCGGCCTTGCGGATCTTCGTGCGGGTGCTGCTCGAGAAGCCGCGCAGGATGTCCTCCTCGTCGCCGGAGATGTCGAGGACGATGGTGGACTCGTTCGGCAGCACATGCGGAGCCCGCGAGTAGCCCGCCCGCGCGAGCACGGCGAAGGCGTCGTCGCTGCGGAGGATCCGCGGCTCGACCTTCAGCAGGAAGACGCCCTGCGACCGCGCGAACGCGGCGAGACGACGCCCACGGGCGACGTATTCCTCTGCCGGCATGGGCGAGCCGTCGGCGTCCGTCGAGACGTCCGGCCCCGCGGGCGAGTACCAGAACCTGCCGAGCAGCGGGATCCGCTTCTCGAGCACCAGCGTCGCGGGGAACCCGTCGCCGACGACGTAGCGGGGCCGGTAGCGCTGATGGCGCTTCACCTCCGCGTACTCGCGGCTCTGCCAGATCTCGCCGCCGCCGGGTGCGGCCTCGACCAGTTCGTCCCAGCGCGCGACCTCGCCGGCATCGGCGAAGCGCAGCGGCGTCGGGTCAGGACCCGCCACGCTCAGACCACCACCACGACCGGGACGATCATCGCCTTTCGGCGCAGCTTCGTACCGACCCAGCGGCCGATCGTGCGGCGCACGATCTGCTGCAGCTGATGATGGTCGACCACGCCCTCCCGCATCGCCTGCTCGAGCGCGTCGGCGATCTGCGGCTTGATCTTGTCGAAGACGTGGTCGGCCTCGGCGACGCCCTTGGCGTGGATCTCCGGACCCGACACGATCTGGCCGAGACTCGTCTCGACGACCGTGATCACCGAGATGAATCCCTCCTCCGCGAGCACGCGACGATCGCGCAGGTCGTCGTCGGTCACCTTGCCGACGCTGGATCCGTCGACGTAGATGAAGTCGATGTCGAGCTGACCGACCTGGCGCGCGACGCCGTCCTTCAGATCGACCACGGTGCCGTTCTCTCCGATGATCGTGCGGTTCTGCGGGACGCCGGTCTCGATGGCGAGCCCCGCGTTCGCGACCAGGTGGCGGTACTCGCCGTGGATCGGCATCACGTTCTTCGGGCGCACGATGTTGTAGCAGTAGAGCAGCTCGCCGGCGGCGGCGTGCCCCGAGACGTGCACCTTCGCGTTCCCCTTGTGGACCACGTTCGCGCCGAGCTTCATGAGCCCGTTGATGACGCGGTAGACCGAGTTCTCGTTGCCCGGGATGAGGCTCGAGGCGAGGATCACGGTGTCGCCCTCGCCGATCTCGACCTGGTGCTCGCGGTTCGCCATCCGGCTGAGCACGGCCATGGGCTCGCCCTGAGAGCCGGTCGACATGTAGACGATGCGGTGATCCGGGATGTCGCCGCTCTTCTTCAGGTCGACGAGCACGCCCTCCGGAACCTCGAGGTAGCCGAGATCGGAGGCGATCTTCATGTTCCGCACCATGGAGCGACCGAGCAGCACGACGCGCCGGCCGTTCGCCTGCGCGGCGTCGAGCACCTGCTGCACGCGGTGCACGTGGCTCGAGAAGCTCGCCACGACGACCTTGCCGGTCGAACCCGCGATGACCCGCTCGAGCACGGGCCCGATGTCCTTCTCGAGCGGGGTGAAGCCCGGCACGTCGGCATTCGTCGAGTCCGTCATGAAGAGGTCGACGCCCTCCTCGCCCAGCCGGGCGAAGGCGCGCAGGTCGGTGATCCGCTTGTCGAGCGGCAGCTGATCCATCTTGAAGTCGCCGGTGCCGATGACGAGACCGGCCTCGGTGCGGATCGCGACCGCGAGCGCGTCGGGGATCGAGTGGTTCACCGCGATGAACTCGAGGTCGAACGGCCCGTAGTCCAGGCGATCGCCCTCGGCGACCTCGCGGAGCACCGGCCGGATGCGATGCTCCTTCAGCTTCGCCGCGACGAACGCGAGCGTGAGCTTCGAGCCGACGAGCGGGATGTCCTCGCGCCGCTTCAGCAGGTAGGGCACGCCGCCGATGTGATCCTCGTGCCCGTGCGTGAGCACGACGGCGACGATGTCGCCGAGGCGTTCCTCGATCTTCGAGATGTCGGGCAGGATCAGGTCCACGCCCGGATGCGTCTCCTCGGGGAAGAGCACGCCGCAGTCCACGACCAGCAGCTTCCCGCCGATCTCGTAGACCGTCATGTTGCGGCCGACCTCGCCGAGGCCGCCGAGCGGGGTGACCCGCAGCGTTCCCGGTTCGAGTTCGGGTGGTGCGAAGTGTGGGGTGGTCAATGCGTCTCTCTTCTGCGGATGCGGCGGTCGCCGGCACCCGCGGTTATCGGGTGGTGCCCGCGATCTTGGGCAGCGCGCCGCCTGCGGCGGCGTTGCGGTCGGGGCGGAAGTTCGAGAAGTCGGCGCCCGGGACGTCGCGGACGAGGGCGAGCTCGTCCTCGATGAGCGCGGCCTCCCATTCCTCGGGGCCGACGAGCGGCAGGCGCACGCGCGGGCTGCCGATGCGGCCGAGCCCGTGCAGCACGTACTTCGCCGCCACCGTTCCCGGCACATGGGTCATGATCGCGCGGACGAGCGGCTCGAGCCGCTGATGCTCGGCGCGCGCGGTGTGCAGATCGCCGCGGTTCACGGCGTCGACGATCGAGCGGTACGGCGTCGCGGTGATGTTCGCGGTCACGCCGATGAGCCCGGTGGCGCCGATCGCGAGATGCGGCAGCACGTTGGCGTCGTCGCCGGAGAAGTACATGAGGTCGGTCTGATTCAGCACACGGCTGACCTCGCTGAAGTCGCCCTTCGCGTCCTTGACCGCCAGGATGTTGGGGTGCTTCGCGAGCCGCAGGATCGTCTCGTACGTGATCGGCACGCCGGTGCGGCCGGGGATGTCGTAGAGGATCACCGGCAGTTCGGTGGCGTCGGCCACCATCCGGAAGTGCGTCAGCAGGCCGGCCTGAGTCGGCTTGTTGTAGTACGGGGTGACGATCATCACGCCATCGGCGCCGGCCTTCTCGCTGGCGCGGTAGAGCTCGATCGCATGGGCCGTCTCGTTCGATCCGCCGCCCGTGATGACCTTCGCGCGGCCCGCGGAGACCGACTTCGCGACCTCCACGAGCTTGATCTTCTCGGGGTCCGTGAGCGTCGACGTCTCACCCGTGGTGCCCGTCACCACGATGCCGTCCGCACCGCTCTGGATGCAGTTCTCGATGTGCTGCTCGGTGGCCGCCCAGTCGACCTCGCCGTCGGCGTGGAAGGGGGTGATCAGCGCGACCAGCACTTGCCCGAATGGATTCTCTACAGTCGTCACCTATCTAGGGTATCCGAGAGGCGCGCCTCCGCGCGTCGCCGGCGCCTGTGGTCGCGGGCGCCCCTGGGCTCACGCCCGCGGATTCTCCGGCGCGCTCGACGCGGCGAGCTCTCTCCGATAGCTCTGGAAGCGGTACTCGAGGCCGTTCGCGGCGACCCGGACCTGGCCCGGGTCGGTCAGCCGCCATTCCGAGCCGATCTCGGGAGCGAAGGTGTCGGCATCCGGCACGTCGATCTCGATCCGCGTCACGATCAGCTCAGTGGCGATCGGCATCGCCGCGCGGAAGATCTCGCCGCCGCCGATCACGCAGATCCGCTCGGCACCGTCGAGCAGCATCAGCGCAGCGTCGAGCGAGCCGACGACACGGGCGCCGGGAGCGGCGTACGCGGGGTTCCCCGAGACGACGAGGTTCTCCCGCCCGGGCAGGGGCCGGAACCGCTCGGGCAGCGACTCCCAGGTGCGGCGGCCCATGACGACCGGGTCGCCCAGCGTCGCGGCTTTGAAGTGCGCCAGATCCTCGGGCAGATGCCAGGGCATCGCACCCCCTCGCCCGATGACCCCGCCTCGGGCCTCCGCCCAGACGAGGACGATCTCCGTCGCCCCGCTCACCGAGTCACACCGCCACCGGGGCCTTGATCGCCGGATGGTGCTCGTAGCCGATCACTTCGAAGTCCTCGAACTCGTACGCGAAGATGCTGTCGCGCGGCGCGAGCACGAGCCGCGGGTAGGGGAACGCCTCTCGCGAGAGCTGTTCCCGCACCTGCTCCAGGTGGTTGTCGTAGATGTGGCAGTCGCCGCCCGTCCAGATGAAATCGCCCGGTTCGAGGCCCGTCTGCTGCGCCACCATCAGGGTCAGCAGCGCGTACGAGGCGATGTTGAAGGGCACCCCGAGGAACATGTCGGCGGAGCGCTGGTACAGCTGGCAGCTGAGCTTGCCGTCGGCGACGTAGAACTGGAAGAAGGCATGGCAGGGCATGAGCGCCATCTGGTCGAGCTCCGCGACGTTCCAGGCCGAGACGAGGTGCCGACGCGAGTCCGGGTTGGCCCGGATCTGCTCGACGATCTGCGCGATCTGGTCGATCCGACCGCCATCGGGCGTGGGCCACGAACGCCACTGCACGCCGTACACCGGGCCGAGGTCGCCGTGCTCGTCGGCCCACTCGTCCCAGATCGTCACCCCGTGATCACGCAGGTACTGCGTGTTGCCCTCGCCGCGCAGGAACCACAGCAGTTCGTAGGCCACGGACTTGAAGTGCACGCGCTTGGTCGTGATGAGCGGGAAGGACTCCGCGAGGTCGAAGCGGATCTGCTTGCCGAACAGGCTGCGCGTACCGGTGCCCGTGCGATCCGACTTCGGCGTGCCGTGCTCGAACACCTCCCGCAGCAGATCCTCGTAGGGGGTCTCGACGCGCGCTCCACTCATGCGCACCAGTGTACCGAGCGGCGCCGACATCGGATGCCGGGCACCGCCCGATCGCTATTCGGCGACGCCCTCCCGCTCGGCCTTGCGCCTCCGCTTCTGCTCGAGCATGAGGCGATCGGCGCGCGCGATGAAGACGTCGGGGTGCTCGCCGGGATCCAGCGTCGCGACGCCGAAGGACCAGGAGGTCTCGCGCAGCACCCGGGTCAGGCGCCGGCCGGTGGCCGCCGCCTGCTCGGCGTCGACCCCCGGCATCAGCAGCGCGAATTCGTCGCCGCCCAGTCGTGCGACGATGTCCTGCGCCCGGGTGGCACGATCCAGCTCCGCGGCGAATTCGCGCAGCAACCGGTCCCCCTCGGCGTGCCCCAGCTCGTCGTTCACCCGCTTCAGGTCGTCGATGTCGACGTAGAGCACCGAGAGCGGCTTGCCCGTGCGTCTCAGCGCGAGCACCGTCCGCTCGGTCAGCAGCGCGAAACCGCGCTTGTTCCAGACTCCGCAGAGCGGATCGGTCAGCGAGTTCTCCTCGAGGCGGTTCTTGTAGGCACCGACGAGCTCGCCGAGCAGGACCGCCGTGAGCACGAGCGACACCAGGAACGGGTGGACCTCAGGGCCGAAGCGCACCGCCAGCACCGTGCAGTACACGGCGAGCCAGACGACGCCGAACGAGCGAGCCAGCCACATCGGACCGAACCACACCAGGTAGATGATGAAGGTGTAGAAGAGCAGGGCCGAGTTCATCGCGCGGATCTCGCTCGGCGCGAAGAAGACCATCACCAGCACGAGCGCGGCGCTCACGCACATCAGCACCAACGCCGGCCGCGTCGCGGTGCGCCGCCCCAGGACCAGGAAGACCGCCGCCGCCGTGAAGGAGATCCCCGAGACGACCAGCGACACCGAGTGGAGTCGGCTGCGCTCGTCCTGGAACACCGTCACGAGCAGGAGCGCGAGCACGCCGCCGACCAGGTAGAACCCCGCGGATGCGACCGAGAGCTCCGAATGGTGTCTCAGCGCCGCTCGCATCACCGCCTCCCGGAGCTCCGGGAGAGCGCGATCGCCGTGCGCAGCGCGCCGCGCGCGCGCGGCCGGTCGCCGCAGGCGTCGTAGACGATCCCGAGACGAGCCCAGCTCCGCCAATCCCCGGGAGCGGCCTCCGCCGCCGCCCGATACCGGGGGAACGCCGCGTCCGCGACCGCCCGATCCGCCTTGCCCGTCGGGCCGGCGTCGCCCAGATCGGCCGGCAGGCCTCCTTCGGCGTCGAGACGGTCGACCAGCGCCGTCGATCGCGCGCCGAAGAGGAGTTCCCGCACCAGCGCCCAGACTCCGATCAGCGGCAGGACGAGCAGCGCGAGCCCCATGGTGACCGCGAGCGGGGTACCCGAGGCGAGCAGGGCCACCGCGCGCACCCCGGTGAGCGCGAAGTAGAGCACGAGGACCGCCGCGATGATCGCGACCCCGAGGATGGAGCGGGTCCGAGCGTTCACGGCGCACGCAATCCGAGCACGCGATCCAGGCCGACGATCAACCCCGTGGCATCCCTCGCGGCCTCCAGCGCGGCGCGGATGCCGGCGCGGTAGGCGTCGGGTGAGTGGGTGTCGTGCGTGACCGTGAGCGCCTCCCCCGTGCCGCCGAAGCGGACCTCCTGCTTCGCGATCACGCCGCGCATGCGCAGGCTGTGCACCGGGATCCCCCGGATCGACTCGCCGCGCGCGCGCTGCTCCGCGTACGGCGCCGAGACCGGCTCACCGGCACGCGCATCGGCGATCAGCTCGGCCGTACGGACCGCGGTTCCGCTCGGAGAGTCGACCTTGGCGTCGTGGTGGGCTTCGACGATCTCGACGCTGTCGAAATAGGGCGCGGCGACCCGGGCGAGCACCGTTCCGAGCACCGACCCCAGCGAGAAGTTCGGGATGACGACCGCCGTCGCCGCATCGCCGCCCGAGTCCAGCTCCTCGATGAGGGACTGCAGCCCGGCGAGTCTCGCCTCGGACCAGCCGCTCGTCCCGACGACGACGCGCTGACCCGCGCGGAGCGCGCGCTCGACGATGGCCGGCGACGCTTCGGGGTGGCTGACATCGACGAGGATCCCGGCGCCGGTGCCGGCGTCCGGTCCGGAGGAGCGGCCGAGCTGAGCGACCAGCTCGAACGCGGGATGCTCCCCGACGACCTCGCACACCAGCGAGCCCAAGCGCCCACGCGCCCCCGAAACCGCGACGCCCGTACTCATACCCCGATTCTACCGCCCGACCTCGGCTACGCTCGAACCATGACCACGGCGCCCCCCGCATCGGATCCCCGCTCCCCCGAACCCGCCGCGCCGCTCGTCACGGCCGCCGAGATCCGGGCGCATCTGCGCGACTCGCCGCAGCCCGTCTTCTACCTCAGCCGCAGCGCGACCAACCTCGTCGGGCTCGACCGCTGGGTCGGCGGCTTCCACTACGTCACGCTGAGCGACAGCTGGGACGGCGCGCATCCGAGGTCCTTCACCCCGACGAACATCCCGGCCATCGAGCCGCGCGGCAACGTCAACGTCGCGAACTGGCTGCTCGGCAACGACCAGGTGCAGGCCTACATCGCCAGCCGCACGCCCGCCGGATACCGGCCCCAGATCGTGCTCGCCATGTTCGACGAGACCTCCGAACGGCTGTGCGCGCAGCTCGGCTACGACCTCATCATGCCGAGCGTCGCGCTGCGGACCCGCCTCGATTCGAAGATCGTGACGACGCAGCTCGGCGACGAGGCCGGTGCGGCGAGCGTGCCGAACCTGCTCACCACGATCACCGGTTGGGAGGACCTGCGCGCCCAGGCGGAGCAGGCCGGCCTCGGCGAACGGCTCGTGATCCAGCTCGCCTACGGCGACTCGGGACGCACCACCTACTTCGTCGCGTCGAAAACCGACTTCGATCGGATCGCGAACGAGATCGTGGGGCCCCGGATCAAGGCCATGCGCCACATCGAGCATCTGCCGCTCGCCGCGGAAGCGGTCATCACCCGCGCCGGCACCGTCGTGGGACCCGTGCTGCGCGAGATCACCGGGCATCCCGAACTGACCGCGTATCGCGGCGGCTGGTCGGGCAGCGAGATGTACCCGGGGCTCGTCGACGACGGCACCCGCCACCGCATCGGCTCGCTGATCGAGCGCTTCTGCGGGCGGCTGGCCGAGGAGGGCTACCGCGGCATCCTCGAGGTCAGCATCCTGCTCGACACCGACACCGGCGAGGTCTATCTCGGCGAGCTCAACCCCCGCATCAGCGGCTCCTCGGCGCACTCGAACCTCACGCCCGGCGACACGACGCCGCCGCTCTTCGCCTACCATCTGCTCGAGTACTCGGGACGCGAGTTCTCGCTGGATCTCGACGCGATCCGCGCGGAGCGCGAGGCGGCGCTCGCCGGCCAGGAGTGGAGCACCCTCGTCATCCAGTACCCCGGCCCGCACGTCGATCGCATCGTCGCCTCTCCCGGCACGGGACGGTACCGGATCATCGACGGCGCCGCCGGCCTCGTGTTCGTCGACGCCGAACGCGACTGGCAGGGCCTCGCCGACGGCGAGGACGCCTTCTGGTTCCGCGCGATCGGAGACGGCGACATCTGCGGCCCCGGCGTCGACGCCGGCATGCTGGTGATCCGCGCGCGGGCGCAGGAGGAGCATTACGCGCTCACGCCGCTCGTGAAGCGCCTGATACCGGCCGTGCAGTCCGCCTACCGCGGCGAGCGGATCGGCACGATCACGAGGTACTGGCGCGCGGGCGTGCGCGTGCTGCGCGAGAAGCTGGGCCGCTGAGGCCGGCCGGCCGAGGCCGCAGCGGGTCCCGGCCGCCGGACACCGCCCTCAGGCGAGGGTGGAGCGCGACACGTCGCCGACGGCGACCACCGAGCGCGGCGCCGCAGCCAGCTCGGCCGCCACCGAGCGGATGTCCTCCGGCGTCACGGCCGCGAAGCGCTCGAGCGACGCGTCGAGCGTGTAGAGCTCCCCGGATCCGAGCTCGGCGCGGGCGAGCCGCCCCATCCGGGTGTCGCTGTCCTCGAGCGCGAGCGCCGACGATCCCGAGATCTGTCCGAGCACCCGTTCGTGCTCCTCCTCGGTCACGCCCGACTCGGCGACCTTCTGCAGCTCGGCGTTCGCGAGCTCGATCACCTCGGCCGCCTTCTCCGGCGCCGTACCCGCGTACATCCCGAACGCCCCGGCGTCGCTGTAGCTCGCCCCGAAGGAGTAGGCCGTGTAGGCGAGCCCCCGCTTCTCTCGGATCTCCTGGAACAGCCGGCTCGACATGCCTCCGCCCAGCACGGCGTTCATCAGCCCGAAGGCGAAGCGCCTGGGGTCTCCCGAGCGGAGACCGCGCGTACCGATCATAAGGTTCAGCTGCTCGCTCTCGCGCGATACCAGACGGAGTTCGGCGGCCGCGTCGGCCTGCGAACCCTGAACCGGATCCGCGGGCGTCCCATCGGCGGGATCCGCGCCGGCGGGATCCGCGCCGGCCTCTCCCTGCGGGCGCCGCACCGGGAACCGGTCCTTCCCGGTGCCCCAGCGTTCGCCGCCCTCCAGCGCGGCGGCCGCGTCGAGGCCGGCGAGCACGAGTTCGACGAGTCGGTCGTGGTCCACCGCTCCCGCCGCGGTGACGACGAGCGTCGACGGGTCGTACTGCGCCAGATAGTGCGACATCACATCGTCGCGCCGAGCGCCGCGAATGGTCTCGGTGCTCCCGCCGATCGGCCGCCCGAGCGGATGCTCGCCGAGGACGGTCTCGAAGAAGCGCTCGTTCGCGACGTCGGCCAGGTCGTCGGCAGCCATCGCGAGCTCCTCGAGGATCACCTCGCGCTCGTTCTCGAACTCGCCCGGATCGATGACGGAATTGGTCACCATGTCGGCGAGCACCCGGACCGCGCCGTCGAGATCGGCGTCGCGCACCTTCGCGTAGTAGCAGGTGTACTCCTTCGCCGTGAGCGCGTTGTTCTCGGCGCCGATGCGGTCGAAGCTCGTGGCGATCTGCATGGCGTCGCGGGTCGGCGTGCCCTTGAAGAGCAGATGCTCGAGGAAGTGCGTGCTGCCCAGACTGCCCGGCGCATCGTGCTGCTCGGCCTGCTCGTCGCGCGAGCCGATCCCCACCCAGAAGCCGACGGTCGCGCTGCGGGAACCCGGCATCCGCTCGGTGAGCACTCGGAGACCGCTCGGGTGGACGGTGCGCCGCAGGAACCCGCCGCTGAGGTCGGCGTCGAGTTCGGGGAGGTCGAGGGGCAGGAGAATCGGGTCTGGCACCCCCCTACCCTATCGACGCGACGCGCATCTCCCTCATCCCCGGCCTGTTCGCCACTTCGACTTTCCCGAACGCCGCAGACTCCTGACCGCACGAGGGCCCGGGCACCCTTCGGTGCCCGGGCCCTCGTGCGGCGGAGACTACTCGGCGTCGGTCGCGGCGACCTCGGCCTCGGCGGGCTCCGCGTCGGCGGCGGGCGCCTCGGCAGCCGCCTCCTCGAGCACGGGCTCGAGCGACAGCTTGCCGCGATCGTCGACCTTGGTGATCTTCACGAGGATCTTCTGGCCGATCGACAGCACGTCGTCGACCGAGTCGATCCGCTTGCCGCCGGCGAGCTTGCGCACCTCGCTGATGTGCAGCAGGCCGTCCTTGCCCGGCAGCAGCGAGACGAACGCCCCGAAGGCGGCGTTCTTCACCACGGTGCCGAGGTACTGCTCGCCGATCTCGGGCGTCTGCGGGTTCGCGATCGCGTTGACCTGCGCGCGGGCGGCCTCGGCGGACGGGCCGTCGACGGCGCCGATGTAGACGGTGCCGTCGTCGTCGATCGAGATGTCGGCGCCGGTCTCGTCCTGGATGCCGTTGATCGTCTTGCCCTTCGGGCCGATCAGCTCGCCGATCTTGTCGACCGGGATGTTGACCGTGATCACGCGCGGGGCGGTCGGGGCCATCTCGTCCGGGGCGTCGATGGCCTGCGCCATCACGCCGAGGATAGTGGCGCGGGCCTCCTTCGCCTGCGACAGCGCACCGGCGAGCACATCCGAGGGGATGCCGTCGAGCTTGGTGTCGAGCTGCAGCGCGGTCACGAACTCCGAGGTGCCTGCGACCTTGAAGTCCATGTCGCCCAGCGCGTCCTCGGCGCCCAGGATGTCGGTGAGGGTCGCGTAGCGGGTCTCGCCGTTCACCTCGTCGCTCACAAGGCCCATCGCGATGCCGGCGACGGGCGCGCGCAGCGGCACGCCCGCGTTCAGCAGCGAGAGCGTCGACGCGCAGACCGAGCCCATCGACGTCGAGCCGTTCGAGCTCAGCGCCTCGCTGACCTGGCGGATCGCGTAGGGGAACTCGTCGCGAGCCGGCAGCACCGGCACGAGGGCGCGCTCCGCGAGGAAGCCGTGGCCGATCTCGCGGCGCTTCGGGCTGCCCACGCGGCCGGTCTCACCGGTCGAGTAGGGCGGGAAGTTGTAGTGGTGCAGGTAGCGCTTGCTGGTCACGGGCGACAGCGAGTCGATCTGCTGCTCCATCTTCAGCATGTTCAGCGTCGAGACGCCCAGGATCTGGGTCTCACCGCGCTGGAAGATCGCCGAGCCGTGCACGCGCGGGATCACCTGGACCTCGGCGTCGAGCGCGCGGATGTCGCGCAGGCCGCGGCCGTCGATGCGGGCGCCCTCGGTGAGGATGCGGCCGCGCACGATCTTCTTCGTGACCGACTTGTAGGCCGCGGAGACCTGGCCCTCGGCCTCGGCCGGCAGCTCGCCCGCCTCGACCTTGGCTGCGACGGCCTCCTTGACCCGCGCCTTCAGCGCGTCGTCGGCGTTCTGGCGCTCGACCTTGTCGGCGATCTGGTAGATGCCGGCGAGCTCGTCGAGCGCGAGCGCCTCGACGGCGGCGTAGGTCTCGTCGGCGTAGGGCAGGAAGACCGGGTAGTCCTGGATCTCCTTCGCCGACTGGGCGGCGAGCTGCTCCTGCGTCTTGACCAGCTGCGAGATGAACGGCTTCGCGGCCTCGAGGCCCTGGGCGACGACGGCCTCGTCGGGCTTGGTCGCGCCGGCCTTGATGAGGTTCCACGAGCCCTCGGTCGCCTCGGCCTCGACCATCATGATCGCGACGTCCTCGGTGCCGTCGGCCTTCGTGACCACGCGGCCCGCGACCATCAGGTCGAAGACGGCCTCCTCGAGCTGCGAGACGGTCGGGAACGCGACCCACTGGTCGGCGTTGTCGCCGTGGCCGGGGATCAGCGCCAGGCGCACGCCGGCGATCGGGCCGGAGAAGGGCAGGCCCGAGATCTGCGTCGAAGCGCTGGCCGCGTTGATCGCGAGCGCGTCGTAGAACTCGCCCGGGGCGATGCTCATCACGGTGACGACGATCTGCACCTCGTTGCGGAGGCCGTCGACGAATGACGGACGCAGCGGGCGGTCGATCAGGCGGCAGACGAGGATCGCCTCGGTCGAGGGGCGGCCCTCGCGGCGGAAGAACGAGCCGGGGATCTTGCCGGCGGCGTACGAGCGCTCCTCCACGTCGACGGTCAGCGGGAAGAAGTCGAAGTGATCCTTCGGCTGCTTCGACGCGCTGGTCGCGCTGAGCAGCATGGTCTCTTCGTCCAGGTAGGCGGCGACGGCGCCCTGCGCCTGCTGCGCGAGACGGCCGGTCTCGAAGCGGATGGTGCGCGTGCCGAACTTGCCGTTGTCGAGCACGGCCTCGGCGAACTTGATCTCAGGACCCTCCACGGGTACTCCTCACATACGTGAGCACGCGGCGGGCAGCCCGGAACGCCGAAGCGTCGGCCACAGGCGATCGCGGGTGCTGATGTTCAGTAGAGGATCACCCTGCGCGGTGGAGCGCGCAGGGGAATCCACCACCGAATACCAGCCCGCCGACCGACGTGCTCGATTCATCGTTGATGCCGTACCGCACCGGATGGGCGCAGCACGACACGCCAAGGATACCATCGGATCCCGCGAAATCCCGGAAACGTCGATGCCCCGCGCGCGGCGGGGTATCGACGGCGCCGGGAATCGCGCCCGATCGGACGGCGATCGATCAGTCGACGACGAGATCGATCGCGCGGAGCATCTCCGCACCGATCGCCTCGCCGAGCCGATCGATCAGCTCGGACGGCACCTCGCCGTCGACGGAGAGCACCGAGAGCGCGGTGCCCTTC
Organism: Leucobacter soli; assembly: GCF_910593785.1. GTDB lineage: Bacteria > Actinomycetota > Actinomycetes > Actinomycetales > Microbacteriaceae > Leucobacter > Leucobacter soli. Next base: position 24,880 of record NZ_CAJVAP010000002.1, on the reverse strand, counting down.
TTCTCGTCGCGCGCGATCTGGAGGCCGGCGATGTTCACGCCGGCCTCGCCGAGCAGCCCGCCGTAGGTCGCGACGATGCCGGGCCGATCGGTGTAGCTGAACACGATCAGGTGGTCGGAGATGGGGAGCTCGAGCTCGTAGCCGTTGATCTCGACGACCTTCTCGACCTGCTTCGGCCCGGTGAGCGTGCCCGAGACCGAGACGCGCGTGCCGTCCTCGGTCACGCCGCGCAGCGTGATGACGTTGCGGAAGCTCTCGGCTGCCGTGTCGGAGCTGAAGCGCACCTCGACGTTGCGCTGCTCGGCGAGGAGCGGCGCGTTCACGTACGAAACGGGGTCGCTGACGACCTGGGTGAAGAGGCCCTTGAGCGCGGCCAGCTTGAGCACCTCGACGTTGTACTCGCTGAGCTCGCCGTGCACCTCGACGTCGAGCGTCGCCACGGGGGCCGCGGCGAGGCCCGCGAAGATCTGGCCCAGCTTCTCGGTGAGCGGCAGGCCGGGCTTCACGTACTCGTCGATCGCGCCGCCCGCGACGTTCACCGCGTCGGGCACGAGCTCGCCGGCGAGCGCGAGGCGCACGGACCTGGCGACCGCCACGCCCGCCTTCTCCTGCGCCTCGTCGGTCGAGGCGCCGAGGTGCGGGGTGACGTTCACTCTCCCGTTGCCCGTGAGCACGGTGTCGGCGGGGGGCTCCTGCATGAACACGTCGAGCGCGGCGCCGGCGATCTCGCCCGCATCGAGCGCGGCGGAGAGCGCCGCCTCGTCGATCAGTCCGCCACGGGCGACGTTCACCACGTAGGCGGTCGATTTCATGGCCTTCAGCTGGGTCTCGCCGATCATGCCGAGCGTCTCCGGGGTGCGCGGCATGTGGATGGTGAGGAAGTCGGCGCGGGCGACCAGTTCGTCGAGCTCGACCAGTTCGACGTCGAGCTGGCCGGCGCGGGCAGCCGTGATGTACGGGTCGTAGGCGATGAGCTCGACGCCGAAGCCGCGCAGGCGCTCGGCGACGAGTGCGCCGATACGGCCCAGGCCGACGATGCCGATCGTCTTCTCGAACAGTTCTGTCCCGGTGAAGGACGAGCGCTTCCACTCCCCCGCGCTCAGCGAGGCGTGCGCGCGCTGCAGGTGCCGGGCGAGTCCGAGGATGTGCGCGACGGTGAGCTCGGCGGCGCTGATGATGTTGGACGTGGGCGCGTTGACGACCATGACGCCCGCCTGCGTGGCGGACTTGATGTCGACGTTGTCGAGGCCGACGCCCGCGCGGGCGATGACCTTGAGCTTCGGCGCCCAGCCGATGGCTTCGGCGTCGACCTGGGTGGCCGAGCGGACGAGGATCGCATCGGCGTCGGCGAGCGAGGCGCGCAGTGCGTCGCGGTCGGTGCCGTCGACGTGCACCACCTCGAAGTCGGGGCCGAGTGCGGCGATGGTGGCGGGCGAGAGTTGTTCGGCGATCAGCACGACGGGCGCAGGCAACGGAGTGATCCTTCTGGGGTGCGCGGGCAGGATGCGGGCTCATGGACGAGCCACCCGGTCATTCTATCGCCTGGCCGGAGGTCCCGAGGTCACGCCGCGAAATAGGTGTACTGCGGCACCAGGAGCAGGATCTCGAACTGGAACGCCGAGATCACCGCGATCCCCGCCAGCAGCAGCAGCAGTCGCACCCCGGCCCGGCGTCCACGCCCCAGCAGCAGCGCGATCGCGAGAGCCGCGACGGGAAGCACGATGCCGAGGATCAGCCAGAACCAGCCGGCCCGGCTCAGCCCGCCGCCGAGCGCTTCGCCGATCCCGTGCATGCCGGTGAGATTGCCCACCGCGTTGACCGTCACCAGCACGTAGCACAGGATCAGCACGATCCCCCACGCCCAGGCCGCGATTCGGGCGGCGCGGCCGCGGTGCGCCACCGCGGTGGCCGGGTTCGCGGTCACGACGCCGCTCCCATCTCGAACATGGGCAGCGGTACGAGCACCACCGCTCCGACCAGGAGCCAGATCAGGAGCGTGCGCGTGCGGGCGCCGCGAAGCCGCAGCAGCACGGAGAGGAACCAGAGCACCGGCGCGAACGGCGCCAACCAGAAGAGCACCTGCTGGAACACGGACCCGACGACACCGCTGGCCTCGGCGATCGCAGCGTTCGCGTCCGAGTAGTACTTGGCCCAGCTGAGCCAGACGATCGTGTACAGCAGGTAGAGGCCGCCGATCACACCGAAGAGCACCAGCATCCCGGCGCTGAGCTGCGCCTTCGCCTGCGAGTCGAGGGATCCTGCCCCTGCCCCCGCCTCGACGGCAGCGCTCGCTGCGCTGTTCTCGGCATCGTTCCCGGCGCCGTTCCCGGCGTCGGTGCCGGATCCGCCGAGGAGTCCGCGGCCCGATCCGCCGCCGACCGCTGCGCGAGCCTCGGCGGCGTCCAGCGCCGCGTCGACATCGCCGGGGCCGGCTTCGACGGTCCATCCGCTCGCGAGACGGCTCTCGCGAGCCCCCCGTTCAGGCTTGTTGCGCATGGGGCACAGTTTATCGACGCGCGGCTGGGGAACCGGGGGATACACTGAGTTCCACAGACGCCCCTCGGCCGAGACATAGCCGCCGAGTGGAATCCCGGCCCTGCACCCCGGAAGGATCACCGTGACCGAAGAGTCGAAGCCCGCAGCATCGAAGCCGAGGAAGAAGGTCGTCCGCGCCGCGCCCGCCGCCGAGGGCCGGTCGACGGCGGAGCCCGGGGCCGACGGAGCCGCGGATCGCACCTGGAAGGCGACGCCCGAGGCCAAGGGCAGGGCACGGACCAAGCGGATCATCGCGGGCGTGCTGTGGCTCGTCGCGATCGCACTGCAGGCCTTCGCGATCTTCGGGCTGCTGAACACGCCGGCGCGCACGCGCATCGCCCAGCAGTTCGACTGGAACAGCGGTGTGCAGCAGGGCGCCGACGGCTCCCCCGTCGTCTCGTTCCCCGGCTGGGCGTTCTGGTGGATCATCGGCATCCTCGTGATCAACGCGATCCTCTGCATCATCGCGGGCTACCTGTGGAAGGGCGCGAACCGACTCGACCCGGCGTCCCGCAAGGACAAGGTCCGCTTCTTCGTGCAGAACCAGCTCGGCGCGATCATCCCGATCCTCGCCTTCCTGCCCCTCATCATCCTGATCTTCCTGAACAAGGACATGGACAAGAAGCAGAAGGGCTGGGCCGGCGGCATCGGCATCGGGGTGCTGGTGATCGCCGTCGCGCTCGGCGTCGACTTCAATCCGCCGTCGGTCGAGCAGTACACGGTCGAGCAGAACTGGGACCGCACTCGCGTGGTCGGCATCACCGGTCAGGACGAGGTCTTCTGGGTCGCCAGCGGATCCGTCTACCACCTCTGCGCAGAGGTGTCGCCGCTCGAGAACTCGACGCAGGACGAGATCCTCACCGGCACCGTCTCCGACGCCACCGCCGATACGTCGGGCGGCATGGAGCGCCTCACCAAGCAGGTGCAGATGGAGATCAACCAGTGCAATGCCGCTGGGCACGACTTCGCGCTGCCCGATCCGAGCTACCTGGAGCAGACCCCGCCGAGCGATTTCGCCGACGATCTGCTGAACGGCGGCGAGGAACCGTCCGGGGACGAGCCTGCGGACGAGTCGACGGAGGAACCTGCGGAGTAGCCGCGCTATTGCACCCGCTGCACGCGTTCCCGATGGGATCGGACGTTGTTCCCCTGGATCGACTTCTGCTTCGTCCCGCGAATCTCGTCCACCTTCTGGTCACTGCCGGTGACGGGCTGCGCCTCGATGATCGTCTCGTGCTCGAAGGCGTGCGACTTGTCGGTGTTGCGGTAGTACCGGTACAGGGCCGTGTACGTGGCGATCCCGGCGGCCGGCCCGGCGAGCAGCAGCCAGCCCGGGTCGCCGTCGTCCGTCGCGGCGACGACGCCGGCCGCGTCGATCAGGCCGATGAGCAGTGCCGCGATCATGCCGTGGCCGCCAGAATCGCGAGCACGAGGCCCTCGACCACCGTTCCGGTCGCGAAAGCTGCGGCGAGAAGTCGCCCCTGCGAGACCGGAACGCTGCCCATCGTCTCCCCCGTGCGGCCGTTCACCGCGATGTAGTGGACCATGCCCCGGCCCTTCTCCTCGTGGTAGTAGGAATAGAGCCAGACCGGCAGGTACATCGACAGCCACCGCGTGCCGCGCACCTCGAGCCGCTCGTGCTCCCAGCGCACGCCGCGGTTGTAGCCCGTGACGGACGGAGAGACCTGCGAACGCGCGATCGAGAGCAGCTGGTGCTCGAGCACGGGCTGGATCGCCGAGATGTCCTGATCGCGCTTCTCCGAGGTGAACCCGGTGAGATAGCCCGCGTTCCAGCGCACGGCGTTCTTCGTGTCGAACGGCAGGATCGTGTTGATCACGTTGTTCGTGTTGACGAAGGTGTTCATGTTGGCCCGCTCGGACGACGACTCGATGGTCAGATCGTCGACGGTGAAATCGACGTGCCGCTGCACCTGGTACACGTCGGCGTCGTAGAAGGTCTCCTTGTCCTCCCCGCTCCCGCGCGTGTAGGTGCGCACCAGCACTTCGCCGTGCCCCCAGACGTCGGCGCCGGCGTTGCCGTCGACCACCATGTAGGGCAGGTACACGCCGACGACGTTCTCGGGCGTGAACTCCCGCAGGAACCTCCGGTTGGCGAAGATGCGCCGCTTCCCCGCGAAGGCGCGGATCGCGGCGACCGCCTGCTCATGGGTCAGCGCGAACGGCAGCACCGCGTCGGGCACGGCGCCGTTCGGCACCTGCTCGTTGATGGTCAGGATGTGCCGGCACCAGTGGCAGCGCGCCGACATCGCCTGCGCGGTGTTCACGACGACCTCGGAGCCGCAGCCCCCGCACTTCAGCGTCACGACGTCGTCGACGGAGCCGTCGATGTCGGCGGCTCCGCTCCCGATCGTCGTGCCGCTCAGCTCGGAGAGCGGCGCCTCCGCGAAGACCTGCCCCTCGATCGCCGACTCCGCCCACTCATGGCGGCAGAAGAGGCAGATGAGCATGCCGGTCGCAGGGCGCAGCTGGATCTCGGTCGAACCGCACTTCGGGCATCGGTTGACGCCGTCCCGCAGACGCTCGTTCTCGGTGCCGACCGGATCGGTGCTCGCGGCGGGCTCGACCGGCACGGGTGACGGTTCGCCCTGCGGCATCGCCGGGGAGTCGTTCATCCGTCGGCCGTTCAGATGCCGAGGGCCTTCGCCTTGGCGGCGTCGTAGTCCTCCTGCGTGATGAGGCCCGCGTCGAGCATCTCCTTGAACTTCGCGAGCTTCGCCATCGGATCCTCCGCACCGGGCTCTGCCGCGGCGGCCGGGGCCGCAGCTGCGGGAGCCGCAGCGGGCGCCCCGCTCTGCGCGCCGACGCCCGGCACGGGTTGCTGCAGTCCGCCGAGTCCGGTCGCGCCCGCGGCCATGCCCATCCCGAACAGGCCGCCGGCGCCCTGATCGCCCGCCGCCTCGAAGCCCGCAGCGACCGATGCCTGCAGGTTCGAGTTGCCGCGTGCGCCCGCGAGCGCGTCGGCGCGCTGCACGTTGCGCAGCAGTTCGCGGGTCGTCTCGTCGTACTCGATCGAGACGATCGCGGTCGACGCGATCAGCAGGCCCCTCACAGTGGACCACTGGTAGTTCTGCTCCACGGCGGCCGAGAGGCTCTGAGCGAACCCGACGGAGTCCTGCTGGATCTTGGTGATCCGGTTGCCCTTCGACGGGTCGTTCGTGTAGAGCGAGAAGGCCGGGGCCAGAGAGCCGACGACCTCGTTGAAGAGCTGCGAGGCGGCATCGTTCTCGAGGTCGGTGAAGTCGAAGACCTGGCCGGGCTCGAGGTACTTCGCGGGCACGAAGTTCTTGATGAAGAGGATCGGGTCGGTGACCTTCAGCGTGTAGGTGCCGCGGGTGACCGCGCCGACCTGGGCGTTCATGTACGCGTCGTCCCAATAGATCTCGGACTGCGTGCCGAAGCGGTTGTTCGGCAATTCCTTGAGCGTGACGAAGTAGGCGCGCTGCTGTGTGCCCGGGCGACCGCCGAACTTGAAGCGCTCCCACGAGGTCGTGATGAGCGGGCTCACGATGCCGTTGCCGGCGAAGATCGACTGCGAGTCCTGCGCCTCGCTGTTCCACTCGTAGGCGCCGGCCTCTGCGGCGAAGCCGGTGATCGCACCGTCCTGCATCAGCACGAGCCCGTAGCCCTCGGGGACCAGGATCCTGCTGCCGTTGGTGATCACACCGTCGGAGGCCTTGGTGTTCGAGCCCCGACCCGCGTTCTCGCCGCGGGGCACCGCCGCGAACAGGGCGGCCGTCGGCGCGAGGCCGTCGGGAATCGTGTAGAAGTCCTTCCACTGATCGGCCAGAGTGCCGCCGAGCGCGCCGATCGCCGCCTGAATGAGTCCCACGTCGCCATCCTCACTGGTGCGCCCGCTCGGGGCATCCGCCATGAACAGTGCCAGCCTATCCCGATTGCAGCACGGCCGGGAAGAGCGAACACGCCGAGGGCTGCGACGCGGTCGCGCGTCGGATGCGGCACGCGCTACGGGGTCTCCGCGAGCCTCGCATGGGCTTTCGCGAGCTCCTTGGCGCGGTCGCGGGCGCGCCGCAGCACCGCCTCCTGCTTCTCGAGCTCGCGCACCCGCTGCTGCGTCCGCTTGCGCAGGGCGATATGCGCGCGCAGCTCCGCCTCAGCGACCTCGTGAGCCTGCTGCGGGGAGGGTGCGCGCGCGGGCCGAGCCGCCTCCGCGTCCGAGGGCGGTACGGGCGGTGCGGCCTCGCCCGCCGGATCGTCCGCCTGCGCGAAGGCCTGCGTCAGGCCGGAGACGAGCACCTCGATCGCGAAGCCGAGGATCTGCTCGGCGTCGTCCTCGGACGAAGCCGAGGCATCGGCGCCGTCCTGGAGGTAGACGCCGTTCGCGATCAGCGGACCGACATCCGGGAAGCGCGCCGGTACGACGGCCTCCGCGAGCAGCGCTCGCGTCTCGGGGCCGATGATCATGCCCGCGAGCACCTCGCGCTCGATCTCGCCGTGTCCGCGGGCGAACGCCGAGAGCAGCATCAGCACGCCGAGCTTCATCTCGGCGGGGACCGCCAGCTCCCGCATGCTGCGCAGCCCGCGATCCGCCGCGGCGATCTGGCCGGGCATCAGGTGGATGTCGCTGGCGAGCGGGATGTCGAGCGTCCAGGGATGGCGCCGGTACCCCGCGACGAGCTCGCGGAGGAAGCCGCCGAGCCCCTCCTGCCAGTCGCCCGGGTCGCCGTCGTCGGAGGCTCCCGCGAGCGCCGTGTCGAGCATCAGCCGATGGAGTTCGTCCTTGGTGGCGACGTAGCGGTACAGCGCCATGGTGCTGAACTCGAAGCGCTGCGCCACCCGCTGCATCGTGACCGCCCCGAGCCCCTCGGCGTCGGCGATCTCGATCGCGGCCTCGACGATGCGTTCGAGCGTCAGCTCCCGCTTGGGCCCGCGCTGGGGTGCCGCCGCGAGCCCCCAGGCGAGCGCGAGCGTGCGCGACACGTCTCCCTCGACCATTCGAACCTCCTCGACTCTTCGCACCATCATAACTGCGTGACAAATCTACTGTTTATAACGCATACTGTTTATGTACGACGCGAAAGGAGCCCCATGTCCACCACCATCGAGCTCGAGCGACTCGGCAAGCGGTATCGCGGCCATCGGGTGCTCGACGATCTCACGCTCGACCTCTCCGCCGGCATCTTCGCCCTGCTCGGGCCGAACGGGGCAGGCAAGACGACACTCGTATCGATCCTCACCACCCTGCTCCGCCCCGACTCCGGCACGGCGCGCGTGCTCGGCCACGACGTCGTGCACGAGGCGAAGGCCGTGCGTCGGCTCATCGGGGCGACCGGCCAGTACGCCTCGGTGGACGAGGCGCTCACCGGGCGGGAGAACCTCGTCATGGTCGCAAGGCTCCTCGGCCTCGCGACCCTCGACGCGCGCAGCCGTGCGAGCGAGCTGCTCGCGTCGTTCGGACTCGAGGATGCGGCGGATCGCCCTGTCTCCGGCTACTCGGGCGGCATGCGGCGTCGCGTCGATCTCGCCGCCTCCCTCGTGCGCACGCCGGCGGTGCTCTTCCTCGACGAGCCGACGACCGGCCTCGACCCGGCGAGCCGCTCGCACCTCTGGGACGACATCGCGAGACTCGCCTCCGAGGGGTGCAGCGTCTTTCTCACGACGCAGATGCTCGACGAGGCCGAGGCACTCGCCGATCGGGTCGCCATCCTGGACGGCGGGCGGATCGTCGCCGACGGCACCGTGGCGTCGCTCGTGTCGCTCGTCGGCGAGGAGGCCGCGGTACTGGTCGACGCCGGAGGCCGCGTCGCGCGCACGCTCGAAATCGATCGCACGGCGGGCGGTCTCGCCCGAGCGCTCGCCGATTTGAGCGAAGACGAACGTGCCATGCGCGTCGAGCTGCGCCGTCCCGGGCTCGACGACGCGTTCCTCGCCCTCACCGGCAGGAACAAGCGGACCCCGGCCGAAGAGGAGGCAGCGGCATGAGCGCGCAGGCGAACCTCACCGCCCGGCCCGCCTTCGAGCCGCACCCCGGCGCCGGAGCGTTCACCGCGAGCCGCGTCTTCATCGGGCGCAGCATGCACCACAGCCTGCGCGACGGCGAGGGCCTGCTGCTCGCGATCGTGCTGCCGGTCATGCTCATGCTGCTGTTCACCGTCGTGTTCGGCGGCGCGATCAGCTCGGACGGCCGCTACGTCGACTTCGTCACGCCCGGCATCATCGTGCTCTGCTCGGGCTTCGGCGCCGCTTCTGTGGCTGTCTCGGTCAACCGCGACGTCACGGGCGGCGCGATGCAGCGCTTCCGCAGCCTCTCGGCCCCGGCGTCCGCCTGTCTCGTCGGACACGTCGCGGCGAGCGTGCTGCGCAACCTGTTCGCCACGGCGCTCGTGCTCGGGGTCGCGCTGCTGCTCGGCTTCAGACCCCAGGCCGATGCGTGGCAGTGGATCGCGGCGATCGGCGTCGTGCTCGCCTGGATCGTCGCCGTCACGGTCGTCTTCGCGGCCATCGGCCTCCTGGCTTCGAGCCCCGAGTCGGCGAACGGCTACGGCTTCGGCATCCTCTTCCTGCCCTACCTGTCGAGCGCCTTCGTGCCGCTCGACACCCTGCCGGCCTGGCTGCAGCCGGCCGCCGCCGCGCAGCCGGTCACACCGCTGACCGATGCGATCCGCTCGCTGCTCGCAGGGCAGGATCCCGGGGGCCAGCTCGGCTTCGCACTCCTGTGGTGCGCGGGCATCGTCGCGGCCGGTGCGCTCATCGTCGCCTGGCGCTTCCCCCGGAGATGAACCGCACACCGCCGAATGGGCGGGGGCCCGGAGCCTCGGCTCCGGGCCCCCGCCCATTCGATACGTCGATCTCGAAGCGTCAGCGCGCGACGCTGCCGTCCACGTAGTCGGCGTCCTCCTGCTTCCAGGCGAAGAGCTTCCGCAGCTCGCGACCGGTGGTCTCGATCGGGTGCTGCTCGCCCTTGGCGCGGAGCTCCATGAACTCCTTGGCACCGTTGTCCTGGTCGCCGATGAACCGCTCGGCGAACGCGCCGGACTGGATGTCGGCGAGCACGCCCTTCATGTTCTCCTTGACGCTCGGGTCGATGACGCGCGGGCCGGAGACGTAGTCGCCGTACTCGGCGGTGTCGGAGACCGACCAGCGCTGCTTGGCGATGCCGCCCTCCCACATGAGGTCGACGATGAGCTTGAGCTCGTGCAGCACCTCGAAGTAGGCGATCTCGGGCTGGTAGCCCGCCTCGACGAGGGTCTCGAAGCCGTACTGGACGAGCTGCGAGGTGCCGCCGCAGAGCACCGCCTGCTCGCCGAAGAGATCGGTCTCGGTCTCCTCGGTGAAGGTGGTCTTGATGACGCCGGCGCGGGTCCCGCCGATGGCCTTGGCGTACGAGATGGCGGTCGCCCAGGCGGTGCCCGAGGCGTCCTTCTCGACGGCGATGATGTCGGGGATGCCGCGGCCGGCCTCGAACTCGCGACGCACGGTGTGGCCCGGGGCCTTCGGGGCGACGAGGATCACGTCGACTCCCTCGGGGGCCTCGATGTAGCCGAAGCGGATGTTGAAGCCGTGCGCGAAGGCGAGGGTCTTGCCCGCGGTGAGGTGGGGCTTGATCTGCTCGTTGTAGATCGAGCGCTGGTGCTGATCCGGCGCGAGGATCATGATCAGGTCGGCCCACTCGGCGGCCTGGTCGACGGTCTTCACGGTGAAGCCGGCCTCCTCGGCCTTCTGGATGGACTTCGAGCCCTCCTTCAGCGCGATGACGACCTCAACACCCGAATCGCGCAGGTTCATCGCGTGCGCGTGCCCCTGCGATCCGTAGCCGACGATCGCTACCTTCTTGCCCTGGATGATCGACAGATCGGCGTCGCTGTCGTAGTACATCTCAGCCACGAGTGGCCTCCTTATTGGTTGGTGGTTGGTTTACTCGTTCTTCAGAGAGGATCGCGCGCGATCCTCTCAGTTCTTGAAGACGCGTTCGGTGATCGACTTCGATCCGCGGCCCACGGCGATCAGCCCGGACTGGGCGATCTCCTTGATCCCGAAGGGCTCGAGCACGCGCAGGAACGCCTGGATCTTACCCGTATCGCCCGTGACCTCGATGACGAGCGCGTCGGGGACGACATCGACGACGCGAGCACGGAAGAGGTTGACGGCCTCGAGCACGTGGGATCTCGTCTGGTTGTCGACGCGGACCTTGATGAGCATGTGCTCGCGCTGCACCGACTGGCTGTCTTCGAGCTCGACGATCTTGATGACGTTGACGAGCTTGTTGAGCTGCTTGGTGACCTGCTCGAGCGGCAGATCCTCTTCGTCGACGACGACCGTGATGCGCGAGAGCCCGTGCACCTCGGTCGGGCCGACCGCGAGCGACTCGATGTTGAATCCGCGACGGGCGAAGAGCCCGGCGACGCGCGTGAGCAGGCCCGGCTTGTCTTCGACCAGGAGGCTGAGTACGTGACGGCTCATGACTACTCCTCCCCCCACTCGGGGCTGTGTTCGAGGGCGTACTGGATGTCGCTGTTCGAGGTGCCCTGGCGGACCATCGGCCAGACCATGGCGTCGGCGCTCACCACGAACTCGATCACGACCGGGCGGTCGTTGGTCTCGAGCGCGAGCTTGATCGCATCGTCGACCTGATCCTCGCGCTCGACTCGGATCGACAGGCAGCCGTAGGCCTCGCCCATCTTCACGAAGTCGGGCACACGAGCGCTGCCGTGGCCGGTGTTGAGCTCGGTGTTCGAGTAGCGGCCGTCGTAGATCAGCGTCTGCCACTGACGGACCATGCCGAGCGACGAATTGTTGATGACGGCGACCTTGATGGGGATGTCGTTCACCGTGCAGGTGGCGAGCTCCTGGTTGGTCATCTGGAAGCAGCCGTCGCCGTCGATCGCCCAGACCACGCGGTCCGGCTCGGCGACCTTCGCACCCATGGCGGCGGGGACCGCGTAGCCCATCGTGCCGGCGCCGCCGGAGTTGAGCCAGGAGTTGGGGCGCTCGTACTTGATGAACTGGGCGGCCCACATCTGGTGCTGGCCGACACCGGCCACGTAGATCCCCTCGGGACCGGTCAGCTCACCGATGCGCTGGATCGCGTACTGCGGGGAGAGCAGGCCGTCGCTCGTCTCGGTGTAGCCCAGCGGGTACTTCTCGCGCAGCTCGTTCAGCCGCGCCCACCAGGCGGACGTGTCGGCGAACTCGCGGCCGACCTTCGCAGTGGAGACCGCGGCGATGAGATCCGCGATCACCTCGGCGGCGTCGCCCACGATCGGCACGTCCGCGGCGCGGATCTTGCCGATCTCCGCCGGGTCGATGTCGGCGTGGATCACCTTCGCCTCGGGCGCGAAGAGCGCGGCCTTGCCGGTGACGCGGTCGTCGAAGCGGGCACCGAGCGTGATCAGCAGATCGGACTCCTGCAGCGCGAGCACGGCGGGCACCGTGCCGTGCATGCCGGGCATGCCGAGGTGCTGCGGGTGCGAGTCGGGGAACACGCCCCGCGCCATCAGCGTGGTGACGACGGGAGCGCCGACCAGCTCGGCGAGCTGCAGCAGCTCCTCGGAGGCGCCGGCCCGGCCCACACCGCCGCCGACGTAGAACACGGGGCGCACGGCTTCGGCGATGAGATCGGCCGCGGCCTGGATCTGCTTGCTGTTGGCCTTGGTGATGGGACGGTAGCCGGCCAGGTCGACCTGCGCGTTCCACACGAAGTCGAGCTCGCCCTCCTGGGCGTCCTTGGTGATGTCCACGAGCACGGGACCCGGACGGCCGGTCGAGGCGAGATGGTAGGCGGCCGCGATCGCGCCGGGCACGTCCTCCGCCCGCTTCACGAGGAAGGAGTGCTTGGTGATCGGCATGGTCACGCCGACGATGTCGACCTCCTGGAAGGCGTCGGTGCCCATGAGGTGCGAGAAGACCTGACCGGTGATCGCGAGCATCGGCACCGAGTCCATGTAGGCGTCGGCGATCGCGGTCACGAGGTTCGTCGCTCCGGGCCCGGAGGTGGCGATGCAGACGCCCACCTTGCCGCTCGCCGCGGCGAAGCCCTCTGCGGCGTGACCGCCGCCCTGCTCATGACGAACCAGGATGTGCCGCAGCTCGTGGTCGTTCGCCAAGGTGTCGTAGAGCGGCAGCACCGCTCCGCCGGGCAGACCGAAGACGTCGCTCACGCCGAGCGCCTCGAGGCTGCGGACGACGGCGTCGGCGCCCGTCATCCGTTCGCCGGCCGATGCCGCGCCCGTGCCGCTGAGGCCGGTCGTTGCGGGTGATGCACTCGCTTCCGCGTTCATTTCATAACTCTCTGTCGTTCGATGTCGCCGTCACCGCCGCACCACGGCCGCGCCGCCGTACGATCGCTCGCCGAAGGCGAGGATCGATCGGGGGCGGAGCGTGATCCGCTCAACCCGTGATAGCACCCTCGCTGGCCGAATGCACGAGCTTGGCGTACTTCGCGAGTACACCACGGGTGTACCGCGGGGGCAACGGCGCCCAGGCTGCCTTGCGCGCCTCGAGCTCTGCGGGATCCACCAACAGATCGAGCGTCTTCGCGGCGATGTCGACCCGAATCAGGTCACCGTCGCGCACCAGCGCCACCGGGCCTCCGTCCGAGGCCTCCGGCGCGATATGACCGATGCACAGGCCGGTTGTGCCGCCCGAGAATCTGCCGTCCGTCAATAGTAGTACATCCTTGCCGAGGCCAGCGCCCTTGATGGCGCCGGTGATCGCGAGCATCTCGCGCATGCCCGGCCCGCCCTTCGGACCCTCGTAGCGGATCACGACGATGTCGCCCTTGCCGATCTTGCCCTCGGTCAGCGCATCCATGGCCGCCCGCTCGCGCTCGAACACGCGCGCCGGCCCCTCGAACAGCTCCGCGTCGAAGCCGGCCGTCTTGACGACCGCGCCCTCGGGCGCCAGCGTGCCGCCGAGGATCGTCAGGCCGCCGTTCGCGTGCAGCGGGTCGTCGAGTTTGCGGATCACCTTGCCGTCGATCTCGGTCGTGACGTCGGCGAGGTTCTCCGCGACCGTCTTGCCGGTGACGGTGAGGGCGTCGCCGTGCAGGAGTCCTGCGTCGAGCATCGCCTTCATGATGACGGGCATGCCTCCGACGCGATCGAAGTCCTCGGCGACGTACCGGCCGAAGGGCTTCATGTCGGCCAGGTGCGGCGTCTTCTCGCCGATACGGGTGAAGTCGTCGAGCGTGAGCTCGACCTCTGCCTCGCGAGCGATGGCGAGGAGGTGCAGCACGGCGTTCGTCGAACCGCCCAGCACCATGGCCACGGCGATGGCGTTCTCGAACGCCTTCTTGGTCAGGATGTCGCGCGACGTGATGCCCTGGCGCAGGAGGTTGACGACGGCCTCCCCGGAGCGGTGCGCGTAGTAGTCGCGACGGCGATCCGCGCTCGGCGGCGCGGCGGAGCCGGGAAGGCTCATGCCGAGCGCCTCGGCGACGCAGGCCATCGTGTTCGCCGTGTACATGCCGCCGCAGGCGCCCTCGCCGGGGGCGATCGCGCACTCGACGCGCTTCAGGTCCTCCTCGCTCAGGGTGCCAGCCTTGCAGGCGCCGACCGCTTCGAACGCGTCGATGATCGTGACCTGCTTCTCGGTCCCGTCCGAGAGCTTGACCCAGCCGGGGGCGATCGATCCTGCGTAGAGGAAGACCGAGGCGAGGTCGAGCCGGGCGGCCGCCATGAGCATGCCCGGCAGCGACTTGTCGCAGCCGGCGAGCACGACCGTGCCGTCCAGGCGCTCGGCCATGACCACCGTCTCGACCGAGTCGGCGATGACCTCGCGCGAGACGAGCGAGAAGTGCATGCCTTCGTGCCCCATCGAGATGCCGTCGCTCACCGAGATGGTGCCGAACTGCAGCGGGTAGCCGCCACCGGAGTGCACGCCCTCCTTCGCGCCCTGCGCGAGTCTGTCGAGGCTCAGGTTGCACGGCGTGACGTCGTTCCAAGAGCTCGCGATGCCGATCTGGGGCTTGTCCCAGTCCTCGTCGCCCATGCCGACGGCCCGGAGCATGCCCCGAGACGCGGCCTTCTCGATTCCGTCGGTGACGTCGCGACTGCGCGGCTTCATGTCGATCTCTGCCATAGCGTCCAGTCTAGTCCCGGCCGTATGCTCCCCAGCGCCGTGGATGCGCCGGTGCGCCGACGAGCGGGGAGGCGCTCGCCGGGCGGTGCGGAGTAGGCTGTCGGCATGTCGATCGGCAAGTATCTGACCAATATGGGAGTCATCGGCGCCCTCTTCGGCGCCCTCGGCACCGCGAGGCAGGCCCAGTCGATGCCGCGGGACTGGCGCCGCTTCCTCGTGTGGGGCGTCTGGGCGGCCGGGCTCGTGCTCGCGATCGTCGGCGTGGCCAAGCAGCTGGATGACGAGCAGTTCGAGGCCGAGTAGAAGCGCTCCTAGCCCGCACTCCCTCCCGGCATGGTGAGCACGACCGGCGAGCTTCGCGGGACTAGGATCGACGAAGGTGAGCCAGGAAGTCTGGTCGGCAGTCGCATCCGTCTACCCTGGAGCTCGCCGTGACCCTGAACCGTGCCGTCCTCGTCAGCCGCCGCGAGGCGGCCCGCGTCACCCGCCTCCTGCGCGCCGAGTTCGCGAGCGGGATCCTCGTCCTCATCGCGGCAGCGCTCGGCTTCGCCGCCGCGAACAGCCCGTGGGCCGACGCGTACGACGCGCTGCGGGACTTCAAGATCGGGCCCGCCGGCTGGCATCTCGATCTGAGTCTCGGCGCCTGGGCCTCCGACGGGTTGCTCGCGGTCTTCTTCTTCATGGTCGGGCTCGAGTTGAAGCGCGAGTTCGCGGGCGGAGCGCTGCGGAATCTCGCAACCGCGATCGTCCCGGTCGGCGCCGCCTTCGG
Organism: Leucobacter soli; assembly: GCF_910593785.1. Lineage (GTDB taxonomy): Bacteria > Actinomycetota > Actinomycetes > Actinomycetales > Microbacteriaceae > Leucobacter > Leucobacter soli. The sequence continues at coordinate 9,519 of NZ_CAJVAP010000002.1, read as the reverse complement.
CGGCGTGCTGCTCCCCGCGTCGATCTTCCTCGCCGTGAACGCGGGCGGATCGGGCGCGCGGGGCTGGGCCGTCCCGACGGCGACCGACATCGCCTTCGCCGTCACCGTGCTCGGGCTGATCGCGCCGAGAATCCCGCCGGTCCTGCGAGTGTTCCTGCTCACCCTCGCCGTGGTCGACGACTTCATCGCGATCACCATCATCGCGATCTTCTACGCCGACGGGCTGCAATGGATCTGGCTCGCAGCCGCCGCGCTCCCCCTTGCGCTCTACGCCGTGCTCGTGCAGCGGTGCGCCGGTTGGTTCGACCGTCACCGCCCTCTGGCCTGGATCGTCCTGCTGCCCCTCGGGGCGCTGGTCTGGGCGCTCGTGCACGCCTCCGGACTGCACGCGACGATCGCCGGCGTCCTGCTCGCGTTCGCCGTGCCCGTCGCCGCACGAGACCGTCGCCGCGGGGTCGGGGACGTGGCCGAGCGGATCGACCTCGCCGAGTCGTTCGGCTATCGTTTCGGTCCCCTGTCGAGCGGGATCGCGGTGCCGGTCTTCGCCTTCTTCGCCGCAGGCGTGCCGATCAGCGGTGCGGCGGGCTTCGCGACCGATCCGGTCGCCATCGGGGTGGTCCTCGGCCTGCTCGTCGGGAAGCCGCTCGGAATCGGGCTGAGCGTCTGGATCCTGACCCGTCTGACCGGCACCGTACTCGGCGGCGACCGTCGCGAGCGTTTCGGAGTCTTCTGCCTCGCCGGGATCGGCTTCACGGTTTCGCTGCTCATCGCCGATCTCAGCTTCGCCGGACCGGAGGCCGACGTGGCCCGGCTCGCCGTCATGGTGGGTTCGCTCGCCTCGGCCGTGGCGGCGGCCGCGTTCCTGCTTCGGGGCCCGCGGGCGAGGAGATCCGCGCGGTGAGGCTGCACGGTGGGGCGCCCCGAGCGGCCCGGAGCCCGTGCGCCCGCGCCGATTTCACGCACCCCGGGCATCGTGCTAGAGTATTTCCGTTGCCCGCTGGCGGGTGACGGGCGCCTTTAGCTCAGTTGGTAGAGCAGCTGACTCTTAATCAGCGGGTCCACGGTTCGAGCCCGTGAGGGCGCACGGAACAAAGCTTCATCACTCCTGGTGGAGCTTTTTTCGTCTCCGGCGCCCTGCCGGCAGGCCAGACCTTGATAAAGGCGCCGAATGTCTTCCGAGGCCCCCGCTCCCTCCGCAGATCTCGCCTTCGCGCTCGAGCTCGCCGGGCTCGCGGATGCGATCTCGCTCCCCCGCTTCCGCGCGGCGGACCTGCGTATCGACACGAAGCCCGACCGCACGCACGTCACCGACGCCGATCTCGCCGTGGAACGGGCGCTGCGGGAGCGGATCGCCGCCGAACGCCCCGGAGACGGGTTCTTCGGGGAGGAATCGGGGCGCGAGGATCGGGGCGCGCGCCGCTGGATCCTCGACCCGATCGACGGCACCGCGAACTTCCTCCGCGGTGTCCCGAACTGGGCGACGCTGATCGCGCTCGAGGTCGACGGCGTCGTGACCGTCGGCGTCGTCAGCATGCCGGCGCTCGGCACCCGCTGGTTCGCGGAGACCGGCGGCGGCGCCTGGCGGCAGGATCGCGGGGCCGCGCCTCGCCGCATCCGCGTGAGCGGGGTGGGCGAGCTCGCCGACGCCTCGCTCAGCTTCCAGAGCATCGGCCAGTGGCGGGACGCCGGTCGCCTCGACTCGCTGCTCTCGCTCGCCGAGCTCGTCTGGCGGGATCGCGGCTACGGCGACTCCTGGTCCTACATGCTGCTCGCCGAAGGCCTGCTCGACATCGTCGCCGAGTTCGATGTCAAGGCCTACGACCTGGCCGCGCACGTGCCGATCGTGCGGGAGGCCGGGGGGTCGTTCACGGATGCGGAGGGTTCGCCGACCGCGTGGAACGGCAGCTCGCTCGCCACAAACGGGCTCCTGCACGAGGCAGTCGTCGCCGCGCTCCGCTCCGCATCCTGACGCATCCGGGGTTTCACCGAGGCATGCTCGGCGTTCAGGTCTCCGTCTGCCGCAGCATCGCCGGATCGATGCGGTCGAGAATCTTGCCGAGCGCCTCGCCCATCACCCGCACCTCGGCCTCGTCGAGGCCGTCGAAGATGATCCGCCGCACCTCGGCGACGTGGGCCGGCGCATGCTGCTCGAGGTGGGCGACGCCGGCGTCGGTCAGCACGGCGTTGGTCGCGCGCCCGTCGTCGGGGCAGGCGACTCGGCGCACCCAGCCCTGCTTCTCGAGCCGGGTCACGACGTGCGAGAGCCGCGAGAGCGACGAGGTCGACCAGAAGGCGAGATCGCTCATCGAGCGCGTGCGCTCCTCCGCCTCGCTGAGCATCGCGAGCACATGGTATTCGAAGAGGCTCAGCCCGGCATCCCGCTTCAGCTGCGCCTCGAGCTCACCCGGCAGCAGGGTCGTCAGCCCGATGAGCCGCATCCACGTCCGGCGCTCCTCCGGCGACAGCCACCGGGGCTCGGCGTCGGCGGAACCCGTGCCGACCGGGCTCGCCGCGGCGGGATCCACGCCGGCGGGCGGCGTCTCCTCCAGCGGTGCGGCCACGGCGAGTCCCCCTCGTCTTCCTTGCGTCGCCTCACATACTATCCGTGCGCGGTGGGACCCGCCCCGCCCGATACACCTCTTCGCCTTCGACCCAGGTCGAGGTGACGGCCGTGCCGAAGAGCTCGTCGCTTGGCACCTCGAACGGGTTGGGCTCGATGATCACCAGGTTCGCCAGATAGCCCTCGCGCACGTGGCCGGTATCGTGGTCGCGGTGGTTCACGTAGGCGCTGCCCGAGGTGTAGGCGGCGAGCGCGGTCGCGAGATCGAGCCGCTGGTGCTCGCCACCGAGCGGCGGAGCATCGTAGCCGGGCACCGCCCGGTTGACGGCGACCGCGATCGCGGCGAGCGGATCGGCCGACGAGACCGGCCAGTCGCTGCCGGCGGCCAGCTTCGCCCCGCCGCGCACGAGATCGCCGAAGGGGTACTGCCGGCGCTCCGCGCCGTCCTGCATGAACGGCAGCGTCAACGTGTCGAGCTGATCCTCGTGCGTGGCCCACAGCGCCTGCAGATTCGCAACCGCGTCGACCTCGGCGAAGCGAGGCGCGTCCGCCTCGGCGACGACCTGCAGGTGCGCCAGGTGGTGCCGATTGTCGCGCGGCCCGTTCTCCGCCCGGGCAGCGCCGACCGCGTCGAGCGCATCCCGCACTGCGCGGTCGCCGAGCGCATGGAAGTGGACCTGCATGCCTGCGGCGTCGAGGCGGGTCACGGCCTCGCGCATGATCTCGGGGGCGATGAACGAGATGCCGTGGTTGCAGGTGTCGTGGCCGCTCGCATCCCGATAGGGCTCGAGCATCGCGGCGGTGTAGTTCTCGGCGACGCCGTCGACCATCATCTTGACGGAGCCCAGCTCGAACCGACCGGCGCTGCCGCTCGAGGCGCGTTCGTCGCGGCGAGCGAGGATCCCCTCGATCTGCTCCAGCCCGACTCCGCGCTCCCACCACTGGGCTCCGATCACGTGCACCTTCAGCGTCCCCTCGTCGATCGCGCGCAGATAGGCCGCGGTGCCGTCGGGCACGGGCGCGTTGGCACTGCCGACGATCGCGTCCTGCCATCCGGTGATGCCGAGGGAGAGCATCTCCTCCTGCGCTCGGAGCAGTCCGCGGTAGACGAGATCGGGCGAGACCTCGGGCTTCACCTCGGCGAACAGCTCGGCGGCCCCCTCGTGGAAGGTGCCGGCCGGGTGGCCGTCGGCCTCGCGCTCGATGCGCCCGTCCTCGGGATCGGGGGTGCTCGCGTCGAGGCCCGCCAGGCGGATGGCCGCGGTGTTCGCCCACGCGCCGTGATGATCGCGGTTCATCAGGAAGACCGGCCGCTCCGGGACGATCGCGTCGAGCAGCTGCCTCGTCGGGGTGCCTCCCGGGTAGTGATCCATCGACCAGCCGGCGCCGACGATCCACGACTCCTCAGGATTCGCCGCGGCATAGGCCGCGATCGCGGCGAGCGCCTGCTCCGCGTTCTCGGCCTCGGTGAGGTTGCACTGCAGGAGCTCCACGCCGCCGCCGACGGGATGCACGTGCGCGTCCTGAAAGCCCGGTGCGAGAAGCGCGCCGTTCAGGTCGATGCGGCGGGTCCCCGGGCCGGCGAGCGTCTCGGTCTCCGCCTCGGGCACGACCGCCGAGATGCGTCCGTCCACCACCGACACGGCCATTCCCTCCAGCGGGAGCCCGACCCCGGTGAAGACCGGTCCCCCGGTGAACAGCACGTCAGCGCTCATGCGCGTCTCCTCCCACTCCGTCGTGATCCCTATCTCTCCGGGCAGCGTACCGGAGATCGGCGGCGCACTCGACAGCGCACTCGACAGCGTGGTCGGCAGCGCGCGCTGCAGCACGGGCGGCGACGCCGCACCGCGTAGGCTGAGGGATCATGAGCTCTGATCCCGTTCACCCCGGCTCGGACGCTCGCGCACGCGCGTCGCGCCCGGTCCTCGCCTCGGCCGCGGCGCTTGACGCCGCCCTGGTGCTCGCCTTCTCCGTGCTCGGCCGGCGTTCCCACGCCGAGGCGCTGACGATCGCCGGTATCTGGGAGACCGCGTGGCCGTTCCTCGCCGGGCTCGCCATCAGCTGGCTCGCCGCGCTCGTCTGGCGCCGCCCGACCGCAGTGCTGCGCGCCGGCGTGCCGGTCTGGATCGGCACCGTCGCGCTCGGGCTGCTCCTCCGGGTGCTCTTCACCCCCGGCGGTGCGGCCCTGCCGTTCGTGCTCGTCGCGACCGGCACCCTCGGCATCATGCTGCTCGGCTGGCGGGTCATCGCCGCTGTGCTTGTCCGCCTACGGCGGCGTTGAGGCTCGCCCGTCTGCGGCGGCGCTGAGCTGAGCGGCGCCGAGCGACCCTACCAGCGGGGCTTGCGCCGCCCGCCGTCGCCCCGATCGTCGCGGTACCCGCGATCGTCCCGGTCGTTGCGGTACCCGCCGCGATCGTCGCCGCCCCGGCGATCATCGCGTCGTCCACCGCCCTGATACCCGCGATCTCCGCGGTCACCGCGATCCCGCTGCGATCCGCCGCGATCATCCCGGTCGGTGCGGTACCCGCCGCGATCATCCCGACCGTAGCCCCGATCACCGCGGTCACCACGGTCGTAACCACCGCGTCCACCGCGATCCTGGCGGTATCCACCGCGATCGTCGCGATCCTGACGGTACCCGCCGCGGTCACGATCCTGACGGTAGCCGCCGCCATCGCGATCCCGGTACCCGCCGCGGTCGCCCGAGCGCTGCGGCCCGCGATCCTGCTTGAGCTCGATCAGCTTGCCGCTGATCCGGATCTGGGCCATCTGCTCGAGCGCACCGCCCGGCAGCTGCTTCGGCAGTTCGACCAGCGAGAACTCGTCGCGGATCTGGATCCGGCCGAAATCGTCGCGGGAGAGACCGCCCTCGTTCGCCAGTGCCCCGACGATCTGCCCGGGCTTCACCCGCTGCCGGTGCCCGACCTCGATGCGGTACATCACCAGGTCGTCGCGGCGCGGCCGCGGCTCGCGGTCCTCGCGGTCCCGGCGGTCACGGCCTCGGTCGTCGCGTCCCCGGTCGTCGCGGTCGCGACGGCTCCGGTCGCCCTCGTCGTCGAGGAACTTCCGCGCCTGCGCGCGATCCCTGGCGAACTTCTCGTCGTCGGAATCGTCGAGCAGTAGGGGCGTCTCCCCCTGCGCGACGACGGCGAGCGCGGCGGCCACGTCGGTCTTGGGCACGTCGTGGTGCTTCACGTAGTGGGCGATGATGTCGCGGAAGGCGTCGATCCGCTCGGTCTCGTCGAGCGCCGCGGTGATCGCGTCGTCGAAGCGGGAGAGGCGTGTCGCGTTGACCTCGGCGACGTTGGGCAGCTGCATCTGGGTGAGCGGCTGCTTCGTAGCCTTCTCGATCGCCTTCAGCAGGCGGCGCTCGCGCGGTGTGACGAAGCTGATCGCGTCGCCGGAGCGCCCGGCGCGGCCCGTCCTGCCGATGCGATGCACGTAGCTCTCGGTGTCGATCGGCAGATCGTAGTTGACGACGTGGCTGATCCGCTCGACGTCGAGGCCGCGGGCGGCGACGTCGGTCGCGACGAGGATGTCGAGCCTGCCGCTCTTCAGCTGCTCGACCGTCCGCTCGCGCAGGTTCTGGGGCACGTCGCCGTTGATCGCCGTCGCGGAGTAGCCTCGGGCGCGCAGCTTCTCGGCGACCTGCTCGCTGTCTCCGCGAGTGCGGGTGAAGACGATCATGCCGTCGAAGTCCTCGACCTCGAGCACGCGGGTGAGCGCATCGAGCTTCTGCATGTAGCTGACGACGATGTAGCGCTGCGCGATGTTCGCGCTGGTCTGGGTCTTGCCCGCGATCTTGATCTCTTGCGGATCGTTCAGGTACTGCTGCGAGATGCGGCGGATCTGCGCCGGCATGGTCGCGGAGAAGAGCGCGACCTGCTTCTCATCGGGCGTGTCGGCGAGGATCGTCTCGACATCCTCCGCAAAGCCCATCTTGAGCATCTCGTCGGCCTCGTCGAGCACCAGGTACCTGATCTGCGTCAGATCGAGGGAGCCCTTCTTCATGTGGTCCATGATGCGGCCGGGCGTGCCCACGACGATGTCGACGCCGCGGCGCAGCGCGCTGAGCTGCTGGCCGTAGGCCTGACCGCCGTAGACGGGCAGCAGGTGCACCTCGGGCAGATGTGCCGCGTACGATTCGAACGCCTCGCAGACCTGGAGCGCGAGCTCGCGGGTGGGGGCGAGCACGAGCGCCTGCGGCACGCCCTGGCCCGGCTCGATGCGGCTCAGGATCGGCAGCGCGAACGCCGCCGTCTTGCCGGTGCCGGTCTGGGCCAGGCCGACGACGTCGCGCCCCTCGAGCAGGACGGGGATCGTCGCGGACTGGATCGCCGACGGGGTCTCGTAGCCGACGTCCTTCAGCGCGCGCAGCACCGGGGCGTCGAGGCCCAGCACGTCGAAGCCGGCGCGCTCGGGCTCGGGCTCGGCGGCGGGCTCGGGATCCGCCTCGGCGGTCGGCTCGGGCTCGGCGGTCGGCTCGGGATCCGCCTCAGCGGCGGCTTCCTCGGTGGCGGTGTCGTCGCCAGTAGGCGCGTCGGGATCGTTCACGATCTTGGGGTCGGTCTCGGTGATGGCGTCGCCCTCGGGAGACTCAGAATTCTGCATCATACGATTCTACTCTCCTGCGTCTCGCGTGACCGCGCGCGCTTCGCGCGTTCTGCGCGCGGAAGGGGCAGGATTCACGCCCGGAGATCGCGTGATCAGCGCGCCGTCACCGCGTCCCACCCGGGATCGCGCCGGCCGCCGATCAGTTCGGTCGAGACCCGCGCCGCCTCGAACGCCGACGCGATGATCCGCTGCAACTCCGCCTCCCCCACGAGGTCGAGACCGGTGACGACGATCTCCATGACCGAATGCCCGTGCTCGTCGAAGATCGGGATCTGGAGCGAGCTGAGCGCCCCCGATCCCTCCTGCACCTCGTGGTCGCGCTGGATCGCCTTCCACAGCGCGACCAGCTCGGCCCGGTCGTGGCCTTTGCTCGCGATGACCTCGTCGAATCGCTCGATCATGGTCCGCCCGGCCGAGATCGCGTATCCGCGTTTCCGCACCTGCTCGAGCAGTTCGGCGTATCCGGCCCGATCCACGGCGCCGATCAGGTGGCGGGCGCCCTCGAGCCACTGCTTGGCGCGCGCCTCTGGCGCCCAGGCGACGAGCGCGGGCGACATGGGTGCGGCGAACGGGAAGCTCACGCCGAACTCCTCGTGCTCGCGAGGCTCCTCTCCCACCGTCCATCCGCTCGCCTCGGCGAGCACGACGACCGACTCCCCCGCCAGCGCGCCGAGCAGCACGCCGACGCCATGCTGCTCGGCGAGCTCGGTGATGATGGCCCGGAGCCGGGAGACCATACGGAGCTTGCGCGAGAGATCCGAGGCGTCGAATCGCTCCGACGGTGCGGCGAAGGTCCCGTATCCGCCGCGGAGGAAGAGAAGCGGCAGGCCGCCGCCGCCATCCCCCACGCCGTAGTCGCGCACATCGGCGAGCACCACGACGTGATCCCCGCCTTCGTGCACGGCGTTCAACTCGCAGTCGAACCAGGCGAGCGCGTCGGCGACGCGCATGTCGCCTGCCGGAGACGTATTCCACTCGGCGAGCTCGAAGCGGTTCTCCGCCCTGCCGCCGAACGCTCGCGAGAGCATCTCGTGGTTCGCGCCGAGCACGCTGACGCTGAAGGTGCGCTTCGCCTGCAGCGCCGCGAAGGTGCCCGACCCGGCGACCGGCAGGAACCCGACCATCGGCGGGTCCTGCGAGACCGCCACGAAGCTCCCGACGATCATCGCCATGGGCTCGTCCTGCTCGTCGGTCGTCGTGACCAGGGCGACCCCGGTCGGAAACTCTCCGAGCACCGTCCGCCACCATGCAGCGGCTTCCGCCGCCTCGTTCTCGCTCATCTCCCGCACCGTCCTCTCACTCCGCTTGCCCGCACCGGGATGACTCGTCCTGCCAGCCTAGGAACTCGCCCGCCGGGCCCGGCGTTCGGCGCGGCAGATGCGCACGCTGAGACGCGCAACCGTGCGCCGAGAGTGGCGGCATCGGCTGGATCGCGATTCATCGTGCGAGTTCCTCGGCCGCGCGGATTCCCGAGCGGATCGCGCCCTCGACCGATCCCCAGCCCATCGGCGACGACTCGGTGCCGGCCCGGAGCAGACCCGGTGCGAGCGTCGCCGCGAAGGGATCTCCGGAGGTGAGCACTCCCGGCGGCAGCGGCGATCCGCACCCGCCGGCATAGGGGTCGAGGGACCAGTCCGTGATCGCGATGCCGCTCGGTTCCGCCGCAGCCGGGCCGAGGTGCTCGGAGACATGGTCGAGGATCGTGCGCCGGATCTCCTCCCGCCCGCGGCCGTGCGCGCCGAGGTTCCAGAGCACGGTCAGCTGAGGCCGATCCGGCGTCGACGTATTGATGACGTAGGCGATCTCTCCGGCACCGGCGATGTTGCCGCTCAAGCCGGCCTCGCTCCAGAACGGCCGGTCGTAGTCGAGCGCCGCCTTCACGGACGGCTCCTGACGCCAGTACCGAGCAGGGGGCCAGTCGATGCCGCCGTCGACCTCGTCAAGACGGATCCGCCGCAGCAGGGTCGGGCTCATGGCTAGCACGACGGCGGGCGCCGTGACGTGCCTCCGCCCGGCGCGGACCGAGAGGAGCTCTCCGACGCGGGCGACCGATTCGACGGGGGCGTCGAGCAGGATCGTCGCACCGGAGATCTGGGAGCGGAGGTGGTCGACGAGCGACGAGAACCCCTCCCGGATGAATCGGTCGTGGCCGAGATCGGGCGATCCAGCTGAATTCGCATAGTGCAGGGCGGCGAGCAGGGAGACGTCCCCGCCGGTGCTGCCCATGCCGAACGTGGTGTCGGTGAGGAATCGCCCCCGCACCCCGTCGTCATCGGCGCGCGCGCCGGCCCAAGCCGAGAGGGTCGTGCCGTCGAGCTCGTTCGCGTCGGCGAGACGCACGACCT
>NZ_CAJVAP010000001.1 GCF_910593785.1 Leucobacter soli | reverse complement strand
CCGGATCCTTTCCGAACCCGGAAGCTAAGGCTGACAGCGCCGATGGTACTGCACTCGGGAGGGTGTGGGAGAGTAGGACACCGCCGGACCTCTTCATGAGGGGCTGGTCTCGATGAGACCAGCCCCTTTTTTTATGCCGCACAGGCCCCGCTTGCGCAGGCCGCGGAGCCGGGCGTTGCGTCCTCGCGTCGGCAGCCGGTCAGGATGATTCCCCGGCCTCCGATAAGCTGGTACGGAGCGCTCGGCGGGGTGGAAGGAGGCTGCGTATGGGGATGATGACGACGACTCTGCTCGCTCTCCCCATCGCTGCCATTCTCTCGTACCCGGTGATCCGACGCCTCGGGCGCCGGGCCTTCCTCGCGTTCTCCCTCGTGCTCGGCGCGGTGTTCGTCCTGTTTGCCTTCCAGGGCGGTGCGATCGCCGCCGGCGGTGCGATCGTCGAGGAGCACCGCTGGGTGCCGCAGCTCGACCTCGCCTTCACCTTCCGCCTCGATGCGGTCTCCTGGATCTTCGCGCTACTGGTCACCGGCGCCGGCGCACTCGTGCTGCTGTACTGTATGCACTACTTCGAAGACGGGGAGGAAGGACTCGCCCGGTTCGGCTCCGTCTTCCTGGGGTTCGCCTCGAGCATGCTCGGCCTGGTCCTCTCCGACAACATCTATCTGATGTTCGTCTTCTGGGAGGGGACGACGGTCTTCTCCTTCCTGCTCATCGGCCATATGGCACGTCAGCGGACCGCCCGCTCGGCGGCGTTGCAGGCCCTCATCGTGACGACGTTCGGCGGCCTCGCCATGCTCGTGGGTCTGGTCGTGCTGGGCACGGCGGCGCAGACCACCAACCTGAGCGAGATCCTCGCCGATCCGCCCGACGGCACGGCCGCGTCGGTCGCGGTGTTCCTCGTCCTCATCGGAGCGCTCTCGAAGAGTGCAATCTTCCCCTTCCACTTCTGGCTGCCCGGCGCCATGGCGGCACCGACCCCGGTCAGCGCCTACTTGCACGCGGCCGCCATGGTCAAGGCCGGGATCTACCTGATCGCGCGGCTCGGCCCCGGTTTCGGCGACCTCCCCGGCTTCCGCACGACGCTCGTCGTTCTCGGCGCCGTTACCATGCTGAACGGCGGCATTCGCGCGCTCCGCCAGTACGACATCAAGCAGATCGTCGCCCACGGCACGGTCAGCCAGCTCGGCCTTCTCGTGATGGTCTTCGGCGTCTCGGACCCGAGGACCGATTTCGCCGGCTACGCACTGCTGCTCGCCCACGCCGTCGCGAAGGCTCCGCTCTTCCTGGCCGTCGGCATCATCGATCACTGCACCGGCACGCGCGATCTGCGCCAGTTGAGCGGTGTCGGCCGGCGGCGCCCGGGTCTGGCGGTCACGACGGTGCTGGCCGCGGCGAGCATGGCCGGCCTGCCCCCGTTGCTGGGCTTCGTGGCGAAGGAGTCGGTGTTCACCGAGCTCATGGCGGTGGGCGAGGGGTCGCCCGTCGCCGTGCTCGCGTTCGCCGTTGCGCTGGTGGGCAGCGTGCTGACCGTCGCCTACATGGGGCGCTTCCTCTGGGGCGCGTTCGCGACCAAGCGAGACACGGCCCCCGCCGAGATCATCCACGAGCAGCCGGGGACGATCCTGATCGCGCCGGTGATCTTCACCGCGCTGGCCTGCCTCGGCGGTCTCGCGGCGCCGCTGCTCGACCCCTGGCTGCGCCTGTCCGCGGCGGAGCAGCCCGGCGGGGGGCACCCGGAGCACCTGGCCCTCTGGCACGGGCTCACCCCGGCGCTCGGCGCCTCGGTGCTCGTCCTCGTGCTCGGCGTGCTGCTCGCCTGGTGGCTGGTGCGGAAGCCCCGGACCCTGCCGGTGGTGCCGGAGCGGTTCTCGGCCTCGCACGCCTACTGGGTGCTCACCCACTGGCTCGACGTACTCGCGGTGCGCCTGACCGCGCTCACCCAGCGCGGATCCCTGCCGTTCTACCTCGCGGTGATCCTCAGCGTATTGATCGTCACGATCGGCGGTGCGGTGCTCGCCGTCGGCGAGTTCCCCGAAGAACTGGTGCTCGTCAGCTCGCCGGTGCAGATCAGCATCGCCGCCGTGATGATCCTCGCGGCGGTCTTCGCGGCGAAGGCGCACACCCGCTTCCAAGCGGTGGTGCTCGTCGGGGTCACCGGGTACGGTATGGCTGCGGTGTTCGCCCTGCACGGCGCTCCCGACCTGGCGCTGACCCAGGTGCTCGTGGAGACCGTCACCCTGATCGCATTCGTCCTCGTGATCCGACGTCTGCCGCAGCACATCGGTGTACGGGCGAAGTCCAGCCGGCGCTGGTTGCGCGCCGCCATCGGCGTCGGCGTCGGCGTGCTGCTGGGGGGTGTGGCGCTCCTGGCGATGGACGCACGGGTCGCCGATCCGATCTCCCTGCAACTCCCCGAGCTCGCCTACCTCGGCGGACACGGCATGAACGTGGTCAACGTCATGCTGGTCGACATCCGCGGCTGGGACACCATGGGCGAGCTCTCGGTGATCCTCGCCGCAGCCACGGGCGTCGCCTCGCTCGTGTTCCTCAACACCCGCGTCGACAACGCGCCGAAGCTGACGCGGCGGGACGCCCGATCGCGGGTGAACGAGCTGATCCGTCGGGTCGAGGATCCGAACGACCCCGCCGAGCGTCGGACCTGGCTGCTCGCGGGGCGCAACCTCGACCCCTCCCGTCGCTCGATCGTGCTCGAAGTCGTGATCCGCCTCATCTTCCACGCGCTGATACTGCTCTCCTTCTACCTGCTGCTGACCGGGCACAACTCGCCGGGCGGCGGGTTCGCGGGCGGTCTCGTGGCCGGGCTCGCGCTGGTCGCGCGCTACCTCACCGGAGGCCGGGACGAGCTCCGCGCCACCGTGCCGATCGACGCCGGCAAGATCCTGGGCGTGGGTCTCGCCCTCGCCGCGACAGTCGCCGTGCTGCCGCTCTTCTTCGGGCACGCGGCGCTCGCCTCGTCGTGGATCGACCTCGACCTCGGCCCGCTCGGCACTCTGCCGATCGTCACCTCCACGTTCTTCGACATCGGCGTGTACCTCGTCGTCTTCGGGCTGATCCTTGACGTGCTGCGCAGCCTGGGCGCGGAGATCGACTCGCAGGAGGAGCTCGATCTGCAGACCTCCCTCCGGGACGACGCGCTTACCGGGACCCGGCCGACGGGGGGTGCGCGATGACGATGCCGCTCGCTCTGCTGCTCGCCATGGTGGTGCTCTACGCCATCGGCGTCTATCTGCTGCTCGATCGCAGTCTCACCCGCGTGCTGCTCGGATTCCTGCTCGTAGGCAACGCGACGAACCTGCTGCTCTTCCTGACGAGCGGCTCCTTCGGTGCAGCGCCCATCTACGGCGAGACCGAGCCGGAGGATATGAGCGACCCGCTCCCGCAGGCGTTCATCCTCACCAGCATCGTGATCACGTTCGGCGTGAGCGCGTTCATTCTCGCCCTCATCTACCGGGCCTGGCGGCTCACCACGGACGGCGAGGACGAGGTGCAGGACGACGAGCACGATACGACGCTCACGAGCGCCGAGTCCCTCACCACCGAGGAGGTCACGGACGAAGAGCTCGCCTCGACACCGGAGTTCGAGGACGACGAGGACGACGAGGAGCACGACGAGATCGCGGCGGACAGGAGCGGGAACGGCGGAACCGGCGGGGGAGACCGATCATGACCGCACTGATCCCGCTCGTCGTGCTCGTGCCCCTGCTGGGCGCCGCGCTCGCGCTCGCGCTGCCCGGACGCCGTCGGGCGCAGCAGGTCATCACCGTGGCGGCGCTCGCGATCGTGCTCGCGATCGCGATCGCGTTCATGGTCGTGGTCGACGCGTACGGCACGCTCGTGATGCAGGTCGGCGGCTGGGCCGCGCCCTTCGGGATCTCCCTTGTCGTGGACCGGCTGAGCGCCCTCATGCTCGCCGTCTCCGCGATCGTGCTGCTCGGCGTGCTGCTCTTCTCCCTGGGCCAGGGCCTCGCAGACGGCGATGACGAGACGCCGGTCTCGATCTACTACCCCACCTATCTCGTGCTCGGCGCCGGCGTCTGCAACGCATTCATCGCCGGAGACCTCTTCAACCTGTACGTGGGCTTCGAGATCCTGCTGGTCGCGAGCTACGTGCTGATCACCCTCGGGGGTACCGGGCCGCGGATCCGGGCCGGCGTGACCTATGTGGTCGTCTCGCTCGTGTCGTCCATCCTCTTCCTCGCCTCGATCGCGCTCGTGTACGCCGCAGCCGGCACGGTGAACCTCGCGCAGCTGACTCTGCGCCTCGCGGAGCTGAGCGATGGGATCCAGCTGATCCTGAACCTCATGCTGCTGATCGCCTTCGGCATCAAGGCGGCCGTGTTCCCGCTCGCCTTCTGGCTCCCCGACTCGTATCCGACCGCTCCGGCACCGGTCACCGCGGTGTTCGCCGGTCTGCTGACGAAGGTCGGCGTCTACGCGATGATCCGCACGCAGACCCAGCTCTTCCCCGACAGCCCGCTCGACGACATGCTGATGACGATCGCCGCGCTGACGCTGCTGGTCGGCATCCTCGGCGCCGTGTCCCAGCTCGACATCAAGCGACTGCTCTCGTTCACGTTGATCAGCCATATCGGCTATCTCGTCTTCGGAATCGCGATGGCCGACGCGGCGGGGTACACCGCGACCATCTACTACATCGCCCACCACATCATCGTGCAGACCACGCTCTTCCTCGCGGTCGGCCTGGTTGAACGGCAGGGCGGTACGACGTCGCTCACCGAGCTCGGCGGCATGCTGCGCGCGGCACCCGTCGTCGCGGTGCTGTTCTTCATCCCCATGCTCAATCTGGGAGGCATCCCGCCGTTCTCCGGTTTCATCGGAAAGCTCGGACTCTTCGAAGCGGCGGCCGAGCAGGCGACGCCGGCGGGGTACTGGCTGATCGGCGTCGGTGCGCTCGTTTCGCTGCTCACCCTCTACGCGCTCGCCAGGACCTGGAGCCTCGCGTTCTGGCGCAGCCGGGCCGCCGCGCTCGGCGGGCCCGCGGTGCCGCAGCCCACGACGACCGAGGGAATGATGCTGCAGGGGCGCGAGGCGGCGCTGCTCGAGCGGCTGCACGACGCTCCGCACGCCCAGCCGCGGCAGGAGCAGCGGGATACCCCTCGGCTCATGGTCGGGGCCACGGCCGCGATGGTCGCGGTGAGCATCGCGCTGACGGTGTTCGCCGGGCCGCTCTACCGCTACGCCTCGCACGCCGGCGAGGAGCTCACCGAGCCGATGAGGCTCGTCGAACAGGTCCTCGGCTCGGACGCGGACCAGGATCTCGGCCCGGGTCATGGCGGCGGCAGCGGCACGACGGAGCCGGAGGGCAGCGCACCGGAGCATTCCGGGCAGGGAAAATCCAGGCAGGGGGAATCCGGGTCGGAAGGGTCCGGATCGGAGCATTCCGGGTCGCATGAAAGCGACGGGGGAGGCGGGAGCTCATGAGTCGGAGGTTCGAACCGGTCGTGCACCTGCACGAGGTGCCTCTCCTGATCGGGCTCGTCGTGACGTGGATGATGCTCTGGCAGGAGGCGTCCTGGCTCACGCTGCTCAGCGGGATCCTCGTCTCGGTGCTCGCCATGCGACTCTTCTACCTCCCGCCGGTGGAGCTCGCCGGACGATTGAACCTGTGGTGGGCGGCCCGCTACCTCATCTTCTTCTTCTGGCATCTGATGCTCGCCTCGTTCCAGGTGGCCTGGCTCGCGCTGCGGCCGGGACCGGCGCCGCGCACGGCGATTCTGGCTGTGCGCCTGCGCACCCGCAGCGACTTCGTGCTGACGGTCGTCGGGCTCACCGTGTCGTTGATCCCCGGCTCGCTCGTCGCCGAGGTGGATCGTTTCGGGTCGACGCTGTACCTGCATGTGCTGAACACGCCGACGCAGCGGCAGATCCGCGAGATGCGGGCGCAGACGCTCCACATCGAAGAGCTGGTGATCCGCGCCGTCGGCTCGCCCGAAGAAGTGGGGGCACTCGGATGAGCACGTTCCACACCGTGGTGACCGTGATAGCGATCCTGGGATTGACGGCGACCGCGCTCGCGGCGGTGGTGCGCATCGTCCGCGGGCCGACGATCCTCGACCGGATGATCGGCAGCGACGTGCTGCTGACGACCCTGATGCTCAGCGTGGGCACCGACATGGTCCTCCGCGGGCACACGGAGGCGATCCCGGTGATGACGGTGATCGCGGCGACCGCGGTGCTGGCGACGATCGTGGTGGCCCGCTACGTGCGCCGTCGTGCACGGCTGCCGGAGCCGAGCGAGCCGAGGGGGGGCAGCAATGTCTGAATGGATGGAGACCGCGTTCGATATCGCCTCGCTGACGTGCGTCCTGGTGGCGACCGGCTTCACGGTCGCGGCGGGGGTCGGGCTGCTCCGCTTCCCGGATGCGCTCAGCCGGTTGCACGCGGCGACCAAGCCGCAGGTGTTCGGTCTGCTCCTCGTGATCGCCGCGATCGCATTCGAGTCGCGCTCGCTCGCGACGCTCGCGGCGCTGATCCCGGTGTTCATCTTCCAGTCGCTCACCGCGCCGATCGCCGCGCACATGGTGGGTCGCGCCGCCTATCGCAACGGGCAGATCGACCCGGAGTCGCTCACGGTCGACGAACTCGGCCCCGCGATCGCCCGCGCCGAGAGCACGGAGTAGGCCGAGTCCGCGACCGTTCGCGACTCAGCCGTCGACGAGGTAGCGGCTGTAACCGGGAACCGTGAGGAAGGTCGGGAAGTGCTCGCCGAGGGCGACCTCTTCGAACAGATCCATGGCGTCGTCGTAGCGGTCGCCGGTGAAGCGGGTGAAGCCGGCCACGGTCTCGGACACCAGGCTCCGCACCCAATCGCGGGTGATGCGGGTTCCCTCCGCGGTGACCTGATCCTGGTGGATCCACTGCCAGATCTGCGAGCGGCTGATCTCGGCGGTCGCCGCGTCCTCCATGAGGTTGTCGATCGCGACGGCCCCGATGCCGCGCAGCCAGGCCTCGATGTAGCGGATCGCGACCGAGACGTTGTCGCGCACACCCGACTCCGTGATCTCGCGGCCGATGCGCACATCGAGCAGCTGGGCCGCGGTGACCTCGACGTCGTCGCGCTTCCGGTCGACCTGGTTCGGGCGATCGCCGAGCACGGCGTCGAACTCCGCACGAGCGATCGGGATGAGGTCGGGATGCGCGACCCAGGTGCCGTCGAAGCCGTCGTTCGCCTCGCGGTGCTTGTCCGCGCGAACCTTCTCCTCGGCCCGGGCGGTGACCTCGGGGTCGCGGCGGTTCGGGATGAACGCGCTCATGCCGCCGATCGCGTGCGCGCCGCGCTTGTGGCAGGTCTGCACGAGCAGCTCGGTGTACGCCCGCATGAACGGCACGGTCATCGTGACCTCGCTTCGATCCGGCAGCACGAAGCGTGCGCCGCGGCCGCGGTAGTTCTTGATGATCGAGAAGATGTAGTCCCAGCGCCCGGCGTTGAGTCCGGCCATGTGATCCTTCATCGCGTAGAGGATCTCCTCCATCTCGAAGGCGGCGGGAAGCGTCTCGATGAGCACCGTCGCGCGGATCGTGCCGTGGGGGAGGCCCAGGTACTCCTCGGTGTAGGAGAAGACGTCGTCCCAGAGCTTCGCCTCCTCGCTGGACTCGAGCTTCGCGATGTAGAAGTAGGGACCGTGGCCGTTCTCGATGAGGCGCTGCGCGTTGTGGAAGGCGTAGAGCCCGAAGTCGACGAGGCTGCCGGACGCGGCGCCCGCCTGGCCGTGCGCGTCGACGAATCGCATGTGCTTCTCGACCAGGTGCCAGCCGCGCGGCCGCATCACGATGGTCGGGGTGCGCTCTGCGGTGACCTCGTAGCGCTTCCCTTCGGGGCTCGTGTAGCTCAGCCCCCCGTGAATCGCGTCGAACAGCGAGAGCTGCCCGCCGATGACGTTGCCCCAGGTGGGGCTCGTCGCGTCCTCCTGGTCGGCGAGCCAGACCTTCGCGCCCGAGTTCAGCGCGTTGATCGTCATCTTCGGGTCGGTCGGCCCGGTGATCTCGACGCGTCGGTCCTCGAGCCCGGGGCCCGGGCCGGCGACCCGCCAGCTCGCGTCCTCGCGGATCGCCCGGGTGTCGTCGCGGAACTTCGGATCGCGGCCGTTGCCGATCTCGTAGCGGCGGCGCTGGCGCTCGGCCAGCCGATCGTGGCGGCGGCCGGCGAAACGATGGTGCAGCGCGGAGACGAACATCAGTGCGCCGGGGGTGAGGATCTCATCCGACCGCGGAATGGCGGGGGCGAGCACCTCGAGGCGGGCGCCGGTCTGCGTGCTGGTCTGCGGCCGTTCGGTCGTTGCAGTGCTCATGATCTGATCCTTCACTCGTGTCGTCTTGTTCGACGTGTTTCCATCTTCAAGCCCGAAATGGGGTCGAAAAGGGGATTTTGGTGAAGAATTTTCTGAGTATTTCTGTTTGCCGTAAGTTTCCGGGCGTGGCAACATGGTGGTCATGACTCTCACGGACATGAGCGCGACCGAACGGTCCGCGGAGCACGCAGGGACGGAAGCCGCCGATGCGCTGACCCTCGGCAGGCAGGTGCGCGAGCGGCGCATCCGACTGGGTTTGAAGCTCGAACAGCTCGCCGAGGCGATCGACCGCGCCCCGTCGCAGGTCTCCGCGATCGAGAACGGCAAGCGCGAGCCGAGTCTGCCGGTGCTGCGGGCGCTGGCGCAGGCGCTCGACTGCACGGTCGACGAACTGCTGGCGAGCGAAGCGCCGAGCGAGCGGGCCGCTCTCGAGATCTCGGTCGAGCGGGCGCAGCGCGGCCCGGTGTTCCAGTCGCTCGGGATCCCCGCGATCCGCGTCTCGAAGGCGACGCACGACGATACTCTCCGCGCGGTCCTCGGCCTGCACCAGGAGGTGGAGCGGCTGCACCGGGAACGCGCGGCGACACCCGAGGAGGCCCGACGGGCGAACACTGAATTGCGGGCCGAGATGCGCGTGCGCGGAAACTACTTCGCCGAGCTCGAACGCGAGGCGGCGGCGCTGCTCGAGAGCGTCGGCCATGACGGTGTCGATGTCGGGCCGGTCTCGCAGCTCGCGATCGCGGGCATCGCTCAGAAGCTCGGTTTCACCCTGCACTACGTGAACGACCTGCCGCATTCGACGCGCTCCGTGATCGACCGGCGCAACGGCCGCATCTACCTGGGCGAGAGCCTGCCTTCGCGCGACGCCCGCGCCCCGATTCTGCGTGCCCTCGCGAGCATCGTCTGCCGCCACGAGGAGCCTCGCAGCTACGGCGAGTTCCTCCGGCAGCGCGTCGAGGCGAACTATCTCGCCGGGGCGGTGCTGCTGCCCGAGCGCGCCACCGTGGAACGGTTGCGCGAGGCGAAGGCGCAGCGACAGATCTCGATGGAGGATCTCCGCGACGCGTTCGGCGTCTCGTACGAGATGGCTGCCCATCGATTCACCAACCTGGCGACCGAGCACCTGGATCTGCCCGTGCACTTCATGAAGGCGCACGAATCCGGCATGCTCATCAAGGCCTACGAGAACGACGGGGTGCGCTTCCCCTCCGACGCGCTGGGCAATCTCGAGGGGGCGGCGGTCTGCCGCAACTGGACCGCCCGCACGGTGTTCAGCCAGTCCGATCGGTTCAACCCCTGGTATCAGTACACCGACATGTCCGCGGGCGGCACCTACTGGTGCACCTCCCGTGTGGAGAAGGCGAAGGAGGGGCAGTACTCGGTGAGCGTCGGGGTGCCCTTCGACTCGGTCAAATGGTTCCGCGGCCGCGACACCCCGCACCGGACGCGGTCGTTCTGTCCGGACGAGCGCTGCTGCCGGCGCGCCAGCGACGCGCTCACGCGCAAGTGGTCGGCGGCGGCCTGGCCGGAGGCCGCCACCCCGACCAGCCTGCTGGCGGCGCTGCCCACCGGGACCTTCCCCGGCGTCGACGCGCACGAGGTCTACGGCTTCCTCGAATCCTATGAGGGGAACCGGGGCTGAGTCGCAGCCCGGGCGGATCGTGCTGTGAGGTCCGCATGCGCACGTCGTCGTCCGACTTATAACACCCTCGGACTCGAGGCCGGCTCCGCCACGCCGATTCGGGGGTGCGCCGAGGTCGGCGCTGCGATAACGTAGAGCGAAGAATGCGGCGGGGAACAGATGCCGGGAACAGAGGTGAGTGACGACGTGAACGCTGGTGAGCAGGCTCATCGCGCGGGGGAGACCGAGGCGCGCGCGACGCAGCAGTTCCGCGAGGATCTCGGCGCGATGGTGCGCGCCCGCACGACGGATCTCACGATCGATGAGCAGGAGGCCGTCGCCGCGCTGCCTTCGGGTGCGGCTCTGCTGGTCGTGCGGCGCGGCGCGAACCTCGGGGCCCGCTTCCTGCTCGACGAGCCGACTTCGGTCGCCGGTCGGCACCCCGCGGTCGATATCTTTCTCGACGATGTGACGGTCTCGCGCCGCCACGCCGAGTTCACCCGTGAGGGCACGGCATTCTCGGTGCGCGACCTCGGATCGCTCAACGGCACCTTCGTCGACGGCCGACGCATCGACGGCGAGGCCGGGCTCGAGGACGGCGCAGAGGTGCAGGTCGGCAAGTTCAAGTTCACCTTCTTCGCCTCGCGATTCGACCTGCCGGGCCAGGCCTAGCGTGGCGGCGCAGACGGCTCTCGCGCAGAACGGAGCTGGCCTCCTCAGCATCGGGCAGGTCCTCGAGCTCCTGCAGGGGGAGTACAGCGATCTCAGCCCGTCGAAGCTCCGCTTTCTCGAGGAGCAGGGGCTCATCACGCCCGAGAGGACCAAGTCGGGATACCGGAAGTTCTCGCAGGCTCATATCGAGCGGCTGCGATTGATCCTCACGCTGCAGCGCGAGCACTACCTGCCGCTGCGCGTCATCGCCGAGGTGCTGGCCGACGTCGATGCCGGTCGGGATCCGGTGATCCCCGGTGCGTCGTCGCGCAACGCCTCCAGTATTCTCGCGCCGCGCCGGCTGCTCGGCCGGGAGGAGCTGCAGCGGCTCACCGGCGCCACGTCCCGCTTCATCGGCGAGGCGATCGCCGCGGGTCTGCTTCCGGCGGCCGAGGTGTTCCCGCACGAGTGCATCGCCGAGCTCAACGCGTTGCTGCGTCTGGCGGAGCAGGGTGTCACCCCGCGCCATCTCCGTGCCATGCGAGTCGCGGCGGAGCGAGACGCGGACCTGATCGGACAAGCGCTCGAGGCGCGGGGCGGTCGCAGCGACAGTCCGCACGGGGTCGAAGGATCGCTCGAGCTCGTCGGCCTGCTCGAGACCGTGCGAGGCGGCGTCCTGCGACGCCGGCTCGGGCGGTGAGTCGCGTCCGCGACACGCCTAAAGTAATAGTTGAAGGTTCGTTGCCTCGGGACCACTCTGCCGCTAACGTTGAGGGAGCGTCAGAGGAACCGGAAGAGAGGGTCGTGATGGAGAACTTCGCGTCGACGCCGACCGCAATTTCGGCCCCTGAGCCGCTCTTCGACGACGGCATGCCGCAGCCCGACACCGACGGTGGTTACAAGGGCGCAGTCGCCGCACGGGCGGCCGGGATCAGCTATCGTCAGCTCGACTACTGGGCGCGCACCGGGCTCGTCGAGCCCACCGTGCGCAGTGCGCAGGGCTCCGGCTCGCAGCGCCTCTACGGCTTCCGGGACATCCTGGTGCTCAAGCTGGTCAAGCGACTGCTCGACACCGGCATCTCGCTCCAGCAGATCCGTGCCGCCGTGGCCCAGCTGCACGAGGCCGGGGTGCACGACCTCGCGCAGACGACGCTGATGAGCGATGGTGCGAGCGTCTACCTCTGCACGTCGAACGACGAGGTGATCGACCTCGTGAGCCGCGGGCAGGGCGTGTTCGGGATCGCCGTGGGCAAGGTGCTGCACGAGGTCACCACCTCGCTCGTCGACATGGACGACCACCGCGCCGCGACCTCGGACGAGGGCCTCGACGAGCTCGCAGCCCGGCGCGACTCGCGCAAGATCAGCTGATCGCACTCCTGCTCATGGGAATGCCCCGGCCATGGCCGGGGCATTCCCATTCGACGGGAGCTTCGCGACTCAGGAGAACTGATTCATCGTGTTGTCCTTGCCGCCGGCCTTGAGCGCGGCGTCGCCGGCGAAGTACTCCTTGTGGTTGTCGCCGATGTCGCTGCCGGCCATGTTCTGGTGCTTGACCGTGGCGATGCCCTCGCGGATCTCGCGGCGCTGCACGTCGCGGACGTAGGTGAGCATGCCCTCGTCGCCGAAGTAGCCCTTGGCGAGGTTGTCAGTCGAGAGGGCGGCCGTGTGGTAGGTCGGCAGCGTGATGAGGTGGTGGAAGATGCCGGCGCGGGCCGAGCCGTCGCGCTGGAAGGTCCGGATCTTCTCGTCGGCGAGCCGGGCGAGCTCGGTGCCGTCGTAGTCGACGCTCATCAGCTTGTCGCGGTCGTAGGCCGAGACGTCCGCCCCCTGCTCGAGGAGCTGGTCGTAGGCCTGCTGACGGAAGTTGAGGGTCCAGTTGAACGAGGGGCTGTTGTTGTAGACCAGCTTGGCGTTCGGGACGACCTCGCGGATGCGATCCACCATGCCGGCGATCTGCTCGACGTGCGGCTTCTCGGTCTCGATCCACAGCAGGTCGGCGCCGTTCTGCAGCGAGGTGATGCAGTCGAGCACGCAGCGGTCCTCGCCGGTTCCCTTGCGGAACTGGTAGAGGTTGCTGGCGAGGCGCTTCGGGCGCAGCAGCTTGCCGTCGCGCTTGATGATCACGTCGCCGTTGCCGAGATCGGCCTCCGAGATCTCCTCGACGTCGAGGAACGAGTTGTACTGGTCGCCCAGGTCGCCCGGGGTGGTGGTGACGGCGAGCTTCTGCGTGAGACCGGCGCCGAGCGAGTCGGTGCGCGCCACGATGATGCCGTTGTCGATCCCGAGCTCGAGGAAGGCGTAGCGCACGGCGTTGATCTTCGCGATGAAGTCCTCGTGTGGCACGGTGACCTTGCCGTCCTGGTGGCCGCACTGCTTCTCGTCGGAGACCTGGTTCTCGATCTGGATGGCGCAGGCACCGGCCTCGATCATCTTCTTGGCGAGCAGGTAGGTCGCCTCCGGGTTGCCGAAGCCGGCGTCGATGTCGGCGATGATCGGTACTACGTGGGTCTCGAAGTTGTCGATCTGCGACTGGATGAACTCGACCGCGGTCTCGTCGCCCGCGAGTCGGGCGTCGTCGAGCTGCGAGAAGAGCAGGTCGAGCTCGCGCGCGTCGGCCTGGCGCAGGAACGTGTAGAGCTCTTCGATCAGCGCGGGGACCGAGGTCTTCTCGTGCATGGACTGGTCGGGCAGCGGGCCGAACTCGGAGCGCAGGGCGGCGACCATCCAGCCCGAGAGGTAGAGGTAGCGCTTGTTGGTGCTCTTCAGGTGCTTCTTGATCGAGATCAGCTTCTGCTGGCCGATGAAGCCGTGCCACACGCCCAGCGACTGGGTGTAGACGGAGGAGTCGTCGTCGTACTCCGCCATGTCGCGGCGCATGATGTCGGCCGTGTACTGGGCGATCTCGAGGCCCGTCTTGAATCGGTTCTGCGCCCGCATGCGTGCGACGTACTCGGGGTTGATCGCCTCCCAGCTGGAGCCATGCTGCTCCTTGAGTCGCTGTGCGGCGTCGATGTCGTTCTGGAACTCGGTCACGGTGATTCCTTCTGAGTGGTGGCTGCTCACCCGCCGAGCCCGGTGCTCTGCGGGGATACTTCCACTCTCAGGCCTGACCGGAGTGCATTCCTGCGAAATCGCAGGTGAATTTTCGCAGTATTTCTGCTTTCTGGAATTTATCGCTCGAGGTCGGTGACCGCGGTGTCGCCCGAAGGATCCTCGTCGACCAGTACATCGGCCTGCGCGGCGAAGGCGGGACGCGCTTGCGCGGGGGCGTCGATGCCGGCCTGCTGCAGGACCTGATCCAGAACACGATCGAAGTGCCCCGCCATCTCCTGCGCGGCTTCGCCCGGCCACATGTGCACCGGCTTGGCCGCGCCCTGCGCCTGCTGCAGCGAGGTGCGCTCGGGCAGCTGCGGGTCGAGGACCAGCGGGCCGAACATCTCGCGCAGCTCGCGCGTGCGGAACTGGTGCTCCATCGACTGCGGGCGCAGGCGGTTGACGAGAATCCCGAGGGGCTTCAACCGCGGGCTCACGCCCCGCCGGATCTCCTCGATGGCGCGCAGGGCGCGGTCAGCAGCGGAGACGGCGAAGAGGCCGGGCTCGGTCACCACGATGACCTGGTCGCTGGCGGCCCAGGCGGTGCGGGTCAGCGCGTTCAGCGACGGAGCGCAGTCGACCAGCACGAGATCGTAGTCGGCTTCGATGCCGGCGAGCGCCTCCTCGAGCTTCCAGATCTCCCGCACCGACGGATGGGGGCCGTCGAAGTTGATCGCGGAGGGGCTGCCGAGCAGCAGATCGATCGTGCCGCTCTCGTGATGCTGATTCCATCCGCTCCGCGCGATCGCCGAGCGGACCGTCTTCTCCTTCGGGTCCTCCAGGACGTCGGAGATGTTCGCGTAGCCCTCTGGATCAACGTCCATGCCGGTCGAGACGTCCGACTGGGGGTCGAGATCGACGACGAGGGTGCGCAAGCCTCTCGAGAACGCGGCAGAGGCCAGGCCGAGAGTCACGGTGGTCTTGCCGACGCCACCCTTGAGGGAGCTCACGCTGAGTACATGCACCCATAAAGTCTAGGGCAAAGCGCGTGGTGGTGCGCTGAATGTTCGGCGGCCCCTGGACGCCGCCCGGAGATCGCCCGGCCGAAAGGGCGCTGTCGAACGGACGCCGTCGGGCGAGCTGCGTCGTCGTGCCGAGGGTAGGCTGAGTCGCATCGGATCTGCGAGCTGCGGGTCGGCTGCGCATTCGCCGAGGAGCGGTGGCGCATCTGCGGTGGTGCATCCGCGGCGCTGCATCCCGGTCGCCCCGCCCACTGAAGGAGGACCCCGTGCCCGTACGCGACATCCGCCTGTTCGGCGATCCGGTGCTCCGCACCGTCTGCGAGCCGATCTCCTCCATCGACGACGGCGTGCGCGCACTCGTCGCCGACCTCTGCGACACGGTCGCCTTCGACGGACGTGCGGGGCTCGCATCCACGCAGATCGGCTTCACCCAGCGGGCGTTCAGCCTGCACATCGACGGCGAGGTCAGTTACATCCTCAACCCCGAGATCGTCGAACTCGCCGGGGAGCCGGCCGCGACGGGGGAAGGCTGCCTCTCGGTGCCCGATCTCTGGTTCGAGGTCATGCGCTATCCGCGTGCGACCGTGCGGGGCATCGACCTCGACGGGAACGAGGTGGTCATCTCGGGCGAGGGGCTGCTCGCGCAGGCGCTCCAGCACGAATGCGACCACCTCGAGGGGAAGCTCTACCTCAACCGCCTGGATCGGGAGACGCGCGGCGAGGCCATGCGGAGGATCCGCGCGGCCTCCTGGTTCTGACCGCGCGGATTCGCGAGCGTCAGGCGCCGGTCTGGAGCGCCTCGGTCTGCGGGTTGTCGCCGTACATCTTCGCGATCTCCCCGGCGAAGTCGCGGATGATGTTGTCGCGCTTGATGCTCATCTTCGGCGTCAGATGCCCGCTGGCCTCGGTGAACTCGATCGGCAGGATCGTCCACTTCCGAATCGACTCGGCGCGAGAGACGAACGCGTTGCCGTGATCGATCGCGCGCTGCACCTCGGCGATCACCGCTGGATGCGCGACCGCTTCGTCCAATGTCATCGTGGAGTCCAGTCCCTGGTTCTTCAGCCAGGTCGGCAGCATCTCGCCGTCGAGCGTGATGAGCGCTGCGATGAAGGGCTTCTGATCTCCGACGACGACGATCTGACCGATCAACGGATACGAGCGGATCGGATCCTCGAGCGCCGCCGGGGCCACGTTCTTGCCGCCGGCCGTGACGATGATCTCCTTCTTGCGGCCGGTGATCGAGAGGTACCCGTCGCCGTCGAGTGTGCCGAGGTCGCCGGTCCGGAAGAAGCCGTCGTCGGTGAAGACCGAGGCCGTCGCCTCCGGGTTCTGCCAGTACTCCTTGAACACCGCGGTGCCCTTGACCTCGATCTCGCCGTCCTCCGCGATGCGAATGGTGTGGCCGGGCAGAGCGGGACCGACGGTGCCGATCTTGTACTTGTCGGTCAGGTTCACGCTGACCGGCGCCGTGGTCTCGGTGAGGCCGTAGCCCTCGAGGATCTTGATGCCGAGGCTGTGGTAGAAGTGGCCGAGGTAGTGGCTGAGCGGAGCGGATCCGCTGACCGCGTACTTGACGCGGCCGCCCAGCGCCTCGCGCAGCTTCGAGAAGACCAGCTTGTCGAAGAGCTTGAACTTCAGGCCGAGCATGAGCGGCATCTTCGTGCCGGCCATGACGTGCTCGCTGTGCTTCACCGCGACCTGCGCGGCGGTGCGGAAGATCTTGCCCTTGCCGCCGGCCTCGGCCTTCTGCTCGGAAGAGTTGTAGACCTTTTCGAAGACGCGCGGCACGGCGAGCAGGAAGCTCGGCTTGAAGGTGCCGAGTGAGGGGAGCAGCTTGGTGGTGTCGGGCTGGTGGCCGACGCGCACGCCCGCGTGCACGGCGAGCACGCTGATGAAGCGCGCGTAGACGTGCGCGAGCGTGACGAAGAGCAGTGTGGAGGAACCCGGCTCGTTCACGACCTCGCCGAGGGCAGCTGCGGCGTTCCGGGAGAGATCGACGAAGTTCGAGTGCGTCAGCACGACGCCCTTCGGGCGGCCCGTGGAACCCGAGGTGTAAATCAGGGTCGCCGTGTCGGCCCCGTTCGCCAGGTTCCTACGGCGCTCGATCTCCTCGTCCGGGACGTCCGCGCCCGACGCCGCGAAGGCGTCGAGCGCCCCCTGGTCCAGACGCCACTCGAGCTCGAGGGTGCCGAGCTCGCCGCGGACCTCGGCGAGGCGGTTCGCGTGGTCCGCCGACTCCGTGATGATTCCCCGCGCACCTGAGTCCTCGAGGACCCAGTGGATCTGCAGCGCGGAGGACGTCTCGTAGACCGGGACCATCACCGCGCCCGCGTAGTGCAGGGCGAAGTCGACGAGCGTCCACTCGAACGAGGTCTTGCAGATGAAGGCGATCCGATCGCCGGGTTCGACACCCGCGGCGACGAGTCCCTTGGCGACCGAGACGACGAGATCGCGGAACTGGCGAGCGGTCAGATCGCGCCAGCCGTCGCCCTCGGGGGTCGCGAAGATCACGCGATCGGGGGACGCGGCGACCCGCTCCTCGAGCAGATCGGTGACGTTGTCGTTCGGCGCGGGGGGAACGATGATCGGTGTCTCGGTCAGGTTCACGGCAGCTCCTTCGGTACCTGGTTCACCAGTGGCGGCGACCCGCGGGTGCGACACCGCGGTCTCTTGCCGATCAGCCTATTGCATGCGCCAAGCGGGACCCGCGGGATCGGTGGAGTATCTACAATTCGGTAGAGTCGACGCAGACGAGGAAGGGCATCCGCCGCATGATCTACTGGATTCTCAAGCACCTGGTGATCGGGCCGCTGCTGAAGACGATCTACCGGCCCTGGGTCGAGGGCGCGGAGCACCTGCCTGCGACGGGCCCGGTCATCATCGTCGGGAACCACCTCTCCGTCATCGACAGCTTCTTCATGCCGCTGATGGTCGACCGGAGGGTCTCGTTCCTCGCCAAGAGCGACTACTTCACCGGCCGCGGGCTGAAGGGGTGGTTCGTGAAGACCTTCATGCTGGCGGTCGGGCAGATCCCCATCGACCGTTCGGGAGGCAAGGCCAGCGAGGCGTCGCTCAACACCGGGCTCAGTGTGCTCGACCGGGGGGACGTACTCGCCATCTACCCTGAGGGGACGCGCAGCCCCGACGCTCGGCTCTACCGCGGGCGCACCGGCGTCGCGCGACTCGTGCTGGAATCCGGGGCGCTCGTCGTGCCCGCGATCATGGTCGACACCGAGAAGTGCATGCCGATCGGCGCGAAGTTCCCGCGCCTGCGCAGGATCGGTACGCTCATCGGCGAGCCCATGGACTTCAGCCGCTTCGCCGGGATGTCGACGGACCGCTTCGTGCTGCGCAGCGTGACCGATGAGATCATGGTCGAGATCCAGCGGCTCAGCGGCCAGGAGTACGTGGACGTCTACGCCTCGACGGTGCGCAACCGATAGTCGCCCGTGGTCGCGCTGAGCCCTGCGCGAACACCGCCCCTCCGGCCGATAGCGCCGCCCGCCCGCAGGCTAGACTGGTGGGGTTGCCGAGGGCGAGGAGTACCGACAGGTGCGCCCGGTTCGGTGACGCCCGACCGGGGGCACGACGCCCCCTCGACCGCAGAGAGCAGACAGCCGTGAGCCAGCAGACGACGCCCGAGGTATCCGTCGACGTTCCGGGGCTCGATTCGTATCGCGGGCTCCCGGCGAAGCAGCAGCCGACCTGGCCGAATCCCGCAGCGGTGCAGGCCGCCTCGGCCGAGCTCGCAACCCAGCCGCCCCTCGTCTTCGCCGGTGAGGCGGATCAGCTGCGCGAGCGGCTCGCCGCCGCGGCCCGCGGCGAGGCCTTCCTCCTGCAGGGAGGCGACTGCGCCGAGACCTTCGCCGCCGCGACCGCCGACAAGATCCGCGATCGAGTGAAGACGATCCTGCAGATGGCGGTCGTGCTCACCTACGGGGCCTCGATGCCGGTCATCAAGGTCGGTCGCATGGCCGGCCAGTTCGCGAAGCCCCGCTCGAGCGATACCGAGACCCGTGACGGCGTCACCCTGCCCGCCTACCGCGGCGATCTGGTCAACGGATACGACTTCACGCCCGAGTCCCGCGCGGTGAACCCGGACCGACTCCTGCAGGGCTACCACGTCTCCGCCTCCACGCTGAACCTGATCCGCGCCTTCACCCAGGGCGGGTTCGCCGATCTGCGCCAGGTGCACGCCTGGAACCAGGGCTTCGTGTCGAATGCGGCGGATCGCCGCTACGAGGCGCTCGCCGCCGAGATCGATCGCGCCCTGCGGTTCATGGAGGCGTGCGGTGTCGAGAGCTCGGCGCTCACGCAGACGGAGTTCTACGTGAGCCACGAGGCGCTGCTGCTCGACTACGAACGGCCGCTCGTGCGCATCGACTCCCGCACCGGCCTGCCCTACGGGACATCGGGGCACATGCTCTGGATCGGGGAGCGCACGCGCGACCTCGACGGAGCGCACGTCGAACTGCTCTCGAAGCTGCGCAACCCGATCGCGGTCAAGCTCGGCCCGACGGCCACCGTCGACGACGCCTTGCGGCTGATCGACAAGCTCGATCCGGAGCGCGAACCTGGACGTCTGACCTTCATCACCCGGATGGGAGCCGGCAAGATCCGCGACGCGCTGCCGCCGCTCCTGGCCGGCGTGCGCGAAGCCGGGGCGCTCCCGCTCTGGGTCACGGACCCGATGCACGGCAACGGCATCACGACGGCGACCGGCTACAAGACCCGCCGATTCGACGACGTGATGGACGAGGTGCTCGGCTTCTTCGAGGCGCACCGCGAGGTCGGCACCTTCCCCGGCGGCCTGCACATCGAGCTGACCGGCGACGACGTCACGGAGTGCCTCGGCGGTTCGGAGAACATCGACGAGGCGACGCTCGCGACGCGCTACGAGTCGCTCTGCGATCCGCGGCTCAACCACATGCAGTCGCTCGAGCTGGCGTTCCAAGTGGCCGAGGAGCTGAAGAAGCGGAACTGACGTCGCGGGGCCGGGCCAGGGGCACCTAATCGAGGGAGATCGTGGCCCGGACCCTGATCGTAGCGCCCTTCGGGAGCATCTCCCCGGCGGCCGGATCGGTGCCGGTCGCCTTCGCGAAGCGTCGGAGGCTGTCCGGCACCCCGGTGGTCGGGGAGAAGCCGAGGGATTGCAGTTCGTCCATGGCCTCCTGCAGGTCCATGCCGGAGACGTCCGGGACCTCGAACAGCTGCGGTCCCCGCGAGACGTTGAGGCCGACCTTGCTGCCGACCTTCACGGTCTTGCCCGAGGTGATGAGTCCGATGACATCGCCCTCGGCGATCTCGTCGTTGTAGGCCCTCTCGTTCATCGACTTCTTCACCAAGAGGCCGAGGTCCTCGAGCGTCGACGTCGCGTCGTCGACGGAGAGGCCGGTCACCGACGGCAAGGGGCCCGCCGAGATCAGGAGGTCGATCCGGCCCTGCTCGGGGTAGGCGTCGCCGAGGCCGTCGCCCTGCTCGTCGACCGCCAGGTAGACCGTATCCCGCTCGCCCTTCTCGAAGACTCGGTCGAGGACCTCGCCGAAGACGAAACCGGCCTCCTCGATCTCCTCCTGCGCGGCGTCGAGCGAGAGCCCGACGAGGGTGGGAACCGGGAGCATCTCCGGGCCGGTCGACACGCAGAGCGAGACGCGGCTCTCGCGTTCCACTCGGGTACCGGCCGACGGGTCGCTGCTCACGACGAGCCCGGCCTCGACGTCGAGGCTCGAGCACTCGTCCTGCGAGGCGCGCAGCGTGAGCTCCTCGAGCGCCGCCGTCGCGGCGGCCGGATCCTGGCCGACGAGGCCGGGAACCGTCACGAGGGACCCCGGGCCCTGGCCCCACCACCAGCCCGAGCCGGCTGCGGCCGCGACCAGCACGATCAGCAGCGCGGCCATCCAGCGCCCGCGACGGGCGCGTCGGAGACCGGCGGCACCCGCGCGCTCGACCGCCGTGGCGGGAGCCGCCACCGGCGCCGTCTCGGCGCGGGCCGGCGCACCCGCCGCGACCGCTTGCCGCTCACCGCCGCTGAGCACCGCGGTGGCGGGGGTCGCCGTGCCGATCGGCAGGGTGAACGGCAGCACCCGGGTCGATCCGAGCGGCTCGCCGTCGCGGATCGCACGGAGGGAATCGATCACCTCGCCGGCGTCGCGCGGGCGGGCGTCGGGCTCGCGCTGCGTGCACCATTGCACGAGCCGGTCGAACTCGGGCCCGACCTCCGGGTTCAGCGTCGACGGCGCGGGGACCTCCGAGTGGGCGTGCTGGTAGGCGATCTGCATGGCCTGCTCGCCCTTGAACGGCTGCTGGCCGGTGAGCATCTCGAAGAGCATGATCCCGAAGGCGTAGACGTCGCTGCGGGCGTCCGCCACGCCGCGGGTCACGAGCTCGGGGGAGAGATAGGCGATGGTGCCGAGCAGGGCCTGGCCGGTGGTCGTGTTCGCGCTGACGGCGCGCGCCAGCCCGAAATCGCCGATCTTGATGCGGCCGTCGTCGGCGAGGAGCACGTTCTCGGGCTTCAGGTCCCGGTGCACGAGCCCGGCCGCATGGGCCGCGGCCAGGCCTGCGAGCACGGCCTCGCCGATCTCCAGCGCCTGATCCGCGGTCAGCCGCTTCTGCTGCTTCAGCAGTTCGCGCAGCGTGATGCCGGGGAGGTACTCCATCACGAGGTAGGGGAGTCCGCCGTCCACTCCCTGGTCGAAGACGCCCACCACGTTGGCGTTGCCCAGCATGGCGGCGCTGCGCGCCTCCTGCTCGAAGCGGCGCGTGAAGCTGTCGTCCTCCACCAGGTGGTGATGCATCACCTTGATCGCCACTCGGCGCTGCAGCCGCAGATCGTTGCCGAGGTACACCGTCGCCATCCCTCCGCGCGCGATGCGCGAGCGGACGACGTAGCGCTCATCGAGCGTGCGTCCGATCAACGGGTCGGCAGGGGCAGAGCTCACGCGCCGATTCTACGTACTGAGGGCTTCGGCTCGGGTTAGGCTGGTGGCGTGGCCGTGAACTTCCCACCCGAGACCGAGTACGTGACGATCCCCGAGCTCTGCGAGCGCTGGGGCACCAGCCCGGGCAAGCTGCACCGGTTGATAGAGGATCGCCAGCTGGCGGCGGTGCGCCTCGACGGGGTGCTGAGGATCCCGGCGGAGTTCGCCGGGCCGGAGGAGCCGCTGAACTCGCTGCGGGGCACCCTGCTGGCCCTGCACGACGCAGGATTCGACGACGAGGAGGCGGTCGGCTGGCTACTCGCCAGGAACGACGAGCTCGATGAGCGGCCGATCGACGCCCTGCTCGCGGGCCGCAAGAGCGCGGTGCGCCGGGCGACGCAGGCCCTCGCCTTCTGAGGACACTGGCCGCCCCGCCCTGATTCCCGGACGTCCTCTCCGCAGGCCGTCCGGTCCGGGGCTCACGCCACCCGGCTCCCCGCCTGGTGCGCCAGACGGATCAGACGGTCCCGCACGTCGGCATCGAGCGGCGCGAAGTCGAGCGCTGCTTCGGCGCGATCGATGTTGCGACCGATCATCTCCTCGACCCGCGTCGCCGCACCGCTGTCCCGGATGGTGCGCTGCAGCATCTCGATCTGCTGCTCATCGAGGCGGGGATCGCCGAGCATCTCGTCGAAGACCCTGCGCTGCGTCGCCGGCAGGGCCTCGCGCGCGAGCGTGACGAGCACGGTCCGTTTGCCCTCGGTCAGGTCGCCGCCCGCGGGCTTGCCGGTCACCGCGCTGTCGCCGAAGACGCCGAGCAGGTCGTCGCGCAACTGGAAGGCGACGCCGACGGGGAGGCCGAAGTCCGAGAGCGCCTGCTCCTGCTCGCGGCTGGCTCCGGCGAGGGCGGATCCGATGAGCAGAGGCGCCTCGACGCTGTACTTGGCCGACTTGTAGACGAGCACGCGAGTGGAGCGCTCGAGCTGCTCCGGCTCGGGGGCGAAGTCGGCGCGCTGCTCCTCAGCCACGTCGAGGTACTGCCCGATGGCGACTTCGCTGCGCATGCGGTTGAAATGCTCGCGGGCGGCGCGAGCGGCAGCGCGATCATCGGCGCCGTCGCAGGCGCGCTGCAGCAGCTCGTCCGCCCACGACTGCAGCAGATCGCCGAGCAGGATCGCCGCGGCGACGCCGAAGTGCGCGCCGTCGCCCCGCCAGCCCTGCGCCGCGTGGAGCGCACCGAAGTGGCGGTGCGCGGCGGGGCGGCCCCGACGGGTGTCGGAGCGGTCGATGACGTCATCGTGGATCAGCGCCGCGGCATGGAAGAGCTCGAGCGCGCTCGCCGCGTCGAGGGCGATCCCGAGCTCGCCGAACGGGTCGCCGTCGACATCGAGCGGTCGCACCGACCGGTAGCCGAGGAGTGCGAAGCGGGCGCGCATCCGCTTGCCGCCGGCGAGGTAGTCCGAGGCCTCCGTGAGCAGTGGTGCGGCGTCCGGTCCGAGTGCCTCGAGTTCGGTGCGCTGAGCGGCGAGCGTATCGTCGATGCGCTCCTGTATAAGCCCTGCGAGTCGGGTCGTTTCGTCCACGTCGCCTAGCCTAGCCCGGCGCGGACGGCGTAGACTTGAAGGCAGAAGAGTCGGCGCATCTGGAGTTGATCATGGGACTGTCTGAACGAGAGCAGCAGTTGCTCGACGACATGGAGCGACGGCTGTATCAGAGCGAAGCCGATGTGATGCAGGCCGGCTCGGGTACGCCCCGCCGGTTGAACCTCCGCTCCCTGGTGCTGGGCATCCTGCTCGGCCTGGTTGGTGTGGGCGTGATGATCGGCGGCGTCGCGGCGCAGCAGCTCTGGCTCGGACTCATCGGGTTCGCCGTGATGCTCGGCGGGGCCGTGCTCGCGTTCTCGAAGCGCGAGGATCCCCTCGCGACCGAATCCGGTGCGGAGTCGGCCGACGGCGGCGGTCGCCCGCGCGAGAGCTTCAGCGATCGCATGGAGCGGCGCTGGGACGAGCGGATGGACGGGCGCTGATCATCCTCGGCTGAGCGCATCCTCGGCTGAGCGCGAAGCCGAAGGGCGGTGGAGAGATCCACCGCCCTTCTTGCGTGTTCGGGACCGGTTGCCGGGGCGCCGGCCTCCCGGGAACGGACTCCTGGTACGGGCTGTCCGGACGCGGGCTTTCCAGGTATCGGCGCGCCCGGAAACGGGGTGGCGGGGAGGGTGCCGCTCCCGGAGAGGGACCGAGTGGGGAAATAGTGGTGTAAAAGTGGTGGAAGTGGAGTGAAGTGGAGTAAAGTGGCGACATACCCCGTCGCCCGCGACGGCGCGGGCCGGCCGATGAGGGGAAGGAGAGCACGATGTTCCTCGGTACCTTCACGCCGAAGCTGGACGACAAGGGCCGTCTGATCCTCCCCGCCAAGTTCCGCGACGAGCTCTCCGACGGCCTGGTGGTGACCCGCGGCCAGGAGCGCTGCCTGTACGTCTTCGGCGAGTCCGAGTTCGCCCGGATGCACGATCGGATCCGAGAGGCGCCGATCACCTCCAAGCAGGGCCGCGACTACCTGCGCGTCTTCCTCTCGGGCGCCCACGCCGAGACCCCGGACAAGCAGGGCCGCGTCACCGTGCCGCCGGCCCTGCGCCAGTACGCCGGCCTCGACCGCGATCTCGCGGTCATCGGCGCGGGCAGCCGCGCCGAGATCTGGGACGCCGGGGCCTGGCAGCGCTACCTGCAGGAGCAGGAGACGGCCTTCGCCGAGATCGAGGAGGAGGTGATCCCGGGCATGTTCTGACCTCGGGCCCGTGGTTTCTCGTTCACCACCCTGACGCACTTCCCCGGCGGCAGGTGGGTAGACGAGGAACCAGGGGGCCGAGATCGCCCGACGCGCTATGGACGACACCACTCAGGATCCCGCGGAGCTGCACACGCCGGTGCTGCTCGAGCGCTGCCTCGAACTGCTCGCCCCGGTCGCCGAGCGGCCGTCCGCCGTGATCGTCGACGCCACTCTCGGCATGGGCGGGCACAGCGCGGCGCTGCTCGAGGCCCATCCCGGCCTCACCGTCATCGGCTTGGACCGGGACGCCGAGGCGCTGGCCCTCGCCGGCCGCCGACTCGAACGCTTCGGCGACCGAGCGATCCTCGTGCACACCATCTACGACGGCATCGTCGAGGCCGTCCGCGGCGCCGGCTTCGAGCGGATCGACGGAGCGCTCTTCGACCTCGGCGTCAGCTCGCTGCAGCTCGACGAGGCCGATCGTGGATTCGCCTACGCGCAGGACGCCCCGCTCGACATGCGGATGGATCAGGGGGTCGGACCGACGGCGGCCGAGATCCTGGCCGAGGCCCCCGAGGGCCGGCTGCGTGCGATCTTCGAGCGCTACGGCGAGGAGCCTCTCGCGGCCCGCTACGCGCGCGCGATCATCGCCGCACGAGCCGAGGCCCCGATCGATCGCAGCGGCAGGCTCGTCGACGTGCTCCAGGCGGCCACGCCGGCTGCGGTGCGGGACCAGCGGCACCCCGCGAAGCGGGTCTTCCAGGCGCTGCGGGTCGAAGTGAACGGCGAACTCGTCGCACTCGAGCGCGCGATCCCCGCGGCGCTGTCGCTCCTGACGCTCGGCGGGCGCCTGGTCGCGATGAGCTACCAGTCGCTCGAGGACCGCCTCGTGAAGCGCGAACTGGTGTCCCGGAGCCGATCCACCGCTCCCGCCGGGCTTCCCGTCGAGCTGCCGGAGCATCGCCCCGAGTTCGCGCTGCTCACCCGGGGCGCGGAACTCGCCGGCGATGACGAGCGCGAACGCAACCCCCGATCCATCCCCGTGCGCCTGCGGGCCGCCGAACGTCTGAGGGAGGCACGATGAGCACCACTGCTGCCCTCGAGCCGGACGAGCTCGCGGTGCTGCGCGCGAGCGCGGCGCCGCAGCCGACGCCCGAACGCGAGCGCCGGCACCTCCGCCCGGTGCGATCGACGGCGGCCGACGCCCCGGCGCGTCGCGGGCTCAGCCCGCTGCTCGCCGCGCTCAGCTGCGGCGTCGTCGTCGTCGCGATCCTCGCGACCCAGCTCGGCCTCAGCATCGCCGTCTCCCAGGGCGCCTACGAGGTACGCGCGCTCGAGCTCGAGCAGCGCGACCTGGCCCGCGTGGAGCGGGTGCTGTCGCAGAACGTCGACAAGCTCTCCTCGCCGCAGAACCTCGCCGAGAACGCGGCGAAGCTCGGCATGGTGCAGAACGCGACCCCGGCCACGCTGCGCTTGAGCGACCACAAGGTGCTCGGCAGCCTCACCCCGCGGACGAGCGCGGTGAACGACAACCTCGTGCCCAACGCCGCCCTGGACGGGCTGCCCGTCGTCAACGCCGAGGGCCTGCTCGTCGCGCGGAACGGCGGACAGGCCGCCGCGGTTGACGCGGGTGGCTCGGATGCGCCGGTAGCGTGGCGGGGGAAGCTGCCCGCACCCGACACGCACTGACATCGAGCACGTCGAGTATCGGGCACCGAAGGACGGCGGGAGACGGGATGCCGAGGTTGAGCACCGGGTCGTGGCGGCGCCTCATCGCGGCCGTCGTGGTGATCGGCTGCACCGTCGTGTTCACGCTGCGCCTCGTCGACATCCAGCTCGTCTCCGCGGCGGGGCTCAACGAGGACGCGGCGGGCAAGCGCGCCGTGCCGGTCGTGATCCCGAGTCTGCGCGGCGACATCGTCGACCGCGACGGCGAGATCCTGGCGACCACGGACGAGCGCTACGACGTGCAGCTCTCGCCGAAGAACACCCGCCTCAACGACGGCATCTTCCAGCGCTACTCCGAGGCCGAGGAGACCTGGGTGGGCGTCACCGCATCGGAGGCCTTCGCCGAGATCGGCGAGATCACGGGCCAGTCGGCGAAGAAGATCCAGAAGATCGTCGACGACGCGCTCGAGGAGAACCCGAAGTCCGACTTCGCCTATGTGAAGCGGTCCGTCGACCTCTCGGCGCTCAACCGGCTCAAGGCGCTCGAGATCCCCTGGCTCACCTTCGAGAGCAACCACGCGCGCAGCTACCCGAACGGCGCCGTCGGCGGCAATCTGGTCGGGTTCTCCGGATCGGACGGCGAGCCGCTCGCCGGGGTCGAGCTCTCGCAGGACGCGTGCCTCGTGGGCACCGACGGCGAGGAGAGCTACGAGCGCGGTGCGGACGGAGTGGCGCTGCCCGGCAGCGTGGTCGTCACCCAGGAGGCCATCGACGGCGGTACGGTCGGGCTCACGATCGATCGCGATCTGCAGTGGGAGGCCCAGCAGATCATCGACAGCCAGGTGGCCTCGGTCAAGGCCGAGTGGGGGCTCCTCACCATCATGGACGCGAAGACCGGCGAGCTCGTCGCGGTCGCCGAGGACGATTCGGTGGACCCGGGCGACATCGACGGGAGCAACCCCGACAAGCGGGAGGCCCGGAGCTTCGTCGCGCCGTACGAGCCGGGATCGACCTTCAAGACGCTCACCGCGGCGGCGCTGATCGACGCGGGAGTCGCGGGCCCGACGACCGTGAACGCCACCCCGGACCGCTGGCAGCCGGAGCCGAACGTCGACTTCCGCGACTGGTTCTCGCACGGCACGATCGACTGGACGCTCACCGGGATCCTGCTGCAGTCCTCCAACGTCGGCATCTCGATGCTGGGCTCCAAGCTCGACGCCGACTCGCGCTACGACTCCCTGCGGAAGTTCGGCATCGGCGAGGCCACCTCCGCCGGCATGCCGGCGGAGGACTCCGGCATGCTCTACGCGGCCTCGGACTGGGACCGCCAGACGAGCTACACGACCATGTTCGGTCAAGGGCTCTCCTCCACGATCGTGCAGACCGCGAGCGCCTACCAGGCCATCGCGAACGACGGAGTGCGGATCCCGCCCTCGCTCGTGACGGGGTGCACCGATGCCGCGGGCGAGACCGTCGAGCCGGATCGCGGGAAGCCGGTGCAGGCGGTCTCGAAGCGCACGGCGAAGGAGGTGCGCAACATGCTCGAGACGGTCGGCACGGACGGCCTGGTGTCGCAGTACGTGACGATCCCGGGCTACCGCATCGGCGGGAAGACCGGCACGGCGCAGCAGTCGAACGGGCGCGGCGGCTATCGCACGGACTTCGTCTACAGCTTCGCCGGGATGTTCCCGATGGACGACCCCCGGTACGTCATCGTGTCCTCCGTCGCGTTCCCCAAGGGCGGGGACGGGACCGTCGCAGCGACCCGGGCGTTCCACGATGCGGCGGAGGCGACCATCCGCACGTTCCACATCCCGCCGTCGACGGGCAAGTACAAGAAGCTGGCGACCGGCGGGGACGATTGAGGCTGGCTAGGATCGAGTGATGACCAGCAACGAGGGCGACCTGAGCATCCGACCCCGACACCCCCGATCCGCGCCCCTGAGCGGTGTCGCGGAGCGCTTCGGGCTCCGGGTGGACGTGGCGGATCCGGGTCTCGACGGCGTCGTGGCGACCGGGGCGACCCTCGACTCGCGCGACGTCCGCCCGGGCGACCTCTACGCGGCGCTTCCGGGCTCCCGCCGGCACGGCGCCGAATTCGCGGCGCAGGCCGCGGAGCGGGGTGCGGTCGCCCTGCTGAGCGATGCCGCCGGCGCAGCGCTCGCGCGCTCCGCGGGCATCGGGCTGCCGATCCTCGTCTCCGACGGGGATCCCCGCGACATCCTCGGCGAAGCGGCGGCGGAGATCTACGGGACGGCCGAGCTCGACGCGACCGTGTTCGGAGTGACGGGCACCAACGGGAAGACGAGCGTCGTCTACCTCGTCGCCGCCCTGCTCGAGGCCGCCGGCCTGCGAGCCGGGCTGAGCTCGACCGCGGAACGACGCGTCGGCGACACGGCGATGACCAGCGCGCTCACGAGTCCCGAGGCGCCCGAGCTGCACGGCCTGCTCGCGAGGATGGTCGAGGAACGGGCCGAGGGGATCTCGCTCGAGGTCTCGGCCCACGCTGTGGAGCGGCACCGGATCGACGGCGTGCGTTTCGACGTCGTCGCCTTCAACAACGTGTCGCACGACCATCTCGACGACTTCTCGGACATGGAGAGCTACTTCCAGGCGAAGCTCGCGCTGTTCGACCCCGCGCACGCCGCACGCGGGGTGGTCGTAGTCGACACGCCCTACGGGGTGCGCGTGGCCCGCGAATCGCGGATCCCGGTCACGACGCTCGCCACCGAGTACGGCGCGGAGGCCGACTGGCACCTGGCGGTGACGCGACAGGACATCGACGGCGTGAGCTTCGCGCTGCAGGGCCCCGGCGGTGCGCGCTTCCGCGGCCGCGTTCCCGTCTTCGGGCGATTCATGGCGGAGAACGCCGCGCTCGCGCTCATCATGCTGCACGAGGCGGGCATCCCGATCGAGCAGGTCGCTGCGGGCCTCGCCGCGGCGAACCCGGCCGAACCGGGACTGATCCCCATCTACATCCCCGGTCGGCTCGAGGCGATCAACCCGGGGTCCGCCGGGCCCCGCTTCTACGTGGACTACGGACACACGCCGGGGGCGTTCCAGGCGATGCTCGACGCGCTCGGAGAAGTGGCTCCGGGCCGCGTCATCTTCATGTTCGGCGCCGACGGCGACCGCGACACGACGAAGCGCGAGGAGATGGGACGGATCGCGGCGGCGGGAAGCGACATCCTGATCGTCTGCGACTACCATCCGCGCAGCGAGGACCCCGCGTCCATCCGGGCGCAGCTGATCGCGGGGGCGGAGTCCGCCGGCCGAGCCGAGGTGATCGAGCGCGGCGACCCGCGGGAGGCGGTGCGGCTCGCCGTTTCACTGGCCCGTCCCGAAGACGTTATCCTGTATGCCGGTCCCGGGCACGAGGACTACCAGGAAGTCGCCGGGCAGCACCTCCCGTACTCGGCGCGAGACGAAGTACGCGCGGCTCTGCGCGAGGCAGGACTGCTGTGATCGCATTGACTCTGGCGGAGATCGCCGCCGCGATCGACGGGCGGCTCGTCCCGGGCCGGGACGGTTCGACCGCCGAGACCGTCATCGCGGGCGAATCCCAGACCGACTCGCGGGAGATCGAGGCGGGCCAGGTCTTCTTCGCCCGACGCGGCGAGGAGACGGACGGGCACCTGTACGTTCCGCAGGCGATCGAGCGCGGGGCCGCGCTCCTCGTCGTGGAGCGCGAGGTCGACGACCGGATCGCGCAGATCGTCGTGGAGGACGCGACCGAGGCGCTCGGCGCGCTCGCGACCGAGTCGATCCGGCGCGCCCGCGCGGGCGGCAGCCTCCGCATCGTCGGCATCACCGGCTCGAACGGCAAGACCACGACCAAGAACCTCGTAGCCGCGATGCTGGAGCGGGCGGGCTTCGACACGGTCGCGTCGGCGAAGTCGTTCAACAACGAGGTGGGCGGGCCGCTCACGATGCTGCGGGTCACCGCGGACACCGAGGCGCTCGTCGCGGAGATGGGCGCGAGCGCCGAGGGCGAGATCGCCCGCCTGACGGCGATGGCGCCGCCGGAGATCGGCGTGGTGCTGTCGGTCGGCCTGGCGCACGCCGGCGAGTTCGGCGGTATCGAGACCACCTTCCGCACCAAGAGCGAGATGGTGCGGGATCTGCCGGACACCGCGACCGCCGTCCTGAATCGGGACGACCCCCGTGTGGTGAAGATGGCCGAGCTGACGCGCGCGACCGTCTGCTGGTTCGGCCAGCATCCGGATGCCGACGTCCGGGCCACCGACGTCGAAGCGGATGCCGGGGGCACCCGCTTCACGCTGACGGCGCGACTCGGCGAGCACCCGGTCTCGGAGGAGTCCCGCCAGGTGCGCTTCCCGGTGCTCGGCGAGCACCACGTCGCCAACGCCCTCGCCGCAGCGGCCATCGGCCTCGGCTTCGGGCTGTCGATCGACGACGTCGTGGAGTCCCTGGAATCGACCGTGCTCGCGGCGCCTGGGAGGATGCAGGTGCTCGGCGGACGCGACGGCATCACCGTGATCAACGACGCCTACAACGCCAGCCCGGATTCGATGAGCGCGGCGCTCAAGACGCTCGCCCTCGTGGCCAGGCCGGGAGCGCGCACCGTCGCCGTGCTGGGGGCGATGAGCGAGCTCGGCGAGTACTCGGGCGAGGAGCACGACCGCATCGGGCTGCAGGCCGTGCGGCTCCGCATCTCCGAGCTCGTCGTCGTCGGGGACGCCGCCCGCCGACTGCACATCAGCGCCATCAACGAGGGATCCTGGGACGGCGAGAGCGTCTTCTTCGCCGACGCGGACGCGGCCTACGACCACCTCCTCGAGACGCTGCGGCCCGGGGACACCGTGCTCGTCAAATCGTCGAACGCCGCAGGCCTGCAGGCCCTCGGCGATCGGCTGGGGGAGGCCTACGCATGATCGCGCTGCTGCTCGCGGGAGCCTTCTCCATGCTCTACTCGCTCCTGCTGACACCGCTCTTCATCCGCGGCTTCCGCCGCCTGCGCTGGGGCCAGTTCATCCGCGAGGACGGGCCCGAGTCGCATTTCGCCAAGCGCGGCACGCCCACGATGGGCGGCCTGATCTTCATCTCCGGCACGGTGATCGCCTACTTCCTGGCGAAGCTCGTGATGACGGAGACGCCGAGCGTCTCGGCGATGCTCGTGCTGCTGCTCGCGGTCGGCTGCGCGGCGATCGGCTTCACCGACGACTTCCTGAAGATCCGCAAGGAGCAGTCGCTCGGCCTCGGCGGCTGGTCGAAGATCGGCGGCACCGTGGTCATCTCGGTGGCGTTCGGCGTCCTCGCCCTCCAGTTCCCGAACGATGCCGGCCTGACTCCCGCCTCGACGGCGATCTCGCTGTTCCGCGATCTGCCGGTTGACCTCCTCGGCGCCGGCCTCGTCGTCGGCACGGGCCTGTTCCTGATCTGGGTCGTCGCGATCGTGACCTCCGCGACCAACGGCGTGAACCTCACGGACGGGCTCGACGGCCTCGCCGGAGGCGCCTCGATCCTCGTCTTCAGCGCCTACCTCATCATCGGCTTCTGGCAGTCGTCGCAGCGCTGCGTCGCCGGGGTCGTCGACCCGGGCTGCTACCTGGTGCGCGACCCGATGGACCTCGCCGTTGTCTCGGCGGCCTTCGTCGGCGGCCTCATCGGCTTCCTCTGGTGGAACACGAGCCCGGCGCACATCTACATGGGGGACACCGGATCCTTCGGCCTCGGCGGGGCCATCGCGGCACTCGCCGTCCTCAGCCGCACCGAGCTGCTGCTGGTCCTCATCGGGGGGCTCTTCATCATCGAGGTCGGCTCGGTCATCCTGCAGCGCGCCTACTTCAAGGCGACCAAGGGGCGGCGGATCTTCCTGATGAGCCCGATCCACCATCATTTCGAGCTCAAGGGCTGGGCGGAGACGACGGTCGTCGTGCGCTTCTGGATCATCGCCGGCGTGTTCGTCATGGCCGGCGTCGGCGCCTTCTACGCCGAGTGGGTGACGCAGCAGTGAGCGCGGGCTCCCGCGAACGGGTCCTGGCGCTCTCGAGCTGGCATCACGACTGGTCCGGGCTGCGCGTGGCGGTACTGGGCCTGGGCGTGACCGGCTTCTCGGTCGCCGACACCCTGGTCGAGCTGGGATCCAGGGTCCGCGTGATCCACGGCGCGCCGGACCCCGACCGGGAGCGGCTGCTCGACGTGATCGGCGCGGAGCGATCGTGCCATGACACCGACGATGCGCAGCTCGCGGTGCTCGAGGCCTTCGACCCGGAGCTCGTCGTGGTCTCGCCCGGGTACCGCCCCGACCATCCGCTCACCGCATGGGCGGAGGACCGGGGCACGGTCGTCTGGGGGGACATCGAGCTCGGCTGGCGCCTGCGGGACAAGACCCTGCGCATCGCCGACTGGATCTGCGTGACCGGCACGAACGGCAAGACCACCACCTCCCAGCTCACCGCCCACATGCTGCTCGCAGGCGGACTGCGCGCCGCACCGGTCGGCAACATCGGCGTGCCCATCCTCGACGCGCTCCGCGACCCCCAGGGATACGACGCCCTCGTGGTCGAGCTGTCGAGCTTCCAGCTGCATCGCCTCGGCGAGATCTCCCCGTACGCGAGCGTCTGCCTCAACTTGGCCGACGATCACCTCGACTGGCACGGCCGCGCCCGCACGGCGGACGGATCCGCTGTCGATGCGAGCGCCGCGTACGCCGCGGCCAAGGCCAAGGTCTACGCGAGCACCCAGGTGGCGTGCGTCTACAACCGGGCCGACGCCGCGACGGAGCGGATGGTCGAGGAGGCTGACGTGGTCGAGGGCGCCCGTGCCATCAGCTTCGGGCTCGACAGCCCGCCCCCGAGCGGCTTCGGCGTCGTCGACGGGATCCTGATCGATCGCGGCTACCACGCCGAGCGCCGCGCCTCGGCATTCGAACTGGTGACGATCACCGAGCTCGCGGAACGCGGTCTGGCCGCGCCGCATCTCGTGCAGAACGTGCTGGCCGCCGCCGCGCTGGCCCGCGCGCGCGGCGTGGAGCCCGCGGAGATCGCGGCGGCCATCCTGAGCTTCGAGCTCGGCGACCACCGCGTGCAGCGCCTCGGCGAGCACCCCGCGCTGCCCGGCGTGCAGTGGGTCGACGACTCGAAGGCGACCAACGCCCACGCCGCCGATGGCGCGCTGCGCGCCTTCGACCGGGTGGTCTGGATCGTCGGCGGCCTGCTCAAGGGAACCGACATCGGTCCGCTCGTCGCCCGCCACGCCGAGCGCCTGCGCGGGGCCGTCGTGATCGGCGCTGATCGTGCGGAGGTCGTCGCCGCGCTCGAGCGACACGCACCCCGCGTGCCGCGGATCGCGATCGAGACGGGGCAGACTGAAGAGACGATGCGCGAGGCGGTGGCCGCTGCGGCATCGCTCGCCGAGGCGGGCGACACCGTGCTGCTGGCACCCGCCGCAGCATCGATGGACCAGTTCGAGGACTACGCGGATCGAGGCCGCCGCTTCCAAGCGGCGGTCCGGGCGCTCGGTCCCGACCAGGGCGAGAGCGAACCGGGCAGTGAAACCGGCAGTGGAGGTGACGCGGATGGCGACGCACCCGCCGGGGACCTCCGCGCCTGACGCGACCGGCGGGGCGAGCGGCTTCACGCGGATCCGACTCGGCCGCAGTCTGGGATCGATCTCGGACCCGACGGTCGTCCTGCTCTACTCGGTCACGCTCCTGCTCGTCGGCTTCGGGCTGATCATGGTCCTCTCCTCGTCGTCGATCACGTCCTACGTCGACGGCGAGGGCTTCTTCGGGCGGTTCTGGCGCCAGACGCAGTTCGCGCTGTTCGGCATCCCGCTGATGCTGTTCGCCGCGCGGATGCCCCTGCGCTTCTGGAAGCAGTGGGCCTGGCCGTTGTTCGCCCTCGGCCTCGCGCTCCAGGCGCTGGTCTTCACCCCGCTCGGCATCGACGACTTCGGCAACCGGAACTGGATCGAGCTCGGCTCGATCCGCGGCCAGCCCTCCGAACTGCTGAAGCTCGCCCTGATCGTCTGGATCGGGGCCGTCCTGCTGA
This sequence comes from Leucobacter soli, assembly GCF_910593785.1. Classification (GTDB taxonomy): domain Bacteria; phylum Actinomycetota; class Actinomycetes; order Actinomycetales; family Microbacteriaceae; genus Leucobacter; species Leucobacter soli. The sequence continues at coordinate 115,660 of NZ_CAJVAP010000001.1, read as the reverse complement.
AGAAGGAGCCCCTGCTGCGGCAGATGCGGCACGAGCTGATCCCGGTGATCGTGCCCGGCGCCGCGCTGGCGCTCGGCCTCGTGCTCGCGGGCAAGGATCTCGGCACCACCCTCATCATGGGCGCCGCCGTGCTCGGGGCCATGTACTTCGGCGGAGTGAGCTGGAAATCGCTCGGTCTCACGGCACTGATCGCAGTGGGCGGCGCGGCCTACTTCGTGCTCACGAGCTCCAACCGGCTCGCCCGCATCTTCGCGTCGGGCGACGACTACAGCGGGCTCGACTGGCAGCCGCTCCACGGCCTCTGGGCGCTCGCGGGCGGCGGCATCTTCGGCGTCGGGCTCGGCGGGTCGAAGGCCAAGTGGTCGTGGCTGCCGGCCGCCGACAACGACTACATCTTCGCGATCATCGGCGAGGAGCTCGGCCTCGTGGGCGCCGTGCTCGTGATCCTGCTGTTCGCCGTGCTCGCGGCGGTGATGATCCGCGCGATCGCGCGAGCGCGGGATCGCTTCGGCCGGGCGGTGATCGGCGGCGTGCTGGTCTGGGTCGTTGGCCAGGCCTTCGTGAACATCGGGGTGGTGATCGGCGTGTTCCCCGTGCTCGGGGTGCCGCTCCCGCTCATCAGCTCGGGCGGGACGGCGCTGATCGCCTGCCTGCTCGCCATGGGCGTCGTGATCTCGATCGCTCGAGACGGCGCCGCCTATCGGGCCGAGATCTCCGGAGAGGTGAAGCGATGACGGTGTATCTGCTCGCGGGGGGCGGCACCGCCGGCCACGTGAACCCGCTGCTCGCGCTCGCGGATCATCTCCGCGCCGTCGAGCCGGAGTCGGAGATCCTCGTCCTGGGGACGAAGGAGGGGCTCGAGGCGCGGCTGGTCCCCGAACGCGGGTACGAACTCCTGACGATCGAGCGTCTGCCGTTCCCGCGCCGGCCGAGCGCCTACGCCGTCACCTTCCCGATGCGCTACCGTCGCGCCGTGGCGGAGACCCGGGAGATGATCCGGGCGCGCGGCGTCGACGCGGTCGTCGGCTTCGGCGGTTACGCATCGGCGCCCGCGTATCGAGCGGCGAAGCTCGAGGGCGTGCCCGTCGTGATCCACGAGGCCAATGCGCGGCCCGGCCTCGCGAACCGGCAGGCGGCCCGGCACACGCCCTACGTCGCGGTGACCTTCGCGGAGACGCCGATCTCCGGCGCCGGATCCGCGGCCCGCGTGACCGGCATGCCGCTGCGCGCCGAGATCGCGCGGCTCGGCGCGACCATCGGCGACCCGGAGACGCGCGCGGCGGCGCGGCGGCACTTCGGCCTCGACCCGTCGCGCCGTACGCTGCTCGTCACCGGCGGCTCGCTCGGCGCCCGCGCGCTCAACCGCGGGATCGGCGGCTCGGCACGCCGCATCGTCGACTCCGGCGCGCAGGTGCTGCACATCTGGGGGAGGCTGACCGAGCTCGAGGACCCGGGCGTACCCGGCTACGTCGTGCTGCCCTACTGCGATCGGATGGATCTGGCGCTCACGGCCTGCGACCTCGTCGTCTCGCGCGCCGGGTCGGCGACGGTGAGCGAGCTCTCGGGCCTCGGCATACCGGCGGTGTTCGTGCCCTACGCCTCGGGCAACGGCGAGCAGCGTCTGAACGCGGCCGGCGTGGTCGCGGCGGGCGGCGCCCTGCTGGTCGACGACGGGGATCTCACGCCCGAGTGGGTGGACCGCACGCTGATCCCGCTCCTGGGCGACGAGTCGCGGCTCGCGGAGATGTCCGCCCGTGCGCGGGAGGCCGGTGCCCTCGACGGGACGGAGCGGCTGTACGATCTAGTGCGCGAAGCCCTCGCCGCGGACACGAAGGAGCCCCGATGATCTACCCCGACCTCGACCTCGAGATCCCGGAGGAACTCGGCCGCGTGCACTTCGTGGGGATCGGCGGCTCGGGCATGAGCGGGATCGCGCGGATGATGCATGCCGCCGGGGTGCCGGTCACCGGCTCTGACCGCAGTGCGAACTACAGCACGAAGACCCTCGAGGAGCTCGGCATCCGGGTCTCGATCGGGCACGACGCCGCGAACGTCGGCGACGCCGACACGCTCGTGGTGACGGGTGCGCTGTGGCAGGACAATCCCGAGTATCAGCACGCGCTCGCGCACGGCCTGCCGGTGCTGCACCGCTCCCACGCGCTGGCCTGGCTGGCGCGCGGCAAGCGCCTCGTCTCGGTCGCCGGCGCGCACGGCAAGACCACGTCGACGGGCATGATCGTGACCGGGCTGCTCGGTCTCGGTGCGGATCCCTCGTTCGTGAACGGCGGCATCATCGAGTCGCTCGAGGTCTCGTCGGCACGCGGGGGCGACGACCTCTTCGTGATCGAGGCGGACGAGAGCGACAAGTCGTTCCTGCTCTACGACACGGCGATCGCGCTGATCACGAACGTGGATCCCGAGCACCTCGACTTCTACGGCTCGCGCGAGGCCTTCATGGCGGCCTTCATCGACTTCGCCCGCGCGGCGGGGGAGCAGGTCGTCATCTCCGCCGACGACCCCGGCGCCCTCGAGGTGCTCGAGGCGCTGCGCGCCGATGCCGATGCCGATGCCGCTGCCGGCGCCGACGAATCCGACGCGTCGAGGACTCCGGTGATCCGTACGTTCGGCGAGGCCGAGGGCGCCGATGTGCGGCTCGTCTCGGTCGACGACTCGGGGCCGGTGCGTTTCGTCGTCGAGACGGACGGGCAGCGGCACGAGGCGCGACTGCAGGTTTTCGGCCGCCACAACGCGGTGAACGCGACGGGGGCGCTCGCCGTGCTGCTCGGGCTCGGGTACGAGCCCGGACCGGCGCTCGATGCGATCTCGGCGTTCGGCGGCACGAAGCGCCGCTTCGAGTTCCACGCCGAGGTCGGCGGCGTGCGCGTCTACGACGACTACGCGCACCACCCGACCGAGGTCGCGGCTCTCCTCGACTCGGCCCGGGCCGTGGTCGGCGACGGCCGGCTGATCGCCATCCACCAGCCGCACCTCTTCAGTCGAACGAGCCTCTTCCACCGCGAGTTCGCCGAGGTGCTGGAGCGGGGCGCGGATCGGACCGTCGTGCTCGCGGTGGACGGCGCGCGGGAGGATCCCGTGCCCGGGGTGACCGGGGCGCTGGTCTCTGACGACTTCGCCGACCCCTCCAAGGTCGTGTACATCGACGAGTGGCAGCGCGCCGCCGACTATCTCGCGGAGATCGCGGAACCCGGCGACGTGATGGTGACGATGAGCTGCGGCACCGTGTACCGGATCATCCCGCAGGTGGTCGCCGCGCTGCGCGGGCGCTTCGAGGCCCGGTGAGACGTCCGGGCGGCTTCGACGGCGGGGCCGGCGGTCTCGGCGGCGACGCGCGCAACCCGGGTCCGAAGGCAGGGCCGGACCCCGGATCGGCGGGCGCGTCGGAGCCGGACGCGCCGACGTCGATCGCGCCGGGGCCGGGCGCGCTCGAGTCGGATGCGGCGGAGCCGGAGGCCCCGGTCCCCGGTGCGCTGGAGCGGCGCGGCAAGTCGGCTGCGGATCCGGTGCGCGCGGCGAGGCAGCGGCTGAAGCGCGCCCGTCGTTCGGTCCGGGATCGCGAGCGTCGCGAGCGGCGGCGCTTCACCGCCCACCTCAGACGCCGTCGCGTGAACTGGCTGGTCGCGGGCGGCGCCGTGGCGGCGCTGGCGGTCTTCGTGGCGGTCGGCGTGCTGAGCCCCTTGACCGCCGTCCGCGAGATCCGGGTCGTCGGTGCCTCGAAGATTGACCCGGATGCGCTGCAGCCGGCACTCGAACGCTTCACGGGCGTGCCGCTCGCGCTGGTCGGGGATGGCGAGGTGCATCGCGCACTCGAGCCGTTCCCCCTGATCCAGCGCTATTCGATCGAGCGGATCCCGCCGCACACCCTGCTCATCCGGATCGAGGAGCGGGATGCGGTGATCGCGGTGAAGCGCGGTGATCGCTTCGAACTGCGGGATCCGGCGGGAGTCCTCGTGGACCGGACGGACGGGCGACCGAAGGGCGTGCCGCTCGCCTCGGGCCGCGTGAAGGATCCGAGCACTCCGGCGTTCGCGGCGGCCGCCAGGATCGTCCGCGACCTGCCCGACGACATCCGCAGGAAGCTGGTCGGCGTGTCCGCGAGCAGCGCGCAGGACGTGACCTTCGAACTCACCGGCGGTCGGTCGGTCGTCTGGGGCGAGCCGGCCGAGACCCAGCGGAAGGCCGTGGTGCTGCGGGCGATGCTGAAGTCGGTCAAGTCGGCGTCCAGGATCGATGTCTCCTCGCCGGATACGCCCGTCTTCACCTGACCGGCGCCGGTGTTCGGCGGTGCGACCGGAGGCACGGCGTTTTTTCCTCCGGCGCGCGGTGTGTCGGGTCGGCGGGCGCGCGGGATGCCTCTAGCTTGAGGACTGGTAAATGTATACCCGAATACTAACTTTCACCTTGAAGTAGAGGTTGAAAGTTGAGGGGGAGGACCCACGTGTCAGCGAACCAGAACTACCTCGCGGTGATCAAGGTCGTCGGTGTCGGCGGCGGCGGGGTCAACGCGGTCAACCGCATGATCGAGCTGGGCCTCCGCGGCGTCGAGTTCATCGCCGTCAACACCGACGCGCAGGCTCTGCTGCTCAGCGACGCCGACGTCAAGCTCGACATCGGACGCGAGCTCACTCGCGGGCTCGGCGCGGGCGCCGACCCCGAGGTCGGGCGTCGCGCGGCAGAGGACCACACCGACGAGATCGAGGACGCGCTCGCCGGCGCCGACATGGTCTTCGTCACCGCCGGAGAGGGCGGCGGCACCGGGACCGGCGCGGCGCCCGTCGTCGCCCGCATCGCCCGCGCCGTCGGCGCCCTCACGATCGGCGTGGTCACGCGCCCGTTCAGCTTCGAGGGCAAGCGCCGTGCGGCGCAGGCCGACGGCGGGATCCATACGCTGCGCGAGGCCGTGGACACGCTCATCGTGGTGCCGAACGACCGACTCCTCGAGATCAGCGAACCCGGGATCAGCATGATCGAGGCGTTCGCGGCCGCCGACCAGGTGCTGCTCGCCGGCGTGCAGGGCATCACCGATCTGATCACGACCCCGGGTCTCATCAACGTCGACTTCGCCGACGTGAAGTCGGTCATGCAGGGCGCCGGCAGCGCGCTCATGGGCATCGGCTCGGCGCGCGGCGCGGACCGCGCCATCAAGGCCGCCGAGCTCGCGGTCGCCTCGCCGCTCCTCGAGACCAGCATCGAAGGCGCGCACGGGGTGCTCCTCTCGATCCAGGGCTCCTCCAACCTGGCGCTGAGCGAGATCACCGAGGCCTCCGAGCTGGTGCAGGACGTGGTGCACCAGGAGGCGAACATCATCTTCGGCACCGTGATCGACGACACCCTCGGCGACGAAGTGCGCGTGACGGTCATCGCCGCGGGCTTCGACCCCGAGCAGATCGCCGCGCAGGCCGAACGGCAGACCGGGGCGCACGGCCGCCGCCGCGGGCGGGTGGAGAGCCTGGAGGGCGCGAGCCCCGCCCTGGCGTCCGTCGCGGTCGCGGGGTCGAGCGCCGCGGATTCCGCGGGCGCCTCCGGTCCGATCGAGATCGGCGCGAGCTCCGGGGGAGATTTCGCGAGCGAGTTCGGCGAGAGCGTCGTGAACCCGCCCGTCGAGGAGCAGCTGGTCGACGCCGCGTTCGAGGGCGACGATGACGATCTCGACATCCCCGACTTCCTGAAGTGACGCCATGACCGAGAACGGCTCCGGAGGGGGATCCGCGCTCGACGCCCGGTTCGCCTCGGTGCGGCAGGGCATCGAGGAGGCCGCGCGCGCCGCGGGGAGGGACCCCGGCGAACTCACCCTGATCGTCGTGACGAAGTTCCATCCGGCGAGTCTCGTGCGCGCGCTCGCCGCACTCGGGGTGCGCGACGTCGGCGAGAACCGGCACCAGGAGGCGCAAGCGAAGGCCGCGGAGCTCGCCGGGTTGCGCACTCCCGACGGCGATGCGCTGAACTGGCACTTCATCGGCCAGCTCCAGACCAAGAAGGCGCGACAGGCCGCGCAGTACGCGCGCGCGATCCACTCGATCGATCGGGAGCGTCTCGTCGACGCGCTCGCCACCGCCGAGACGGCGAGCCCCATCGAGGCCTTCGTCCAGGTCAACCTGACCGACGACCCCGGCCGTGGAGGCGCCGCACCGGACGAGATAGAGCGGATCGCCGAGCGCGTGCTCGAGACTCCGACGCTCGAACTGCGGGGCATCATGGCGGTCGCGCCGCTCCCCGAGGAAGAAGCGGCCGCCGGCGCGTTCGAACGCCTCCACGGATACGCTGACCGCCTTCGCGCGCTCGCGCCGACCGCCACGGCGATCTCCGCCGGCATGACGCACGACTATCCGGAGGCGATCGCCGCCGGTGCGACACACCTTCGCATCGGCAGCGCAATCACGGGAAATCGACCGAACGCAGGCTAGTCTCTGAAACAACCCGCCGGGAGTGCGGCTTCGAGAATCATCGAGGAGAGAAGAACATGGGCAACCCGCTGAAGAAGACGATGGTGTTCCTCGGTCTCGCCGAGGAGGATCTCGACGCCCAGGAGACCGGAGTGGTGAGCGAAGCCGCTCCCGCCGCGGCCGCGCCTGCAGCGCGCTCGACGCAGCCGCGCGCGCAGGTCACGCCGCTGCGCAAGGTCACCCCGACCCGGCACGCCTCGACCCCCTCCATGAACGAGATCCTCACCGTGCATCCGACCGAGTACCGGGACGCCGCGACGATCGCCGAGAGCTACCGCGAGGGCGTGCCGGTGATCCTCAATCTCTCCCGGATGAACGAAGGCGATGCCCGTCGGCTGATCGACTTCGCGAGCGGACTCTCGATGGGGCTGAACGGACGCATCGAGCGGGTGACCAGCAAGGTGTTCCTGCTCTCTCCCGAGCACATCGCCGTCAGCGGCGATGAGCGGCCCCAGCAGGAGAGCGGTTCGTTCTTCGTGGGCACGAGCGCCTAGCCGCGGTGCAGCTCGTCCTCGGCCTCGTCCTGCTCGTCCTCTTCTGGGCGCTGCAGATCTATACCTGGGTCCTCTGGATCCGGCTGATCCTGGATTTCGTGCTCGCGTTCAACCCGAGGTTCCGCCCGCGCGGCCCGCTGCTGGTGATCACAGAGATCGTCTTCACGCTGACGGACCCGCCGATCCGATTCTTCCGGCGCATTCTCCCACCGATCCGCCTCGGGCAGATCTCCCTCGATCTGGGCTGGATGCTCACCATGGTCACCTGCTGGATTCTCCTCGCGATCATCCGCGCGGTTCCCGCATAGGGTCCATGTTTGCTAGCGTGTAACGTGCTGCGGAGGGCAGCCCCGATTGCGAAAGTGACGTAGGAAATGGCACTGACACCCGAAGAAGTCCTCAACAAGACGTTTGAGGTCACGAAGTTCCGTGACGGCTACGACATGGACCAGGTGGACGACCTCCTCGACCAGATCGTCGTGGAACTGCGTCAGCGCGACGAGGAGATCTCGCGGCTGCAGACCGAGCTCGAGCAGGCGAACGCCCGCGTCGCGGAGCTCGAGTCGGCCGAGGGCGCGGCAGAGTCGGCGCAGCCCGCCGCCAACGTCTCCGAGCAGACGATCGTGGTCGACGCGCAGCCCGCCGCGAAGCCCGAGGAGCCGGTGGAGCCCGCCGCAGAGGGCGGATCCGTCTACGACGCGGCCGCGGTCAAGTCGAGCGCGATGCTCCAGCTGGCGCTCGAACTGCACGACAAGTACATCCGCGACGGCGAGGAGCAGCGCGATCGCACGGTCGCCGAGGCCGAGCACACCGCGAACCAGCTGGTCGAAGAGGCCCAGCAGAAGCGCGCCGACGAGCTCAACCGCCTCGAAGGCGAGCGCGACGGCATCAACCGCCGCATCAGCGAGCTGCGCGAGTTCGAGTCCGAGTACCGCAGCACCCTCTCGTCCTACATCCAGGCACAGCTGCGCGAGCTCGAGGGCTCGCCCGAGCCCAAGGGCCGTCCGCAGGGTCTCAACTGATCCCGCGAGTGGAGAACAAGGCTGAAACGGCCGCCGTGTCCGAAGGGGCGGCGGCCGTCGCCGTGCCGCGGCACCGCGCGCAGGCGCTGATGCTGCTCGTGCTGGCGGTCGTCGTCTACGCCGCGGATCAGCTCAGCAAGAACTGGGTGGTCGAGCATCTGCCGGAGGGGCGGACGGTGCCGGTGCTTGGGGAGTTCCTGCAGTGGCACTTCGTCCGCAACCCGGGGGCCGCGTTCTCCTTCGCGACCGGGGCGACCTGGGTCTTCACGATCCTCGCCGCCGTCGTCCTCGCCGCAGTCCTCTGGCAGATCCGCCGGCTCGGCTCGCGCAGCTGGGCGGTGTTCTTCGCGCTGCTGCTCGGCGGCGTCGCGGGGAATCTCACCGACCGGCTGATCCGTGAGCCCGGCTTCCCCGTCGGGCACGTGATCGATTTCATCTCGACGCCCTGGATGATGCCGGCGATCTACAACGTCGCCGATATCGGAATAGTGTCGGCGATGATCCTCTTCGTCCTGATCTCCCTGCTCGGGCTCCCGATCGACGGCGGACCGCGGGTCCGGTCGCGCGAGCGGCAGGAGGACCGGGATGACGAGTCCCGGCCCGACGATGCCCAGTCCGAAGACCCCCAGTCCGACGATCCGCGGTCCGACGGCTCTCATCCGGATGAGCCGAGTTCGGACGAGCCGAGTTCGGACGAGCCGCGTTCCGACGACCCGCGGTCCGAGGGGACCCGCTGATGGAGCATCGTTCGCTGCCGGTCCCCGAGGGGCTGGCCGGCGACCGGGTCGATGCGGGGCTCGCCAAGCTGCTCGGGTTCTCACGGAGCTTCGCGGCGGAGGTCGCCCGATCGGGGGGCGTCACCCTCGACGGGCGCGCCATGGGGAAGAGTGATCGCCTCGTCCCCGGAGCCTGGCTCGAGGTCTCCTGGGAAGAGCGCACCGGGCCGGAGATCGTGCCGGTCGATCTGCCCGAACTCGGCATCGTGCACGACGACGACGACATCGTGGTCGTCGACAAACCGGCGGGCGTCGCCGCGCACCCCTCGCTGGGCTGGAGCGGGCCGACCGTGCTCGGGGCGCTCATGGGCGCGGGCTACCGGATCGCCACCTCCGGGCCGCCCGAGCGGCAGGGAGTGGTGCACCGGCTCGATGCGGGCACCAGCGGTTTGATGGTGGTGGCCAAGAGCGAGCTGGCCTACAGCCTGCTGAAGCGCGCGTTCAAGGAGCGGACGGTCGAGAAGATCTACCACGCCGTCGTGCAGGGCCACCCGGACCCCCTCAGCGGCACCATCGAGGGGCCGATCGGGCGGCACCCCGGCAGCGAGTGGAAGTTCGCCGTGACGCGCGACGGCAAGCCCTCGGTCACCCACTACACGACCCTCGAGGCCTTTCCCTACGCCTCCCTGCTCGAGATCGAGCTCGAGACCGGCCGCACGCACCAGATCCGCGTGCACATGTCGGCCCAGCACCATCCCTGCGTCGGCGACACGATGTACGGCGCCGATCCGGTGCTGAGCGCGCGGCTGGGCCTCGAACGGCAATGGCTGCACGCGATGCGGCTCGGCTTCCGACACCCGGGCACCGGGGAACCGGTCTCGTTCGAGAGCGTCTATCCCGAGGATCTGCAGCGCGCGCTCGACGTGCTCGCGGACTGACGGGACAGGCTCGGTTCAGCAGGCGGGTCACCCGACCGTGCGCCGGCGCGATACCCTGGACGGATCGGTGAAAGGGGTCGTATCGGTGTCCGAGAAAGACGGGTTCGTCCATCTGCACGTTCACAGCGAGTACTCGATGCTCGACGGCGCCGCCCGGGTGAAGCCGCTCATCGAAGCGGCGGCGGCGCAGGGCATGCCCGCGATCGCGGTGACCGATCACGGGAACACGTTCGGGGCCTTCGACTTCTGGCAGACGGCGCGGAACAACGGCGTCAAACCGATCATCGGCATCGAGGCCTACCTCACTCCGGGAACGCACCGAGGCGACCGCACGCGCGTGCGCTGGGGCGGGGGCGGGGGCGATGACGTCTCGGGCGGCGGCGCGTACACCCACATGACGATGCTCTCCCAGAGCACCGAGGGCATGCACAACCTCTTCCGGCTCTCGTCGCTCGCGAGCATCGAAGGCTACTACTTCAAGCCGCGCATGGATCGCGAGCTGCTGCAGCGCTACGCGAAAGGGATTATCGCGACGACCGGCTGCCCGTCCGGGGAGATCCATACGCGTCTGCGTCTCGGGCAGTACGCGGAGGCGCGCGCGGCGGCCGCGGAGTTCCAGGACCTCTTCGGCAAGGAGAACTTCTTCTGCGAGATCATGGACCACGGGCTCGAGATCGAGCGGCGTGTGCAGAAGGAGCTCCTCGAGATCGCGAAGGATCTCGGCATCCCGCTCGTGGCCACCAACGACCTGCACTACACGCACCAGCACGACGCGAAGGCGCACGAGGCGCTCCTGTGCGTGCAGTCGGGCTCCACGCTCGACGACCCGAACCGCTTCCACTTCGACGGCGACGGCTACTACCTCAAGAGCGCGAGCGAGATGCGCCACCTCTTCCGGGAGCTGCCGGAGGCCTGCGACAACACGCTGCTGATCGCCGAGCGCTGCAGCAGCGAGTTCAACACCTCGGCCAACTACATGCCGCGCTACCCGGTGCCGGAGGGCGAGAACGAGGAGTCGTGGTTCGTGAAGGAGGTCGAACGCGGCCTCCACTACAGGTACCCGGGCGGGATCCCCGATGAGGTGCGGAAGCAGGCCGAGTACGAGACCGGCGTCATCACGCAGATGGGGTTCCCCGGCTACTTCCTCGTCGTCGCCGACTTCATCAACTGGGCGAAGGACAACGGCATCAGGGTCGGCCCGGGTCGCGGCTCGGGCGCAGGGTCGATGGCGGCCTACGCCATGCGCATCACCGACCTCGACCCGCTGCAGCACGGGCTGATCTTCGAGCGCTTCCTCAACCCCGACCGCGTGTCGATGCCCGACTTCGACGTCGACTTCGACGATCGCCGACGCGGCGAGGTGATCAAGTACGTGACCGAGAAGTACGGCGACGAGCGCGTCGCGCAGATCGTCACCTACGGCACGATCAAGTCGAAGCAGGCGCTGAAGGATGCCTCCCGCGTGCTTGGCTTCCCCTTCGGCATGGGGGAGAAGCTGACGAAGGCGATGCCGCCGGCCGTCATGGCGAAGGACATCCCGCTCGCAGGCATCACCGATCCGGAGCACGAGCGCTACAAGGAGGCCGCAGAGTTCCGGGCGGTGCTCGAGGTCGACTCGGAGGCGAAGACGGTCTACGAGACCGCCCTGGGGCTCGAGGGGCTGAAGCGCCAGTGGGGCGTGCACGCGGCCGGCGTGATCATGTCGAGCGACCCGCTCATCGACATCATCCCGATCATGAAGCGCGAGCAGGACGGGCAGATCGTCACGCAGTTCGACTATCCCACCTGCGAGGGCCTCGGGCTCATCAAGATGGACTTCCTGGGGCTGCGCAACCTCACGATCATCTCGGACGCGCTCGAGAACATCCGCCTCAACCGGGGCGAGGAGCTCGACCTCGAGGCGCTGTCGCTCGACGACGCGGCATCGTACGCGCTGCTCGCACGCGGCGACACCCTCGGCGTGTTCCAGCTCGACGGCGGACCGATGCGCGGCCTGCTGCGGCTGATGAAGCCGGACAACTTCGAGGACATCTCGGCCGTGCTCGCGCTCTACCGCCCCGGCCCGATGGGCGCCGACTCGCACACCAACTACGCGCTGCGCAAGAACGGTCTGCAGCCGATCACCCCCATCCATCCCGAGCTCGAGGAACCCCTCAAGGACATCCTCGACACGACCTACGGCCTGATCATCTACCAGGAGCAGGTCATGTCGATCGCGCAGCGGGTGGCCGGGTTCTCCCTCGGCCAGGCCGACATCCTGCGGCGGGCCATGGGCAAGAAGAAGAAGGAGGAGCTCGACAAGCAGTACGAGGGCTTCAGCGGCGGGATGCGCGACCGCGGCTTCTCGGATGCCGCGGTGAAGGCGCTCTGGGACATCCTGCTGCCGTTCTCGGACTACGCCTTCAACAAGGCGCACTCGGCGGCCTACGGGGTCGTCAGCTACTGGACCGCTTACCTCAAGGCGCACTACCCGGCGGAGTACATGGCCGCGCTGCTCACGAGCGTCGGCGACAAGAAGGATCAGCTCGCGCTCTACCTCAACGAGTGCCGGCGGATGGGCATCAAGGTGCTGCCGCCGTCGGTCGACGAGTCGTTCGCGAACTTCGCGGCGGTCGGCGGCGACATCCGATTCGGTCTCGGCGCGATCCGCAACGTCGGCGCGAACGTCGTGGACGGCATCCGCAGCGCTCGGGAGAGCGGCGGGGAGGGCGGATCCGGTGACTTCGCCTCGTTCCACGACTTCCTCAAGCGCGTGCCCATGCAGGTGCTGAACAAGCGCACCATCGAGTCCCTCATCAAGGCCGGCGCCTTCGATGCGCTCGGCTCCACCAGGCGGGCGCTGCTCGAGATCCACGAGAGCGCGGTGGAGAGCTCGGTGAAGCAGAAGCGGGACGCGGAGAGCGGCAACGTCGGTTTCGACTTCGACAGCCTCTTCGCCGAGACCGCCGAGGAGAGCGGTGCGGAGGCGCACCAGCTCGTCCCCGAGCGGCCGGAATGGTCGAAGAAGGACAAGCTCTCGTTCGAGCGGGAGATGCTGGGCCTGTACGTCTCGGACCACCCGCTGCGGGGGCTCGAGACCGCACTGGCGAAGGACTCCACCAGTTCGATCGAGCATGCGACGAACCCGGACGCGAAGACGGACGGTGAGACCGTCGTGATCGCGGGCCTGCTCACGAGCGTCCAGCACCGCACCGCGAAGTCCGGCAACCTCTACGGCATGGTCACCATCGAGGACTTCACCGGCGAGATGCAGGCGCTCTTCATGGGCAAGTCGTACCAGGAGTACGGCTCGCTGCTCAAGGATGACGCGATCGTCGCGCTGCGCGGGAAGCTCAACGCGCGAGACGACGGCATCTCGATGCACGCGTATTCCGTCAAGGTGATCGACGCCGTGGTGCAGGACGACGCCGAGTCGCTGACCATCTCGGTCTCCGACAGCCGGGCGACGGTGGACACGGTGAGCCGTCTCAAGGAGATGCTGCAGCGGCACCGGGGCGAGAGCGAAGTGCGCCTGAACCTCCTCACCGCCGGCGGAGTACGGGTGTTCGAACTGCCGCAGCGCGTTCGCGTGACCGCGGATCTGTACGGAGACCTGAAGGGCCTGCTCGGACCCGGCTGTCTCGTCGGGGTCTGACCGCGCGCGGTCGGGCGGGGGAGGCGCTCCCGTTCGACACGTTCCGGTAACACGCGGAGAGTAGGCTGGGCGCATGCGCGAGGTACAGCGGGAGATCATCGAAGCACTGGGTTCCAGAGCGGTCCGCGATCCCGCTGCCGAAGTGGAGGCGCGGGTCGCCTTCCTCGTCGAGTACGTGCGATCGGTCCCCGGGACGCGCGGTTTCGTGCTCGGCATCTCGGGCGGGCAGGACTCGTCGCTGGCCGGTCGGCTGTGCCAGCTCGCGGTCGAGCGGCTCCGCGCCGAGGGCGCGGATGCCGAGTTCGTGGCCGTGCGACTCCCGTACCGGGTTCAGCACGATGAGGAGGATGCGCAGATCGCGCTGGACTTCATCCGGCCCGACCAGGCCGTGGCGGTGAACATCGCGTCCGCCGTCGATGCGCTCGTCGCAGAGGTGTCGGAGGCGCTGGGGGAGACGACGAGCGATTTCAACAAGGGGAACGTCAAGGCGCGCATGCGCATGGTCGCCCAGTACGCGATCGCGGGGGATCGCCGGCTGCTCGTCGTGGGCACCGATCACGCCGCCGAGGCGGTGACCGGCTTCTTCACGAAGTTCGGCGATGGCGCGGCCGACGTCCTCCCGCTCTCGGGTCTGTCGAAGCGGCAGGGCGCCGCCCTGCTGCAGCATCTGGATGCCCCGGAGCGCCTCTGGCGCAAGGTTCCGACCGCCGACCTGCTCGACGGCACCCCGGGGCAGAGCGACGAGGCGAATCTCGGCATCGGCTACGCCGAGATCGACGCCTATCTCGAAGGGCAGGACGTCCCGGCCGAGGCCGCGGCCGAGATCGAGCGGAAGTACCGCACGACCGAGCACAAACGCCGCCTGCCGGTGACCCCGGCGGACGACTGGTGGAGAGGAGCGCGGCCATGACGCGCACGGACCCGGCAATGACGACCTTCGTCCTCGCGGGCGGATGCTACTGGTGCCTCGACGCCGCCTATCGCGCCCTGCGCGGGGTGGTGGACGTGCACTCCTGCTTCACCGGCGGCACCGTGCCGGATCCCAGCTACGAGCAGGTGTGCACGGGGAGGACGGGCCACGCCGAGGCCGTGGCGGTCACCTTCGACCCGGAGACGCTGCCCGAGCAGGTGGTGCTCGACGCGTTCTTCACCATGCACGACCCGACGCAGTTGAACCGGCAGGGCCACGACGTCGGCACGCAGTACCGCTCGGCGATGTTCTACGCCGATGACGCGCAGCGGGAGGTCTTCGAGGCCGCCCGCACCCGCGCGGCGGAGTGGTGGCCGGGAGAGATCGTCACCACCATCCAACCGCTCGGCCCGGTGTACCCCGCTCCCGAGGCCCACCAGGACTTCTTCGCCAAGAACCCGACGCAGGGGTACTGCCTCGCGGTCGCGGTGCCCAAGGTGAACAGGGTGCGCGCGGCGTTCGCCGAGTACCTCCTGCCGAACTGAGTTCTCGCCGGGAAGCGCGCGGGGTTCGCGCTGGGGATGCGCCCGGCACACGCGGGGCTTCCGCCCGGCACGCGCCGCACGCGTCCGGCGGGCGTCCGCTCAGGCCGCTGCGAGGAAACCGCTCCCGCTCCCGACTTCGCCCTCTTCGACCGTGTCCTCCTCGGACGCGGACGCGGAGGCAGATGCGGAGGCAGAGTCGGAGGCGGGTTCGCCCCAGTGCTGCTGAGCCTCGGTCTCGGGTCGATCCGCGCCGCCGTCGGCGCCCAAGCGCTTCTCGAAGCTCGAAACGCCCCACCGCAGGTCGTGGCCGAGGGCCTCGGCCTCGATGTCGACGGAAGTGCCGCTCTTCTCGTCGTTCTCCCACTGCCTGACCCGCAACCGGCCGGTGACGATGACCCGTTCGCCCTTGCGGAACGAGGCCGCGGCGTGATCTGCGAGGGCCCGGAAGGCTGTGACGCCGAACCAGTTCGTCTCGCCGTCGACCCACTTCTGCTGGGCCCGATCGTAGCGGCGTTCGCCGCTGGCGAGGCGGAACGTGCACAGGGTGACCCCGGACCTGGTCGTGATGGACTTCGGGTCCGTGGCGATGGTTCCGATGACACTGATCTGGTTGTTCATGGGTGCTCCTCATTCGATGCGATCCGCCTGTGGCGGAGGTGTGTGGGGCGGCCCGACCGCCGTGCCTGGAGCCGGGCCGCCCATCTCCATGATCCGCGGCACGGTCGGGGCGACGCGGCCACTCGGAGACATCTGTGGAGAACTCGCCGCATCAGTCGGTTCCGGGACGCTGTGAACGCCGAATCGGCTGCCGAACCGCTCATCAGGATCGCGAGAGCCGATCCGGATACACTGGCTCGATGCCCGAACTCCGCTCCCTCCGGTCCACTGACGGAGCGCTCGGAACAGCGCTCACGGCGACGCTCGTGACGACGCTCATGACGGCCCTCGTGATGGTGCTGAGCGGATGCGCGCTCCTCGGCGTCGAGTCGCCTGTCGCCGAACCGGCTCCGGGTACCGTGTCGGAGGAGCCCCAGGAGGAGGCCGTCTTCTATCCGGACGGTACCGCGGAGGACAACCTGCCCTACTTCTCGCAGAGACTTCGCGCCTACGCGGCCGACGACGGGCCGGTCGAGGGGCGGTCGATCGTCGACGCGATCGTCGACGCGGGGTTCGCACGGAAGCGCATGCAGGTGAGCTTCGACCGGACGGCGACCGATCTCGTCGCGGACAGCATCTTCGTCTCGGTGCGGATAGGCGAGGAGTGCCTGATCGGCCAGATGCTCACCGCGAACCGGGAGGTCGCCGTCGAGGTCGCACCCGCCGTCGGGCCGAAGCAGCGGACCTGCCTGATCGGCGAGACCCGTCCGATCGACTGGTAGGGGCCGACCGACCGCGCGACCCCCGTCGGGAGGCGAGGTCGGCGCCTGGGCAGGGGCCGTCGACTGGTAGGTTAGGGAACCATGGCTGAGTACATTTACCAGATGGTCCGCGCCCGCAAGGCGGTCGGAGAGAAGCTGATCCTCGACGACGTCACGATGGCGTTCCTGCCCGGTGCGAAGATCGGCATGGTCGGCCCGAACGGCGCGGGCAAGTCGACCATCCTCAAGATCATGGCCGGGCTCGACACGCCTTCGAACGGCGAGGCCGCGCTGGCCCCCGGCTACTCCGTCGGCATCCTGATGCAGGAGCCCGAGCTCGACGAGTCGAAGACCGTCATCGAGAACATCGAGGAGGGCCTCGCCATCAAGGCGAAGGTCGACCGCTTCAACGAGATCTCGGCGCTCATGGCCGAGCCCGATGCGGATTTCGACGCACTGCTCGCCGAGATGGGCACGCTGCAGGAGGATATCGACGCGGCCGACGGCTGGGATCTCGACAACCAGCTCGAGCAGGCGATGGACGCGCTGCGCACCCCGCCCGGCGACGCGCGGATCGAGAACCTCTCCGGTGGCGAGAAGCGCCGTGTGGCCCTCGCCCGCCTCCTGCTGCAGAAGCCCGACCTGCTCCTGCTCGACGAGCCCACCAACCACCTCGACGCCGAGAGCGTGCTGTGGCTCGAGCAGCACCTGCAGAAGTATCCGGGCGCCGTGATCGCGATCACCCACGACCGGTACTTCCTCGACAACGTCGCGGAGTGGATCGCCGAGGTCGACCGCGGCCGGCTCATCGGCTACGAGGGCAACTACTCGACCTACCTCGAGAAGAAGGCCGAGCGCCTCGACATCCAGGGCAAGAAGGACGCGAAGCTCGCGAGACGCCTGAAGGACGAGCTCGACTGGGTGCGATCCAACGCCAAGGGCCGCCAGGCCAAGTCGAAGGCCCGCCTCGCCCGCTACGAGGAGATGGCGGCGGAGGCCGAGCGCACGCGCAAGCTCGACTTCGAGGAGATCCAGATCCCTGCCGGCCCGCGCCTCGGCAACGTGGTCATCGAGGCGAAGAACCTCGAGAAGGGCTTCGACGGCCGCACGCTCATCGACGGGCTCAGCTTCAACCTTCCGCCGAACGGCATCGTCGGCGTCATCGGCCCGAACGGCGTCGGCAAGACCACGCTGTTCAAGACGATCGTCGGGCTCGAACCGCTCGACGGCGGCGAGCTGCGCATCGGCGAGACCGTGAAGATCAGCTACGTCGACCAGTCGCGCGCGAACATCGACCCCGAGAAGACGCTGTGGGAGGTCGTCAGCGACGGCCTCGACATCATCACCGTCGGCAAGACCGAGATCCCCTCGCGCGCCTACGTGTCGAAGTTCGGCTTCAAGGGCCCGGACCAGCAGAAGAAGGCGGGCGTGCTCTCGGGCGGCGAGCGCAACCGCCTGAACCTGGCGCTGACGCTCAAGGAGGGCGGCAACCTGCTGCTGCTCGACGAGCCGACGAACGACCTCGACGTCGAGACCCTGCAGTCGCTCGAGAACGCGCTGCTCGAGTTCCCCGGCTGCGCCGTGGTCATCACGCACGATCGCTGGTTCCTGGATCGCATCGCGACCCACATCCTCGCCTACGAGGGCACCGAGGAGAACCCGGCGCAGTGGCACTGGTTCGAGGGCAACTTCGAGGCCTACGAGACGAACAAGATCGAGCGGCTCGGCCCCGAGGCGGCGAAGCCGTCGCGGGTGACCTATCGCAAGCTGACGCGGAGCTGAGGCCGGCACCGGTGGCGCGCGTACACGTCGACATCGAGCTGCGCTGGGGCGATCAGGACGCCTACGCGCACATCAACAACGCCGCATACGCGCGTTACCTGGAGGAGGCGCGCGTGCGCGTCTTCGAGCTGGGCTCGGCCCGCGAGCGCACCGGCATGGAGCACCATTTCCGGGTCGACGGCCGAAGCGGCATGAAGACGCTCGTCGCGAACCAGCAGATCGAGTTCCTGCGCGTGCTGGAGTATTCGGCACGACCGGTCACGGTCGAACTGTGGATCGGCAAGCTCGGCGGCTCGAGCCTCGAGATCCACTACGAGATTCTCGACAACTCCGTTGTCGACGGCGAGAGCATCGACGGGTCGGAGCCGGATCGCACCGTCGTCGCCCGCGCGATCACAACGATCGTCGTCGTGGACGGAGAGACGCTGAGGCCCGTGCGGCTGACCGCGGAGGGGCGCGCTTCGATCGTGCCCTGGCAGGACGAGCCGCTGGTGCTGCGGCGGAGCTGAGCAGAGGCAAAGAAAAAGCCCCGCCGAGGCGGGGCTTTTTCGCGATCCTGCGCGGATACGATCCTGAAAGATCTAGAGCGCGGCGACCTTGACGGCGAGCTTCGCCTTGCGGTTCGCGGCCTGGTTCTTGTGGATGACGCCCTTGCTCACGGCCTTGTCGAGCTTCTTCGACGCGTGCTGCAGCTTCTGCTCGGCGAGCGACTTGTCGCCGGCGGCGATGGCCTCGCGGGTCTGACGCACGGCGGTGCGGAGCTCGCTCTTGTAGGCCCGGTTGCGGTCGGTCGCCTTCTGGTTGGTCTTGATGCGCTTGATCTGCGACTTGATGTTTGCCACGTTGAGTTGCGTCCTTAGAGGTAAAGGTTGAGACGGGTTGTCCGCTCGGCGAGAGAGGGCGCCTTGCGGGATGTGTGGTGTGATCCACACGCAAGCCAAGAGATAAGCCTAGCAGATCTCTCGCCGAACCGGGCTTCAGCTCTCGTCGACGACCACTTCGTCGCCGACGCGGATCGTGCCGCCCACGCCCGAGAGCAGGAGGAGCCGCCCAAGCGTGGGCTCGGAGAGGCCGAGATCCCGTGTCAGCGCGGTGAGCACGCGTGCGTCGCGTTCGCCGGTGTCGGGGTTCGCGTGCGTGGCGAGGCAGCGCACGATGGGGCCCTCCCCGATGAACTCGACGCCGCCGATGCGCACGGCGCCCGTCCAGCCGAGCTCGGCACGCGGGGCGAAGCCCTCGACGACGATGTTCGAGCGGAACCGTCGGTCGTCGATCGGGGCGCCGAGGCGCTCGTTCAGTTCCGTCACGCTGCTCCGCCCGTGGATCGTGACGTATCCGCGCGGGCGATCCTGGAATCGGGAGCTCGTACCGTCCCCGACGAGCTCGAGCGGCAGCCGGCCGGGCCGGGCGAGCCGCGGCGCCCACGGCGAGTCCTGCACGTAGGCGGTGATGGTCTCGACGAGGTCGTGCCGCCCGGCGGGATCGAGCCCCGCCTCGACGAGCTCGACATCGCCGTGCAGGATCCGGACCCTGCGCGAGTCCTCGTCGTAGCTGAGGCGCAGCGCCGCGAGCGCCGGGAAGTCCTGCAGCGACAGCCCCTTCGACTTCGGCCAGTAGTCGAGTCCGTCGAGGGACTCGGGAGTCGCCGCATCGGCGAAACGGAATGCGAGCACGCGATCACCGGCGATCCGGCCGTCGCGCTGCACGACGAGTTCGTCGAGCGGTTCGGGAGTGAACCCCTTGACCGGGTAGCGGTAGAGCGCTGCGACGTGCGGCATCCCGTCATTCTCCCAGCCCGGTGCGACTCGGGCAACGAAGCGCGAGGACGCGGCGCACGACGGTATGGAGCGCAAGGGGGTGCCGAGCATGAGAGAATAGCTCGCAATGTCTCCACGTAGCTTGAAGCCCCCGGTGCCCGCCGCGACGGACCCGGCGCGGATCCGCAACTTCTGCATCATCGCGCACATCGACCACGGCAAATCGACGCTGGCCGACCGCATGCTGCAGATCACCGGCACGGTCTCGGATCGCGACATGCGCGCGCAGTACCTCGACAACATGGACATCGAGCGCGAGCGCGGCATCACGATCAAGTCGCAGGCCGTGCGCATGCACTGGGCGCTCCCGGATCCGGACACGGGCGAGGTCGGCGACTACGCGCTCAACATGATCGACACGCCCGGGCACGTCGACTTCAGCTACGAGGTCTCTCGCTCGCTGGCCGCGTGCGAGGGGGCGATCCTGCTCGTCGACGCGGCCCAGGGCATCGAGGCACAGACCCTCGCGAACCTCTATCTGGCGATGGAGAACGACCTCGAGATCATCCCGGTGCTCAACAAGATCGACCTGCCGGCCGCCGACCCCGAGCGGGTGGCGCGCGAGATCGCCGACCTGATCGGCGGAGACCCCGAAGACATCCTCAAGGTTTCGGGCAAGACCGGCGCGGGCGTCGAAGAGCTGCTGGATCGCGTGGTGGAGCGCATCCCGGCGCCGGTGGGCGACAAGGACGCCCCCGCCCGTGCCATGATCTTCGACTCCGTCTACGATCCGTACCGCGGCGTGGTCACCTACGTGCGCATGGTCGACGGGCGCCTGACGCCGCGCGAGAAGATCCTGATGATGTCGACGCGGGCCGAGCACGAGGCGCTCGAGATCGGCGTCTCGTCTCCGGGGCCGACGCCGACGAAGGGCCTCGCGGTCGGGGAGGTCGGCTACCTGATCACGGGCGTGAAGGACGTGCGCCAGTCGAAGGTGGGCGACACCGTCACCACCAAGCTGAAGCCGGCCGACGACGCGCTCCCCGGCTACACCGACCCGAAGCCCATGGTCTTCTCCGGCCTGTACCCGATCGACGGCTCCGACTACCCGGTGCTGCGCGAGGCGCTCGACAAGCTGAAGCTCAGCGACGCCGCCCTGCAGTACGAGCCGGAGACCTCGGTCGCGCTCGGCTTCGGCTTCCGCTGCGGCTTCCTCGGCCTGCTGCATCTCGAGATCATCAGCGAGCGCCTGCGCCGCGAGTTCGACCTCGACCTCATCGCGACGGCGCCGAGCGTAGTCTACCAGGTGACGAGGGAAGACGGCGTCGAGGTCACGGTCACCAACCCGTCCGAGTACCCCGACGGCAAGATCGCCGCTGTGCGCGAGCCCATGGTGCGCACCGCGATCCTCGCCCCGAAGGAGTACGTGGGCACCATCATGGAGCTCTGCCAGAGCCGGCGCGGCAGCCTGCTCGGCATGGAGTACCTCGGCGAGCGCGTCGAGCTGCGCTACGCCATGCCGCTCGGCGAGATCGTCTTCGACTTCTTCGACCACCTGAAGAGCCGCACGCAGGGCTACGCGAGCCTCGACTACGAGCCGATGGGGGACCAGGAGGCCGAGCTCGTGAAGGTCGACATCCTCCTGCAGGGCGACAAGGTCGACGCGTTCAGCGCGATCGTGCACAAGGACAACGCCTACCACTACGGCACGATGATGACGGAGCGGTTGCGCAAGCTGATTCCGCGGCAGCAGTTCGAGGTGCCGATCCAGGCCGCCATCGGCGCGCGCGTGATCGCCCGTGAGAACATCCGCGCGATCCGCAAGGACGTGCTCGCCAAGTGCTACGGCGGCGATATCAGCCGCAAGCGCAAGCTGCTCGAGAAGCAGAAGGAGGGCAAGAAGCGCATGAAGATGGTCGGCCGCGTGGAGGTGCCGCAGGAGGCCTTCATCGCCGCGCTCTCCGGGGATGTGGAAGGCAAGGAGACGAAGAAGTGACCGCCGCCGAGTCGGACGGACCGGACGCCGCGGCGGGCCCGCAGCGGCGCAGCACCCACATCGACCAGGGCGCCGTCTACGCCGCGGTCGGCGCTTCCGCGGCGCCCGACCTGATGCGCTTCCCGCCAGAGGGCAGCACGCCGTACGAGCTCGAGGTGCGCCTGGGCAGCGGATCCGATCGGTTCCTCGTCGCATCGACCGCGGTCATGACCTGGCGGGCGCAGCGCGGAGTCGGCATCCGCGTCAAGAACATCGCGCAGGGCGACGGCGGGCAGTACTCGGGGATCGCCTTCGACGACCGCGGCACGCCGCAGCCGGTCGCCGTCCCGGACATGGAGTACGGCCCTGACGGCGAACCCTTCGTCACCGCGGGCACCGAGGTTACGCTGCACTGGCCTGAAGGCCGCGCACCCCGCCGCTACCGAGTCGTCTACACGATCAGCGAACCGCGACGGATCGGATTCGCCTGGGGCGCCGCCGACGAGGAGGACGTGGTCGGCGAGGAATGCTTCGTCGTCGAGCACCGCGAGGACGACACCGTCTGGGCGATCGCCCGCGGCTTCCTCTGGCCGCCTCCCGGCGGCCGCCTGCCGGGCAAGGGCAAGTCGGCGATCAAGCGTGCGTTGAAGGCCTCGCGGGCGCAGCTCGATGTGCTCGTCACGGGCGTGCTCCCGACGGGAGACTGAGGCGGTGCCCAGCACGCTGCCCGACGGGGATCCCGCGCCCCCGGACGGCTCGCTGCCTCCGAACGCCGTGGACGGTGCGGATGCGCGGGTCTTCGGCGTCTACATCCACGTGCCCTACTGCCGGGTGCGCTGCGGCTACTGCGACTTCAACACGTACACGGCGAGCGAACTCGGCCCGGGGGCGGCTCGGTCGGACTACGCCGCACAGGTGGAGGCGGAGCTGGGCTTCGGGGCCGAGGTGCTGCGACGCGCCGGACTGCCGGATCGTCCGGTCTCGACCGTGTTCTTCGGCGGCGGCACGCCGACGCTGCTGCCCGCGGGCGACCTCGCCCGGATGCTCTCCAGGGTGCGCGACGAATGGGGGCTCGCGCCGGGTGCGGAGGTCACGACAGAGGCGAACCCCGATTCGGTGGACGCGGCCTACCTGCGCGGACTCGCGGACGCCGGGTTCACCCGGGTCAGCTTCGGGATGCAGTCGTCCGTGCCGCGCACGCTCGCGGTCCTCGACCGTACCCATAGCCCCGACCGGGTGCCGCTCGTGGTCGGCTGGGCCCGCGATGCCGGCCTCCAGGTGAGCCTCGATCTGATCTACGGCACGCCGGGGGAGACGCTCGAGGACTGGTCCGCGTCGATCGAGGCGGCACTGGCCTGCGAACCGGATCATCTCTCGGCGTACGCGCTGATCGTGGAGCCGGGGACCAAGCTCGCCGCGCAGATCCGCCGGGGCGAGGTCGCCGCCCCCGACGACGACCTGCACGCCGAGATGTACGAGCTCGCGGATCGGCGCTTCGCCGAGGCGGGGTTCGCCTGGTACGAGATCAGCAACTGGTCGCGGGCCGGCGTGCTCGGGGGCGCCTCGACGACCCGCTCGCGGCACAACCTCGCCTATTGGCAGGGGGCCGACTGGTGGGGGGCCGGCCCGGGCGCGCACAGCCACGTCGGCGGGACGCGCTGGTGGAACGTGAAGCACCCGCGCGCCTACGCGGATCGGATCGCCGCCGGCGTCTCGCCCGCCCACGCGCGGGAGGTGCTCGACGCCGAGACCCGCAGGACCGAGCGGATCCTGCTCGAGACCCGCATCGCCGACGGCCTGCCCCTCGAGGTGCTCGCCGCGTCCGAGCGGCGAGCGGTGCCCGAGCTGATCGCCGAGGGACTCGTGGACGGCCGGGCCGCGCTCGGGGCGGGAGGATCCGAGCCGCGGGTCGTTCCGACGCTTCGCGGGCGCCTCCTGGCCGACACCATCGTCCACCGGCTGCTGGGATAGACTGGCACTCTATACTCGTGAGTGCCAGACGGGAGGGCGGCATGGTTTCCGGACGCGGGCTCGCGGTGCTGCATGCGATCGTCGGCGACTACGTCGCCTCGAACGAACCGGTCGGCAGCAAGACGATCGTCGACCGCCACCAATTCGGGGTCTCGGCGGCCACCATCCGCAACGATATGGCGCAGCTCGAGGAGGAGGATCTGATCGTCGCCCCGCACACCTCCTCCGGGCGGGTGCCGACGGACAAGGGCTACCGGCTCTACGTGGACACGCTGGCGCGGATCCGTCCGCTCACCGGGGCGCAGCGCTCGGCGATCGAGCGCTTCCTGGGCGAGTCGAACGACCTCGACGAGGCGCTGGCGCGCACGGTGCGGGTGCTCTCGCAGCTGACCAACCAGGTCGCCGTCGTGCAGTACCCCTCGCTCAAGCGCACCCAGGTGCGGCATATCGACCTCGTGGCTCTGGGGGAGGATCGCGTGCTCTGCGTGCTGATCCTCGGCAGCGGCGTCGTGGAGCAGCAGTTCGCGAGCCTCCCGGCCGCCCGGGTCACCGAGGCCTGGGTGAACGGACTGCGCGAGCGCATCGCCGGCGAACTGCTCGGTCACGACCTCGAGACGGCGGTCGTGCTTGCGACGGAGCTCGCCGAGTCGATCGAGACCTGGGCGCAGCCCGGGGAGACGGAGCTCGTGCGGCGGGTGCT
Source organism: Leucobacter soli (assembly GCF_910593785.1). Classification (GTDB taxonomy): domain Bacteria; phylum Actinomycetota; class Actinomycetes; order Actinomycetales; family Microbacteriaceae; genus Leucobacter; species Leucobacter soli. The sequence continues at coordinate 91,397 of NZ_CAJVAP010000001.1, read as the reverse complement.
CGATATCCTCCTGGGGCAGCTGCAGGCCAACCGGAGCGAACGCATCGCGATCGCCGGCGCCGCGAACCTGTCGCGGCCGGGCGGGTTCTCGGGCGATCTCCACGCCGTGCTCGAAGCGATCGAAGAGCAGGTCACCCTGCTGCGTCTCCTCGGGGAGCTCGCGAGCGACGGGCGCGACGTGGCGGCGTCTATCGGGCGAGAGAACCAGCGCTACGGACTCGAGGGCGCCTCCATCATCGCCTCGAGCTACGAGCACGACGGCGACAGCCAATCGCACCTCGGCGTGCTCGGGCCTCTGCGCATGGACTACGCGGGGAACATCGCCACGGTGCGGGCGGTCGCCAGCTATCTGAGCAAGCTGCTGTCCGACGGATAGGCCGGGCGGCGTTCATCGCCGTTGAATCCCAGAACTTCAGAATCCACCGGAAGAGAAAGGCAGCCCTTCGTGGCCGATCATTACGAGACCCTCGGGGTGGAGCGCGACGCGTCTCTCGACGAGATCAAGAAGGCATACCGGCGCCTGGCCCGCGAGCTGCATCCCGACGTCAACCCGAGCGAGGAGGCCGCGGAGCGCTTCAAGAGCGTCACGCACGCCTACGACGTGCTGAGCGACCCGAACGAGCGCCAGCGCTACGACCTCGGCGGCGACGGCTCCGGCGGGATGGGCGGCTTCGGCGACATCTTCGAAACGTTCTTCGGACAGGGTTTCGGCGGCGGTCAGCGCGGTCCGCGTTCGCGCGCGGAGCGCGGCGACGACGCCATGATCCGCGTCGACGTGGAGCTCGCCGACGTCGTGTTCGGCGTGCAGCGGGAGATCGTCGTGAACACCGCGGTGCTCTGCGGCACCTGCCAGGGCTCCTGCTGCCAGCCTGGAACATCGCCGGTCACCTGCGACGTCTGCGGCGGCACCGGCCAGGTGCAGCGCCAGGTGCGGTCGCTCTTCGGCAACGTGGTCACGACCCACGCCTGCGGCAGCTGCCAGGGCTACGGCACCGTGATCGAGCACCCGTGCGTCGAGTGCGGCGGCAAGGGGCGCGTGAGCGAGCGGCGCACGCAGACCATCGACATCCCCTCGGGCATCGAGACCGGCACGCGCATGCAGCTGCGCGGCGGCGGCGAGGTCGGCCCGGGCGGCGGCCCCAACGGCGACCTGTTCATCCAGTTCCGGGTGATGCACCACGACGTGTTCAACCGCGACGGCAACGACCTGCTCGCGACCGTGCAGGTGAGCATGACGGACGCGATCCTGGGCGCTGATACGACCGTCGAGGGGCTCGATGGCGGCGTGCACGTCGTCGTGCCGCCGGGCACCCAGTCGGGGGACGTGATCACGGTGCGCGGGCGCGGCATCCAGGCCCTGCACTCGACGCAGCGCGGGGATCTGAAGTTCGCGGTGCAGGTCGTCACTCCGACGAAGATCTCCTCGCGCGAGAAGGAGCTCATCCGCCAGTTCGCCTCGCACCGCAAGGACCCCGCACCGGCGCTCGGCGAGTTCCAGCAGGGGCTCTTCGGCAAGATCCGGGATCGCTTCTTCCGCGCGGGCTAGGGATCGGGCGTCGCACCGGACGCGCCCGGCTGAGACCGTCGCGCCCGACTACTACCGTAGCGCCCGGCGACCACCGTCGCTCCTGACTACTCCCATCGCGAAAGGCGAAAAAAGGCTGCTTCTCGGCGAGCATGCAGCCTTTTTTCGCCTTTCGCGGGTGGTGCGGGCGATGCCTGGCGGACGAGACGTCGCGCGATGCGGGCGGGGCAGCGCTGATCGGGTGCGGGGTCGATACCCTACGCTGGAGCGGTGGCGAATCTGTACTATCGCGAAGACCTATCGGCAGACGCGTTCGCGATCGGAGCGACGGTCGAGATCGCGGGCGACGAGGCGCGGCACGCGCTGCGGGTGAGCCGACTGCGGGTCGGCGAGCGGATCATGGTCGGGAACGGTGCCGGTGCGCTCGGCGAGGGCGCCGTCGTCTCGGCCGCGAAGGATCGCTTCGCCGTGCGGTTCGACTTCGCCGCGTACGGAAAGGCGACCGGGCCGCGGATCGTGCTCGTGCAGGCGCTCGCGAAAGGCGACCGCGACGAGCGTGCGGTCGAGCAGGCCACCGAGTTCGGCGTCGACGGCATCGTGCCGTGGCAGGCTGAGCGCTCGGTGTCTCGCTGGGTCGGCGCGGGTGTCGACGGTGGCGCGGAGAAGGCGGCGAAGGGCGTCGCGAAGTGGCGAAGGATCGCGCGCGAGGCCTCCAAGCAGTCGCTGCGGCCGATGATCCCGACGGTGGGCAGCCCGGTCCTGCTCGCCGAGCTGTGCGAGCTCGCTCGCGGCGGAGCCTCGGTGCTCGTGCTGCATCCGGAGGGCGAGCGGGCGCTGAGCGACCACGCTCGGGAGCGCTTCGCAGGTGGTCTCGGGGGAGCGGGCGCAGCCGACGATCTTGCGACCGGCAGCGGTACCGGCGCGGATGTCCATCTCGTCGTCGGCCCGGAGGGCGGGCTGAGCGACGGCGAACTCGAAGCGCTCGAGGAATCCGGTGCCGCGATCCTCCGCCTCGGCGACACCGTGCTGCGCACCTCATCGGCAGGACCGGCTGCCCTCGCCGTGCTCAACGTCGCGCTCGGCCGCTGGTAGCGAGCGCCGCTGTTGATAGCGATCGACGCCGTGGGCGAGTCTGTCGGAGGCGCCGAGTAGACTTGTCGGTATGGCAGAAGCAACCATCTTCGGCAAGATCGTGGCCGGCGAGATCCCCGTCGAGAAGCTCGCGGAGACCGAGCGCGTGATCGCGTTCCCCGACATCGCCCCGCAGGCGCCGGTCCACATCCTCGTGGTTCCGAAGACCACGGAATACGCGAACGTGACCGAGCTCGCAGCGGGCGACCCCGGCCTGCTCGCCGAGATGGTCGCCGTCGCGCAGAGCGTCGCGAACGAGCACTCCGATGGCGACTACCGTCTCATCTTCAACACCGGCGCGAACGCCGGGCAGACGGTGTTCCACGTCCACGCGCATGTGCTCGCCGGCGGCCTCGAGGAGGGTTCGCTCTAGTGCCGTCAGCCCCTGACACCGCCGCGGGTCGACCGCCCGCGCGACTCGAGCGCACCGTGCTGCTCACCGGGGTCGATCTGGCGCAGTTCCTCGGCCACCGCGACCAGCTGATCGCGGACCTCGAGCGGCAGCACCCCGACGTCGAGTTCCACGCACGAGATCATGTGCTCACGCTGAGCGGCCCCGCCGGCGAGGTGCGGGCGGCCGAGCAGGTGGTCTCCGAGGTGCTCGAGGTCGCGCGTCGCAGCGGCGCCGTCTCGCGTCACGACGTGCGCGAGGCGACCCGCATGGTGGCACGTGGCGACGGCCCGACGGCCTCGCAGGTGCTCAGCGAGCCGATCCTCTCGGTGCGCGGCCACGCTATCCGCCCGCAGACGCGCGGCCAGCGGCAGTACGTCGACGCGATCGACGAGCACACGGTGACGTTCGGGATCGGCCCGGCCGGTACCGGCAAGACCTACCTCGCGATGGCGAAGGCCGTGCAGGCGCTGCAGCGCCGCGAGGTCGCGAAGATCATCCTCACCCGGCCGGCCGTCGAGGCCGGCGAGCGGCTCGGCTACCTGCCGGGCACGCTCGAGGACAAGATCGACCCCTACCTGCGTCCGCTCTTCGACGCGGTCGGTTCGATGATGGAGCAGGAGGTCGTGCCGAAGCTGCTCGCAGCGGGGACCATCGAGGTGGCCCCGCTCGCCTACATGCGCGGCCGTACCCTCAACGAAGCGTTCGTGATCCTCGACGAGGCGCAGAACACCACGCCGGAGCAGATGAAGATGTTCCTGACCCGCCTCGGATACGGCTCGAAGATGGTCGTGACCGGTGACGTGACACAGGTGGACCTGCCCATCGCGGCGAGCGGTCTGCGGGTCGTGAGCCGGATCCTGCGCGGCGTCGACGACATCCACTTCTCGGAGCTCACCTCCGACGACATCGTCCGGCACAGCCTGGTGGGCCGGATCGTGGACGCCTACTCGGCGTACGAGGAAGAGCGCAACGTCGCGCGTCGGCCCGCGGACCGCGGAACCGCAGCAGAGGAGTCCGGAGCATGAGCGTCGAGATCACCAACGAGTCCGGCTTCGACGGCGGAGCCGACTTCGACGAGGCCGGCCTGCAGCGGCTCGCCGCATTCGTGCTCGAATCGATGCACGTGCATCCGCAGACGGAGCTCGGCGTCTCGCTGGTCGACGAGGCCGCCATCGAACAGCTTCATCTGCAGTGGATGGACGAGCCCGGGCCGACCGACGTGCTGAGCTTCCCGATGGACGAGCTGCGACCGGGGCGTCCCGATGCGCCGACGCCGCAGGGCCTCCTCGGCGACGTGGTGATCTGCCCGCAGGTCGCCGAGCTGCAGGCCGAGGCCGCCGGGCATGACACCGTCACCGAGATACGGGTCCTGCTCACGCACGGCATGCTGCACCTTCTCGGCTTCGATCACGCGACGCCGGAGGAGGAGGCGGAGATGTTCGGTCTGCAGCGCGATCTGCTGCTCGGCTTCGCCGCCCACGAACGCGGACGCGGAGAGCGGGGCCGATGACCGGCCCGATCATCGCGCTGTTCCTGGCCACCGCTGCACTGCTGCTCGGACTCGGCGGCCTGCTGGCCGCCAGCGATGCCGCCCTCGGAGTCCGTTCACGTGCGGAGCTCCTCGCGCTCGCGGACGATTCGCCGCGGGTCGCCGGGGCCATCCGCGCCATCGCCGACGACGAGGCCGCTCATGCGAACGCGCTCGGCTTCGCACGTGTGACCGCCGAGACGCTCTCCGCCGTGCTCATCACGCTGACTCTCGCCCGCACCGTCGACAACCTGTGGTTCGCGCTGCTGCTCGCCGGCTTGATCGTCGCGGGCACCACGTTCGTACTCGTCGGCTCGAGTCCTCGCACAGTGGGAACGCATCACCCCGATGGCATGATCCGCTTCTCGGCGCCGTTCGTGCGGATCGTGCGCCTGATCCTCGGCCCCATCGCGACCGGGCTGGCCCGGCTCGGCGATCGGGTGACTCCGGGCCGGGTCGGTTCGTCCCGCGGGATCCGAGACGAGCAGCAGCTGCTCTCTATGGTGGATCAGGCGACCGAGCAGGCGCTGCTCGAGGAGGACGACCGGGACTACATCCACTCGCTCGTCGAGTTCGGCGACACGCTGGTGCGCGAGGTCATGGTGCCTCGTACGGACATGGTCACGGTGCAGGCCGAGCACACCGTGCGCGATGGGCTCGAGCTGCTGCTCGCCTCGCGGCATTCCCGGGTGCCCGTGGTGACCGGCGATGCCGACGAGGTCGAAGGCGTGGTCTACCTGCGCGACGCGAGCGGTTTCGTGCTGCGGCGTCCCGAGGACGCCGAGGCGATGGCGGTGACGAGGATCATGAAGCCCGCACTGTTCGTTCCGGAGCTGCAGCGGGCCGACGACCTGCTGCGGCAGATGCAGCGGGAATCGAATCATCTCGCGCTCGTCGTCGACGAGTACGGTGGGATCTCGGGTCTCGTGACGCTCGAGGATCTGATCGAGGAGCTGCTGGGCGACATCAGCGACGAGCACGATCGCGAGATGCCGGAGGCGGTGGAGCAGGAGGACGGATCGTTCATCGTCAGCGCACGCCTCTCCGTCGACGATCTCGGGGAGCTCTTCGACCTCGATCTCGAGGACGACGATGTCGACAGCGTCGGCGGCCTGGTGGCCAAGCACCTGGGCCGGCTGGCCGAGGAAGGAGACGTCGTGACGGTCTCCGGGATCGAGCTCACGGCGCTCGAGACCGAGCGGCGCCGGCAGCGGCTCGTGACGGTCGGGGCGCGCTGGGTCGGCGGAACGGGGGACACCGGCGAGATCGAGCCGGTGCGCGACACGGAGGACGGGACGGACGCATGACGGAGCAGACGGGTGCTGAGGACGCGGGAGCGGGAGCAGGATCGGAATCGGTCGAGCCGGAGTTCCGTGCCGGGTTCGTGTCGTTCGTCGGGCGGCCGAACGTCGGCAAGTCGACGCTGACGAACGCGTTGGTCGGCGAGAAGATCGCTATCACCAGCCCGAAGCCGCAGACCACGCGACGCGCGATCCGCGGCATCGTGCACCGGCCCGACGGCCAGCTGATCATCGTCGACACGCCCGGCATCCACCGCCCGCGCACCCTGCTCGGCGAACGGTTGAACGCGCTCGTCGAGGCGACGCTCGGCGACGTCGACGTGATCGGCTTCTGCGCGCCCGCGAACGAGAAGATCGGACCGGGGGACCGCTTCATCAACGAGCGGCTCGACGACTTCCCGCGCGCCAAGAAGATCGCGATCCTCACCAAGGTCGACGAGGCCTCGCAGAGCGAGATCATCGAGCAGCTGACCCTGCTCGGCGCGCTGCGCGAATGGGATGCGGTCGTGCCCATCTCCGCGGTGACCGCGGAGCAGCTCGACGTGCTCGCCGACGTGCTGCTCGGCCTCATGCCCGAGTCGCCGCCGCTCTACGACGACGAGACCACCACCGACGAGCGCGAGGACGATCGCATCGCCGAGCTGATCCGCGAGGCGGCGCTCGAGGGCGCGCGCGAGGAACTGCCGCACTCGCTCGCCGCGACCGTCGACGATCGCGAGGAGCGGGAGCCCGAGCGCGAGGGCGAGCCCGGCCTGCTCGAGATCTACGCCTCCATCTACGTCGAGCGCGACAGCCAGAAGGGCATCGTGATCGGCAAGGGCGGATCGCGCCTGCGCGACGTCGGAGAGCGCGCCCGGCGCGAGATCGAGGCGCTGCTCGGCCGCCGCGTCTACCTCTCGCTGCGCGTCAAGGTCGCGAAGGAGTGGCAGCGCGACCCGAAGGCGCTCGGCCGGCTCGGGTTCTGACCCGCCACCGGGCCCCCGTCCGCCTCATAGACTGACCGTATGAACAACACCGAGCAGCTCGACGATGCGGTCGCAGCGATCTTCAGCGGCACCTACGGGGTTATCGCCATCGTCTTCTACGTGCTCTGGGCGGTCGCCGCCTGGAAGGTCTTCTCGAAGGCCGGCTACCCCGGCATCCTCGCGCTCATCCCGATCGTGAACGCGATCGTAGTCGTCAGGATCGCGGGCTACTCGGGATGGCTGGTGCTGCTCTACCTGATCCCGATCGTGAACCTCGTCTTCGCGATCCTCGTCGCGCTCCGGCTGGGCGAGAACTTCGGCAAGGGCGCCTTCTTCTCGATCTTCTGGCTCTGGCTGTTCCAGTTCGTCGGTCTCTTCGTGCTCGGATTCGGCAGCGCGCGATACGCCCCTCGTCGGTCGTAGGGGAGCGCACTCGACGGGCGGCGCAGCGTTCCGGTCCTTGGGTCCGCGCGGAACTCGAAGGCTTTGCCTTCTCGTTCAGCGTCCGCCGCTGAATCCGCCGCCCCCGCCGCCGCCCGAGAAGCCGCCGCCGGTCGACCCGCCGCTGCTGCTCGATGAGTAGGAGGCGGCCGAATCGAAGGATCGTGCGAAGCCGGAGACCGTGCGGTCGAGGCTCGCGATCCCGTGCACGCCCACTGCCGGATACCAGTGGGGAGAGGCGACGCCCGACGCCTCGTAGCGCAGCTGCAGCGCGCGGCCCCACTCCTTCTCGAGACCGAAGAGCATGGCGTAGGGGAGCAGCCGCTCGTACAGGTGCACCACGTCGATGGCGCCGTCGGCGCGGCGCTCGGCTCCCGTGTAGCTCTGCAGCATGCGCTGGCGATCGGCCTCGGCGACTCGGATGAACTCGCGCACGCCGAGCAGGTGCTCGCGCGTCTCAGCGCCGAGGGGAGTGTAGACGCGGTGCCGCACGAGCCCGACGACAGCGAGAATCAGCGCGGGGATGCCGAGGAGCAGCGAGGCCATCCATGTGCCGTCGTGATCGCGTGAGGCGCCGAGCGCGAGCAGCACGATCGCACCGGCGATGAGCGCGAGCGCGAGGATGCCGCAGACGCGGGCGATGCCGCTCCGCTCCTTCGTCGTGTAATCGCGCAGCTCGGCTTCCGTCCTGCCTCGAGCCTCGAGCTTCTGCATCTTGGCGCTGAACTTCTCGCTGCGCTTCGGCAGTGCGAACTCGGCGCCGGCCGACGCCTCCTTGCCGAAGATCGCGCGCAGCGCGCGCCGGTCGAGCGGGTCGGCGGCGCGGGTCGGGTCGAGCAGCCGGAAGGCGAGCTTCGGCTTCCGTTTGCCGACGCGCTCGATCTCCTCGATGCGCGTCGCACCGCTCACCGCGAGGTGCACGAACTGCGCGGCGACCGTCGACTGCGTCGCACCGGCGACCGGGCCGGCGATGAGCGGCGGCAGCTCGGGCGGCACCTCGTACTGCGCGATGATCGTGCCGCGCGCGGTGCGGCGGCGACGTCGCAGTCCAGTAACGCCGAAGGCCCCCGCGACCCCGAGCGCTGCCGCGCCGCCGGTCAGCATTCCCGGCAGGCCGTCGTAGGCGAAGCTCGGCAGGCGCTCGGGCGGCTGCACGGCCGACCCCGGTTCGAGACCGATCGCGACGGTGAGGCCGTGCATGCCGGGCATCGGCGTCGGCGGCACGACGAACTCGGCGCCCCCGCCGACATCGGCGAGTATCTCGCCGACGAGCTCGCAGCGATCGCTGCTGCCGGAGGGGCCCGCATAGCAGGCGCTCGCCCCGTTCAGGCGATCCGAGAGCGCCTGCTCGAGGTGGATGCGCGCCGCGAACTCCCCGATCTCCTGCCGGCGCTGCTGCGGCAGGATGTTCCAGTAGAACTCGTCGCGGACGGGCTCCGCCTCAGCGCCGTCCGGGCCCGGTTCTGCGGGCACCGCCAGGATCACGTCGCGCAGCGCGTAGCTGATCACGTACTGCTGCACGCCGTGCACGTAGTCGTCGTCGCCGACGAGGATCAGGCGGTAGCCGTCCTGGTCCTCCACCTCGAAGGGCACGGGAGCCCCCGAGGCGTCGCGCACCTCGATCTGCTCCGGCGCCGCGGGCGCACCGAGGTAGCGCAGCGGCAGCGCGCGCACGACGCCGCGGTTCTGGTCGAAGGCGGGGAAGTGCGGCACAAGCGTCTCGGTCACCTGAGCGACCGAGCGGCCAGCGCCGTCGAGGGAGATCTCGTAGTCGACGTGCCAGCTGTCGTAGGCGAAGTCGTCGACATCGGCCGCGGCCGGCGCCGCCGGTGCTGCGGTGGCGCCGAGAAGCGCGGTGAAGCCGATCACCAGGGCGAGCAGCAGGTTCCGCATGCGCCCAGCCTATTGGTGTCGAACCGCCGCCGGGACCGGCGGTGCTATAGTGATTTCGTGCTGTTCGGCTCGCTTCTCCTTAGCTGCCGCGACGAGTCCTAACTTCCAGGCCTCCCTCGTCGCGGTGTTCGCGTTGGCTGAGCAAGATTTCAAGCGAGAGAAGTAAGAGACCATGAAGAACACGCAGCAGCCCTCAGCGATGCCGATCCACCGGTACCGTCCGTACCACGAGATCATCGACGTCGATCTGCCCGATCGCACCTGGCCGACGAAACGGATCACCGAGGCGCCGCGCTGGTGCGCGGTCGACCTGCGCGACGGCAATCAGGCCCTCATCGATCCGATGAGCCCCGAGCGCAAGCGGATCATGTTCGACCTGCTCGTGAAGATGGGCTACAAGGAGATCGAGGTCGGGTTCCCGAGCGCCAGCCAGACCGACTTCGACTTCGTTCGCCAGCTGATCGAAGACGACGCGATCCCCGACGACGTCACGATCCAGGTGCTCACCCAGGCGCGCGAGCACCTGATCACCCGCACCTACGAGTCGCTGATCGGCGCCAAGCAGGCGATCGTGCACCTCTACAACTCGACCAGCATCCTGCAGCGCGACGTCGTGTTCCGGCAGGACAGGGCCGGCATCAAGCAGATCGCGCTCGACGGCGCGAGGCTGTGCAAGGCCAGCGAGCACATCTGCGCAGGCACCGAGATCTACTACGAGTACTCGCCCGAGTCGTACACCGGCACCGAACTGGAGTACGCGGTCGAGGTGTGCAACGACGTGCTCGAGATCTTCGAGCCGACGCCCGAGCGCAAGGTCATCATCAACCTGCCCGCCACCGTCGAGATGGCGACGCCGAACGTCTACGCCGATTCGATCGAGTGGATGGGCCGGCACCTGAACCACCGCGAGAACGTGATCATCTCGCTGCACCCGCACAACGACCGCGGCACGGCCATCGCGGCCTCCGAGCTGGGCTACATGGCGGGAGCGGATCGCATCGAGGGCTGCCTCTTCGGCAACGGCGAGCGCACCGGCAACGTCGACCTCGTCGCCCTGGGCATCAACCTGTTCACGCAGGGCATCGACCCGCAGATCGACTTCTCGCGTCTCGACGAGGTACGTCGCACGGCCGAGTACTGCAATCAGCTGCGCGTGCCCGAGCGGAGCCCCTGGGCCGGCGACCTGGTCTACACGGCGTTCTCGGGATCGCACCAGGATGCGATCAAGAAGGGCTTCGAGCGCATGGAGGCCGATGCCGAGGCGGCCGGCGTCTCGGTCGACGAGCTCGAGTGGGCCGTACCCTATCTGCCGGTCGACCCGAAGGATCTGGGCCGCTCGTACGAGGCCGTGATCCGCGTCAACTCGCAGTCGGGCAAGGGCGGTGTCGCCTATCTGCTGAAGACCGACCACTCGCTCGACCTGCCGCGCAGGTTGCAGATCGAGTTCAGCTCGGTGGTGCAGGGCGTGACCGACAGCGAGGGCGGCGAGGTGTCGAGCGAGGAGATCTGGCGGATCTTCCAGGACGAGTACCTGCCGACGACCGGCGATTCCGCGTTCGAGCAGTGGGGGCGCTACGAACTCTTCCGCACGGCGTCCACGAGCGCCGGCGACGGCATCACGGAGCTCACGGTCGACTTCCGCGTGGGCGACGAGCAGTCGCAGTTCACGGCGCGCGGTAACGGCCCGGTCGACGCCTTCATCACCGCGCTGAACGAGAACGGGCACGCGGTGACGCTGTTCGACTACGTCGAGCATGCGATGAGCGCGGGCGGGGACGCGGTCGCGGCGGCCTACGTGGATCTGGATGTCGACGGCCGTCGGCTCTGGGGCGTCGGGATCGATCCCGACACGACCCGCGCGACGCTGAAGGCTATCGTCTCCTCGGTGAATCGTGCGGTGCGCACGCAGCACCGCGATGTGGAGGCCCCTGCGGCGGTCTGAGGGGTGCCCGCCGGCTCCGCACGCCGAGGGCAGCGAACCGCGCACGCCCCTTTCCTAGAACATATCTTCGAACGGGCGGCGTGGCGACTGCGCGGATGTCGGAGGTCGCTTCTAGGGTGAGAGCATGATCGCTTTCGTACGCGGCCAGGTGCTCGCCGCCGGTGCCGGCTGGGTCGTCGTCGATGTCGGACCGGGCGGTGCCGGTGGGGGCGTCGGCATGCGGCTGGAGGTGCCGGGACGGCTCTCCGGCGCGCACCCGGGTGCGGAACTGGCCCTGCATACGCACCTCGTCGTACGAGAGGACTCGCTGACCCTCTTCGGCTTCGCGACAGCCGAGGAGCTCGACGTGTTCGGCATCCTGCTCGGCGTGTCGGGTGTCGGGCCGCGCAGCGCGCTCGGCGTGCTGACCGAGCTCACCCCCGCGCAGATCGCGCAGGCCGCTGCGAGCGAGGACGAGAAGCCGTTCCGCAAAGTCTCCGGGATCGGTCCGAAGACGGCGAAGCTCATCGCCGTGCAGCTCGCCGGCAAACTCGATCCACTGGCGTTCGGCGGGACGGAGGCCGAGGCGGATGAGACGCCCGGTGGCCGGGCCATCGACGATCGTGCGGCCGCCACGGTCGTGCAGGGACTGCTGGGCCTCGGCTACGGCGAGGCCCAGGCGGAGACCGCGGTGCAGGATGCGAGGAGCGCCGGCGCGCCGAACGATGAGGCCGGGCTGCTGCGGGCCGCACTTGCACTGCTGCAGGCCCCGCGTCTGCCGAGCGACCGGGGTGCGCGATGAGCGGGGAGCTCTCGCCGCAGGTCGCCGCGAACGAGCTCGGCTTCGAGGGGGCGCTCCGCCCGGCCACGCTCGACGAGTTCGTCGGGCAGTCGAAGGTCCGCCGCCAGCTGCGGCTGCTGCTCGACGCCGCCACGATTCAGCAGCGAACGCCCGACCACATCCTGCTCGCCGGGCCGCCGGGGCTCGGCAAGACGACCCTCTCGATGATCGTCGCGGCCGAGCTGGACAAGCCGCTGCACCAGACCTCTGGCCCGGCGATCCAGCACGCCGGCGACCTCGCGGCGGTCCTCTCCGCGCTCACGCCGGGCGAGGTGCTCTTCATCGACGAGATCCACCGCATGGCGCGCAGCGCGGAGGAGATGCTCTACCTCGCGATGGAGGACTTCAAGATCGACATCATGGTCGGCAAGGGGGCGGGTGCCACCTCTATCCCGCTGGAACTCGCACCGTTCACGCTGGTCGGGGCGACGACCCGGGCGGGCCTGCTGCCGAATCCGCTCCGCGATCGATTCGGCTTCACCGCGCACCTGGAGTTCTACGACGAGGACGAGCTCTCGCACGTCGTGCAGCGAGCGGCCGGTCTGCTCGGTTTCGACGTGGCCGCAGCGGGCGTCTCGGAGATCGCCGGGCGCTCACGCGGTACCCCGCGGATTGCGAACCGACTGCTGCGCCGCGTGCGAGACTACAGCCTCGTCCACGGCACGCCCGGTGACGTCGAGGCGGTGCATGCCGCACTGACGCTGTACGACGTCGACGCGCACGGGCTGGATCGCCTCGATCGCGAGGTGCTGCGAGCCGTGGTCGAGCGGTTCGGCGGGGGTCCGGTCGGGCTGTCGACGCTCGCCGTGTCCGTCGGGGAAGAGGCCGAGACCATCGAGGCGGTGGTCGAGCCCTTCCTAGTGCGAGCCGGCCTGCTGAGCCGCACGCCGCGCGGTCGGGTGGCCACGAGACGGGGATGGGAACACACAGGCATTCCGATTCCGGATGCCCTATAGTCGTAAAGGTTGTGCGCGCGATCGCGTGCTGATTTATCACGCCCGTGCGCGGAAGGATTCTCACCATATGGACCCGATGACACTCATCATGTTCGGCCTGATCGCCGTGATGATCATCTTCATGATCCGCAACGGCAAGAAGCGCCAGCAGGCGGCTCAGGAGATGCAGAGCAAGCTGCAGCCGGGCGCCGAGGTGATGCTGCAGTCGGGGATCTTCGCGACGGTCGAACAGGTCGACGAGGCCGAGAACCGCGTCACCGTCCGCAGCGGCTCTTCGACGCTCGTCGTGCACCGCAACGCGATCGGCCAGATCGTCACGCCGGTGGACGCCGTCGAGACGCCGGGCGATGAGATCGCCCCCGACGACGACCCGGCGTTCGGCGAGCGGATCGCCGCCCCTGACGCCGACACCGGTGCAGAGAGCGCGCCGGATGCCGCCGACGAGACGCCGGCCTCCGACGCGTCCGAGGGCGACGACACCCCCAAGTCCTGATCCGAGCGGGCGCGCGGCGTCCGACTCCTGAACGAACCGCAGCACGAGAAAGAAGTCGATCCGTGGCGTCTACCCCCGCAGTGAAGAGAGCCCGCGGCTCGCTCATCGCGCTCCTGGTCATCCTCGTCGGACTGGTCGGGGTGATCTCGATCGGCGTCTTCCGCGGAGAAGCGACCTGGACGCCGAAGCTCGCGCTCGACCTCCAGGGCGGCACCCAGATCATCCTCGCCGCGCAGCAGAGCACCGGCGAGGCCGTCTCCGGAGAACAGCTCGACCAGGCCGTGTCGATCATCCGCCAGCGCGTCGACGCCGCGGGCGTCTCGGAGTCCGAGATCGCCACCCAGGGCAGCCAGAACATCTCGGTGTCGATCCCGGGCAAGGCCGACGAGGCCACGCTGCAGCGCATCGAGGCCTCGGCCCAGCTCGACTTCCGCCCGGTGCTCGCAGCCGCCGACGGCACCCCGACCACCGACGCATCGACCGAGACGGACGCCGATGGCGATGACGCCGCCGGAGACGGCACGGTGGCCGAGGATTCCGCAGCCGAGGATCCCGCGGCCGAGGACTCGGGGGCAGAGGACGCAGCGGCCGAGGACGCCACCGATACCGACGCCGCCACGGACACCGGCGCGCGCGACCCCGACCCGATCCCGGAGACCGCGTACGACGAGGCCTGGCTGACCGATGCGCTCGTCGAGGAGTTCAACGCCTTCGAGTGCACCCCGGAGTCGACGGCCGGGCTGAGCGAGGCCCCGGGCGACCGCCCGCTCATCACCTGCGAGAACGACCTGCCGATCAAGTACATCCTCGGCCCGGTCGAACTGAGCGGCGACGTGATCGAGGACGCCACGGCGCAGCTCGAGACCACCTCGACCGGTGCGACCACCGGCCAGTGGGCGGTCCAGATGAAGATGAACGACGAGGGCACCCAGACCTTCGGCGAGATCAGCCAGCGGATGTACGGCGCCCAGTCGCCGCTCGACCAGTTCGCCTTCGTGCTCGACGGCCAGGTGCTCTCCGCGCCGACCATGAACGCCCAGATCCTGAACGGGCGCCCGTCGATCACCGGCAACTTCACGCAGGACTCGGCCGAGGCGCTCGCCGATCAGCTCAAGTTCGGTGCGCTGCCGATCGGCTTCACCGTGCAGAGCCAGGAGGACATCTCGGCGACGCTCGGTTCGAACCAGCTCCAGGCGGGCCTCCTCGCGGGCCTGATCGGCCTGCTGCTCGTCGTCGTCTACTCGATGTTCCAGTACCGGGCGCTCGGATCGATCACGATCCTCTCCCTCGCGATCGCCGGCGTGCTGACGTATCTCCTGCTCACGTACTTCTCGTGGCGCCAGGGCTATCGACTGTCGCTCGCCGGTATCGCCGGTATCATCGTCGCCGTCGGCTTCACCGCGGACTCGTTCATCGTGTACTTCGAACGCATCCGCGACGCGCTCCGCGACGGCTTCGCCCTCGAACAGGCGGTCGAGCAGGGCTGGAAGCGCGCGTTCCGGACCGTGCTCGCCTCTGACGGCATCAACTTCCTCGCCGCGGCGATCCTATTCATCCTCGCCGTCGGCAGCGTGCAGGGCTTCGCATTCACACTCGGCCTCACGACGCTGGTCGACGTGCTCGTCGTGGCGCTGTTCACCCATCCGATGGTGGTGCTGCTCGCACGGACCCGCTTCTACGCCGACGGTCATCCGCTGTCGGGGCTCGATCCGCAGCGACTCGGGGCCGTGTACCGCGGCCGCGCGCAGTTCCGCGAGCCCACCGCGGGCAAGAAGGGCGCCGCCGCCAAGAAGTCGACCGGGGCGGCGAAGGAGGCTCAGCGCCGTCAGACGATCGCCGAGCGCAAGGCATTGGAAGCCGCGCGAGGCCAGGGTGAAGCGGTCGGAGCATCGACCACCACCGGAAAGGAGAGCTGACATGGCTCGTCGCACCTTCGCCGAGTTCGGCAACGCGCTCTACACCGGTGAGAAGTCGTTCGATTTCATCGGTCGTCGCAAGACCTGGTACCTGATCGCCTCCGTCCTGATCGTCATCGCCATCGTGGGCCCGTTCCTCCGCGGCGGCTTCACGCTCGGCATCGAGTTCACCGGCGGCAGCCAGTTCCAGGTGCACGTCGCCGACGGCGGCGAGCGGGATCAGAGCATCGCAGCGGGTGCGGTCGAATCGGTGCTGCCCGGATCCGCACCGCGAGTCTCCCTCGTCGGGCAGACCGATATCCGGGTGCAGACCGAGCAGCTCGAGGACACCCAGTCCCGCCAGCTGCACGCCGCCCTCGCGGAGGCGTACGGCGTCGACGAGTCCGAGGTTACGGCGTCGTACATCGGCGCACTCTGGGGCAAGGACATTACGCGGCAGGCGCTGATCGGTCTCGTCGTGTTCATCCTCTTCGCCGCGCTCGTCATGGCACTCTACTTCCGCACCTGGAAGATGTCGCTCGCGGCCATGATCGCGCTGTTCCACGACCTCATCATCACGGCGGGCATCTACGGACTCTCCGGTTTCGAGATCACACCGGCGGCGGTGATCGGCTTCCTCACGATCCTGGGCTACTCGCTCTACGACACGGTCGTGGTGTTCGACAAGATCCGAGAGAACACTTCTCCGGGCGAGCTCACCGAGCGTCGGACGTTCGGGGAGGCGGTCAACCTCGCGGTCAACCAGACCCTCGTCCGATCGATCAACACCTCCGTGGTGGCATTGCTGCCGGTCGGCTCGATCCTCTTTATCGGCGCCTTCGTCCTGGGTGCCGGCACCCTGCGGGATATCGCGCTCGCGCTCTTCATCGGCATCCTCGTCGGCGCCTACTCGACGATCTTCATCGCGGCTCCCGTGTACGTCCAGCTGCGGCAGGGAGAGTCCGAGATCCAGAAGCACGATGCTCGCGTCGCCCGCGCGCGCGGCCGTGAGTCCGGCGCTTCGGACGCCGACGGCGACGAGGGCGATGATGAGGCGGGTTCCGACGGCGCCGAGCGTGCGGAAGGCGCGTCCGCGAAGCGATAGTGTAGCCTCATCCGATCGCGCTGGAGGAGGTGAGCCATGTCGAGCACCGACGCGCCGGCGAGCGGCTCCGGTTCCCGCATCGGCCTGGTGTCGAGACTGTTCTCACGGAGCAGCTCCTCGCCCGGCGCTGTGGATCAGCTGATACGAACGGTCCGCAGCAGTTGGCCGAAGGCGGACCTGTCGGTGATCGACCGCGCCTATCGCGTGGCCGAACTGGCTCATCGCGAGCAGAAGCGCCGAAGCGGTGAGCCGTACATCACCCACCCGATCGCGGTGGCGCAGATCCTGGCCGAACTCGGCGTCGCCCCTGTCGTGATCGCCGCCGCGCTGCTCCACGACACGGTCGAGGACACGGACTACTCGCTCGAACAGCTCACCGCCGACTTCGGCGAGGAGATCGCGATGCTCGTCGACGGCGTCACCAAGCTGGACAAGGTGAAGTACGGGGACTCCGCTCAGGCGGAGACCGTGCGGAAGATGATCATCTCGATGTCGCGAGACATCCGCGTCATCGTGATCAAGCTCGCCGACCGCCTGCACAACGCCCGCACCTGGGGCTTCGTGTCGTCCGAGTCGGCCAAACGGAAGGCGCAGGAGACGCTCGAGATCTACACGCCGCTCGCGCATCGCCTGGGCATCCAGTCGATGAAGACCGAGCTCGAGGATCTCTCGTTCGCCGTGCTGAAGCCGAAGCTCTACGCCGAGATCGAGAACCTCGTCACCCAGCGCAATCCGAAGCGCGAGGAGCTCGTCGGCAAGGTCATCGGTGCGATCAACGAGGACCTCCGCGAGGCCCGGATCCGCGGCGAGGTCACGGGGCGCCCCAAGGAGCTCTATTCGATCTACCAGAAGATGATCGTGCGGGGCCGGGACTTCGACGACATCTACGACCTCGTCGGCATCCGTGTGCTCGTCCATTCGATCCGCGACTGCTACGCCGTCCTCGGGGCCGTGCACGCGCGCTGGACTCCGATCCCCGGCCGCTTCAAGGACTACATCGCGACGCCGAAGTTCAACCTCTACCAGTCGCTGCACACGACCGTGATCGGACCGGACGGTCGGGCGGTCGAGATCCAGATCCGCAGCTACGAGATGCACCAGCGCGCCGAGTACGGCGTCGCCGCGCACTGGAAGTACAAGCAGACCCAGCAGGGCGGGCCGACCTCGAGCGACATGGCCTGGCTCGCGCACATCTCGGATTGGCAGGCCGAGACCGAGGACCCGAGCGAGTTTCTCGATGCGCTCCGCTTCGAGATCGGGGCGAAGGAGGTCTACGCGTTCACGCCGAAGGGCCGCGTCATCGGCCTGCCGGCCGGGGGCACGCCAGTCGATTTCGCCTACGCCGTCCACACCGAGGTGGGCCATCGGACGATGGGGGCTCGGGTCAACGGCAAGCTCGTGCCTCTCGAGACGGCGCTGCAGAACGGCGACGTCGTCGAGGTGTTCACCTCGAAGGATCCGAACGCCGGACCGAACGCGGGCTGGCTGGCCTTCGTCAAGAGCAAGCGCGCCCAGAACAAGATCCGCCAGTGGTTCACCAAGGAGCGCCGCGACGAGGCCGCCGAGCTCGGCAAGAACGAGCTGACGAAGGCGTTGCGGAAGCAGGGGCTCCCGCTCCACCAGCTGATGAACTCCGAAGCCATCCAGCAGGTCGCGTTGCAGCTCCGCTATCCGGATGTGGCCGGGCTGCTCGCCGGGATCGGCGAGAATCACGTCTCGGCGCAGTCGGTGATCGAGAAGGTGACGGCGCTCGTCGACCGGGACTCGGCCGAGGAGGAGAGCCGGCTCGAGACGCTGCCGGATCCGACGCCGATCCGATCCCGCAAGAGCGACTCGTCGTCGGGCGTGCTGGTCAAGGGAGCGAGCGATGTACTCGTGAAGCTCGCGAAGTGCTGCACGCCGGTGCCGGGGGATGAGATCCGCGGTTTCATCACCAAGGGCCAGGGCGTCTCGGTGCATCGTACCGATTGCCCCAACTTCCAGTCGCTCGCGAAGCAGGAGGATCGCCTGGTCGAGGTCGAGTGGGCGCCCACATCGAAGAGCGTGTTCCTCGTGCATATCCAGGTCGAGGCCCTCGACCGCTCCGGCCTGCTCTCCGACGTCACGAGGGCGCTCTCGGAGCACCACGTGAACATCCTCTCGGCCTCGGTGCAGACCTCGAGCTCGCGCCTGGCGATCAGCCGCTTCCTCTTCGAGATGGCCAACACCACGCACCTCGATCACGTGCTCAACGCCGTGCGCCGCATCGATGGCGTCTACGATGCCTATCGGGTGCAGTCCGGCTGAGCCCGCGGAAGGTCGACCCTTCGGTGACGCCGAGCATCAGGCCGAGGACCGGGGAGAGGCCTCTCCCGCGCGGGACCGATCGGGCGCGAGTGCGGCGAGCCGTTCCCTCGCGACGGTCCGGTACGGTCGACGGCGGGCCTCCACGCGTTCACGGGCCGTCGCCCAGCCCCCGGGGATCTGCAGGGCGAGCAGGCGGCAGGCGACTCGCTCGCGCTTCCCGAAGCCCGTGTCGGCGTACAGCAGATCGAGCAGCGTGCGCAGGGGAGTCGTCACGGCGAAGGCGCCGAGCTCGTGCATGTCGCCAGGTGCGAGCCGCAGTTCGGAGATCCGGATCTGCGGGGTCTCGCGCCTGAGGTTCCGCCGCCGATCACGCGTACTGAACCTCAGGGGTTCGCCGGGGTCCTTGGCCGCGCCCCAGACCCAAGCCGCGGTCAGATGCGTGGCCGCGAGGTCCGGCGAGAGGAACTCGGCGAGTGCGGCCGTGCGCACCCGCGGCGTCTCCGGCCAGCCGATGCCGCGGAAGCCCGGGCCGCAGGGCACCAGCAGACCGTGAAGCCGCCCGGCCGAGCGCAGGGCTGCCGGCCAGAGGTCGTACCGAGGCGGGTTCGGGGGATCCTTCACTCGAGCGGGCGGGGCGGTGGCGACTCTTGCGGCGGGCATGTCCCCATGCTGCCCCACCCGTGCGGCCGCCGGAGCCCGGTCTGCCCATCTGTGGATAAGTCGCCGTTCAGCGGCTTCTATGCGGCACCTGGAGCGCCGAATCGGATTCGTGAACGGGAGCGCGTGTCACACGGTCGCAGTCACTCGTCCGCGCCCGGCCGGAATCGGCCGGGCCCGTCCGCTCAGTCGCCCAGCGCGGCGAGCCAGGACTGCTGCGTCGCGAGCTTCTGCTCCGCCTCGGCCTTCGTCTTCGGATCCTTGGCCGCGTCGATCTCGGCGGTCAGCTCGGCGATCGACGCCTCGAGCTGGCCGCGCAGGCCCTCGCTGCGCGCCTTGGTCTCGGGGTTGGTCGAGCGCCAGTGCTCGTCCTCGAGCCCCTTGACGTGATCCTCGATCTTCCGCAGCCGACCCTCGACGTCGCGCAGCGCCTCGCGGGGCACCCGGCCGACCTCGTCCCACTTGAGCTGGAGCTCCGTGAGGCGCTTGCGGGCGGCGATGCGATCCTTCTCCTGCAGGAGCGGCTCCGCCTCGGCCAGCAGAGCCTCCTTCGCGGTGAGGTTCCCGGCGTACTCCTCGTCCTGCAGCGCGATCTCGGCCGCCTTCGCCGCGTAGAGGCCGTCGCCCGCGGCCTTGAAGCGGGCCCAGAGCTGGTCGTCGAGCTTACGGCTGGCACGGCCGACCGTCTTCCACTCATCGAGCAGGCTGCGGTAGGCATGGATGCCGTCGACCCCGCGCGGGGCGAGCGCCTCGGCCTGGGCGATGAGCCGCTCCTTCGCCTGCTTCACCTCTTTGTTGTTCGCGTCCATCTTGGCGAAATGACCGCGTCGGGCGGTGTCGAAGGTCTGACGGGCGCTGCGGAAGCGCTTCCACAGCGCATCCGCCTGGCCCTTGGGCACGCTCGCGCCGTGCCGCTGGATCTCCTGCCAGTCGGTGAAGAGCTGTTCGAACGCCGCACCGGTGTCCTTCCAGCGGATCGATGCCTCCGGCTGCGCCGCGAGCCGCTCGGCCTCGGCCACGATCGCCTCGCGCTTCGCCAGCGCCTCGGCCCGTGCGGCCTCGCGCTCGGCCTTCTGCTTCTCGCTGAGCTCCCCGGCCTTGCCGGTGAGCTTCTCGACGCGTGCGCGGAGCGCGGCGAGATCGCCGACCGCGGCGGGCTCCACGAGCTGCTGCTGCAGGTGGGCGACGGCCTCGGAGGCCTCGCCGCCGGCGACGCCCCGGGCGATGCGCGCCTCGAGCAGGGTGACCTGGCCCGCGAGATCGGCGTACTTGCGCTCGTAGTAGGCGAGTGCCTCTTCGGGCGTGCCGTCGGGGAACTGCCCGACCTCGCGCTCGGATTCGCCTTCGCGGACGTAGACCGTGCGGTTCTCGTCGACCCGACCCCAAGGCTGTTCGTTCTGGCTCACCGTGCTCACCTGTCGTTCGTCTCTGCTGCCGGTCCACCGCTCGCGGCGTGCCGACCATGAATATCGCGGTACCCACTCTAGAGCACCGGACGATGCCGCGCCCGGGCCGATACCCACCGGTGATGTCGGCCGTGATCGTTAGCATGAGAGGCATGGAGATACAGTCCGGCCATACCGCACCTCTCGCGGTGCGCATGCGCCCGCGTTCGCTGGACGAGGTGGTCGGACAGCAGCATCTGCTCCGCCCCGGTTCGCCGCTGCGCGTGCTCGCGAGCGAGGGCGCCGGTGCGGCGGGGCCCGTGTCGGTCATCCTCTGGGGTCCTCCCGGTACGGGCAAGACGACGCTCGCGCAGGCGATCGCCGCGTCGAGCGGGCGCCGCTTCGTCGAGCTGTCGGCCGTGACGGCCGGGATCAAGGATGTGCGCACGGTCATGCAGCGCGCGCTCGACGATCGCGATCTCTACGGGGTCTCGACGGTGCTCTTCCTCGACGAGATCCATCGGTTCACCAAGGCCCAGCAGGATGCGCTCCTGCCCGGGGTGGAGAACGGGTGGGTGACGCTCGTGGCGGCGACGACAGAGAATCCCTCGTTCTCGGTCATCAGCCCGCTGCTGTCCCGCTCGCTGCTGCTGACCCTCGAGCCGCTCTCGGACGAGGATCTGCGCACGCTGCTGCGTCGCGCGGCGGAGGATCCGCGCGGTCTGAACGGCTCGGTCGAGCTGACGGAGGAGGCGCTCGACGCCCTCGTCCAACTGGCCTCGGGCGACGCGCGCCGCGCGCTGACCGGGCTCGAGGCGGCCGCTGCCTCGGCCCTCGCCGAGCGCGCCGGGCACGACGGCGACACGAGCGGCACCGACACGGGCGACACTGACACGGGCGACACCGGCATGGGCGGCGACGCGGAGGGAGACGACGCGGGCGGCGACGCGGACTCGGACGGAGACGACGAAGAAGACGGGGGCTCTGTCGACGCGGCCCCGTCGGTCGCACCGACCGTGACGGCCGAGACGGTCTCGGCCTCCGTCGATCGTGCGCTGCTGCGGTACGACCGGCAGGGCGACGAGCACTACGACGTGATCAGCGCGTTCATCAAGTCCATCCGCGGCTCGGATCCGGATGCGGCGATCCACTACCTCGCCCGCATGATCGAGGCGGGGGAGGATCCGCGCTTCATCGCGAGGCGCCTCATGGTGCATGCGGCCGAGGACATCGGCATGGCCGACCCGCAGGCGCTCCCCATCGCGGTCGCAGCCGCTGAGGCGACGCAGCTGATCGGACTGCCCGAGGCGCGCATCCCGCTCGCCGAGGCGACCATCTATCTGGCGACCGCACCGAAATCGAACGCCGTCATCGCGGCCATCGACAGCGCCATCGCGGACGTGCGCGCCGGCGGCTTCGGCCGCGTGCCCAAGCCGCTGCGGGACGCGCACTACCCGGGGGCGAAGCGGCTCGGGCACGGCAAGGGGTACGCGTACCCGCACAGCGATCCGCGCGGAGTCGTGACCCAGCAGCATCTGCCCGACGAACTCGTGGACCGGGTCTACTACGCGCCGAGCGAGCACGGGAATGAGCGGGCGGTGCGGGAACGGCTGGAGAAGATCCGCAGGATCACCCGGGGTGCATGACCTGCGGAGCAGGACGTCTTTCAAGACGCGATGCGTACTGAGCGGCACCGTCTGCTAAGCTGAACGTTGGCCAACGTCGCGTTCGCTCACTCGGCTGCGAGTGAACGCAGGACGGCAGGCGCCCTGTAGCCGGGTATCTGCAATGGTCGTTCCCTCACCGGAGCACGGTTCCTCGCCGAGCACCGGTTCGCTGCGTCGCGTGCATCGAGCCCTGCGGAAGAAACTCCGCATGCGCCTGATGCGGACGCAGCACGGCCGGGAGAACACATGCGGCGGCGCGAACCTCGCGATCCGCTGCGATACCAACAGCAGAAACCCGAAAGGACACGCATTGTCGAAGAGCACTCGTACCCGCGCCAAGGTCCGCCAGTCGCGCGCGCTGGGCATCCCGCTCACCCCGAAGGCCGCCCGTTACCTCGAGAAGCGCCCCTACGGCCCCGGTCAGCACGGCCGCACCAAGCGCAAGAGCGACAGCGACTTCGCCGTCCGTCTGCGCGAGAAGCAGCGTCTGCGGGCCCAGTACGGCATCCGCGAGAAGCAGCTCGTCATCGCGTTCAAGGAGGCCCGCCGCCAGGACGGCCTGACCGGTGAGAACCTGGTCGAGCTGCTCGAGATGCGCCTCGACGCGCTCGTGCTGCGCGCCGGCTTCGCCCGCACGACCGCGCAGGCCCGCCAGATGGTCGTGCACCGTCACATCCTCGTCGACGGCAAGATCGTCGACCGCCCGTCGTTCCGCGTGAAGCCGGGCCAGCTCGTCCACGTCAAGGAGCGCTCGGAGGGCACCGAGCCCTTCCAGGTCGCCGCGGCCGGCGGTCACGCCGAGGTGCTGCCCCCGGTTCCGGGCTACCTCGAGGTCGAGCTCGACAAGCTGCAGGCGCGCCTCGTGCGCCGCCCGAAGCGCGCCGAGGTGCCCGTCACCTGTGACGTGCAGCTCGTGGTCGAGTACTACGCGGCTCGCTGAGCGAGGCGCGTAGTACTCGTGATGAGTACTGCGTTCTCGGCGGCCGCGCAAGCGGCGGCCGTCTACGCGGCTCGCTGAGCGAGGCGCGTAGTACTCGTGATGAGTACTGCGTTCTCGGCGGCCGCGCAAGCGGCGGCCGTCTACGCGGCTCGCTAAGCGAAGACACGCAGAAGCGGGGGTGTCGCCTTTCGGGGTGACGCCCCCGCTTCGGTTATGACCCGACCGCTAGACTTGGCGGGTCTACACACACGGGAGAAGCAGCATGCGCAGACTGTCTTGGCTCATCGTCGGGGTCGCCCTCGGCTTCGTGGGCGCGCACTTCGTCAATCAGACGCCGGAGGGGCGCCGCTTCTTCGAGCGGGTGAACCGGGGGGCTCGGGAGTTCGGCGACGCCGTCGCCGAGGGCTACCGGGTCGCCGAGGAGGAGTTCTCCGAGGCGCTCGACGACGTCGAGCGCCGTCTCGCCAAGCTGGAGGCGAAGAAGTAGGCATGCAGACCGCCGAGATCCGCCGTCGCTGGCTCGACTTCTTCGAGCGCAACGGGCACACCGTCGTGCCCTCCGCCTCGCTGGTGAGCGACGATCCGAGCCTGATGTTCACCGTGGCCGGGATGGTCCCGTTCGTACCCTACCTCTCCGGGCTCGTGCCGGCTCCGTACGCTCGGGCGACGAGTGTGCAGAAGTGCATCCGCACCAACGACATCGAGGAGGTGGGCCGGACTCCGCGCCACGGCACCTTCTTCCAGATGTGCGGCAACTTCTCGTTCGGCGACTATTTCAAGGAGGGCGCGATCCGCTTCGCCTGGGAGTTGCTGACGACGAGCGAGGCCGACGGCGGCCTCGGGTTCGATCCGCAGGATCTCTGGGTCACCGTCTACGAGGACGACGATGAGGCGCGTGGTCTCTGGCGCGAGATCGCCGGCCTGCCCGACGAACGCATCCAGGGCCTCGGCAAGGACACGAACTACTGGTCGACCGGTCAGCCGGGGCCGGCGGGTCCGTGCAGCGAGATCTTCTTCGACCGCGGCCCGGCGTACGGCGTCGACGGCGGTCCCGCAACCGATGATGATCGCTACGTCGAGATCTGGAACCTCGTGTTCATGCAGTACCGGATCGCGGATGTGCGGTCGAAGACGGACTTCGAGATCGTCGGCCCGCTGCCGAAGCAGAACATCGACACGGGCATGGGGCTCGAGCGCGTGGCGTTCCTGAAGCAGGGCGTCGAGAACATGTACGAGATCGACCAGGTGCGTCCTGTCCTGGACGCCGCGGCGGACCTGGCGGGCAAGCGGTACGGCGAGAACGAAGCGGACGACGTGCGTCTGCGCGTCATCGCCGATCATGTGCGCAGCGGTCTGATGCTGATCGCCGACGGTGTGACCCCGTCGAACGAGGGCCGCGGATACATCCTGCGACGCCTGCTGCGACGCGTGATCCTCTCGATGCGACTGCTGGGCGTCGACGGCCCGGCCTTCGAACGGCTCTTCCCGGCCTCGCGCGATGCGATGAAGGCCGCCTATCCGGAGGTGGAGCGCGACTTCGACTTCATCTCGCGCGCCGCGTACGCGGAGGAACGGACCTTCCTGCGCACCCTGGGCGCGGGGATCCAGATCCTCGACGAAGCGGTCGAGCAGGCGAAGGACGCGGGATCGCCGCTCTCGGGCGACGGCGTCGATGCGGCGCCGCTCATCGGCGGCGCGACGGCGTTCCTGCTGCACGACACTCACGGTTTCCCGATCGAGCTCACCCTCGAGATCGCGGAGGAGGCGGGCGTCGAGGTGGATCAGGCCGTGTTCGCGACGCTGATGCAGGAGCAGCGCGACCGCGCCAAGGCCGATGCGAAGGCGAAGAAGGGACAGCGCGCCGACGTGTCGGTCTATCGCGAGCTGCGCGGGCTCGGTGAGACCGCCTTCGTCGGCTACGACGAGCTGGTCCACGAGAGCCGCGTGCTCGGCATCGTGGTCGACGGCCGGCCGGCCCCGGCCGCGCACGAGGGCGACATCGCGGAGCTGGTGCTCGCGGAGACGACGCTCTGGGCCGAGTCCGGTGGCCAGGACAGCGACCAGGGCGTGATCGTCGGCGACGGCTTCGAGGCCGAGGTGCTCGACGTGCAGAAGCCCGTGCCCGGACTCATCGTGCACACGGTCAAGGTGGCGATCGGCACCGTCGCAGTGGATGCTCGCGCCGAGACCCGCGTCGATGCCGACTACCGGCGCGGCGCGGCGCAGGCGCACTCCGGCACCCACATCGTGCACGCGGCCCTGCGGGAGGTGCTCGGACCCGACGCGCACCAGGCGGGCTCGTACAACAAGGCCGGCTACCTGCGCCTCGACTTCACGCACGGCGAGGCGCTGAGCGCTGAGACGAAGAGCGAGATCGAGGAGGTCTCGAACCTCGCGATCCGCAGCGATTACGAGGTCGTCACCCGCGAGATGGGGCTGGACGAGGCGAAGGCGCTCGGCGCGATGGCGCTGTTCGGTGAGAAGTACGGCGATCGCGTCCGCGTGGTCGACATTGGCGGGCCCTGGTCGCGCGAGCTCTGCGCCGGCACGCACGTCTCGAGCTCCGCCGAGATCGGGATGATCAACCTCGTGAGCGAGAGCTCGGTCGGTTCCACGAACCGTCGCGTCGAGTCCCTGGTCGGCCTGGAGGCGTTCCGAGACCTCGCCGCCGAGCGCGCGATCGTGCAGCAGCTGACTTCGGGCCTGAAGGTGCCGCGCCTCGAGCTCGTCGACCGGGTGAACGATCTCGCCGCCCAGCTCCGGGCGGCGGAGAAGAAGATCGCGAAACTGGAGGCTGCGAAGCTCGCCGAGCGGCTGCCGGCGCTCGTCGATTCGGCCGAGCGCCTCGGCGGCTTCGCCGTGGTGACGGCCTCGCTCGGCACGGTCGGCTCGGCCGACGACGTGCGCGGCCTCGTGCTGCAGCTGCGGGAGCGGCTGGCAGCCGAACCGGCGGTCGTCGTGCTCGCCGGAGTGGTGGCGGCCGACGACGGCGGAGCGGGGAAGCCCGTCGTGATCGCCGCTACCACTCCCGCGGCCCGCGAGGCCGGGGCGAAGGCGGGTGCGCTGGCGAGGCTCGGCGCGCAGGTGCTCGGCGGCGGGGGCGGCGGCAAGGACGATCTGGCCCAGGGCGGCGGTAGCGACCCGGCGAAGATCGACGAGGCGCTCGCGGGGATCCGCGCGAGCCTGGCCGGCTGACGCGCATGCGCCACGGCGTGCGTCTCGGGGTCGACGTGGGGCGCGCCCGCATCGGCGTCGCGCGCTCCGACCCGAGCGGAATGCTCGCGACCCCGCTCGAGACGGTCCCGCGCGCTGCCGACGACGCCGGCGCAGCCGATCTCCGGCGGATCCTCGAGCTGGCTCGCGAGTACGAGGCGGTCGAGATCGTGGTCGGGCTGCCACTCGGCCTGAGCGGGCACCGCACGCCCTCGACCGAGGACGCCGACGGGTTCGCCGCACGGCTGGCGACCGCGGCCGGGCGTCGTGAGGATCCCGCATCCGGATCCGAGCCGATCCCGGTCCGCCTCGTCGACGAGCGCCTCTCGACGGTGTCGGCGCAGGGCCAGCTGCGCGAGGCCGGGCGCCGGACGAAGCAGTCGCGGCAGATCATCGACCAGGCCGCCGCGGTGGTGATCCTGCAGCACGCGCTCGACACGGAGCGGTCGCTCGGAGACGCACCCGGTACGGTAGTGGAGATCCACGACACCGACGGAGAGCCTGACGGGGGTGCCCCAGAATGACCGACCCGCTGAGCCTCGGCCCGACACGCGCCGAGCTGCGGCAGAAGCGCCGCGTGCGTCTGCGCCGCATCCTGATCTCGCTGGGGGTCACCTTCGCGCTGCTCGCCGGCCTCGGCATCGCGGCGACCGCCCTCTGGTCCGAGTACGGCGACCGCGTCTCCCAGGCGCTGGGCTGGACGAGCGACGACTACACGGGTCGGGGCGAGGGCGAGGTGATCGTCACGATCCGCGAGGGGGAGTACGGCGAGGCCATCGCCGCGACGCTCGCCGACGCGGGCGTGGTCAAATCCGCTCAGGTCTTCTACGAGCTGCTGCTCGCGCAGGATCCGCAGGTCGAGTTCCATCCCGGCTCGTTCGCGCTGCGCAAGGGGATGAGCGCGCAGGCCGCACTCGACGCGCTGCAGGATCCCGACAACGAGGTGCAATTGACCGTGACCGTGCCCGAGGGCATGGCCGCGATGGACGCGCTGGAGCGCGTCTCCGAAGTCACCGGGATCTCGATGAAGCAGTTCAAGAAGGCGGTGAAGAAGCCTTCGGACTACGGCGTGCCGAAGAAGTTCCCCTCGATCGAGGGCTTCCTCTTCCCGGCGACCTACACCTTCGAGCCGACGGATACCGCCGAGACCGTGGTCCAGAAGATGGTGGATCGCATGTTCCAGGCGCTCGACGAGCACGGCGTGAAGAAGAAGGAGGCCTGGGAGGTGCTCACGCTCGCCTCGATCGTGCAGCGCGAGGCCGGTTCGGACCTCGACGACTTCCCGAAGATCTCGCGGGTGTTCCTCAACCGCCTCGATATCGGCATGAATCTGCAGTCGGATGCGACCGTGGCCTACGGCACCGGCAACACCCACACGGTCTGGACGACGGACGAGGAGCGCGCGGACGCGTCGAACGAGTACAACACCTACGCGAATCCGGGCCTGCCGATCGGGCCGGTCGGCCTGCCGGGAGACGTGGCGATCGACGCCGCGGTGAACCCCGCCGATGGCGAGTGGCTGTTCTTCATGCCGGTGAACCTCGAAACGGGGGAGACGGTCTTCTCGAACACCGTGGAGGAGCATGAGGTCGCCGTGCAGCGCCTCGCCGAGTGGTGCACGACGCACCGGGACGAGGGTGGGACGCGTTGTGACTGACGTCGCCGTTCCCGGGCCCGCGCGTCTCGCCGTGCTCGGCTCGCCGATCGGGCACTCGCGCTCACCGCGGCTCCACCTCGCGGCCTACGGCGCGCTCGGCCTGCCCTGGGAGTACGAGGCCGTCGAGTGCGCGGAGGATCGCCTGGAGGGCTGGCTCGTCGAGCGCGGCGAGGAATGGCGCGGACTCTCGCTGACGATGCCCCTCAAGGAGGAGGCGCGTCGGCTTGCCGCGGTGCTCGATCCCGTGGCCGAGGAGAGCGGCGTCGTGAACACGCTGCTCCGGGTGATCGGCGATCGCTGGGCGGGTTTCAACACCGACGTCGGGGGCCTGGCCGCCGCGATCGGGGAAGCGGATCTCGACGCCACGAGCACGATCGTGCTCGGATCCGGCGCGACGGCG
The DNA here is from genome assembly GCF_910593785.1 of Leucobacter soli. Lineage (GTDB taxonomy): Bacteria > Actinomycetota > Actinomycetes > Actinomycetales > Microbacteriaceae > Leucobacter > Leucobacter soli. Next base: position 62,803 of record NZ_CAJVAP010000001.1, on the reverse strand, counting down.
GTCTCGGCCGTGCTCGCGGTGCGCCGACTCGGGGCACGGCACGTCGAGGTTGTTGCGCGCAACGCCTCGGCGGTGAGCGACCTGGTGGTCCGCTTCGGCGAGACGCGCGAGCCGGGATCGCCCGAGGCGCTCCACGTCTCGGGGACGGTGCTCCCGCACACGGAGCACCTCGCACTGCCCGAGGCGCGGGTCGATCCGCGGCACGGCGTTCCGACCCTGGTCGTCTCCGCGCTTCCCGGACCGGTCGGGCGCGAGATCCGGCTGCCCGAGGCGCTGCTGCGGGTCCCGCTCTTCGACGTGGCCTACGATCCGTGGCCCTCACCGCTCGCCGAGCGCTGGCGCGCCGCCGGCGGGGTGGCTCACAGCGGGCTCGGGATGCTCCTGCACCAGGCATTGCTGCAGATCCGGATCTTCGTCGGCGGGGATCCCGATCGGCCGCTCGATCGCGAGGCCGAGGTGCTGGCCGCCATGCGCGCCGCCGTCGCGGCCTGATACGCGGACCGATACGCGAGCGGTGCTCGCGCGGCGCCCGCGCCGGAGCAGGTCGGAGCATGTGGGAGGATAGACCTTATGCTTCGTTGGCTCACGGCCGGGGAATCCCACGGCCCAGAACTCATTGCCGTGCTCGAGGGGATGCCCGCGGGCGTACCGGTCTCGTTGGAGGGTGTGCGCGAGGACCTCGCGCGCCGCAAGCTCGGTTACGGCCGGGGTTCGCGGATGAAGTTCGAGCAGGACGAGCTGCACTTCTCGGGCGGGGTGGTGCACGGCCGCACGATCGGGGGGCCGATCGCGATCCGCGTGGGCAACACCGAATGGCCCAAGTGGGTCGAGGTGATGAGCGCCGAGCCGGTCGAGCTCGGGGAGCGCTCCCGCGGTCGTGGAGCCGCCCTGACGCGCCCCCGTCCCGGTCACGCCGACCTTACGGGCATGCAGAAGTACGGTTTCGACGAGGCGCGCCCCGTGCTCGAGCGCGCCAGTGCGCGCGAGACCGCGGCGCGCGTGGCGCTCGGTGCGATCGCCCGGGCCTTCCTCGCGGAGCTCGGGATCCGGCTCGTGAGCCACACCGTCTCCATCGGGGAGGTCGCGGTGCCGCCGGGCGGCGCGCTCCCGCGCCCCGAGGACGTCGCCGCGCTCGACGCGGATCCCCTGCGCTGCTTCGACGCCGAGACCAGCGCGCGAATGGTCGCTGAGGTCGACGAGACCAAGCGGTCCGGCGATACGGTCGGCGGCATCGTCGAGGTGCTCGCCTACGGGCTTCCGCCCGGGCTCGGATCCTACGTGCACTGGGACCGCCGCCTCGACTCGCGTCTCGCCGGAGCGCTCATGGGCATCCAGGCGATCAAAGCGGTGGAGGTCGGCGACGGCTTCGAGACCACGCGCCGCCGCGGCTCCGCCGCGCACGACGAGCTGCACGTCGCCGATGGCAGGATCGTCCGCGAGACCGGCCGGGCCGGCGGTCTCGAGGGCGGTATGACGACCGGGCAGGTTCTGCGCGTGCGCGCCGGGATGAAGCCGATCGCGACGGTGCCCAATGCGCTGCCGACGATCGACGTCGCGAGCGGCGAAGAGGCGAAGGCTCATCACCAGCGCAGCGACGTCTCCGCAGTGCCGGCCGCCGGCGTGGTGGCCGAGGCGATGGTCGCGCTCGTGCTCGCCGACGCGGCGGTCGAGAAGTTCGGCGGCGACAGCGTCGCCGAGACGCGCCGCAATCTCGAGAGCTACCTCGCCGAGATCCCCGACACCCTCGCGACCGTCGTCGAGTCGTGAACGGGTCCGAGGGCGGTGCGCCGGGCGGGGGTGCGGGCCAGGACTCCGACCGGGGCCCCGTGCCGGCGCCGCCGAAGCACCCGCTCTCGACCCAGCCGATCCGCCTGACGGACAGCGGTGGACCGGGATCCGGCGAATCCAAGTCGAAGGCGCGGTCCAAGCGACGGCGTTCGCGCCGTCGTGCGGGGCGCCTCCCGGATCGCGCGGTGGTCCTCGTCGGTCCGATGGCCGCGGGGAAGACGAGCCTCGGCCGCAAAGTGGCGAAGGACCTCGGCATCCCCTTCGTCGACACCGATGCGGTGTTCGTCCGCGAGCACGGCGCCATCACCGACTTCTTCGCCGAGAAGGGCGAACCGGAGTTCCGGCGCATCGAGGCGGAGATCATCGCCGCGGAGCTCGCCCGCCCGGGGTCTCGGATCGTCGCGCTCGGCGGCGGCGCGGTGCTCGCGGAGGCGACGCGGGAGCTGCTGCGCGGGCACCCGGTCGTGCTCCTCATGACCACGCAGGCCGCCGTGCTGCGCACCGCGAACCTGAGCCGACGTCCGCTCCTGCGGGATGATCCCGACGCCTGGGGGCGCATCCTCGAGGTACGGCGCCCCCTCTACGACGAGGTGGCCGATGTGACCTTCCGCACGGATCGGGGGAGCAAGGAGCAGCTCGCCCGCCGTGTGGCCGGCTGGATGCGCGGCCAGGGCCGGCGGCAGCGCACGGCCGGGGATGAACCCAACACGAGCACCGCGGCGAGCCGCGGGATGGACACGGACACGGAGTAGAGCATGGGCACGGAATCTCACGGGGCGTCTCGCGAGGGGCGCGGCGAAGCGCCGACGCGGATCCGGGTCACCGGTGCGGGGGAATACGAGATCTCGGTGGGTCGCGGCCTGCTGGGCGAGGTCGCCGCCGAGCTCGGGGACCGGGTGAACAAGGTGCTGATCGTGCACACGCCGACGGTGGGGCGCCTCGCGGACGAGTTGCGGACCGAGCTGCAGCGGCACTACGCGCAGGTGCTGCTGGCAGAGGTTCCCGACGCCGAGGCCGCGAAGCGGGTCGAGGTGGCCGCGTTCTGCTGGCAGATCCTCGGCCAGGCCGACTTCACGCGCAGCGATGCGATCGTCGGCCTCGGCGGCGGGGCGGTGACCGATCTCGCCGGTTTCGTCGCGGCCACCTGGCTGCGTGGGGTGAAGCTGGTGCAGATGCCGACCACTGTGCTCGGCATGGTCGACGCGGCCGTCGGCGGCAAGACCGGCATCAACACGGCCGAGGGCAAGAACCTCGTCGGGTCCTTCTACGCGCCGCACGCGGTGATCTGCGACACCGACCTGCTGCGCACGCTGCCGAAGAACGAGATCCTTGCCGGGTTCGCCGAGGTCGCGAAGTACGGTTTCATCGCCGAACCCGAGATCCTCGACACCATCGAGCGCGACGTGGACCGGGCCACCGATCCGACGACGCCCGAGTTCCTGCGGCTCGTCGAGCTCTCGATCGGCGTGAAGGCGCGGGTCGTCAGCGAGGACTTCCGCGAGGGCGGGCTGCGCGAGATCTTGAACTACGGGCACACGCTCGGCCACGCGATCGAGCATGCCGAGCGCTACCAGTGGCGTCATGGCGTGGCGATCTCGATCGGCATGATGTATGCGGCGGAGCTCGGGCGCATGGCGGGCGCGCTCTCGGACGCGGCCGTGGAACGGCATCGTCGTGTGCTCTCGCTGCTCGGCCTGCCGCTGAGCTACCCGGCCGAGCGGTGGCCGGGCCTGCTCGCCACGATGCAGCGGGACAAGAAGGCGCGCGCGGGGATGCTGCGTTTCATCGTGCTCGACGAGATCGCGAAGCCGCGGGTGCTGGCGGGTGTGGACGAATCGGTGCTGCAGTTCGCGTATCAGGAGATCGCGGCGTAGATCGACGGTTCGCGGGAGGCCGATTCCGGTAGCTCGGCGGGCGCCTCGCCGAGCAGCTCTCCGAGAGGCACAGCGCGCAGCCTCGGTGTCACGAGCCTCAGCATCGCAATGGACCGGGTGAGCGCGATCGCGGTGCGCGCGCTCGAGCGATGCGCTGCTGCATGATGCACCGCCGAGTGATGCACTGCCGCGTGATGTGCAGCCGAGCCCGCTGCGCGGCCCATCGCGGCCTCGAGCCGGCGCAGCTCGGGGATCAGGTCTTCGTCGGGGCAGTCGCCGGCGGCGAGCTGGAACAGGAACTCGTCGATGGTCCAATCCGGATCGATTGGACCGGAAAACGATCGATTGTGGGCGTGAAGGGGGTTCATTGGTCCATAGTTTCGAGGTATGGGACAGGGAGAAAGTGCCAATAGTCGTCTGGTGGACCATGGATCGGCCTTCGTCTCGGCGGATCGCCTGGTGGCCCGGCTGGGGCGCTGGACCCAGAGCGAAGGCACGTTGGCCGATCGTCTCGCCCGGGCGATCTCGGCCCTCATCGAGGGCGGTGAGCTTCGCCCGGGAGACCGCTTGCCTGCCGAGCGCGCACTCGCCTCGGCGGTGTCTGTCTCGCGCGGCACGGTCGTCTCCGCCTACGGTGCGCTGACGGAGCGGGGTGCCGTCGAGCGGCGGCAGGGGAGCGGCACGAGCGTGACGGGAGCTGGGCTTCGTCCGGCGACGCATCGGGCACCGCGACAGGGAAGCACCGAGGCGCTCTTCTCGGCGCTGCCCTCCTCGATCGACCTCCTCCGAGGCGTGCCGCAGATGTCCGAACTCGCGGTCGGGCTGGTGAAGGAGCATGAGCCGGCCCTCCACGCGTCGCTGCTCTCCGAAACCGATCCGGCGGGGTTGCCCATCCTCCGAGCCCGCATCGCCCAGCAGCTCACCGACGAGGGTACGCCGACCACGCCGGAGCAGATCCTCGTCACGAACGGTGCGCAGGCCGCTCTGTACCTCCTGGTGGACGAGCTGGTGTCGCCGGGCGATGTCGTGCTGGTCGAGGAGGTCACCTGGCCGGGACTCTCCGATGTGGTGCGAAGACGGGGCGGCATCGTGGTCGGCCTCCCCGTGGGTCCTGACGGGCTCGATCTCACCGCACTCGAGCTGGCGATGGCGAGGATGCGCCCCGTGCTGGTGGCGGTCAACCCGCACCATCAGAACCCGACGGGCACGCGGATGCCGGCCGACGCCAGATCTCGCCTCGCCGGGCTCTCCGCCGAGTACGGCGTCCCCGTGCTCGAGGACCGCGTGCTGGCGCCGATCGCCTTCGACGGAGTCGTTCCGCCGACCCTGGCCTCGCTCAGGGCGGACGCTCCCGTCATCGTCGTGGAATCCGTCTCGAAATGGGCGTGGGCAGGTCTGCGGGTCGGATGGCTGCGCGCCGATCCCGTGCTCGTGCGACGGTTGCGGGGAACACGGCAGGTCGCCGACCTGTTCACGAGCGTGCCGACCCAGCTGCTCGCGCTGGACTTCCTCGACCGGGCGGAGCCGCTGCGCCGGGAGATCAGCGAGCGGCATGCCCGAATGCTGGACCTCCTTCGGGGACTGCTCGCCGAGCACCTGCCCGATTGGAGCTACGTGCCGCCGCGAGGCGGGCTCTCGCTGTGGGCCCGGCTGCCTGAGGGCTCCGCCGACGAGTTCGTCCGTCTCGCCGCGATCCGAGGGGTCTCCGTGGCCGGGAGCGCGGCGTTCTCGGTCTCTGCGGCGAGCGATGCCCGTATTCGGATCCCGTTCACCGCTCCCGAGCCGATCCTCAGGGAGGGGATCCGTCGACTCGGCGAAGCGTGGCGGGATCGCGCAATCTGAGGATTGCGCGTATGATGGAGACATGAGCACCGCGACCCTGCCCGGCACCGCTTACGGCGATGGATTCCGCATGCTGCTGCAGGCGGCCGGCAACGGCGCGCTGCTGGCCGACCTCATCGGCGTGCGACCCTCCCAGGTCACCCGGTGGAAGCAGGGCGTCCAGACCCCCTCCGCGGAGTCCGCCCGCACCATCATGGACTTCGCCTACATCGTGGCGCGCGCCGAAGCGACCATGCACGAGAAGGTCGTGCCGATCTGGCTCGACTCGCCAAACCAGTTCCTGCGCGGATCCACGCCCCGCGAATGCATCAAGCTCGGCCGCATCGCCGAGGTGATCGGCGCGATCGACGCGGAGGACGAGGGCGCCTACGCCTGAGCGCGGGCGCGCCCCGGCGATGAGGACCCGCATGCGTCTCTTCCGCTGCTATCCGCGATCACCCGGCGCCCGCCGGGGCCGACCGGGTCACTGGACGTACCTGCCGCGACCCCAGCTGCATGGCCGCTGGGACAACTCCGACCTCTACGACTCGTGGTACTTCTCCCGGAGCGCGGCAGGGGCCGTCGCGGAGAGCTTCTACAGCAAGCGCCGATGGATCCCCGAGGTCTTCCTGACCGCCACGGGTCAGGCGCGCGCCATCGCGGAGTTCGAATTCTCGGGTGCCGAGCTGCTCGACCTCGACGACGCGGAGACGCTGCTGGAACTGGGCGTCGCGCCGAGCCGCGTGGTGGTGCAGGATCCCGGCGTCACCCAGGAGCTGGCCCGGCGCATCTTCGCCTCGCACGGCGAGGATCGCGCCGGCCTCTCGTGGTGGTCGAGCCAGCTGCCCAGCGAGGTCTCGGTACTGCTCTGGGGGCGGGACGGGCAGCCGCCCGCCGGGCTCCGGCTCGTGGGCATCCAATCGCTGACCGCCGAGCACCCCGCCGTGATCGAGGCCGCGGATCGGCTCTACCGGGTGCTGGGGTGAGCCGGCCTGCTCAGCCGCTGAGCGCGGCTGCGATCCGCTCCGGAGACAGTGCCGTATCGATCGCCAGCTGCGCGGCTCCGAGGATCGCCGCGTTGGCGGCGGCGCGAGACGGGGCGATCGTGAGGTGCTCGGTGGAGAGCGGGATCGACCGGGCGTAGACGACCTCGCGCACGCCGGCGACGAGGTGCTCGGCCGCCTGCGCCATGGTGCCGCCGATCACGATGGTCGACGGGTTCATCAGGCTCACGCAGGAGGTGAGCACTTCGCCGATGTCGCGTCCGGCCTGCCGTATGGCTTGGATCGCTTCGACATCGCCGCTCTTCGCGAGTGCGACGACCTCGCTCGGACGCTTGAGCTGTCGTTCCGGCGTGCTGAGTGCGCGGGCGAGGGCGCGACCGGAGGCCACCGCCTCGATGCAGCCGCGGTTGCCGCAGGGGCACGGCGTGTCAGCGGCGCGAGCGAGGGCGACGTGCCCGATGTCGCCGGCGGCGCCGTTCGCCCCGCGGCGGAGGGTGCCGCCCGAGATGACGCCGGCGCCGATTCCCGTGGCGACCTTGACGAAGATGAGGTCGGTGACGTCCGGCCAGGAGGTGCTGAGCTCGCCCAGCGCCATGATGTTGACATCGTTGTCGACGAGCACGGGCGCATCGATCTGAGTGCGGATGGCGGAGGGGATGTCGAAGCGATCCCACCCGGGCATGATGGGCGGGTTGATGGGGCGACCCGTCGAGAACTCCACGGGGCCGGGAACGCCGATCCCGATCCCTGCGATCTGCTCCGGGAGGTAGTCGAGATCGGGGAGCAGCGACTTCGCCGACTGCAGGATCCAGTCGATCGCAGCCTCCGGGCCCTCGGCGATGTCGTGCGGGGAGGACGCCTCGGCGAGCAGCACGCCGTCGAGATCGGTGACGGCGACGCGGGTGTGCAGCGCTCCGAGATCTGCCGCGAGCACCACCCTGGCCCGGGGATTGAAGGCGATCTGCGATGAGGGGCGACCGCCGGTCGACGCCGCGTCTTCGACGGGGGCGATGAGGCCGAGCTCGAGCAACTGGTCGATGCGCTGCGTGATCGTGGGGCGGGAGAGCCCGGTCATCTGCGCGAGCTTGGCCCGCGTGCGGGGTCGTCCGTCTCGTAGGAGCTGGAGGAGCCCGCCCGCCGTCGAGATGGCTGAGCCGTTCAGCGGAGGAGGCAGAATCACACTTTCAGTAAATCACAGATGAAAGTTGGTAACAGTTTGATTGCTTATGAAAGTTAACTAACAAAAGCGTGCCGTCGAGGAACACAATAGGAGCATGTCCCCGCAGACGATGACGTCTTCCCGGCTTCCGCGAATCGGTATGCTCGGCGCTGGTTTCATGGCGCGCACGCACACGCGCGCCGCGCGCGCGGCCGGAGCGGAGCTCGATGCGATCGCCTCGTCCTCTCCGGTGCGCGCAGCGGAGGCCGCCGCAGCCCTCGGCTACGCCCGGGCACTGACCGCGGACGAGCTTCTCGCCGAGGGGCTGCCGTTCGTGCATGTCTGCACGCCCAATCGCAACCACATGGAATACGCGCGCTCGGCGCTGCGCGCGGGTTCGCACGTCATCTGCGAGAAGCCGCTCGCGACGAGCGCGGCGGAGGCGCTCGGACTCGCGTCCGAGGTCGAGGCCTCCGGTCTCTTCGGCGCGGTGCCTTTCGTCTACCGCTATCACCCGATGGTGCGCGAGGCCCGTGCTCGCATCTCCTCCGGAGAGGCCGGAGCCGTGCTGACGATCGCCGGCCAGTATCTGCAGGATTGGCTGCTCGACGCAGCCGACGACAACTGGCGCGTCGGCGCCGGATCGGGCGGGCCCTCCCGGGCGTTCGCCGACATCGGATCCCACCTCGTCGACCTCGTCGAGTTCGTCAGCGGCGATCGCATCACTCGGCTCGTCGCGACGACGCGCACGGTGCACTCGGAGCGCGGCGGTCAGCCCGTCGACACCGAGGACGCGGTCGCGCTGACCCTCGAACTCGCGGGCGGCGGCATCGGTGCACTGCTCGTCTCGCAGGTCGCCCCGGGGCGGAAGAACGGGCTGGTGCTCGAGATCGCCGGGTCGCGGGAGAGCCTGCGCTTCGAACAGGAGGATCCCGAGCGCCTGTGGGTGGGCAGACGCGGCCACTCCATGCTGCTCCGCCGCGATCCTGCAAGTCTCTCCGCCGACGCCGCGCGGATGTGCTCGCTGCCGGCGGGGCATCCGCAGGGCTATCAGGACGCGTTCAACGCCTTCGTCGCCGACGTGTACGCCGCGGCTGCGGGGGAGCACCGAGACGGCGTGCCGACCTTCGCCGACGGCGCGCGGGCGGTGCTGATCACCGACGCCGTGCTCGAGTCGGCCCGAGACGGCCGCTGGGTGGAGGTGGGGGAGGCGTGAACGACGTCCATTCGGCTGCCGAGGCACCCATGGAGACGGTGCCGGGCTCCGGGATCCCCGTGCTCTCCGCTCTCGACGTGCACAAGCAGTTCTTCGGCGTCGAGGTGCTGCACGGCGTATCGCTCGAGCTCGTGCCGGGCACCGTGCACGGCCTCGTCGGCGAGAACGGCGCGGGCAAGTCGACGCTCATGAAGATCATCGCGGGCGTGTACCGTCGCGATGACGGCGACGTTCGCCTCGACGGCGAGTCGGTGGATTTCGGCCACCCCGTCGAGGCCGCGCGGGCCGGCGTGGCGACGGTGTTCCAGGAGTTCAACCTGCTGGCCGACCGCACGGTCGCCCAGAACGTGTTCCTGGGCCGGGAACCCCGGCGCTTCGGCCTCGTCGACATCGCGGCGATGCGGCGCTCGACCGCTGAGCTGCTCGCCGATCTCGGCGTCTCGGGGATATCCCCCGACGCGACGGTGGGCGGGCTCACCGTCGCCGAGCAGCAGATCGTCGAGATCGTGAAGGCGCTCTCCGTCGACGCCCGGGTCATCTCGATGGACGAGCCCACGGCGGCGCTCGCGGATCACGAGGTGTCGATCCTCTACCGCGTGGTTCGGCGGCTGCAGGATCGCGGCGTCGCGATCCTCTACGTCTCGCACCGGTTGAAGGAGATCTTCGAACTGTGCGACACCATCACCGTGCTGAAGGATGGAGCTCTCGTCTCCACCGGGCCTGCGGCCGAGCTCGACCAGGCGACGCTCGTGCGGCGCATGGTCGGCCGCCCCATCAGCGCCTACTTCCCGCGCCCCGAGCCCGGCACCGAGATCGGCGACGCGGTCGTCGAGGTGCGCGGCGGGGGCAACGCGCAGCTCGACAGCATCGATCTGCAGGTGCGCGCGGGGGAGGTCGTGGGCGTATCCGGCCTCCAGGGGTCGGGCCGCACCGAGCTCGTCGAGGCGATGTTCGGCGCCGCGCCCTTCACTCGCGGCGAACTGCGTCTCGACGGGGTCGCGCGGCCGATCCGGCAGCCGCGGCAGGCCGTGCGGCGCGGCATAGCGCTGGTCACCGAGGATCGGAAGCGCACAGGCCTCGCGCTGAACCAGTCGATCCTCGACAACGCGCTGCTCGCGATCCGCAGCGTCTTCCCCGGCCGCACCCGATCGAAGCGCGCCGAGATTCCCGGAGTCTTCACCGCGCTCGAACTCGTGAGCCGGGGTCCGAGCCAGGAGGTGCAGGCGCTCTCCGGAGGCAACCAGCAGAAGGTGGTGCTCGCGAAGTGGCTCGCGACCGCGCCCAGGGTGGTGCTGCTCGACGAGCCGACCCGCGGGATCGACGTGGGGGCGAAGGTGGCGGTGTACCGGCTCATCCGCGAGTTGGCGAGGCGAGGGGTGGCGATCCTCTTCGTCTCGAGCGAACTGCCCGAGGTGATCGGCATGGCGGATCGGATCATCGTCATGCGCGACGGGCGCATCGCCGGCGAGCTGCCTGCGGACTCGTCCGAGGAGACGGTGCTGGCGCTCGCGACGGGTGCAGCCGAGACGGAGGGGGGAGCACGATGACCGCACTGGCCGCACGACTGCGCGGGCTCGACACGACCGTGATCGTCTACCTCGCCCTGATCGTGGTGCTCGCGCTGAGCGCCGTGCTCGTCGCGACGGCCGGGCGAAACCTGTTCAGCCCGGGCAGCATCCGCGACATTCTCACGGGAATGAGCGTGCTCGGCTTCGTCGCCATCGGCCAGACCCTCGTGATCCTGGGCGGATCCCTCGACCTCTCGGTGCCCTACGTGGTGAGCCTGACCAGCCTGATCGCGGCGCAGACGATGAACGGTCGGCCGGGCATGATCGTTCCGGCTGTGCTGCTCGCGCTCGGCGTCGCCGCACTGATCGGCCTCGCGAACGGCGCCATCGTGACATTCCTCAAGGTGCACGGCTTCGTGACCACGCTGGGCGTCGGCCTGATCCTCAAAGGGTATCTCGACACCAATTACCGGGGCACCGCCGGTGCGGTGCCCCGGGAGTTCCAGCTCTTCGGCGCCACGGGGATCGGCCCCGTGCCGGTCTCGACGATCGTGATGCTCGCGCTGGCCGCTGCGGTGGCGTTCCTCCTCGCCCGCGGCGGCTTCGGGCACCATCTGTTCGCGGTCGGCGGCAACGCCGAGGTCGCGCGTCTTTCGGGCGTGCGCACGCGGCGTCCGCTCATCTGGGCCCACGTGCTCTGCTCGATGTTCGCGGGTGTCGCGGGCCTGCTGCTCGCGAGCCGTCTCGGCGTCGGCAGTCCGACCGTGGGCGTGCAGGGCGGCTACGACCTCCTCTCTATCGCCGCGGTCGTGCTCGGCGGCACGCTGCTGGCAGGCGGTCGGGGATCGATCTGGGGCACGATCGGCGGCGTCGCGATCTTCGCGGTGCTCGACAACCTCATGAGCGTGCTGCAGGTCAATCCGTTCCTCAAGGACGTGGTGCGCGGTGCCGTCATCGTGATCGCGGTCGCCGTCTATTCGCGGCGGCGCCTCGTCGCCCGCCGCGAGCGCTTCACCCGCACGGGTGTCGGCACCGTGCCCGTAGACGCCGTGCCCTCAGGCGCCGTGCCCTCAGGCGCCGTGCCCGCAGACGCCGTGCCCGTCGAGACCGCGAGCGAAGGGGGTGCGCGATGAGTGCGACCCGGAGCAGTACGGGCGGATTCGCCCGCTTCATCCGCACGCTGGTGAGCCCGCGCGGCGCCGTCTACCTGCTGCTCGTCGTGCTGCTGGTCGTCGTCACGGTGCTCAATCCGTCCTTCGCGGAGCCCGGCCAGCTCGTCCGCTACATTCAGCGCGTCGCCCCGATCGCCGTCGTCGCGATCGGCCAGTACTTCGTCATCGTGAGCGGTGAGTTCGACCTTTCCCAGGGGTCGCTCGTGACCACCCAGGTGGTGCTCGCGGGCACCCTCATCGGGCAGGACGACGAGAAGGCGCTGCCGGTGCTGCTCCTGCTGATCCTGCTCGGCGCCTTCGTCGGCGTCGTGAACGGCCTCGTGACGACCCTGCTCAAGGTGCCGTCGTTCATCGTCACGCTCGGCATGATGCTGGCACTCTACGGCGGCGTGATGTGGTGGACGGGCGGCGCCGCGACGGGCAACCCGGCTGACTCGTTCCGCCAGATCGGTCGCGGCGGCATCACGGGGCTCCCGGTGATCGGCATGCTGCCGTGGGCGGTCGTGACGCTGGCCGTCGCGGTGGCGATCGCGGCGTGGCTCTCGCGTCGCCCGTTCGGGCGTACGCTCATCGCGATCGGCGACAATCCAGCCGCAGGCGCCTTCGCGGGTGCGTCCGTGTGGCGCACGAAGACGGCGGCATTCGTCATCTCCTCGCTGTGCGCGACGGTGGCAGGTGTGCTGCTCGTCGGATACGCAGGTGTGCACCCCTCGGTCGGTCGCGGCTACGAGTTCACCGCGATCACCGCAGTGGTGCTCGGCGGCGTGGTGCTCGGCGGCGGCCGCGGAACGGTCTGGGGCGCCCTCGCCGGGGCGTTCGCCCTCGAGACGCTCTTCACTCTGCTGAACTTCACAGCGGTCCCCTCCACGATGCGCGACGCGATCCAGGGCGCGATCATCATCGCGGCCGTGGCATACTCCGGCGTCGTGTTCGGTGCCATCCGGCGCCGGGGGCTCGCGACGGGGACCGACGGACCACCCGGGGCCACCGGGCTAGAACCGGCGGGGGTCGTCCCGCCACTCGATCCCGTCGGCGCCGTTGCCGCGCGGGGCGAACACACGAAGGAGAACCGATCATGAAACGATCATTGAGGATCATGACGAGCCTCGTCGGCGCGGCGTCGTTGATCCTGCTCGCGGGATGCACGACCGACCCGTCGGTGGAGGCCCCACCGGGGCCGGACACCTCCGAGGAGACCCCCGAGAGCTCGGGTGAGTGGTTCGACCAGGCGCTCTTCGACAAGCAGTACGCCGAGCGCTCGGTCACGCCGGAGGGTCCGGACGATCAGCCCTATCTGCAGACCATCAACGCCGAGATGCGCGACACCTCGGAGTACGCCTCGGAGGGGGCGAAGAAGCTCTGCTTCGCCAACGCCTCGATCTCGAACCCGTGGCGGCAGACCGGCTGGATCACCATGAACGAGCAGCTGAAGGTGCTGCAGGACGACGGCACGTTCTCCTCGATGGAGACCCGCGATGCGAAGGACAGCGATGACACCCAGATCGCGGACATCGACTACTTCATCGCCGAGGGCGAATGCGACGGCTTCGTCATCTCGCCGAACTCGACCGCGGCGATGACCCCGGCCGTCGAGCGGGCATGCGACACCGGGAAACCGGTGGTGGTCTTCGACCGCGGCGTGCAGACCGACTGCGCGGTGACCTTCATCCACCCGATAGGCGGCTTCGCCTGGGGCATCGACACGGCCGAGTTCCTGATCGACCACCTGAATGAGGGCGACAAGGTCGTGGCGCTGCGCATCCTGCCGGGCGTCGACGTGCTCGAGCAGCGCTGGGCCGCGGCCGAGAAGCTGTTCGGCGAGGCCGGTATCGAGGCCGTCGACTACTTCACGGGCGCCGACCCGGCCGAGATCAAGAAGATCATCTCGGATGAGCTGGCCAAGGGCGACGTGCAGGGCGTCTGGATGGACGCCGGCGACGGTGCAGTGGCCGCGATCGAAGCCTTCGAGGATGCCGGCAAGGACTACCCGGTGATGACCGGCGAGGACGAGCTGAGCTTCCTGCGCAAGTGGAAGGACACTGGGCTCACCGGGCTCGCACCCGTCTACTCGAACTTCCAGTGGCGCACCCCGCTGCTCGCGATGCAGAAGATCTTCGCGGGCGAGGAGGTGCCGTCGGAGTGGGTGCTCCCGCAGAGCCCCATCACCGTCGATGAACTCGACGAGTACCTCGAGCGCAACGAGGGCATGCCCGACGGCCACTACGCGAAGTTCGGCGGCGAGAACCTTCCGGGCTATCCGCAGGTCTGGCAGGATCGGATCATTCCCTGATCCACGCCGTCGGAGGAGCTGAACGCCTTGCCGGTTGAGCGAGCGAGCGAGCCGAAGCAGACCCCGGAGCCCCGGTGTCGATGCTTCGGTTCGCCTCGCTCGTTCAACGCCGTGCACGGCGCAGCACAGCAGTAGGACGAAGGAGAAGCATGCAGCGACAGCTCGGCGTGAACACCTGGGTCTGGGTGTCGCCGCTCGACGACGAGGCACTGTTCGAGATCGCGCATCGCGCGCGCGGGATCGGCTACGAGCTGCTCGAGCTGCCGGTCGAGTCGCCGGGCGACTGGTCGCCCGAGCTCGCCGCCGAGCGGCTGGGGGAACTGGGCATGGGCGCGCGCGTGGTCGGCGCGATGGGCCCCGGCAGGGATCTGCTGGACGACGCGCTGCGCGAACCCACGCAGGACTATCTGCGGCACTGCGTCGATGTCGCCGTGCGACTCGCCTCGCCGACGGTCGCCGGCCCCTTCACCGCCCGCACGGGGCGAGTCTGGCGCATGGACGCCGGGCAGCGCGCCGCCGCGATCGCCGCGCTGCAGGCCGCGCTGCGCCCGGTGGCCGACTACGCCGCGGAGCGCGGGGTGACGCTCGCCATCGAGCCGCTGAACCGCTACGAGACGAGCCTGATCAACACGGTCGAACAGGCGCTCGACGCGCTGGGCCCGTTGCTCGGGGCGGGAGTGGGGATCGCGCTCGACGCCTACCACCTGAACATCGAGGAGCGCTCGCCCGCGGCAGCGATCCGGGCAGCCGCCCCATATGTCGAGGTGGTGCAGGTCTGCGGCAACGACCGTGGGCCGGTCGGCCCCGATCACATCGACTGGGAAGCGTTTCTCGATGCGCTCGACGAGATCGGCTACGCCGGTCCGCTCACGCTCGAGAGCTTCACGGGCGACAACGACACGATTGCGACGGCGGCGTCGATCTGGCGACCGCTCGCCGAGAGCCAGGACGAGCTCGCCCGCATCACATTCGATTCCCTCACCGATCTGCAGCAGCGAAGGAGCGACCAGTCATGACGCACGAGGCATCCCACCCCGTTACCCTGTTCACCGGCCAGTGGGCGGACCTGCCCTTCGAGGAGGTGGCACGGCTCGCCGCCGACTGGGGCTACGACGGCCTCGAGATCGCGGCCTCCGGCGACCATCTCGACCTCGCGCGGGCCGACGAGGACGACGCCTATCTCCGCTCCCGCCTCGAGGTCCTCGACCGCCACGGCCTGAAGGTATGGGCGATCTCCAACCACCTCGCGGGGCAGGCGGTCTGCGACGACCCGATCGACTTCAGGCACCGGGCCATCGTGCGCCCCTACGTCTGGGGGGACGGCGAGCCCGAGGGCGTGCGGCAGCGCGCGGCCGAGGACATGCAGCGTGCGGCGCGCGTCGCCCGCAAGCTGGGGGCGGATGTGGTCACGGGGTTCACCGGCTCGAAGATCTGGCCCTATGTGGCGATGTTCCCGCCGGTGCCCGCCGCGGTGATCGATGAGGGATACGAGGACTTCGCGAGGAGGTGGAACCCGATCCTCGACGTGTTCGACGGCGAGGGCGTGCGCTACGCGCACGAGGTGCACCCCTCCGAGATCGCCTACGACTACTGGACCACGGTGCGGGCACTCGAGGCGATCGATCATCGGCACGCGTTCGGACTCAACTGGGATCCGAGCCACCTCGTCTGGCAGGGCATCGACCCGATCGGCTTCATCGTCGACTTCGCGGATCGCATCTGCCACGTCGACTGCAAGGACACGCGCCTGCGCCCGCAGACCGGGCGCGCGGGGGTACTCGGCTCGCACCTGCCGTGGGGCGACCCCCGCCGGGGCTGGGACTTCGTCTCCACCGGCCACGGCGACACCCACTGGGAGGACGCCTTCCGCGCACTCGGATCCATCGGCTACGCAGGACCCATCTCGATCGAGTGGGAGGACGCGGGCATGGACCGCCTGCACGGCGCGGCCGAGGCGGTGGGGCGCATCCGTTCGCTGCTCTGGAAGCGCCCGGACTCCTCCTTCGATGCGGCGTTCTCGAACCAGTAGGCGAGGACGATCACCCGTGCGTTCGCGCGTGAGCACACGATGGTTCGCGAGGCCGGTCAGCCGATCCGGAACCCCTGACCCTCGAGGATCATCGCGAGCACGCGCCGATCCTCCCGGTGCATGATCCCCTCCACGAAGCGGGACAGCGCGAGATCGAGCGTGATCGCACCTGCGCTGCCGCTGACCTTCTGCAGGATCGCGACGAGCGTGCGCGGGGCGAGCACCGATTCCTCGAGCCCGGGCCGACCGTCGATCTCGCGCTCCGTGCTCACGTACTCGCGGAAGCCCGCGCCGTGCTCGCCGGAGAACACCTGCTGACTGATGAACGCCGCGCGGGCCACGCGCTCGATCGCGTCGGCGCCGAGTCCCCGGGGCAGCTCGCCGTGCGCGTCCGCCGCCGCAGCGGTCGCGAGGAGCGCGTTCTCGCTCGGGAACTCGGTGTAGTCGCGCCCGGTGTCGGGGTAGTGCACCCGGTACGCATTCGCGCCGAAGCGGTTGATGAGCTCGGCGCTCAAGCGGTCGAGGCCGCGATAGCGGTGCGGGGTCTGCTCGTTCGCCGTCGCGATGACGGCGAAGCCGGGCGCGAGCCGGACCCGCCGCCCCGCATCCTCCTGGACGCCGAATGCGTCGCCCGGTCGCAGCTGAAGGATACGGTTGAGCCGCTTCAGGAACTCCGGCGGCATCGCGTTGATCTCGTCGAGGATCAACGGCCGGCCCTCCGTCATGGCGCGCAGCAGCGGTCCCGGGACGAATGCGCTCACGGGCGCGCCGCCCTCGGCGCGCAGCTCATGGGTGCCGATCAGCTGGGCGCCGGTGATGTCGCCGTAGCCGGAGACCAGCTCGGGCTCCGCACCGATGCCGTGCAGCGAGAGATGCTCGGCGAGCGCGGTCTTGGCACCGCCGGTCTCGCCGACGAGCAGGACCGGCTCTCCGCGCAGCAGCGAAGGGAGCGCCTCGGCGATGATCCCGCGCATCTGCGCGGTGAGCAGCAGGCCGGTCCGCAGCTGGGTGCGGGCCTCGCGGATCCGCATGGTCCCCAGCGCCTCGAGCACGTCGTCGCGGTCCTCCGGGGTGTCGAGCCCGGACTCCCGGAGCAGTGCACCGCTCCGTTCATCGGCGAGCCGCCGCAGATCGTGCGCGCGCAGCTCCTCGGCCTCGGTCGTCTGTCGGCCGCTCGCCGCCGCCTCCTCCGGGACGGCGGCGGCCCGGCGCCGCAGCTCGGTCGCATGCAGTTCGGCGGATCGTGCGGCCACCGCCGTCCGCAGCCGCCTCGCCCGCGCGTCCAGCAGCGCGTCGGCCTGCTGCCGTCCGGCCGTGCCCGGGGCGAGCTCGCCCAGCATCAATGCGGAGAGCATGGCGTCGAGCGCCGCGAGATCCTGCTCGCCGTCCTGCAGCACTGCGGCGTCGGCGCCCCGGGCGCGATCCGCGGCGAGCGCCCGGCGCACCCGCAGGCGCTCCGCGCGGAGGCCATGCGCCTCGCGCAGGACGGGGTCGACGTCGAAGGGCAGCATGCCGCCACGGTAGCACGCAGGCGTTCGACGCCCCGGGGATAGGGTGTGGTCATGAGCGGCGTTGTCGGTAGCGGTGGCATCGGGCTGCGCGCGCAGCTGGACGCCGTCGGATCGGTGCTCGGCGTCCCGCTGATCGTGACGGACGACGCGGAGTGGGGGATCGACCTCGACGGACTCCGGGTGGGGCTCGGCTGGTACGCCGCGCGCGGGCACAGCGAGGCCGAGTCCGTCGCGCTCGCCCTGCTCCAGGTCTGGGAGGGGGTGCGCACCGCGCGTGAGGCACCCGAGCGGGCGCGGCGCCGGCGGACGCTCGGGCGGGCGATGCCAGCGGCCGAGCCGCTGCTCGAGACCGTGCTGCGCCTGCAGTGCGCCGCCGAACTGCTGACGGCACTCCCGGCCGTGCGCGGTCCCCTCGCCGCGGCGCTGCACCGCAGTCTGCCGGAGAGCCCGGGGGAGCTGCCGCGGCACCTGCAGTGGGTCGTTCTGATCCTGCGCGCCGGACCGGCCTCGGACGGCATCGCTGCAGAAGTCGGCGCCGTGGATGCCGCCGTGGATAGCGCTGTGGCTGCCGAGTGGCGCGCGCTCGCCGAGCAGTTCGGGAGCTCGACGCGGGTTCCGGATCCGCTGCGGCGGGTGCTCGCACCGGATCCGGCCTACACGCCGCTGCAGCGCTTCGCTCGCGCGCTCGCGCTGCTGCTCCCGCCCTACGAGCGCCTGCTCGATCTCGATGCCCGTGAGCGCGGCCTCACGGACGAACGCCGGGGTTCGGCGGACGTCGAGGAGGACGCGACCGGCGAATCCGGACTGGGGCTCGGCGCGGATGCGGGACCCGACTCGGACGATGCGGCGGACGGACCCGGCGATCAGCCCGGTGCCGATGACACCGGCGCTGAGGAGACGGGTGCCGAGGAGAGCGGATCCGCGGACGACTCGACGCCCGCTGCCGGCGAGAGCGACCGGGCGCGAACCGGCGAGGGACGCGATACGGCCGAAGGCGCGGATCTCTTCGCAGCCGAGCACGCGGCGTTCGTGGAGAAGATCCTCGCCACGCCGATGCCCGCGGAAGGGGCGATGCTCGACGCCGTGATGGATCCGGCGGAGATGCCGGATGGGAATCCCCGCAGCGATCCGAATGCGCTCGCACCCGGCACCGCTGCCGTGGCGGCCGGGCGGACCGCGCTCGCGACCTATCGCGAGCGTGCGGACGCCCTCGCCGCGCCCATCGAGCGCATGCGGGAGGTGTGGGCGCGGGTGATCGCCGAGCGGGTGGCGCGGCATCCGCGCATGGGGCGCAGCGCCGAGCCGGAGGGCGACGAACTGGCGCGGGAGTCCCTGGCCGACGCGGTGGCGGAGTCGCTGGCCGGTGCGGTCCGGCCGAACGCGTATCGTCGGCGTGAGGCGCTTCCGCGCCGTGCGCGTCGCGCGGGCAGCACCGACTACGTGCTGCTCATCGACCGTTCGGCATCGATGAGCGGCCGGCCCGCGGAATGCGCTGCCGACGCCGCGCTGATCATGCTCGAGGCCCTCGCCGGCGTCGAGCGGGATGTCGCCCATGCCGAGGCGCGGGCGAGAACCTCGTTGGAGCTGGACATCCGCACCGCCCTGATCGTCTTCGACGCGGAGGCTCATGTCGTCAAGCCGCTCTCCGGCGGAGTCGACGACGCGGTGCGGCGCGCACTGCACGCCGCGATCCGTGCGCCTCGGGGCGCGACGAACGACGCCGCCGCGCTCGCCGCGGCGGCCGGGCAGCTCGGGATCGGGCGCGGCCGGCCCGCTCCCGCGGGCGACGGCCTCGAGCGGCGACGGATCGTGATCCTCATCGGCGACGGCGGCACGAACGACGCCGCGGCCGCTGCCCACGAGCTCCGACGCCTGCGGCGGGCAGGCGCGCGCGTGCACGGCATCGGGATCGGCAGCGATGAGGTCGTTCAGCGCTATGCGCCGACGAGCCGGCGTCTCGAGGACCCGCGCGAGATCGCTGCGGCGCTCCAGGCGCTGGTGGAGGACGAACTGCCGTGAGCTACGGTGAAGGTGACGGGCGACGGTCGGACCGGTCGGGGAGGTTCAACCGGTCGGAGAACGGAGGAGCGGCCATGAGCGGGTCGGGCGGTGCAGGCAGCGCTGGCAGCGGAGACAGCTCTGACGGCGGAGGCAGCGCGAGCACTGCGGTCCTCGGCGACGAGTCATCGCGGGAGCGCGATCGGCTGCGGCTGAGCCGTGCCCTCTTCCCGGCGCTCGCGGCGAGCCTGGACGCGGCTCTCGAGCGCGCCACGGGTTTCGGCGCAGCGCCGAGCGCCGCCTTCGACACGCGGCTCGACGCGGAAGCCGCCGAGAGGTTCGCGGGGGCCGGACTCGCGGAGCTGTCCGGCCGCGCCGGCGGCTCCCGTCTCGAACGCGCGTTCCTCACGGTCGGCGTGATCGTGCGGGAGTGCTTCGAGGTTCCCGGCCTCGCACTGCCGGAGCCGGAGAGCTTCGCCGCGTCGGGCGTCGACCTGGCCCGCCTGGCCGAGCTGCTCGAGGCGGATCCCGCGCTCGCACCGGTGCCGGCTCCTCACGGGCTCGGCGCCGAGGCCTGGCAGGCGGCATTCCGTGCGGCATCGCTGCGGCCGGGCAGCCCGTTCGCGGCGGATCCCGGTCCGCTCGTGCTCGCCGCCGAGGTCGCCAGGGAGTTCGGCCTGCTCGATCTCGCACCGTCGGATCCCGGCGGTCAGGTCCCTGTCGCGCAGAACACCGCCACGGGTGCGGTGTGGACGCTTCGCCTGATCCCGGCGTCGCCCGAACCCGAGACCCTCGGTCTCAACTTCACGCACAGCGCTCCGCACGCGACGCTGCCGGAGATGCTCATGCTGCAGCTGATGCGCGCGATCGAAGGGGAGGCGCCACTGGACGGCGGCGACGGGCGGGGCAGTTTCACCTGGCTCGCCGGAATGCTCGCCGAGGGGCGTCTCGCGGCTCGTCACGTCTACGACGCCGGGTCGATACGGATCACCGCTCGGGAGATCGGAAGCCAGGGCCCGCACCTCGGCGCACGCTCGCCGCGCGCATGATCCCCGGCCGCACCGATCCGCCGATCACCAGATGCTCGTGGCGTCCTCGCGGGTGGAGGGAAGCCGCGTGGCCCCTGCCCACGCCAGGATCTCGTCGGGGACGTGGAAGTCGGACCGATCCGCGCCGACCTTCTCGATGAGCTCGTCGACGCGGACGACGCCCCCGGTGCGGCGGAGGATCCTCGCCCGAACGATCGCGCGCGCGTGGACTTCAGGGCGGCGCTGAGCATCGGGCCGCACGAAGCGCTGCTCCACGTACACGGCCTGGTCGTCGAAGCCGAGGATCCTCGACTCGATCCAGAATCGCTGCCACGGGTTTAGCGATTTGCGGTAGGAGATGGTCTGCCCGACGACGACCGGGTACCAGCCCTCCTGCTTGAAGGTCCGCAGCACGCCGGTGCGCTGGATCAGATCGAAGCGGGCGACGTCCATGATCGAGAGGTACTTCCCGTTGTTCATGTGGCGGAGCGCGTCGAGGTCGGTGGGCCAGACCCGGAAGCGGGAGCGCGAGACCGCCTCGAGGCGGAGCCGCGGCCCGCGCGTTCCGACGAAGAAGAAGTGCCACAGCGTGCGTACGAGCATATGCATGGGGTGATCCTAGGAGCGGCGGGACGAGCGCGCATGCCGATTGTACGAACCCTAGGCGGAGGTATGAGATAGAGTCCGGATTCACGGATCATGCGTCCATGTAGACTGGATCGGCGCGATTTCGCGCTCGCACCTCGAAGAACTCGGAGAACAGCTCGTATGGCAACCTCGAACGACATCAAGAACGGCACCGTCATCAAGGAGGCCGGCCAGCTCTGGAGCGTGGTCGAGTTCCAGCACGTGAAGCCGGGCAAGGGCGGTGCGTTCGTGCGCACCAAGCAGAAGAACGTCGTCTCGGGCAAGATCATCGACAAGACCTACAACGCGGGCGCGAAGATCGAGACCGCCACGGTCGACCGCCGCGACTTCCAGTACCTCTACCAGGACGGCGCCGACTTCGTCTTCATGGACAAGAGCGACTACGACCAGCTGACCGTCTCGGGCGCCGTCGTGGGCGACTCCTCGAAGTTCATGCTCGAGAACCAGGACGTGCAGATCGCGCTGCACGAGGGCGAGCCGCTCTACATCGAACTGCCCGCGAGCGTCGTGCTCGAGATCACCTACACGGAGCCCGGTCTGCAGGGCGACCGGTCGACCGGCGGCACGAAGCCCGCGACCGTCGAGACCGGCGCCGAGATCCAGGTGCCGCTGTTCCTCGAGACCGGCACCAGGGTCAAGGTCGACACGCGGACGGGCGACTACCTCGGCCGCGTCAACGACTGAGCGCCGCGGCACACTGAATGTCTGCACGTACGAAGGCGCGCAAGCGCGCGCTCGACATGCTCTTCCAGGCCGACGTGCGCGGCGAGAGGCTCGAGGCCATCGTCGAGGCCGAGGCGAAGCGGGCTGCAGGAGAGCCTGATCGCATGGCCTCGTGGCTGTACGCGCGCGAGATCGTCGATGGTGTCGCGGATCACCGCGACGAGATCGACGAGCTGATCGCGAGCTACGCGCAGGGGTGGACGCTGGATCGGATGCCGAACGTCGACCGAGCCCTGCTGCGGCTCAGCGCCTGGGAGGTCCTGCACAACCCCGAGGTGCCGACGGCCGTCGCCATCGATGAGGCGGTGGAACTCGCCAAGGAGTACTCGACCGATGATTCGGCGCGCTTCGTGAACGGGGTGCTGGGCAAGATCGCGCTGCACGCGGGGGCGTGACCGAGGCTCGAGGCGAGAAGTCTGCCAGATCGAGAGGCGAGCGAGAAAGGTGGGCCCGTCCTGCTCTGCATGGGTGCAGGCGACCATCGCCGCGATGATCGTGCTCGTGGCATTCCTGGTCTTCTTCCCGCTCGGCGCGCTGCATGCGGAGCCGGAGGTCCCCGCCGATGCGCTAGACTGAACAGGTTGAAACAGCACTTCTTTAACGGCGTCCGGTGAGGCGCGGAAGGGGGGCGGTGGATTGACAGCGCGCATCGTGCTCGAAAGCACTGAGATCGCGCGGGCTCTCACCCGCATATCGCACGAGATCATCGAGGCGAACAAAGGCGCCGAGGGCCTGGTGCTCGTCGGCATCCCGACCCGGGGCTCTCTGCTCGCGAGGCGGATCGCAGCCAACATCTCCCGGATCGAGGGCGTCGACATCCCGGCGTATCAGCTCGACATCACGATGTACCGCGACGATCTCGCCCACAACCCCACCCGCCCGTCTCAGCCCACCGAGATGCCGGTCGAAGGCATCGACGGCGCGACCGTGGTGCTCGTCGACGACGTGCTCTACTCCGGCCGCACGGTGCGCGCGGCGCTCGACGCGCTGAACGACCACGGCCGCCCGAGGGCGGTGCGACTCGCCGCACTGATCGACCGCGGCCATCGCGAACTGCCGATCCGGGCCGACTACATCGGCAAGAACCTGCCGAGCGCCAAGAACGAGCGCATCTCGCTGCGACTCGAGGAGATCGACGGCGTCGACGAGGTCGCGATCAGCGCGCTGGCCGATTCGAGCGCGGGGGCCGGCGCATGAGGCACCTGCTCGACACGCGCACGCTCGCGAAGGACGACGCCCTGCGCATCCTCGACACCGCCGAGGACATGGCGGCCACCCAGCAGCGCGAGGTGAAGAAGCTGCCCACGCTGCGCGGCAAGACCGTGGTCAACCTCTTCTACGAGGACAGCACCCGCACGCGCATCTCCTTCGAGGCGGCCGCCAAGCGCTTGAGCGCCGACGTGATCAACTTCAGCGCGAAGGGATCCTCCGTCAGCAAGGGCGAGTCGCTCAAGGACACCGCTCAGACCCTGCAGGCGATCGGCGCCGACGGGGTCGTGATCCGGCACCCGGGCTCCGGCGCCCCCGCGCGCCTCGCGAGCAGCGGCTGGATCGATGCGGGCGTGCTGAACGCCGGCGACGGCACTCACGAGCATCCCACGCAGGCGCTGCTCGACGCCTTCACGATGCGCCGGCGGCTGTTCGGTGAGGACCTTGCAGGCAGCCGGGGCCGCGACCTCGACGGCGTGAGCGCGGTCATCGTCGGGGATCTGGCGCACTCGCGCGTGGCGCGCAGCAACCTGTGGCTGCTCACGACGCTCGGTGCGCACGTGACCTTCGTCGCGCCCGAGACCCTGCAGCCCTACGGCGCACGGACCTGGCCGGTGACCGTGCGGCACTCGCTCGACGAGGCGCTGCGCGAGGACGCGCCCGACGTCGTGATGATGCTCCGCATCCAGAGCGAGCGGATGCACGCCGCCTTCTTCCCGAACGAGCGCGAGTACGCGCGCAACTGGGGTCTCGACGACGGGCGCCTCGCCGCACTGCCCGAACGCACTATCGTCATGCACCCCGGCCCGATGAATCGCGGCCTCGAGATCTCGTCGGCCGCGGCCGACAGCGAACGCTCCACGGTGCTGGAGCAGGTCGCGAACGGCGTCTCCGTGCGCATGGCGGCCCTGTATCTGCTCCTGAGCGGTGAAAGAGAGACACAAGCATGAGCAACCCCGGAATCCTCATCCGCGGCGCGAGG
This sequence comes from Leucobacter soli, assembly GCF_910593785.1. GTDB lineage: Bacteria > Actinomycetota > Actinomycetes > Actinomycetales > Microbacteriaceae > Leucobacter > Leucobacter soli. The sequence goes on along the minus strand of NZ_CAJVAP010000001.1, from coordinate 38,843 downwards.
ATCGCGGCGGAACTCACCGAGCGCGGGCAGGATCCCGCCGCTGCCGGCCCGGTCGATCTGCGGATCGCCGATGGCCGCATCGTTGAGCGCAAGGCCCACGCTGAGGGCGGACTTCAGGCGAACGACGGCGAGCGCGTGATCGAGGCCGACGGCCTGATCGCCATGACGGGCCTGGTGGATCTCCACACCCACCTGCGCGAGCCCGGCTTCGAGCAGAGCGAGACGGTGCTGACCGGCACGCGCGCCGCCGCCGCGGGAGGCTTCACCACCGTGTTCGCGATGGCCAACACCATGCCGGTGCAGGATACCGCCGGCGTCGTCGAACAGGTGCAGGCACTGGGCGACGCGGCAGGCTACGCCACTGTGCGTCCGATCGGCGCGGTAACGGAGGATCTCTCGGGGGAGCGGCTGAGCGAGATCGGGGCGATGGCCCAGTCGCGCGCCGCGGTCCGCGTCTTCAGCGACGACGGCAAGTGCGTGCACGATCCGCTGCTCATGCGCCGCGCGCTCGAGTACGTGAAGACCTTCGACGGCGTGATCGCCCAGCACGCGCAGGATCCCCGCCTCACCGAGGGGTCGCAGATGAACGAGGGCGCGCTCTCGAGCGAGCTCGGGCTCAAGGGCTGGCCCGCGGTCGCCGAGGAGTCGATCATCGCCCGCGACGTGCTGCTCGCCGAGCACATCGGCGCCCGCCTCCACATCTGCCACCTCTCGACCGCGGGATCGGTCGAGGTCGTGCGCTGGGCGAAGGCCCGCGGCGTGCAGGTGACGGCCGAGGTGACCCCGCACCACCTGATCCTGACCGAGGAGCTGGCTCGCAGCTACGACGCCCGCTACAAGGTGAACCCGCCGCTGCGCCGCGACGAGGACGTGCGCGCCCTGCGCGCGGCCGTCGCCGAGGGCATCATCGACATCATCGCGACCGACCACGCACCGCATCCCTCCGAGGCCAAGGAATGCGAGTGGGACGCGGCCGCCTTCGGCATGGTGGGCCTCGAATCCGCGCTGCCGATCGCGCTGCTCGCCCTCGTGAACGAAGGGCACACGAGCTGGGCGGAGCTCGAGCGGCTGCTCTCGCACGTTCCCGCGGAGATCGGGCGGCTCGAGGGTCACCCGGCATCGCTCGACGCCGGGCAGGTCGCCGACCTCGTGCTCGTCGACCCGGCCGGGACGAGCGTCTTCGACCTCGGCCGCCTGCACGGCCGCAGCGGGAACTCGCCGTTCCTCGGCATGGAACTGCCCGGCCGCGTCGCCCTCACGCTGCGCCACGGCTATCCGACGTTCGAGGGGGACAGCCCGGTCGACGCCGAGACGGTCGCGCGCGCCGCGGCGGCGCAGCGGGTTCCGACCCCGACCGCAGCAGGGCAGGGAGGCGCCCGATGAACCGACCGCTCTTCACCCTGATCGTCATCGCCGTCGTCGTGCTGGCGCTGCTCGGGATGTGGCTCGCCTGGCGGGCGCGGGCGCGCAGGGACTCCGGCGTGCGCACGGCCGAGTCGGCCCCGGCCGGCGAGGTGCTGGCCTCGTTCGCGGAGCGCGTGCTCTACGTCTCGACGACCCCGGCCGACGACCCCCTCGCGCGGGTCTCGATCCCCGGCCTGCGGTATCGCGGCTACGCCTGCCTGACGGTCCGCACCGACGGCGTCACGCTCGAAGTCGTCGGCGAGGCGCCGGTGCATTTCGCCGCAGACCAGATCCTGGGCTACGGAACCGCCGGCCGCCGGGCCGGCAAGGCGGTCGAGTCCGGCGGACTCGCACTGCTCCGCTGGAGCGCCGACGGCCGCGAGCTCGAATCCAGCTTCCGCTTCACGGACCGAGCCGACCAGGTGCGCTTCGCCGCGGCGGTCGACCGCGTCGCCGGCACCGGCTCCGAGCCCGATACGGACGCCGCGCCGCGCCCCCAGACCACACCGACCGCCCCGTCTCAGGAGGACGAGAAATGATCAGCACTCCAGTCACCGCACCGCCCGCGAGCGCCGTGCCGCACGGCGCCGCCGTGCTCGTCCTCGAGGACGGCACCCGCTACACCGGTCGCGCCTACGGTGCGACCGGGCAGACGCTCGGCGAGGTCGTGTTCTCGACCGGCATGACCGGCTACCAGGAAACGCTCACCGACCCCTCCTACGCCGGCCAGATCGTCCTGATGACGGCGCCGCATATCGGCAACACCGGGGTCAACGACACCGACATGGAGTCGCGCAAGATCTGGGTGTCCGGGTTCGTCGTGCGCGATCCCGCGCGTCGCGTCTCGAACTTCCGCGCCGAGCGCTCGCTCGACGAGGATCTCGCGGGCGACGGCGTGGTGGGCATCTCGGGAGTCGACACCCGGGCGATCACCAAGCACATCCGCTCGGCCGGCGCGATGCGGGCGGGCGTCTTCTCGGGCGACGCCCTCGAGCTCGACGCCGAGGCGCAGCTCGCGCTCGTCCGCGACCAGGAGGGCATGAGCGGCAAGAACCTGTCGAACGAGGTGACGACGCCCGAGCGGTACACGGTGCCCGCGACGGGGGATGTGGAGCGCGTCGGCTCCATCGCCGTCCTCGACCTCGGCATCAAGCGGGCCACCGTGCAGTACCTCTCGGAGCACGGCTTCGACGTCACCGTGCTGCCGGCGTCCACCTCGCTCGAGGAGATCCGCGAGCTCGCCCCGGACTCCCTTTTCTACTCGAACGGCCCGGGCGATCCGGCCGCCTCGGACGCGCAGGTCGCCGTGCTGCGCGAGCTGCTGCGCGACGGGATTCCGTACTTCGGCATCTGCTTCGGCAACCAGCTGCTCGGTCGCGCGCTCGGCTTCAGCACCTACAAGCTGCCCTTCGGGCACCGGGGCATCAACCAGCCGGTGCTCGACAAGCGCACGGGGCGCGTCGAGATCACCGCGCAGAACCACGGCTTCGCCGTCGACGTGCCGATCGAGGGCGAGGTCGACTCTCCCGAGGGCCTCGGTCGCGTCCAGGTCAGCCACTACAGCCTCAACGACCAGGTGGTCGAGGGCCTCGAATGCCTCGACATCCCGGCGTTCTCGGTCCAGTACCACCCCGAGGCGGCCGCCGGGCCGCACGACGCCTTCTACCTCTTCGATCGCTTCCGTTCTCTCGTGAAGGATCGCGCCGCCAACCAGACCAGCACGGGAGACGCCAGCTAATGCCCAAGCGCCAAGACATCAACTCGGTCCTCGTCATCGGCTCCGGCCCGATCGTCATCGGGCAGGCCTGCGAGTTCGACTACTCGGGCACCCAGGCGTGCCGGGTGCTCCGCGAGGAGGGCGTGCGCGTCATCCTCGTGAACTCGAACCCGGCGACCATCATGACGGATCCCGATTTCGCCGACGCCACCTACGTCGAGCCGATCACCCCGGAGGTCATCGAGTCGATCATCGTGAAGGAGCAGCCCGACGCGATCCTGCCCACGCTCGGCGGCCAGACCGCGCTCAACGCGGCCATGGCGCTGCACGAGCAGGGCATCCTCGAGAAGTACGGCGTCGAGCTCATCGGCGCCAAGGTCGAGGCGATCCAGCGCGGCGAGGATCGCCAGATCTTCAAGGACCTCGTGCTCGAGGCCGGCGCCGACGTGGCGCGTTCGCACATCGCGCACACGCTCGAGGAGGCCAAGGAGTTCGCGAAGGATCTCGGCTACCCGCTCGTGGTCCGCCCCTCGTTCACGATGGGCGGCCTGGGCTCGGGCTTCGCCTACACCGAGGAGGAGCTTGTCCGCATCGTCGGCGACGGCCTCCACTACAGCCCGACCAGCGAGGTCCTGCTCGAGGAATCGATCCTCGGCTGGAAGGAGTACGAGCTCGAGCTCATGCGCGACCAGGCCGACAACACGGTCGTGGTCTGCTCCATCGAGAACGTCGACGCCGTCGGCGTGCACACGGGCGACTCGATCACGGTGGCGCCCGCGCTCACGCTCACCGACCGCGAGTTCCAGAAGTTGCGCGATATCGGCATCGACATCATCCGCTCGGTGGGCGTCGACACCGGCGGCTGCAACATCCAGTTCGCCGTCGACCCGCAGACCGGCCGCGTCATCGTCATCGAGATGAACCCGCGCGTGTCGCGATCCTCGGCGCTCGCGTCGAAGGCGACCGGGTTCCCGATCGCCAAGATCGCCGCGAAGCTCGCGATCGGCTACCGTCTCGACGAGATCCCGAACGACATCACGCAGAAGACGCCGGCGAGCTTCGAGCCGACCATCGACTACGTCGTGGTGAAGGCGCCCCGCTTCGCGTTCGAGAAGTTCCCCGCCGCCGACGACACCCTCACCACGACCATGAAGTCGGTGGGCGAGGCGATGGCCATCGGCCGCAACTTCACGACGGCCTTGCAGAAGGCGCTGCGGTCGCTCGAGAAGCGCGGCACCTCGTTCCACTGGGATCCGGTCGACACCGCGGAGCGCTCGGTGAGCGAGCAGGTCGAGCAGCTGCTCGCCTCGGTGCAGCGGCCCACCGACGGTCGGATCGTCGATGTGCAGCAGGCGCTGCGCCTCGGCGCGACGGTCGAGCAGCTCTTCGAGGCGACGGCGATCGATCCCTGGTTCCTCGACCAGATCCAGCTGATCAACGAGGTCGCCGAGCGCGTGCAGGCCGCCCCGCAGCTGAGTCTGGACGTGCTGCGCGAGGCGAAGGATCACGGCTTCTCCGACGCGCAGATCGCGGCGATCCGCGGCGTCTCCGAATCGGAGATCCGGGGCCTGCGCCACGGGCTCGGCCTGCGCCCCGTCTTCAAAACGGTCGACACCTGCGCGGGCGAGTTCCCGGCGCTGACGCCCTACCACTACTCGTCCTACGACCTCGAGACCGAGGTGCGGCCGAGCGAGCGCAAGAAGATCGTGATCCTGGGCTCCGGCCCCAACCGCATCGGGCAGGGCGTCGAGTTCGACTACTCGTGTGTGCACGCCTCGTTCGCGCTGTCGGAGGCCGGCTACGAGACCATCATGATCAACTGCAACCCCGAGACGGTGTCGACGGACTACGACACCTCGGATCGTCTCTACTTCGAGCCGCTGACGCTCGAGGACGTGCTCGAGGTGATCCACGCCGAGCAGGCCTCCGGCGAGCTGCTGGGCGTCGTCGTGCAGCTCGGCGGGCAGACCGCACTCGGTCTCGCCCAGCCGCTCAAGGATGCGGGCATTCCCATCCTCGGCACGACGCCCGAGGCGATCGACCTGGCGGAGGAGCGCGGCGCGTTCGCCGGGATCCTGCAGCACGCCGGCCTGCTGGCGCCCCGCAACGCCACAGCGATCGACAAGGAGGGGGCGATCCGCATCGCCGAGGAGATCGGCTACCCGGTCCTCGTGCGCCCCTCGTTCGTGCTCGGCGGGCGCGGGATGGAGATCATCTACGACACGGCCTCGATGCATGGCTACTTCGAGCGGATCGCGGGCCACGCGCTCGTCGGGCCCGGCCACCCGCTGCTGGTCGACCACTTCCTCGACGACGCCACCGAGATCGACGTCGACGCGCTCTACGACGGCGAGCAGCTGTACATCGGCGGCGTCATGGAGCACATCGAGGAGGCGGGCATCCACTCGGGCGACTCCAGCTGCACGCTGCCCCCGATCACGCTCGGCTACGACCAGATCAACCAGGTGCGCGAGGCCACCCTGGGCATCGCTCAGGGGGTCGGCGTCCGAGGCCTGCTGAACGTGCAGTTCGCCTTCGCGCAGGGCGCGCTCTACGTGATCGAGGCCAACCCGCGCGCCTCGCGCACGGTGCCGTTCGTGTCGAAGGCGCTCGGGATCCCGCTCGCCAAGGCCGCGTCGCGGATCATGGCCGGGGAGAGCATCCAGCAGCTGATCGACTCAGGACTCCTTCCCGAGCGGGACGGCTCGCGCGCGCCGATCGACGCCCCCGTCGCCGTGAAGGAGGCGGTGCTGCCATTCAAGCGTTTCCGCACGTTCGACGGTCGCATCGTCGAGTCGCTGCTCGGCCCCGAGATGCGCTCGACCGGCGAGGTGATGGGCATGGATCGCGACTTCCCGCGCGCCTTCGCCAAGAGCCAGTCCGGGGCCGGGTGCCCGCTGCCGACTTCGGGCACCGTGTTCATCTCGGTGAACGACCGGGACAAGCGCGACGTGGTCCTGCCGGCGCTGCGCCTGCAGGAGCTCGGCTTCGACATCTGCGCCACGCAGGGCACTCAGGTCGTGCTCGCGCGCAACGGTGTGCGGGCGAGCACGGTGCGCAAGTACTCCCAGCAGACCGAGGGCGAGACCATCGTCGACCTGATCAACGAGGGCGAGATCGATATCGTGGTGAACACGCCGAGCGGCAGCTCGGCGCGCGCCGACGGGTACGAGATCCGCGCCGCGACCGTTGCCGCCGACAAGCCCCTGTTCACGACCATGTCGGAACTCGCCGCGGCCGTCGGGGCGATCGCCGTCGGCTCGCACGGCTTCGATGTGAAGTCGCTGCAGGAGTACGAGCAGGATCGCATCCTGTCGCGGGAGACCGTGGCCGCCGCTGCGGCCGCCGCGCGATGACGGTGCGCAGCTTCGGTGCCCGCCTGGCGGAGGAGTTCTCCGCCGGGCGGCACCTCTGCGCCGGCATCGACCCGCATGCGCCGCTGCTCGCCGAGTGGGGGCTGGCGGACGACGCGGCCGGCGCTGAACGGATGGGACGCGAGGTCGTCGCCGCGTCCGCCGGGATCGCCGCGTGCGTGAAGCCGCAGATCTCGTTCTTCGAGCGCTTCGGCTCCGCCGGCTTCCTCGCGCTCGAGCGGGTGCTCGCCGACGCGCGCGCCGCCGGTCTGCTCGTCGTCGGCGACGTGAAGCGCGGTGACATCGGCTCGACGTTCGCCGCCTACGCGGACGCCTGGCTCGCCCCGGGCTCGCCGCTCGAGGTCGACGCGATGACCGTGGCCGCCTACATGGGCTTCGGCACGCTCTCGGGTGCGTTCCCGTACGTGCGGGACCACGGGAAGGGCCTTTTCGTGCTCGCGGCGACCTCCAACCCGGAGGCGCGGGAGGTGCAGGCCGCTCGCCGTGCCGACGGGAGCACCCTCGCCGCGGCGATGGTGGCGGATGCCGAGGCGTTCAACGCCGCTGCGTTCGGCGACGAGGCGGTGGGTTCGGTCGGCGTGGTGCTGGGCGCGACCCTCGACCTCGCGACGTTCGGCATCGAGACCGCGGGGGAGCCCGCGGCGGAGCTCGTGGCGCCGGCGCTGCCCGTGCTCGCCCCCGGCTTCGGGGCGCAGGGAGCCAGGATCGAGGACGCGGGGACGATCTTCGGGCGCCTCGGCGGCGCACTGCTCGCGAACGAGTCGCGCAGCATTCTCTCGGGCGGATCAGCGGGCCTGGCGGAACGCGTGCGCACCCGTGCGGAGGCGATCTCCGCCGCGCTGGCCGACTAGGCGGGATCCTCCGCCTCCCGGGGTGCCGAGGGCCCGCCCGACGCAGTACATTAGAGGGCGATGAACAAGCAGCAGCGGACGATGCCCGAGGTCGACAGAGTCGCCGCCAACCGCGCCGCGATCGCCGCGCGTCGTGCGCGGGCCGATGTGAAGCGACGGTTGCGGGAGGGCGAGCTCTCACCCCTGCGGACGCTCGAGGAGTCGCTCGACCCGGAGTCGCCGGCCTTCTCGCTCCGCGTCACCGAGTTCCTGCAGACCTTCCCCTCCTTCGGGGAGGTGAAGACGCTGCGGACCCTGGAGCAGCTGCAGATCTCGCCGCGCAAGCGCCTCGGCGGACTCGGCGGACGCCAGCGGGACAGGCTCGTGGAGTTCGTGCGCGCGCGCCTCGGAGCGGGTGCCGAGCCCGGCGCCCGGCGGCTGACCGTGCTCGCCGGTCCCACCGCCGTGGGCAAGGGGACCGTCGCCGCGTACGTGCGCGAGCACTTCCCGGAGATCGGGCACTCCGTCTCAGTGACGACCCGCGCCCCGCGGCCGGGCGAGGTGCACGGCACCCACTACTACTTCGTCGACGACGAGACCTTCGACCGGATGCTCGCCGCTGACGAGCTGCTGGAATGGGCCACCGTCCACAACTCGTACCGCTACGGCACCCCGCGCGGTCCCGTCGTCGAAGCGGGTCGACGCGGGGAATCCATCCTGCTCGAGATCGACCTGCAGGGCGCCCGTCAGGTGCGGGCCAGCATGCCCGAGGCGCGGCTCGTCTTCCTCGCGCCGCCGAGCTGGGATGAGCTCGTGAACCGGCTGGTCGGAAGAGGAACCGAGGGCGAGGAGGAGCGTGCGCGGCGCCTCGAGACCGCGAAGGTCGAACTGGCGGCCGCCGACGAATTCGACGCGGTCATCGTCAACGACGAGGTGCCTCGCGCCGCGGGCCGGCTCGTGGAGCTGATCCGCGAAGGCTGAGCCGATGCGCCCGGCGATACTGCGCTGGGGTGACGAGGTCCATTGGGATTCCCGGAAGAATGGGCGCATGATTGCTCGACGGGACGCCGCGGAGGGCCCGGCCGCGCTCGCTGAACCGGCGGCTCCGCCCGATCGCAGCCGTCGGCGCGCGTGGCTCGGCGACATCCTGGCGGCGGCGGTCGTACTGCTCGGAGGCGGACTGCTCTTCGGCTTCGGAGTCGGTCTCGGCTTCGGCGGCGGAGATGCGTTCGGTAACGGAGACGCGTTCGGCGGCCCCGGCCGACCGCCGCTGCCGTCGGGTCTCCGCCCCTTCGTCGCGCTGCAGCTGCTCGGCCTCGGGTTCACCGCGTTCACCGCCGCGCTCATGTTCTTCCGCCGCAGGTGGCCGCTCGCCGTCTTTATCGCCGCGTTGATCTGCTTCTTCGCCGCAGCCCTGCTGGGCGTCCCCGGGCTCGGCCCCGGCATCGCCGCGACCGTCGCCGCCTACGCCCTCGCCGAGCGGGTGCCGCGCCGCCTCGCTTTCGCGATCGTCGGCACGGCCGGCGGTGCGACGATCCTGCTCAGCCTCTTCGAGATGGGCCGTATCTCGTTCGACGTGCGCATCGGCGCCGCGCTGTTCGTCGCCGCCGCGCTCGGCGATGGCGCGAGATCCCGCCGCGAATACCTGGCCGCAGTCGAGGAGCGCGCCGAGCGCGCCGAGCGCACACGGGAGGCCGAGGCGCAGCGCCGGGTCTCGGACGAGCGGTTGAGGATCGCGCGAGAGCTGCACGACACGGTCGCGCATCAGCTCTCGGTGATCAACCTGCACGCCGGCGTGGCGTCGGGGCACATGTCGGCGCATCCCGTCCGTGCGGAGGAGGCGCTCGGCACGATCCGCAGCGCGGCCCGCGAGGCGTTGACCGAGATCGGCGACCTGCTGCGCTACCTGCGAGACGCCGGGAACACGGGTGCGGCGCCGCCTCGGCAGGGCCTCGACGGGCTCGACGCGCTGCTCGGCCGGATGCGCGACGCCGGTCTGGACATCTCGGTGGAGGTGCACGGAAACCTCGATCGGGTCGGCGGCGCCACCGGAAGCGCCGCCTATCGGGTGGTGCAGGAAGCGCTGACGAACGCGCACAAGCACGGCAGCGGCGGGAGCGCGGCCCTGCGGCTCGCGGTCGAGCCCGACGACATCCTGGTGCGCGTTACGAATCTCGTGGCGGATACCGGCATCGCCGGTGATCCGGCGCCGAGCGCCTGGCTCGGCCTGACCGGCATCCGCGAACGAGTCGCCGTGCTGCAGGGCACGGTCTCGGCCGGTCGTTCCGGCTCCGAGTACGTGCTCGAAGTGCACCTGCCGATCCGGCAGGCCGCGGAGGAGGAATGATCGCCCCATGACCACGGTCCTCATCGTCGACGACCAGGCGCTCATCCGGCAGGCCGTCTCCGACATCCTCGCCACCCACGAGGGGATATCCGTGGTCGGTCAGGCCGCCGACGGGGCCGCGGCGATCGAGCTCGCCGCGAGGCTGCGACCAGACATCGTGCTGATGGACATCCGTATGCCCGGGATCGACGGGATCCGCGCCACTGCGGAGATATGCGCCGATCCGGAGCTGACGGGCACACGGGTCCTCGTGCTGACCACCTTCGAGGAGGACGACGTCGTCGTCGCGGCGCTGCGGGCGGGCGCGAGCGGGTTCATCGGCAAGGGCGCCGAACCCGAGGAGATCGCGCGCGCCGTCCAGGCCGTGCACGCGGGGGAGGCGCTGCTCTCGCCGATGGCGACCCGCGGGCTCATCACCCGCTACGTGCTCGCCGAGGATCTCTTCATCTCGCCGCACACGGCCAAGACGCACGTCAACCGGATCATGGGCAAGACGCACGCGCACGATCGCGCCCAGCTCGTGATCCTCGCCTACGAGTGCGGGCTGCTCGCTCCGGGCGAGTGAACGAAACTCGAACACCCCCGGGGTGAGGCGGTCCGCATCCGCCGCGAGCAGGTAGCGTTGGAGGGTGATCCCGATCCTGCTCGCCGCAGCGCCCTCGCCCTTCGAGGCGCTGGGAGAGGCGGTATCGCTCGACCCCAAGCAGTTCTGGGGCATTCCCGTCGCGCTCATCGGCGCCGTGTTCCTCGCGTTCGGTGCGCAGTACCAGTCGCGCGGGCTCAACAAGGTCGAGCGGATCGTGGGGCTGAGCGCCGGTTCCGGGCTGTCGCTCCGGCACGTCCTCAACATGCTCCGCCGCCCGTCCTGGGTCATCGGCACGCTGATGCTCGGCCTCGCCGTCGTGTTCCAGCTCGGCTCGCTCGCGCTCTCGCCGCTGATCGTGGTGCAACCGATCGGCGTGGTGGGGCTCGTGATCACCTCGGTCCTGAACTCCAGGCTCAGCGGGGTGCGGCTCGGGAAACGGGCGAAGACCTCGATCGCGATGTGCGTCGCCGGCATCGTCGTGTTCGTCACGATCGCGGCGTTCACCGCGGCCGACCGCCCGGTGACCGACCAGAAGCTCCTGACGATCCTGATCCTCTTCGGCGCGGTCTTCGCCGCCGCGATCGTCACCTTCCTGCTCGTGCGGCACCGGGCCATCGCCCTCATCTACATCGTCGGCGCCGGTGTGCTCTACGGCTTCGTCGCGACGTTCGCGAAGGCCGTGATCGGGCGTCTGCAGCAGGGCGAGTTCGAATGGCTCACCTGGGCCTGCGTCGCGGCTCTGCTGCTCGGCGCACTGGTCGGCATGGTGTTCGTGCAGAACGCGTACTCCTCGGGCCCTCCCGATCTGGTCGTCGCAGGGCTCACCGTGATCGACCCCCTCATCGCGGTACTGATCGGCATCGTCGTGCTGCACGAGGCCGCCGGGGCGCCGGTCTGGGCCGTCGTCAGCTTCATCGTTTCCGGCGCGATCGCCGTGGTCGGCGTGATCGGGCTGGCACGATTCCATCCGCAGACCGGCCAGTCCGTGCTCGACGGCGATCCGGACGCGGGCAAAGCACCGACGGTCGCCTGAGCTATCGGCCCGGCACGTTCCTGCCCGGCCGATAGGCCGAGACGGTCGGATCCCCGGCGATCCAGAACCGCCAGGGGAACGCCGGGCCGCCGAACTCGCCGCTGACGCCGACGCGCGGCCCGTGCGCGACGCTCGGGCTGGGAACGGCGGTCGGTGCATCGTTCGCCCCGGCGACGAACTCGAACGGTGCGGCGAAGAGATCGAGTCCGTCGTGCTCCGGACGGGTGATGCCGAGCGCGGTCGCAAGGTTCCCGGGTCCGCGGGCCAGCGAGGCGCGGGGGATCGGCGGCGCCTCGCGGCCGTGCGCGGCGGCGGCCCGCTTCGCCTCCCGCCGACGCCGGGCGATCCCCTCACCGGCGATCACCTCGCCCGAGCGGATCAGCACCCCGGAGGCGATGGCCTCGGGGGAGCAGACGAGGTTGAGGGCGAAGTGGATCCCGTGGCTCAGATAGACGTAGGCGTGCCCTGGCGGGCCGAACATAGAGGCGTTGCGCTCGGTCCGCCGGCTGCGCGAGTGCGAGCCCCCGTCGTAGGGCCCCGGCGTGCCGACGCCGTGGTAGGCCTCGACCTCGGTGATGCGGATCCGTACCGCGCCGTCGTCGCCGAGCACGGCGAGGTGCGCGCCGAGCAGCTGCGGCGCCACCTCCAGCGCGTGATCGAAGAACAGTTCGCGACTCACCGGACCAGTATCTCAAGGTCTCTCGACGCGATCGCGCCTTCATGAGCGATCGTGCCGACGGGCGTGCGACGAACCTGGCAATACACCGGCCCGACCGGCATGTCCAGGATCCGGAATGGGTCGTAGCGTAGCGTTGGGAGAAGCGATCGGCGTCCGCCCTTGGCTTCACTCCACTGCCGCCGACAGGCGCGTGGCCGACGAAACGACGCTCAGATCTCCTCTTCCTCCGCTGCGAACGTCAGCACCCTCGGTCCCCTCCGTCAGACCTACGCGCGCAAGGCGGACTTCCCGCCGATCGCGCGCGCCTACACGCAGATCTCGCGGGTGATCCAGGAGAGCGGGCTCCTGCGCCGTGCTCCGTGGTTCTACGCGAGCGTGGGCGCGGTGCTCCTGCTCGGCTTCGGCGGTGCCATCGCCGGGTTCATCCTGTTCGGGGACAGCTGGTACCAGCTGCTCATCGCCGCGGCCCTCGGCATCCTCTTCACGCAGGTCGCCTTCCTCGGCCATGAGGCCGCTCACCGGCAGATCCTGGCCTCGGGGCCCGCGAACGACCGGCTCGCCCGCGTGCTGGTGGCTTTCGTCGGGATGAGCTATTCGTGGTGGGATTCGAAGCACAGCCGGCATCACGCCAACCCGAACCGCGTCGGCAAGGATCCCGACATTGAGGTCGACACCATCTCCTTCCTCGAAGCAGACGCGAGCGAGGCCCGAGGCCTGCGCCGGGCCATCACCCGGCGACAGGGATGGTTGTTCTTCCCGCTACTCACGCTCGAGGGGCTCAATCTGCACGCACAGGGCTTCGCGCACCTCTGCAGCCGTGGCCCGGTCAAGGGCCGCTGGGCGGAACTCGGGATGCTCGCGCTCAGGTTCGCGCTCCTGCTCACTCCGATCCTTCTCCTGCTCCCGCTCGGGAAGGCTGCGGCGTTCCTCGGCGTGATGCTCGCGGTGTTCGGCGTGTACATGGGGGCGTCGTTCGCCCCCAACCACAAGGGGATGCCGGTGATCGCGCCGGAGGAGCGCCTGGACTTCTTCTCCAAGCAGGTCCGCACTTCGCGCAACATCCGCGGCGGCTGGTGGGCGACCTGGCTCATGGGCGGCCTGAACTACCAGATCGAGCATCACCTGTTCCCGAGCATGGCGCGCCCCCACCTCGCCAAGACCAGGGAGGTCGTCCGCGACTTCTGCAAGGCGAACGACGTTCCGTATACGGAGACGTCGCTCGGAGAGTCGTACGCCATCGTGATCCGATACCTGAATCGCGTCGGCCTCGCGGCGAGGGATCCCTTCGACTGCCCTATGGTGGCGCAGTACCGGCGGGCCTGAGCCCTGTCCGAACGCTTCTGCAGCGTCCTGAAGCACCGGGGCTATCGGACTCTTGCCTGCAGGCGCGTTACTCCTGCGAAGTGTCCGGAGCGTTCGCTGCGAACAACGATCTTGAGCGTCTTGCCCTTCAAACGCTTCGGAACTCTGAGTTTCTGCGGTGAGAACTTCTTCCAGCCACCACCGTCGTAATACCAGTATTTGACTCTGGTCTCGGCCGGCCAGGTGGCGCGGATGCGAACCGTTTTGCCTGCTTTCACTTTGCCGACGATCTTCGGATTCTTGATTGCCTTGACCGGACGCTTCGTGACTGAAACGTGAGTCGTCTCGGCGCTTTTCACCTTCACCAGCGTGTTGGCGCTGTACCCGTCGCTAGGGTCTTTGCCGTAGCCGCACTTCTTCAAGCTGCTCGAAAGGTAGTAGTTTCCAGCTGGAACGCTGAACTTCGGCTTCACCGCACCGCTCGATGGAACACTGAACCTTCCGCTGATCCCGCGGACGGAGGCGGAAGCGCCTTCGACCACGGCATGTCCGGTGTTGGATGCGGCACCAGGGCAATCGAGCGTTCCGGAAATTCTTCCACCGAGCCGTAGCCTGCTGTTGCCGAGCGCGTAGGCATTCCCAGGGTCCAGGCGGAAGGAGGAGCCGGGGGCGGCATCGATGCCCCAGTAGTAGAGAGTGTCCCCGTTCGTCGGAACTACGAGTGACTCCCATGAACCCGGCTGCCTGGCCCAGGACGAATAGTAGCCCTGCTTGGCTGCGGCGGTGTCGACGAGAAAGAGGACGGCGTACCTTGCGCCGGTCTTGGACACCTTCTTGCTGAAGGCATAGCTTCCGTCCGAGCCAGTGCGGGTGCTCGAGATCAGAGTGTCGCCCTTGTCCAGAGATTTCGCCTTTTCGCGAGCGGGACGAATTCGGTACAGCGAGACGTCCATCCCGTCGACAGGTTCTCCCTCGGCGTCGAGAACGGATCCCGTGACCTTGATACGGTCCGAGGGAACCGAGCTCTCCGAAGTCGTCGCATGCGCTGGAGCCACATATCCGCAAATCATCGCCGCAGTGATACATGCAGCGAAACCAGTCTTGAGAACCGGCTTCAGTCCGCTGAGGGCTGCGTTGGTGAAAGGCGGCACAGGGGGCTCTTCTCTTACTCGGAACGGGGCGAAGCTTGAACCAGCATTTCGAGTCCATTGCTTCTGAACAACCGTAGCTTCGCATTGACTGAGTCGGCAACCACGGTCGATTTGCTGCCCCTAGCGAGCTGCTGAGGGGGAACTCTGAAGCAGTGCCTCGAAGTTCAGCCGGTCGACGAACGAAGCCCCTTGCTCAATAGTCCGCCTAGGCGAGAGACATCCGCTGAGTCCACTGGGCTGGAGCAGTTGTCGGGGGCGTTAGCTCAGCCGGTTAGAGCAGCGGACTCATAATCCGTCGGTCGCGGGTTCAAGCCCGCACGCCCCACTTTCCCTGTCCGTGTGACATGCCTGCCGATACTCGCGACGCGCTGAAGCGGGCACGTGCCGCTTACCGACCCCTCTGAGGTTGAAGCGCAATCGTGGAGTTTGCGAGCAGCTTCGGCTAGCGTGTCTAGCAGTTTCACGAAACCGCGCAAGACAATGACGCTATCGAGAGGAATCCCGTGGCTCAGAGACGAAACCTGAAGAGGATCGGTGTTTCTGCGCTTACAACGCTCCTGCTCGTCGCGGGCTCGCTGAGCGTTCCTACTGCGGCGCACGCGGCGGTGAGCCTGGAGGTCGGGCCAAGCACCCTGCCGGTCGATGGGACGTTGGAGATCGCGGGCGCCGGCTGCCCCGCGTCGAGCCCGGTCGAACTCTATTTCTGGCAGACGACGGGCTCGCCCTACAAGTATGAGTTCACCGCGTCCCAGCCCGATGGGAGCTTCGCATACTCGCTGGCGCTCGACGGCCTTTGGCCGAACGGTGTGCAGATCGGGATCCGTGCGAGCTGCGGAGGGTCGGAGTCCGAACCGAGATTCGTGTTGACCGAGCAGCCGTCGACGCTCGCGGTGAACGTCTCGTTCTCCCGTTCGGCGCAACGCTATGGCCGGTCAGAACTGGCCACAGTCTCGTTCGATCCGGCTACCACGCTCGGCATGGTCTCGCTCTCGGTCGACGGGAAGCAGCTCAGCGCGAAGTATCGTGAGGATGCCGTCTGGTCAGACCCCATCGACTTCGTGCTGCCCGCCAAGCTCAAGGTGGGCAAGCGGACAATCGTCGCCACCTTCAGACCGAGCGCACCCGGTGCCGCACCGACCGTGAAGACCGTGAAGTACACGGTGAAGAAAGCGCTCACCAAGACCTCCATCACCCTGTCGAAGAAGCGGGCGAAATCGAGTGAGAACGTGAGAGCGATCATTCGGGTCAAGGCAGCGGGAGTCGAGAAGCCGAGCGGCAAGATCACGATCCGCGACGGGAAGAAGACGCTCAAGACCGTTACCATGCGCGGGTACCGCAAGGGCAAGCTCTCCGTCGTGCTGCCCAAGATCAAACGCCCGGGCGTTCATCGGATCACAGTGCGCTTCCACGGCAGTTCCACGATGACCGCCGAATCGAGCGCTGCCAAGACCCTGCTCGTTCGCGCGAAGTAACGCGTAATGCCGGGCGACGAAGTGACCCCGGGCATCATAATCCGTCGAAGCCCTGGCCGTACCGGCGGTGTCGCCGAGGGCGTCGATGGGGTTCGCGCTCCCGACGGAACCGTGGGTCCAGGATGCCCCATGCCCACGACGGTGCCGTCCGATCCGATCGCCCGCGAGTCGATGCGGTCACCGATCCTGTCTCGTGCCTCGGGTAAGGTCACCGGATAGCTGACGGCCCAGAGCGCGTTCGCAGCAGAGAACCGGGTTGCGCCGCCAGAACGACCCGCCGAGACGCGTCGTTTCTCGTCCGCTCCGCGCATCCGGCCGAGTGCGCGCCGAGCACGAGGCTGGTCGCCGTCCGCGCCCGTCACGGTGAGCGTCGCCCCGAGCAGCCGCGGAGCGACCTGCAGCGCAGGGTCGAAGAACAACAGTTCGCGGCTCACCGCACCAGTATCCCAGCTCGTCCGGCGCGGTGCTCGCGGGGCGCCTCAGCGGCGCCGGTACGGGTACTCGCTCTCCCGCCCCTGGAACCTGAGCACCGCCTCGTTGCGCACGATCCCGTTCTGAATCTCTACGGCCTTGCGAATGGTGTCGTCGGCCTGCCAGGCCTTCGGCCCGGCGATCACCGTCTCGAGGTAGGGGATGAGCGCCTCGCTGACCTCCCAGGTGGCCGAGTTCCAGAGCAGGGAGGGCGTGTGATCGACGGCGTAGTAGTGCACGCGATTGCCGACCTCGAACATCGGGTCCTCGAACGTCGTGGGCTTCGCCCAGCTGAAGCCCATGCCCGCATCGCAGGAGACGTCGACGATGAGCGATCCGGGCCGGAAGGCATGCAGATCCTCGTCCGTCAGATAGATGAGCGGATCCTCCGGGTTCTGCAGCGTGCAGTTCACCACGATGTCGCTCTCGGCCAGGTACGAGGCGAGCTCGACCCTGCCCTCATCTTCCGTGATCGCGAAGCTGTACTCCTCTTCGTGGTCGATCTGCACCATCTGCGCGGAGTGGATCGGCGCCGCGACCGCGGCGACGCTGCGCATCGTCAGCACCCTCACCTCGTGGACCCCGTTCGCGTTCAGGGCGGTCACGGCGCCGCGGGCGGTCGCGCCGAAGCCGATCACCGCCGCCGTCAGCTTGCGGCCGTAGGTGCCGGTGGCCCCCATGAGTTCCAGGCTGTGGATGATCGAGGCGTAGCCCGCGATCTCGTTGTTCTTGTGGAAGACGTGCAGGCCGAAGCTGCCGTCGCCGTTCCAGTGGTTCATCGCCTCGAAGGCGATCAGCGTGAGCTTCTTGTCGATCGCCAGCTGCGCGATCTCGACGTCCTGCACGCAGTGCGGCCAGCCCCAGACCGTCTGCCCGTCGCGGAGCGAGGCGAGATCTTCCGGCTGCATCTTGGGCACCAGGATCACATCGCAGCGCTCGATCAACTCGGCCCTCCCGAGAACGCCCCCGACATACGGAGTCAGCTCGTCGTCGGAGACGTCGAACTTGTCGCCGTAGCCGGTCTCGATGAAGAGGGAGGCCGCGACGTCTGCGGGGATCCGCTGGAAGTGGCTCGGATGGATCGGGAGCCGGTACTCGTTCTCCAAGGACGACTGCCCGAAGATTCCTATTGAGAGCATGACCTGTCACCTGCCGCTTTCGGATCGATCGGACGAGCGCACGGGTAACCGCGACTCGTCCGGTGGCCGGATCCTCGCTGATCCGGTCACTCGAACAGTACGCCATCGGGCGGAGAGGTCAAATTCGAGGGTCGGTTCGTCCACTAGGCTGGAGCAGTCGCCTCGGGGCGTTAGCTCAGCCGGTTAGAGCAGCGGACTCATAATCCGTCGGTCGCGGGTTCAAGCCCCGCACGCCCCACCGCATACCCGAAGCAGGCCCGCGAAGCCGAGCGTTACGATGGAGCATGGCCCTGCATTGGAAGCTCGTCATCGATTGCCGCGATCCGCACGCGCTCGCCGACTTCTGGGCCGCGGCCCTCGAGTACACGGTCGAGGATCCCGGGATGCTGGTCGAACAGCTCCTCGCCGCCGGGCAGCTGCCCGAAGCCCTGACCCTGGAGCACGGTGGCACACGCCGCTTCCGCGGGCTCGCCGCGATCCGGCATCCGGATGACGCGTACGACGAGGTGAGCGGAACCGGCCAGGGGAGGAGGTTCCTCTTCCAGGAGGTGCCGGAGCCGAAGAGCGTGAAGAACCGGTTGCACCTCGACGTCCACGCGGGCGAAGGCGGACTCGACGCGCTGGTGGACCGGCTGGAGTCCCTCGGGGCGGAGCGCATCGAATGGATCGACCAGGGCCCGGCCGGCCGTTGGTGGGTGATGCGGGACCCCGAGGGGAACGAGTTCTGCGCGGCGGGCTGACCGGGCGAGGCGCGCGAGGCGAGTACTCGCCTGAACGTTTCCCCGTTGTTCTCCCGCAGGGCTTTGCGCCGCGGCGGGTTTCGTGGCACTCTTGGACTGACGGCGGTGCCTCGCACCGATCCCGGGATTCGACGTTGGGGAAGACGTTCCGAATCGAGGGGAGACCGTTATGACGTCGATAGCGGCCCGAGCGGGTGCCTCGGGGGTGCTCGTGGTGCACTCCTGCCCGAAGGGCCTCACCTCCCACGTCGAGTGGGCGCTCGCGAGCCGGATCGGCACCGTCGTGAAGCTCGACTGGTCGCCGCAGCCGTTGCTGCCCGACATGCTCCGCGCCGAGGCGTCCTGGCACGGACCGGTCGGCACCGGTGCAGCGGTCGCCTCGTCGCTGTTCGGATGGCACGAGCTCAGGTTCGAGATCACCGAGGACCAGACCGGCATCAGCGACGGCGGGCGATGGATGCACGCGCCCACGCTCGGCATCTTCCACATGCAGACCGACAGTGCCGGGAACGGTGTGCTCACCGAGGACGCCGTTCGTGCGGCGATCGTCGGAGCCGCCGGCGATGCGGAGCGCCTCGCGCGCGAGCTTCGTCTCGCCCTCGGAGAGGCTTGGGACGAGGAACTCGAACCCTACCGGCAGGCCGAGGTCGGCGACGCGACGATCTTCGCCCTGCCGCGGCTCAACGCGGGATAGGCTGCGCCGAACCCCGAATGGTGCCCGGACTCGGCGGCAGTCCCCGACTCAGCGGCTACTGATCGTAGGAGCGGACCGCGACGACGGCGTTGTGGCCCCCGAACCCGAACGAGTTCGAGATCGCGAGCTGCGGGCCGTCGCCCAGTGGCACCGGCCGGCTCGAAGCGCTGAACGGGATCTCGGGATCCTGATCGACGAGATTGATGGTCGGGGGAGCGACCCGCTCCTTCACCGCGAGCACGGTGAAGAGGGCCTCGAGAGCGCCCGTTCCGCCGAGCAGGTGCCCGGTCGCCGCCTTCGTCGCGGAGACGGGGATGTCGCGGACGCGATCGCCGAAGACCTTCTGCAGGGCGACGAACTCGTTGACGTCGCCGACCGGAGTCGAAGTCGCGTGGGCGTTGATGTGGGTGACCTCGTCGGCACTCGCTCCGGCCGCGCCGAGCGCCAGCTCCACGGCGCGGATGGCGCCGCGACCCTCGGGGTCGTTCGCCGTGATGTGGTAGGCGTCGGCGGTCACGCCGCCGCCCGCGATCTCGGCGTAGATCTTCGCTCCGCGGGCGAGCGCGTGCTCCTCTGTCTCCAGCACCAGGGCTGCCGCGCCCTCGCCCATGACGAAGCCGTCGCGGTCGATGTTGTAGGGGCGGGAAGCCGATTCGGGGGAGTCGTTGCGCTTGGAGAGCGCCTGCGCCGAATTGAACGCCGCGAGCGTGATCGGGTGGATCGCGGCCTCCGAGCCGCCGGCGATGACGACGTCCGCCAGGCCGGCCTGCAGGTGCTCGTAGGCGTTGACGACGGCCTCGGTGCTCGAGGCGCAGGCGGAGGCGACGGTGCGTGCGTAGGCGCGAGCCTCGAGATGCATCGAGATGGCCGCCGAGGGCGCGTTCGGCATGAGCATGGGGACCGTGAGCGGCATCACGCGGCGCGGGCCCTTCTCGCGGAGCGTGTCCCAGGCGTCGAGCAGCGACCAGAGGCCGCCGATCCCGGTGGCCCAGTCGACGCCGAAGCGCTCCGCGGGCACGTCGGGGTTGCCCGCATCGGCGATCGCCTCGAGCGCGGCCACGAGCGCGAACTGGCTGGAGGGATCGAGCCGCTTCGCGACCGGGCGCTCCAGGACCTCGTCGGGGTGGACCTTCGCCTTGCCCGCGAAGTTCACGGCCAGGCCGTACTGCTCGGCCCAGTTGTTCTCGAGCGAGTGGATACCGGACTCGCCGGCGAGGAGGGAGCTCCAGCTCTCGGGGGCTGTGCCGCCGATGGGCGTGGAGGCGCCGATGCCGGTTACGACAATCTTCTTCGTCATGAGTGGGGCTCCGCTGGTGTCCTGGGATGCGTTCGGGGCCGGGGCGCGGATGCGCCCCGGAATCTGCTGGCGGCGATGAGGGAAGGTGCCGAACCCGTTGACGGGCTCGGGGAGCGGCACCCCCTCGAGGTGCCGTTACTCCTGCGCGCCGGCGATGAAGCTGACGGCGTCGCCGACGGTCTTGAGGTTCTTGACCTCCTCGTCGGGGATCTTCACGTCGAACTTCTCCTCGGCGTTCACGACGATGGTCATCATCGAGATCGAGTCGATGTCGAGGTCATCGGTGAACGACTTGTCGAGGGCGACGACGTCGGCCGCGATCCCGGTCTCGTCGTTGATGAGCTCGGCCAGGCCGGCGAGGATCTCGTCGTTGCTGTATGCCATGTGTTTCTCCTTAGGGTGAATGGTCGTGATCGTCAGTGAGTCTAGTGTGCTGCGGTGCGCAGTCCGGTGAGGGTTTCCGCGCGGTGCGCCGATCAGGGGAGCTCGACTACCTGCGCGCCGTAGACGAGGCCGGCGCCGAAGCCGATCTGCAGTGCGAGTCCGCCGGAGAGCTCCGGCCGCTCCTCGAGCAGTGCGTGCATCGCGAGCGGCACCGAAGCGGCCGACGTGTTGCCCTGCATCTCGATGTCTCGGGCGATCACGACGGAGTCGGGGAGCTTCAGCTGCTTCGCGAACTCGTCGATGATGCGCATGTTGGCCTGATGCGGGATGAACGCGGCGAGGTCGCCCGGCTCGATGCCCGAGGCCTCGAGCGTGCGGCGTGCGGCCTTCGCCATCTCCCAGACGGCCCAGCGGAACACGGTCTGCCCGTCCTGTCGCAGCGTGGGCCAGGGAACCTCTCCGGGATTGTTCCGGTACTCCTCGAACGAGGTCGTCATGCGGATCGCATCCCACTTCTCGCCGTCGGAGCCCCAGATCGTCGGCCCGATTCCGGCGTGATCGCTCGCACCGACCACCACGGCGCCGGCGCCGTCGCCGAGCAGGAACGAGATCGAGCGATCGGTCGGATCGACGAGGTCCGAGAGCTTCTCGGCGCCGATCACGAGCACGTTCTTGCAGACGCCCGAGCGGACGAGCGCATCGGCCTGCCCGACGCCGTAGACGTAACCGGCGCAGGCCGCCGAGATGTCGAACGCCGCTGCGGGTGCGAGGCCGAGCCGGTACGCGGCGAGCGACGCCATCGACGGGGTCACCGCCACGTTCGAGATGGTCGAGATGATCACGCCGTCGATCTCCGAACGGTCGAGACTCGACCGCGCGATCGCCTCTTCGCCCGCGGCCACGGCGAGATCCACTGCTCCGACGGATTCGCTGGCGCGCCGGCGCTGGATGATGCCGGTGCGCTGACGGATCCACTCGTCGGAGGAATCGATCGGGCCGATCAGGTCGTCATTGGGCACGTCGAGGTCGCCGCGGGCTGCGCCGACGGAGAGGATTCTCGTGTGCGCGGGTCCGGTGATCTGCGCCAGCTTGCTCATGGAATGCGATCCTCTCGGGTCAGGCGGCTGCGCCGTCGATCAGCTCGATGGCGGCGTCGAGATCGGCCGGGGTCTTCACGGCCACGGTCGGCACGCCCTTGAGCGCGCGCTTCGCGATCCCGCTGAGCGCGCCTGCCGGGGTGAGCTCGATGAGGCCGGTGATGCCGGCGGACCGGAAGCCCTCCATGCAGGCGTCCCAGCGGACAGGGTTCGCGATCTGCGAGACGAGCAGCTCGACGTAGCGGCTGCCGCTCGTGACCTCGGAACCATCGGCGTTCGTCCAGAGGCGGTGGGTCGGATCCTGCGCAGTCGTGCGGGACGCCGCCTCCCGCAGCACGGGGACGGCGCTCGCCATGTACGAGGTGTGGAAGGCCCCGGCGACCTGCAGCTGGATCACGCGGGCGCCGCGCGGGGCGTCCTCCGCGAGCGCGGCCAGTGCATCGAGGGCGCCCGCCGCGACTATCTGCCCGCCGCCGTTGCGGTTCGCGGGCGTGAGCCCGTGCGCCTCGATCTTGGCGAGCACATCCGTCTCGACACCCCCGACGACGGCGCTCATGCCTGTCGGCTCGCGGGTGGCGGCCTCCGCCATCGCGCGACCGCGCACGCCGACCAGCTCGAGCGCATCGTCCTCGCTGAGCACGCCGCTCGCGGCGGCGGCGGCGAACTCGCCGACCGAGTGCCCGGCCACACCGACCGCGTCGAGCGAGGCTCGCGCGCTCAGCGCGCGCCAGGCGAGCAGGCTCGCGGCGACGATCAAGGGCTGCGCGACCTTCGTGTCGCGGATGGTGTCGGCGTCGCTCGTCGTGCCGTGCGCCAGGAGATCGATCCCGGCCCGCTCGGAGGCGAGCCCGAGGAAGTCTCGCGCTCCGTTGTCCTCGAGCCATTCGGAGAGGAAACCTGGGGTTTGGGAGCCCTGACCGGGGCATGCGACAACAATCACGCCATACAGTTTCTCAGATTCAGCGGCTCCGAACTGCATATACATGCCGAGAAAAGCCGAAAATCGTTGTGGGAACCCTCTATTTCTCGTCCGGCTGCTTCCGGCTGGACGGCTCGCGCCGCCTATTTCTTGTTCGGCGCCTTGCGCGATCTCGGGAGGCCGGCCCGCTCCGTGTGCGGAGCGAGTCGCTTACTTTTTGGACGGCGCCTTGCGCCGTCCGTGCTGGGCGATAGAGCCGACGATCAGGGCGGCCTGCAGGATCAGCGCCTCACGCGCACCGGTCGCATTCCAGCCGATGATCTCGCTCACCTTCTTCAACCGGTAGCGCACGGTGTTGGGGTGGACGAACAGCTCGCGGGCCGTCGCCTCGAGCGAGCGGCCGTTGTCGAGATAGCACCAGAGCGTCTCCATGAGTTCGCCCGACTGCTGGCTGAGCGGCTCGTAGATCTGCTCGATCAGGGTGCGGCGGGCGAGGCCGTCGCCGGCGAGCGCGCGCTCGGGGAGCAGCTCGTCGGCATCGACCGGCCGCGTCGCGGCACGCCAGGACTTGGCGACCGCGATTCCCGCGAGCGCAGCGCGAGCGCTCCGGGACGCGGCGACCAGGTTCTCCACCTTCGGCCCGAGCACCAGCGGTCCGTCGGAGAAGAACTCCGCGAGCCTCCCCGCGATCTCGATGAACGGGATCGGCTCCGGCACGGTGCCGCCCGGCTCCTTGGGCTCGAGCTCGACCCGGCCGAGCACCAGGACCAGGCGGGTGCCCTGCAGGCCCACGAGCACATCCGCACCCGCATGGCGGGCCGTGCGCCGGATCTGATCCACGTCGACCGTGCGCTCGGAGGTGCCGACCAGCACCGTCGCCTCGCCCGTGCCGTGCCAGCCGAGTGCGGCGATCCTGCTGGGCAGCTCGTCGTCGCTCTCCCCGGTGAGGATCGAGTCGACGACGAGCGCCTCGAGGCGGGCGTCCCACAGCCCACGGGCCTCGGCGGCGCGGGCGTAGACATCGGCTGCGGCGAAGGCCACGTCGCGCGAGTAGTGCAGGATCGCCTCGCGGAGCTCCTCGCTGCGCGGGGCGACCCGCTCCTCGACGACCGAGACGACGACGCGGATCAGCTGCAGCGTCTCCTGAAGGCTGATGCTGCGCAGCAGCTCGCGCGGAGCCGAGCTGAACACGTCGCTCGCGATCCACGGCGTCGCGCTCGGATCGTCGTACCACTGGATGAACGAACTGATCCCGGTCTGCGCGACGAGGCCGACGGCGCTGCGCCGCCCCGGCGGCATGTCGCCGTACCAGGGCAGCGTCTCGTCCAGTCGGGTGATCGTCAGCGTGGCGAGTTCGCCTGCGATCGTTCGCAGCCAGCTGAGCTCGCGCTCCTTGGATTGTTCCATCGATGCCCCGTCCGGCGCGCCCGCTACGATTCGCCGCCGGCGCCGCCGGTGGTACCGGCGTTCACGTCGTTCAGGCGGTACTGCTCGGCCGCCCGAAGCGGTGCCGAGGCGTCGACCTTGCCCTGCGCGGCGAGGCGCTGCAGCGTGCGGACCACGACCGACTCGCGGTCGATCCCGAAGTAGCGACGAGCGGCGGCGCGCGTATCGCTGAAGCCGAAGCCGTCGGCGCCCAGGACGGTGTAGTCGCCCGGGACGAAGGCGCGGATCTGATCGGGCACCTCGGTGGACCAGTCGCTCACCGCGATCACGGGGCCCTCGGCGTTCGCGAGCTTCTCGGCGAGGTAGGGTACGCGCGGCGCCTCCTCCGGATGCAGGAAGTTGTGCTTCTCGGCGGCGAGGCCGTCCCGGCGCAGCTCGCCCCACGAGGTGACGCTCCACACGTCGGCGGCGACCCCCCACTCCTCGGCGAGGAGCTTCTGGGCCTCGAGCGTCCACGGCACGGCGACGCCCGAGGCGAAGAGCTGGGCGCGCGGCGCATCCGCGGGGAGCCCGGCGTCGAGGCCGGCGGCGGGGGAGACCCGATGGAGACCGCGCACGATGCCCTCGACGTCGACGCCCTCCGGCTCCGCCGGGTGGATGATCGGCTCGTTGTAGACCGTGAGGTAGTAGATCACGTTGGGATCGGGATGCGTGCCGCCGTACATCCGCTCGAGACCGCTCTTGACGATGTGGCCGACCTCGTAGCCGTACGCCGGGTCGTAGGAGACGACCGCGGGGTTGGTGTTCGCGAGCACGAGCGAATGGCCGTCGGCGTGCTGGAGGCCCTCACCGGTCAGGGTGGTGCGCCCGGCGGTCGCGCCGATCAGGAAGCCGCGCGCCATCTGGTCGCCGGCGGCCCAGAGCGCGTCGCCCGTGCGCTGGAAGCCGAACATCGAGTAGAAGATGTAGATCGGCACGAGGGGCTCGCCCTGCGTCGAATACGAGGTGCCGATGCCGGTGAACGCGGCCGAGGCGCCGGCCTCGTTGATGCCGACGTGCAGCAGCACGCCTTGCGGGCTCTCCTTGTAGGCGAGCAGCAGGTCGCGGTCCACCGAGGTGTAGTTCTGACCGTGCGGGTTGTAGATCTTCGACGTCGGGAAGTAGCTGTCCATGCCGAAGGTGCGCGCCTCATCGGGGATGATCGGCACGAAGCGCGAGCCGAATCCCTTCTCGCGCATCAGGTCCTTGAGCAGGCGCACGAAGATCATCGTCGTCGCCGCCTCCTGCGTTCCGGAGCCCTTCGCCGCGATGGCGTAGGTCTTCGGCTCGGGGAGCGTCACGGGCGCGTGCTCGGTGCGCCGCTCGGGCACGTAGCCGCCGAGCGCGGAGCGGCGCTCGTGGAGGTAGCGGATCGCCGGATCGTTCTCGCCCGGGTGGTAGTACGGCGGACGGTAGGGATCGGCCTCGAGCTGCGCGTCGGAGATCGGGATGCGCATCGCGTCGCGGAAGCGCTTGAGATCCTCGAGCGTCATCTTCTTCATCTGGTGGGTGGCGTTGCGGCCCTCGAAGTGGGAGCCGAGGCCGTAGCCCTTGATGGTCTTGGCGAGGATGACGGTGGGGCGGCCCTTGTGCTCCATGGCCGCCTGGTACGCGGCGTAGACCTTGCGATAGTCGTGGCCGCCGCGGCGCAGGCCCCAGACCTGCTCGTCCGTGTAGCCCTCGACGAGGCGCAGGGCGCGCTCATCCTTGCCGAAGAAGTGCTCGCGCACGTAGGCGCCGTTCTCGGCCTTGTAGGTCTGGTAGTCGCCGTCGGGGGTCGTGTTCATCACGTTGAGCAGCGCGCCCTCGGTGTCGCGGGCGAGGAGCTCGTCCCATTCGCGACCCCAGATGATCTTGATCACGTTCCACCCGGCGCCGCGGAAGTAGCTCTCGAGCTCCTGGATGATCTTGCCGTTGCCGCGCACCGGGCCGTCGAGGCGCTGCAGGTTGCAGTTGATCACGAAGGTCAGGTTGTCGAGGCCCTCGTTCGCGGCGACCTGCAGCTGGCCGCGGCTCTCCACCTCGTCCATCTCGCCGTCGCCGAGGAAGGCCCAGACGTGCTGGTCGGAGCAGTCCTTGATGCCGCGATTGGTGAGGTAGCGGTTCGCCTGCGCCTGATAGATCGCGTTGATCGGACCGAGGCCCATCGACACGGTGGGGAACTGCCAGAAGTCGGGCAGCAGGCGCGGGTGCGGGTAGCTCGGCAGCGCGTTCGGCGCGTGCGACTTCTCCTGGCGGAAGCCGTCGAGCTGATCCTCGGTGAGCCGGCCCTCGAGGAAGGCGCGGGCGTAGATGCCGGGGGAGGCGTGGCCCTGGATGAAGATCTGATCGCCGCCACCCGGGTGATCCTGGCCGCGGAAGAAGTGGTTGAAGCCGACCTCGTAGAGCGAAGCCGCCGACGCATAGGTCGAGATGTGGCCGCCGACGCCGATGCCGGGGCGCTGCGCGCGGTGCACGGTGACCGCCGCGTTCCAGCGGATCCAGCGGCGGTAGCTGCGTTCGAGCTCCTCGTTGCCGGGGAACTCGGGCTCGTCCGCCGAGGCGATCGTGTTCACGTAGTCGGTCGTCGGCACCTGCGGCACGTTCAGGTGTCGCTGCCGGCTGCGCGCCAGCAGGCTCGTCATGATCTCCCGCCCGCGAGCGGCTCCGCGCTCGTCGACCACCTGGTCGAGCGACTCGATCCACTCGGCGGTCTCGCCCGGATCGATGTCGTCACTGTCGGGTGCGTACGGATCCTCGGTGTTCACGGTCACGTGCATGCTCCTTCAAGACGATGCGCAATCGCCGGGATCAGGCGACGCGCGACGGCGCGCCGGTGAGCGCACCGCCTAAACACTATCGAAAAGCGCAGACATGCACAGACATGCGCCGGGATCTGGTGTCGGATGTCCACAAGTTCGCCGGTCGACTGTGCAGAGGCCCGCCTCGTGCATGCGGGCCGGCCGTCCGCGCGAGAATTCAGCAGCGGTTCACCTGGACGCCATCGTCCATTCGATCGGACCAGCCACGCTGTGGGAGTCGTAAAACGTATCCGGTCTCCCCGACATGGAGCTGTTCGAGAAGGTTCATTTGCAGGTGACTGTCGAGTCCCCACGCGCGATTGGCACGTCGCGCTCCCTGGCCGACCGCGTATTCCGGGGAGTCTCGCGCGGCGGCGGCGTCGCCGTGCTCGTCATCATGTCCAGCGTGGGCGTCTTCCTGCTGGCGCGCGCCTGGCAGGCGCTCAGCGTGTCGGGCATCTCGTTCTTCACCGTCGTGGAGTGGGACCCGGACGGCGGGGCCGGTCGTTTCGGCATCGCCGCGGTGCTGGTCGGCACGATCCTGATCGCTCTCGTCGCGATCATCGTGGCGCTTCCGGTCTCGCTCGCCACCGCGCTCTTCATCAGCGAGTACTGCCCGGAGTTCCTCCGCAAAGCGCTCGTGACACTGGTCGACCTGATGGCCGCGATCCCGTCCGTCGTCTTCGGGCTCTGGGGCGTCTTCTTCCTGCAGGGAACCATCACGGACGTCGCCAAGTGGCTGGCGACCGCGTTCGGCTGGTTCCCGCTCTTCGCCGTGGACGGCTTCGACCCGGCGGACCCGCTGAGCTCGATCACGGTGTTCACCTCCTCCACGTTCATCGCGGGCCTCGTCGTGGCCGCGATGATCACGCCGATCATGACGTCGATCATGCGCGAGGTGTTCTCGCAGGCCCCCGGCGGGGAGCGGGAGGGAGCGCTGGCGCTCGGCAGCACCCGGTGGGGCATGATCCGATCCGTCGTCCTGCCCTACGGCGCGGGCGGCATCATCGGCGGTTCGATGCTGGGCCTCGGCCGTGCGCTCGGCGAGACCATCGCCGTCTACATGATCATCTCGCCGGTGTTCGTCATCCAGCCGCACATCCTGCAGAACGGCACGAGCTCGGTCTCGTCGCTCATCGCCTTGCGCTACGGCGAGGCCTCGGCCGCCGGCATGTCGGCGCTCATGGCCGCGGGGCTGGCCCTCTTCCTGCTGACGCTCGTCGTCAACTTCGTCGCGTCCACCATCGTGGGCCGCTCGCGCTCGGGAGCCGATAACTGATGGCCGATGCGACACTGACGACCACCGCGGTCATCGACCCGCCCGAGGAGCTCGAGACCGACGCTGCCGAGGCTCCCGCCGAGGCCGAAGCCGACGCGCTCGGCGAGCAGCCGACGGCCGCCCCGGAGGCGCGCCCGGCCCCCGCCGACGAGGAGCCCCGGCGGCTGCTGCATCCGATCCGCGTCGGGGATCTGCTCACCGTCACCGGTGCGATCGCGGCGGCGCTCTGCGCCACGACGCTGATCTTCACCACGCTCGCCCCGTTCGGCGGATTCTACGGGTTCGTCGCGATCGCCATCATCTCCTTCCTCCTCTTCTACGCCGTGCTCACGTGGGTCGACGGCGACCTCGAGACCGTCCTCGACCGCGTCCTCGAGGCCGTCGTCTACATCCTGGCCTGCGGCGTCGTGATCGTCCTGATCTTCGTCGTCACCTTCACCGTGATCCGGGGCGCCGAGGCCCTGCCGCATCTCAACCTCTACCTCGAGGACATGTCGTCCACCGGGCCCCTCGACCCGCTCACCATGGGCGGCGTGCAGCACGCCATCGTCGGCACCCTGATCCAGATCGGGATCGCCCTCGCGATCACCGTGCCGCTGGGGCTCGTCACCGCGGTATTCCTCACCGAGATCCCGGGCCCGTTCGCCCGGTTCGTGCGCACCATCGTCGAAGCCATGACGGCGCTGCCGTCGATCGTCGCCGGACTCTTCGTCTACGCGACGTTCATCCTGATCCTCGGCATGGACAAATCGGGCATGGCCGCGTCGATCGCGATCAGCATCATGATGCTGCCGATCATGATCCGCTCGTCCGACGTGGTGCTGCGGCTCGTGCCCTCGACCCTCAAGGAGGCGTCGATCGGCCTCGGCGCGACCCAGTGGCAGACCGTGAGCCGGGTCGTCCTGCCGACCGCCCGCTCGGGACTGACGACGTCGATCATCCTCGCGACGGCGCGCGGGATCGGCGAGACGTCTCCCGTGCTGCTCACCTCGGGGTTCACGGCGTCGCTGAACCTGAACCCGATGAACGGGCCGATGGTCTCCCTCCCGCTCGCGATCTTCGAGTTCGTGAAGTCGCCCGAGCCGGCGATGATCGCCCGCGGCTTCGGGACCGCGGTGGTCCTGCTCGCGCTCGTGGTGCTCCTCTTCGTGATCGCGCGCATCATCGGGCGCCAGGACGTGAAGTCGCGGGCGCGGCGTCAGGAATCGCGGGAGCGGTTCCTGCGCGGTGCGTCGCGCGGATGGAGCGCCCTCACGACACGGCGCGAACGGCGTGCTGCGCAGTCACCCGCGGCAGCGCCCAGAACCGCACGTGCCAGGCACGCCGCACCGGCGGCGCGGGGCGACGTGGACCAAGACAGGAGAGCGCAGTGAACAGACGGACGAATCGGCGATGGGGCGGGCTGATCCTGGCCGTCATCCTCGGTGCGGGCATCCTCGTGCCGGCCACGGTCACGGTCACCGCCACGGCCGCGAGCGCCGCCGACTACGTGCCGGTGAACGGCGCGGGGTCCACCTGGAGCGCGAACGCGATCGACCAGTGGCGACGCAACGTGCAGCAGTACGGCATGAAGATCAACTACGCGAGCAGCGGCTCCTCCGACGGCCGGAACCAGTTCAAATCCGGCACCGTGGACTTCGCGGTGTCCGAGATCCCGTACGGGCTCACCGACGCCGGGGTCGTCGACACGCCGCCCTCGCGCGGGTACGCGTACATGCCCGTCGTGGCCGGTGGCACGGCGTTCATGTACAACCTGCAGATCGGCGGCAAGCGCGTCACGAACCTGCGGCTCTCAGGCCCGGTGCTCGCCAAGATCTTCACCGGTGCGATCACCAAGTGGAATCACAAGGACATCGCCGCCGACAACCCGAGCCTGAGCCTGCCCAACCGCGCGATCGTGCCGGTCGTCCGATCGGACGGTTCGGGCTCCACCGCCCAGTTCACCGCCTGGATGGCTTCCGAGCAGTCGTCGACCTGGAACGCCTACTGCACGCAGGCCGGGCGATCGGGCAAGTGCGGCCAGACGTCGAACTTCCCGATCGTCGACGGCAAGGGCTTCGTCGGGCAGGCGGGGTCGCAGGGCGTCGCCGGCTACGTCGCGCAGACCGCCAACATCGGCACGATCACCTACGTCGAGTACTCGTACGCGCTCAAGAGCGGCTACCCGGTCGCGAAGGTGCTCAACCGCTCCGGGTACTACGTGGAACCCACGGCGTCCAACGTCGCCGTCGGCCTGCTCGGCGCGAAGATCAACACCGACAAGGGCTCAGACCAGTATCTGACGCAGAAGCTGAAAGGCGTCTACCGCAACTCCGATGCCCGGACGTACCCGCTCTCCTCGTACAGCTACCTGATCATCCCGACCTCCACGCAGAGCGGCTTCACGCAGAGCAAGGGCGAGACGCTCGGCGCCTTCTCCTACTACTTCCTCTGCGAGGGGCAGCAGCAGGCGGACGCGCTCGGCTACTCGCCGCTGCCGATCAACCTGGTGAAGGCCGGTCTGGCCCAGGTCAAGCGGATCCCGGGCGTCAAGACGCAGAGCATCGACATCAAGAAGTGCAACAATCCGACGTTCTCCTCCGACGGGACGAACACGCTGGCCACGCAGGCCCCCATGCCCGACGCCTGCGACAAGAAGGGCGCGGACGAGCAATGCGCCCAGGGGACCGGCGGTGCCACCGGCACGACGAACCCGGGCAGCTCCGGCGGTTCGACCGGCGGAAGCGGTTCGGGCAGCGGCGGCGGTCCGGGCAGCGGAGACGATTCCGCGGCGGGCGGAGAGCCCGGGGCACTCGACTCGGCCGGGGGAGCCGGCGGCGTGACCCTCCTCGGTGCGACCGAGGGCGGCGGGCCGATCGTCTGCGATCAGGACACGGGGATATGCAGCAACGTCGTGGCCGCTCCGGTGTCCGTGGACGCGGAGACCGGCTGGGGCGCGGAGCAGACGATCGCGGCTGTCGCGATAGCGCTGCTCGCCTCGGTCGTCCTGGTGCCGCCGATGGCGGCCCGACTGGTGCGCGAACGGAGGCGGGCATGAACGCGCAGGATCATTCGGCGGCGTACCGGAGGATCGGAGCCGGGCTCCTGATCGTGGGGGTCGTGCTCGGCGCCGTCGGCGCGGTCAGCGGCTTCAGCCTGATCGGAGCCGGGAGCTCGGCCTCCGCGGCCGAGGAGACCTCCGCCATCGTGCAGAAGTGGGCCGACGGGGGCCTGGCCGGGGAACGGGACCCGGAGGACCCCGACTACGCGGTGTTCGAGGATCTCGAGGTCGGCGTCTCCCAGTCCGAGCACCTCAGCGATCAGGGCGTCGTCGTCTCGTGGACCGGTGCGAAGGCGACCTCGCAGGGCGACTTCGCGACCAACTACCTGCAGATCATGCAGTGCTGGGGCGACGACGCGGAGAGCGGGCCCGCCCCCGAGCAGTGCCAATTCGGCGCCTCGACCGCGAGTCTCAACGCGCTGCTCGGGACCGGCGCCGCCTCGCGCAGTCTCAGCTCGCGCGGCTCGGATCCGAAGCAGAGCTACGACGACGACGTCTATCGCCTGCCGACGAACCCGTCGCGTCCGAACGCGCGGAGCTATGCGGTGCCGTTCCTCCCGGTGAGCGGCGAGCGCGTGTTCGACACCACCACCTACTTCACGGCGGCGTCGACGAACGAGGTCGATGCGGTGCGCACCGGGTCCGACGGCTCGGGCCTCTCCGTCTTCCAGCTGCAGAGCTCGCTCTCGGCGCCGCACCTCGGCTGCGGCGCGAGCCTGCCCGACGGGGGGATCCGATCCTGCTGGCTCGTCGTCGTCCCCCGCGGCGAGAGCAATACCACCGGGCAGCCGGCGACGGCCAATCAGGACGGCCGGCTGACGGGTTCGCCGCTCTCGCAATCGGCGTGGGACAACCGGATGGTGTTCCCGATGTCGTTCACCCCCACCACCGCGAGCTGCACGATCGGGTCGCAGGAGGTCCGGATCGTGGGCAACGAAGAGTTCACCGAGGCGATGACCTCGTACCAGGCCGCGATCTGCCCGCAGGGGACGACGCTCGGCTACTCGCAGCTCGGCGACGACGAGTCCCGCGGCCAGCTGCTCTCCGCGTCGAGCGGGTCGTCGAGCTTCGCCGCGGTCGCCGATCCGCTGACGAAGGCGCAGCAGGGATCGACCAAGGTGGAGTACGCTCCGATCGCCCAGAACGCGATCGTGTTCGGCTACAACATCGATCGGGACTTCCGGAGCGGCAGCAGTCGGGAGGATCGGAACGGCACGCCGGTCACGAACCTCACCCTCAACGCTCGGCTCGTCGCCAAGCTCCTCACCCAGTCGTACCGCGTCGACGTTCCCGGAGGCGGCTCGACGAGCCCGCTGACGGAGAACCCGTACACGATCGTGCGCGATCCGGAGTTCACCGAGTTGAACCCGGAGTTCGCCGAGTTCCAGACCTCGGCCACTCCTGAAGGCCTCATCGTCAGCTTCGGATCCTCGGACGACATCGCCCAGGTGTGGGACTGGATCAAGGCGGACCCGCAGGCCGCGGGCTTCCTCGAGGGGCGGGCCGACGACTGGGGCATGCGGATCAACCCGGTCTACCAGGGACTCGCGATCGTGTCGGACGCGTCGATCAACAGCTTCCCGAAGGCCGACCTCACCGTCGTCGGCGCCGATGCCGCCCTCGGCGCGCCGGGCTACGGGACGCTCGATCTCCGGCCCTACGCCCAGGACTTCGCCGAATCCGCCTATCGGGCGGCTCGAGGCGACGCCGGTGCGAAGTTCGTCTGGGATCCGACCCGGACCCCTGCCCAGTACGTCTCGGGCGGCGCGCAGCTGCCCGGGAAGCGCTTCGAACTCGCCGTCACGACGCGCAGCTCGGCGGAGCGCTACGGCCTCAACATGGCGAAGATCGTGAACGGAGCGGGGCAGGCGGTGGCGCCGACGGACGAGTCCATCACCGCCGCGATCGGCGGGTTCACCGCCAGCGAGACCTCCAAGGTCGCGAAGGTCCCCGATCCGCAGGCGCGCACGCTCGACGCCTATCCGCTCGCGACCGTCACGCATGCGGCCATCGCCCTCTGCTCGGCGGACGCCCGCACGCGCGACGGGTATGCGAGCCTGCTCGACCATTTGAGCGGTATCGGGCAGATCGTCGGACACGAGGTCGGGCGGCTTCCCGTCGGCTACGTCCCGCTGTCGGGGGAGCAGATCTCCGTGGTCAAGAAGCTCTCGGCCCTGTTGCGCGACGCGAAGGCGGTGGCGAAGGAATGCCCCGACGAGAAGGCCTCCGAGCCGGAGCCGGAAGCGGAACCCGAGGCGGATCCGGACACCGAGACCGGATCCGACGACGACGCGCTCGGCGAGCCGATCGATTCGCCCGATGCACCGGGCGCGGACGAGCCGGAGGCGTCGGGCCCGGGGCTGCACGAAGGGGTCACCGACCACGAGACGGCGGGCGCCCGCGGCGTCGCCCTCGGCATCTCGGCGGCATTGGGCGTGCCGGCGCTGCTCGGCGGATCGCTCCTGATGCGCAAGGGCGCAAAGGGCCGACCGACGAAGATCTGAACGCCGCGTCGCACTCGTTCACCTTCCGACCGCCGGTTGTTCGCCCGCGCTTCACCCGGTACCACTCTCCCGTTCCCCCGGGCTTCCTAGTCTGGGGACCGCTGCGATCGTTCAGGTGCGTCCGCGGCAGCTGATATCCACACCTTTTGGAGGAACACACATGAAGGTCAAGTCCTTCGCGAAGTTCGGGGTCGGACTGGGTTGCGCGGTGCTCATCGCCGGCACCGCGATCTCCCCGGCGCACGCGGATCCGGCGAGCGGCAGCTTCGGCGCCCTCGCGGGGCTCGGATCCGACACCACCCAGTTCGTGATGAACGGCCTGGCGGCGGACATCCCCGGCAGCCTGCTGGCCTCCTACGACGCGACCGGTGCGAGTGCGACCGTCGTGACGAAGGCCGACGGCGTCGCGATCCCGCGCGCCAACGGCTCCGGCGCCGGCCGCGACCTGCTGCGTGTGGCGATCGGCCAGACCGGCAACGCGAACGTCGCCACCTTCACGGGCGGTACCCGGTCGGTGACCACCGACGTCGCAGCCGGCCAGATCCAGTACGCCCGCAGCTCCTCCGGCCCCGGCGCGCAGGTCGAGGGCGGCGTGCTCACCTACGTCCCGTTCGCCACGGACGCGGTCTCGTACGCGACCTCCGCGAACAGCTGGATCCCGAGCGACCTGACGCAGGCGCAGCTCACCGACATCTACAAGGGCAACCTCCGGTACGTGAACGAGGCGGGGCAGCTCAGCGCGACCGCAGGCGCCGGCTACGTGCAGATCACCACCTGGCTGCCTCAGGCCGGCTCGGGCACCCGCAGCTTCTGGATCGGCAAGGTCGGCCTGAACGAGGGCGATGTGACCTCGAACGTCAACGGGAACCTCGGCGCCAACGTCGCGAAGGACTTCTCGGGCGCCGACGTGCAGGAGAACAGCGGCGCGCCGTTCACCTCGGGCACGCCCGACCAGCAGAAGGCCGCACTCGTGCCGTACTCGGTCGCGCAGTGGGTCGCCCAGGCCAACGGCGCGGAGGGCGTCGCCGACGTCCGCAGCGGCGCGAAGATCAACCTCATCGGCGGCACCGCGCCCACGACCGGCAGCGGCACCTCGTACAAGCTGAACGCGGCGTTCAACTCGACCTTCACCCGCCTCGTCTACAACATCATCCCGAGCCTCGAGGCCGAGGATGAGGCCTCTGAGACCTACCGCGCCTTCGTGGGCACCGACTCCGAGGTCTGCGAGGCGACCGACACCATCGAGCGCTACGGCTTCGCCGCGCTGACCGCCGCCTCGGGCGCCAACGCCTGCGGCGACATCTCGCGCACCGACTACGCGGCTTCGCCCTCGTCGGTCTCGATCGATGTCCCTGCGAACGCCGCCGCTGGTGCGGCCGTCACCCTCGGCGCCACGGTCACCTCGACCGGGGACCAGGGCGGCACCGTCACCTTCTACGACGGCGCGATCGAGTCGGGCAAGGAGCTGACCTCGGTCGAGATCCCGGCCGGTCAGACCAGCGCGACCGTCGCATACACCCCGACCGCCCCGGCCTCGCTCTCGGTGATCGCGAACTTCGTGCCGGCGCTCAGCGGCGTCGCCTACTCGGAGACGACGGACGCGGCCAAGTCCCTCGTCGTCACCGCACAGTCGTCGACCACGACCGTGTCGAAGATCTCGAACCGCACCTACGGCTCGGCGGCGACCGTCACCGCGACGGTGAAGGCCTCGGCCGGCACCGCGACCGGCAAGGTCACCTTCAAGGACGGCTCGAAGACCCTCGGCAGCGCCACGGTGAAGAGTGGCAAGGCCTCCCTGAAGCTCTCGTCGAAGCTCGCCGCAGGCACCCACCGGATCACTGCGACCTACGCCGGCTCGTCCGCAGTCGCCGGTTCGGCGTCGAAGTCGGTCTCCTTCACGGTGAACAAGGCCAGCGCCAAGGTCAAGATCGCGAAGATCAAGACCCTCAAGGCCGGCAAGACCGCCAAGGTGAAGGTCACCGTCAGCACCAACTCCAAGCTGAACGCCAAGGGCACCGTCACGATCAAGGATGGCAAGAAGACCATCAAGAAGAACGTGAAGCTCAACAGCAGCGGCAAGGCGACGGTCAGCATCAAGAAGGTGAAGAGCGGCACCCACAAGGTGACGGTCTCGTTCAAGAGCGATGGCAACTTCAAGTCCGCCACCGGCAAGACCAGCTTCAAGGTGAAGCGGTAACCCCAGATAACCGGATTCGCGCCGGCTCCCAGCGGGCCGGCGCGAATCGCCCTGGCGCAGTCCCCGTCGAGAGGGGATGCGCCGGGGCGTTTCCCGAGAGAGCACATGACGACGACATCCCCGACGCCCGGAGCGCCTCCCAGCCCGAAGAAGCGGCCGGAAGAGGAGTTCCGGGTCCCGTATTCCCCCCGGATCTCATTGACCGCGGCCATCCCGGCGATGGATGAGCTCGACCGCTACCGCTACTGGGGCAGCGTACTGGTCGCCATCGGCATGGTCCTCGTCGTCTTCGTCCTGCAGGTCGTGCTCGTACTTCCGGTCAAGCATCTGCGGGACCAGCAGGTCGCGTTCGAGGGGTTCCGCTACGACCTCGCGAACGGCACGGCCCCCGTGGGCCAGATCGGCCCCGATGACCTCGCGATCGCGCCCGGCACCCCGGTCGCACTCCTGAACGTGCCCGGCCTCGGGCTCGAGAACGAGGTGGTCTTCGCCGGTACGACCTCCGACGTGACCGCATCCGGTCCGGGCCTCCGCCGAGACGCCGTCCTCCCCGGCCAAGCCGGCGCGAGCGTGATCGTGGGTCGATCCTCGGCGTTCGGCGCTCCGTTCGGGGGTCTCCTCGCGCTGCAGATCGGCGACACCATCACCGCGACGACCGGCCAAGGCACGAGCACGTACACCGTGACCGACGTGCGCCGGGGCGGCGACCCCCTCCCGGAGGCGATGCCCGCGGGGTCCGGCCGCCTGACCCTGGTCAGCACGCACGCCCCGATTCCCTACTTCTCGGGATCCGTCGTCCGCGTGGACGCCAGCCTCACCTCCGAGCCGTTCGTCACCCCCAACCAGGTGGTGGCGAACGCGACGCTCAGCGCCGAGGAGCAGACGCTCGCCGGCGACCCGAGCGCCGTCCCCTGGCTCGTGCTCGCCTTGATCGGCGTCCTCGCCACCGCGGTGCTGGCCGTGCTGGGCGTCCACTACTGGGGGCGCTGGCAGGCCTGGCTCGTCGGGTTCCCCATCCTGCTCCTCCTCGCCACGACCGCATCGGTCCAGGCGATGATCCTGCTCCCCAACACACTCTGATCCGCGGCACGATCCGCATCGACCCGGCATCGGCCGGACGAGAAAGGAAGACTCTCGTGACACTCTCGATCGACGACAACGAGACGGCCGAGCTGACGCTGCCGCCGGCGAGCCCGAACGGCGGGGGAGCGGCACTGCCGCCCCTGTCCCCGCCTGACGGGCTGACCCAGCTGCTCCCGCCGGTCCTGGAGGCGCCGGAGGTCCCGCTGCTCGGCGCTGCGAGCATTCGGCCCGGTGAACTCGAGATCTCCGTGGACCGCCCGGCGGCCGCCCTCGAGGCGCGCAGCGTATCCGCCTGGTTCGGCGACCGGAAGGTGCTCGATCGGATCGACCTCGTCATGCAGCCGAACCGCGTGACCGCGCTGATCGGGCCCTCGGGATGCGGCAAGTCGACATTCCTGCGAATCCTGAACCGTATGCACGAACTCGTGCCGTCCGCCGCGCTGGCCGGCGAGGTGCTGTTCGACGGCATCGACGTCTACGACCCCGAGCTCCGCGTGACCGACGCGCGCAAGCACATCGGCATGGTGTTCCAGAAGCCCAATCCCTTTCCCGCCATGTCGATCTCGGAGAATGTGCTCGCCGGGCTCGCGCTCACCGGGATCAAGGCGAAGAAGTCGGTGAAGGACGACCTCGTCGAGGAGTGCCTCACCAAGGCCGGGCTCTGGAACGAGGTCAAGGATCGCCTGCGCCAGCCCGGCGCCGGCCTCTCCGGCGGGCAGCAGCAGCGCCTGTGCATCGCGCGCTCGCTCGCGGTGAAGCCGAAGGTGCTGCTGATGGATGAGCCGTGCTCGGCCCTCGATCCGACGTCGACGCGGGTCATCGAGGAGACCATGGCAGAGCTGCAGCGCGAGGTGACGATCGTGATCGTCACGCACAACATGCAGCAGGCGCAACGCGTCTCCGACCACTGCGCGTTCTTCCTCGCATCAGCGGGTACCCCCGGGGTGATCGTCGAGGCCGGCCCGACGTCGAAGCTGTTCGGCAACCCGGAGGATCAGCGGACCGCGGACTACGTGCAGGGCCGGTTCGGGTAGCGGGTCACGGGCCGGTAACCGGGCGCGACCACTCTTGGCCCGGCGTTCCCGGGTCCGCGTCCCCGCCCGGTGCGATCGGCGGTTCGAGCGTGAGCATGACGGCGGATCCGAGCGCGAGCGGCGAGCCAGGCCGGGGCGTCGAGGCATGCACGGTACCCGACCAGTCGATGGTGTCGTGCTCGCTGCCGTCACCGCCCATGGTGCCGTCCTCGGAAGTGCTCTCGGTGAGGAACCCGGCGGCCTCGAGCACCACCCTCGCCTCATCGCCGCGCATCCCGATGACGTCCGGCACGAGGTTGAGTCCTGATGCGACGGTCAGCGACACCGTGCTGCCGGGTTCGACCGCGGCGCCTGCGCGCCTGCTGCCCGCAAGCACCGTGCCCTGCGGGTCCGTGCCGTGCGCGCTCTCGACCTCCCCGAGACGCAATCCCAGCTCCTCGAGCAGCGCCGTCGCCTCTGCCAGGGAGAGGCCGATCAGCTCCGGCACGGCGACCGGCTCCTGCTCTCGCGGGCCCGCCGGGGCGGTATCCGGCCCACCCGCCTGATCGGCGACCGGGTCTCCCGAGGCGACCGGGATCGCAGGAGCGGCGGACACCGGGGGAGCGGCGTCGGATCCGGGATCCGGGGCTTCGAGCGACTGCGCGACGCCGAGTGCGGTCAGGCCGAGGATGCTCACGGAAGCGGCGGCGGTGAGGAACGCCCCGAGCCGGGCGCGGCGACGGCCGGGGATGCGCGCCGGTGCGTGTGGAGGCGCCGCTGCAGGCTCGGCTTCAGCTTTCGCCACGGGCTTCGTCACCGATGCCGCCGCGGACCTCGTCGCTGTTGGCCTCGTCGCCGCGGGCGGGGGTGGGACGGGGCGGTGAGC